>JBDRES010000023.1:0-8874 GCA_043819515.1 bacterium
CCTTGTCGATGCTGATCTTCTTGGCCGTGCCCAGATCGGACATGACCGCATTCTCCAGCTTGAAACCGGCCTCTTCGCTGATGACTTTGCCACCGGTGAGGATAGCGATATCTTCCAGCATGGCCTTGCGGCGATCACCAAAGCCCGGAGCCTTGACGGCGGCAACTCTCAGAGTCCCGCGCAGCTTGTTGACCACCAAAGTAGCCAGGGCTTCGCCTTCGATATCCTCGGCGATGATCATCATCGGCTTGCCGGCTTGAGCAACCTTCTCCAGGATCGGCAGGAGGTCTTTCATGTTGGAGATCTTTTTGTCGTGGATAAGAATGAGCGGATCTTCCAGGACCGTTTCCATCGAGTCGGGATCAGTCACGAAATACGGCGAGACATAGCCGCGGTCGAACTGCATACCCTCCACTACATCAAGGGTGGTCTCGGCAGTCTTGGCTTCTTCGACCGTGATGACGCCGTCCTTGCCGACCTTCTCCATCGCTTCGGAAATCAGCTCACCAATCTGGCTGTCGTTGTTGGCCGAAATGGTGCCGACCTGTGAGATCTCGGTCTTGCCGGAAACCGGCTTGGACATGCTCTTGATCTCGGCGGAAATCACTTCGACCGCCTTGTCAATACCGCGCTTGATAGCCATCGGGTCGGCACCGGCGGTCACGTTCTTGAGACCTTCGCGATAGATAGCCTGAGCCATGATGGTAGCGGTGGTAGTACCGTCACCGGCCATGTCGGAAGTCTTGGAGGCAACTTCCTTGACCATCTGGGCGCCAATATTCTCAAAATGATCTTCGAGCTCGATTTCCTTGGCCACGGTGACACCGTCTTTGGTGACCGTCGGCGAGCCGAATTTTCTCTCCAGAACGACATTGCGGCCCTTGGGACCCAACGTAACTTTAACGGCGTTGGCCAGCTTATCAACACCCACCTTCAGCTTGGCGCGGGCACTGGCTTCAAAATCTATGATTTTTGACATTTCATATTCTCCCAGTCAGGTTAGCTTTTGGTGATGATGGCGAAGATATCTGATTCACGCATGATCAGGTATTCGTCACCGGAGATTGAGACCTCGGTACCGGAGTACTTACCATAAAGCACGCGGTCACCCTTCTTGACTTCCATGGCCACGATCTTGCCTTCATCGGTCATGCGACCGGAGCCGACTTCGATGATTTCGCCTTCCATAGGCTTTTCTTTGGCGGTATCGGGGATGATGATCCCGCCCTTTTTGATCTGTTCCGCCTCAAGCGGCTTGACAACCACGCGGTCATGCAACGGTTTGATCTGCATTTTAGCGTCTCCTCGTTATGGTTACGGTTTCAGTTAGCTTCGTTTGTGCCCGGCAAGATTCTTCTGGGGTCTTGCTTTCTTCATCATAATATAACGCTTCAGAGGGTCATTTGTTAGCACTCATTGTCATCGAGTGCTAACAATATAGTTAAACATGCGGGCTGTCAAGAAGTTTCCGTACGATTTGCAGATTTTTCGGGGGAGTTATTGGATGACTTGCGATGCGCCTAAGATGTTATATATAAATCAGTTATGGCGTACAATATCCCTCCCGTAGCTACCTGAGCCATTCATGGCCTGCCAATTCAGCGCCAAAATGGCATTGTGAAATGACATATAAGCATTACCAAATATCTCTGTACGACCGCGGATCAAGCAGCAGAAAGCGTCGGGCAGAGACACCCGACGCCACTTGGTCTCCTATGGCAGCGGGATTCCGCAGAACGCTCTACTGCCCGATCTGGTAACAGTGCGGCCCGGACCAGGTGGGGCGGCCGGCTATGTTGTTGCCAGCGGACCATTGCCACGTAACTTTCGCATATGCACTAGAGTCAATGCAGAGAGTGCGACCGGCATAACTTACGTTTATGGGGCCTACTTGTATCGTCATGACGTCGTCAGCGAAGTCAACAGGCATACCAGGTTCCATAATGACGAATCCTCCCAGTCCTACTGTGTCAACATTGGCACCGTCGGGACTATGGTGGTTAACAAAGATCTGGTTGAAGTAGTCTTTGGTTAGCGTGCCTGTGCTCTCTGCGACTGTGGCTGTCCATCGTGCACCACCGGGTGAGTAGACTCTGAAGCCGTTTGTGAATCCTTGGATTTCATGACCAGTCAAATTCTCAAACCGTATCCTAAACGTCACCTGCTGGTCGATAGGGATCTTGCCGCCGACCAGGCCGTCAACCCCGGACACCGAAACCGCCGCGCCGGACAGGATATCATCCCCGTCGCCGATATGGCCGTTGGTCGGCTCCTCCCCCTTATCGCAGGCGATAGCGATCAATACTACCGAAGCCACCAGGGCCAGGATCAATCGAAATACGACAGTGCGAGTATGCAATCAAATCTCCTTGGGTTAATCGAACCACCAAGATAGCGAAGTCGGCAGGCCGTGTCAAATACCATAGACGTCGGGCCGAGACGCCCGACGCCACTCCTGCGGCAAAGTGGATAAGACACAATTTCTTCGTGACCCCGGCCGGTCGACTCAGGTATAATCAGGTAGTGGTTATACAAAGCGCAGGAGGATCCGATGACCGAACAAGCGATTTCGGGGGCTAAGCCACCGAGCAAACTCTGGGTGATATTCCCGATCACGCTGGGAGTGCTTTGTGTGGTCTTGCTGCTCGTGGTCGAATACTATTACGAGCAATACCACCAGCTTAGCGACGACTACAACAGTTTGTACTTCCGAGCCCAGCAGGCCGAGGATGACATGGTCCGCTATCGCCGCCTGGTGGCGGTGCGCGATTCGCTCGGCATTCAGTTGCACCCGACGCTCACGACGAGTGAGTTGGCCGCCCTTAATCGCAAGGGTCTGACCGATCCGCTCAGTGAGATTGTCAACGACCTCACCAGCAACCCACACCTGACCAATGTAGACATGGGTGAGTTGTATTTTGAGATGCCCAGCCAGGTTTGCGTGTTGGGTCCCGATCGGGTCCTGGCCGCCTATGATTCGGTCGACGGTTCCGGTTTTGCGCTGCTTGCTTTCGATGTTGACGACCGCGGTCGGATCGAGTGGGAGCTGTTGGAAAGGACCGAAAACTAATCGCAAAAAGACGGGGACAGCCGCAAGAGCCGTCCCCGCACTTTCGCCTGATACGAGACTCTCTATTTCATCAACACCATTTTCTTCGTGGCCACGAAATCACCGGTTTGAAGTCTATAAAAGTAGACGCCGCTGGCGTTATTAGATGCATCCCAGGTCACTTGATTGAAACCGGCCTGTCCAACGCCTTCAAAGCTGCGAACTACCTGTCCGGCGATGTTGTAAACCGTCAGCCTGTACTGAGTCGCCGTGCTGAGCGAAAAACTCATCGTGGTGACCGGGTTAAACGGGTTCGGACTGGCTCCAATCAGCGCTACCGAGGGAGTCTCCATCTCAAAGCGCTCAAGCGGCGCCGCGTCCTTGGGACCGCGGATGATCATGCAGTCCGTGCCCTCTATCGGGACGCCTTCAACAAGTTCACCGGTGAGAGTCAGCACAACTTCCTGGCCGTCAACTACCATGCCTAGAGCATCGATGACAGCACCCTTGTCGAACTTGAGAGTAAGGTCACGGTAGCCGTCGGGACCGGCCGTGGTGCATTCGCAGTAGTCGGCGTCTTCACCGACAGGTGCCGCCACGTCCTCATAAGCCCAGCGGATAACCGGAACGCCTTCCAGCATGATCGTCGAGGGATCGACATCTCCAACATCGAACTCGTCGGTGCCCAAAATAGCAACCGGAATGACCGGCGCCTTCGACTCCTTGTCGCCGCCGGATCCAGCCAGGGTCGTTTCATGGTCGACTTCGGCAACATCACCCTTATCGCTATTGATGTCGAGCGGGTTGGGGCAAGAAGTAGGTTTGATGTCTATGGTTACTTCGGTGTAACCCCTCGACTCCGTATCCTCAACTGCCCAGAAAGTGTGTCCGCCATTTGTACTCGTGCTGCCCCAATCGGTGAAGAACAACTCAAGCTTCATGTCACCGTCGACATCGCCGATGGCTGCTGAAGTGTGGACGCCCATGTACCCAGTCCATCCGCCGGCTCTGACCATGAAGCGATCTACCATCCCTCCGGTACTTCCATCAAACAGATAGAAATACTGATCCTCGGAGCCCACGTACACATGGAGCGGCACGCCGCTTGGCCCACCATAATAACCGGTGCGGGCCGGATTGCCGCGGAACATACCCCATTCGACGCCGTACATGCCATAGCCAGTCCGCCTGGCCAGTGACGGAGAGGAGTAGATGGCCCCGCCGGTGGCACTTGCCCAAAGAACGGCACCAGTGTGATCAAAGCAGTAGAGGCTGCCGTCAGTAGATCCGACAACGACATTGAGGCGTCCATCGCCGTCGACATCACCGATAGCTGCAGAGGAATAGACCGGGCCGCCCGTTGAATACGTCCAGGCCGCTGTGAGAGTGCTGCCATCCCACTCTAGACAGTAGACGTTGCCGTTGGTCGAACCGATAACTACTTCCAGTAGACCATCGTCGTCAAGGTCGCCTAGGGCGGCCGAAGCATAAATGCCGCCAACAGCGAAGCTGGCCTCGAAGGCTCCGGTCACGGCATTGAGAATCACCAGAGTACCGTTGGTTGAACCGACGATAGCCTCCGGCACGCCATCACCATCAATGTCGGCCACGGCAGTCGATGCATATATCTCCATTCCCAGCGAGTATGTCCAGAGGATGTCCCAATCGATACCTTCGGTACCGGTCCAGGGCCATCCTCCAGGCCATGAATAACCGTCGTCAGTGCCGTCGCTATTGTCGCCGTCGAGACAGTAGACGATACCATAGGCTCTGTTGCCAATGATGACTTCCATACCGTCATTGGTCGGGTCGACATCTGAGAGCGCCGGTGCCGCCGGCCACATGAAGCTGCCGGCATGGGGCGGATTGGGAAACGTCCAGATGAAATTGCCAAATCGATCCATCGCCTCGACAGTCTCGCCACTGGTCGTGCCCCCCACGATCTCCAGGTGACCATCGTCGTTGATGTCAGCGATACCTACACTGCCGCGTGATTCGTCACTTTGAGTACTGGTGAACCATTCAAGATTCCCTCCGTTGTCAAAGCAGTACCAAAGCCCGGGAGCATACCCGCTGCCACCCGGCAGAGGGACTCCGCATTCATCACTCCCGGTGACGATTTCCAGGTTAGCCGCCGGTTCACCACCGTAATTGTTAACATCCGCGCCCAGATCGGCAACGGCTGGGGAAGAACCGAAATATCCCCAGATGTAGTAGTACATATCGTAGTGCCACTCCTCAACAAGAATACCGTTGACGCTTTGACCGGGGGCCGCACTGACTGCTGCCGACATCACAAAGACAAGCAGCGCCACTATCCATGAGATCTTTTTCATTTTGATATTCTCCTAACACTTACCTGACGTTTCGGCGATATTGAAGACAATTCCTCATCGCCCCCCTTCTGCCCGGGCCACGCAGACCTCAGAGCCTGGCTAGATTCACTATCTCGTGCAGAGCATTTCTGTGCGATCACTTTCGCGTTATTGCCTGTTACTGTAGTCGGGTCTCACCTCCCTTCGGTTGTTCGGCCCACACGTTAGAGCAATGCCGGCCCGGCTTCATCGCCCGTCCCACAAAAGACCTTGCCCGAGACGCGTCGAGACGGAGGCCGACGATGCTTCCAACGAATCGCAGTCTATTTAATGTAAGGAGCCCTCACGATGCCCGTCTAAGTTGATATGTGAATCTACTATGTGGGCCGCGGCGCGTCAAGCCCTGGAGCTCGCAAAGGCACATCTCCCTGCGGTCATTCGCGCCGCTAACCTCGGTGGCCTCCTTACACAATTGCTGTTGACAATTACGTAAGGCCACCAACTTGGCTGGTTTGTCAAACCAAGGAATCAGTACTGCAGACAAAAAAGAGGCGCCGGCAATATGCCGACGCCATCTGAATGAGTTAACAAGGTCTTCCTTTGTGCCGCTACTTCCGCAGATTGTAGAACGTAGCCATCCCGGGATATTCGGCGTGGCGACCGATGGTCTCTTCGATACGCATCAGTTGGTTGTACTTGGCGATGCGATCGGATCGGCACATCGAGCCGGTCTTGATTTGCCCGGCTCCAGCGGCCACGACAACATCGGCGATAGTGGCATCCTCGGTCTCGCCGCTGCGGTGCGAAACAACGCAGGTAAACCCGGCTCGCTTGGCCATCTCGATAGCATCAAGTGTCTCGGTCAGGGTTCCAATCTGATTGAGTTTTATCAGGATCGAGTTGGCCGATTTTTCCTTTATGCCGCGGGCGAGGCGTTTGGGGTTGGTGACAAAGAGATCATCGCCTACAATCTGAATCCTGTCGCCCAGCTTAGCAGTCATTGCCTGCCAACCTTCCCAATCGTCCTCAGCCAGGCCATCCTCGATCGAGATGATCGGGTAGTTGTCGACCAGGTTCGCATAGAAGTCGATCATCTGCGCCGATGTCAGCTTTTTGCCTTCGGCCTCAAGATGGTATTTCTTCGACTTGGCATCATAAAACTCCGTGGAGGCCGGATCCAGAGCCAACATGATGTCTTTGCCTGCCTTGTAGCCGGATTTCTTGATGGCTTCCATGATGATCTCAAGGGCTTCCTCGTTCGACTTCAGGTCGGGCGCAAAACCGCCCTCGTCGCCCACGGCCGTATTTAACCCCTTGCTCTTGAGTACCTTTTTGAGGTGGCCAAAAACCTCGGCTCCCATTTGGACGGCATGGCGGATGCTGGCCGCTCCGACCGGCATGATCATGAACTCCTGGATGTCGACATTGTTGTCGGCGTGTTTGCCGCCGTTGAGGATATTCATCATCGGCACCGGCAGGATCTTGCAGTTGCAACCGCCGATGTACTCATACAGAAACCGCCCGCGCGATTCGGCCGCAGCCTTAGCCGTCGCCAGCGACACCCCCAAAAGGGCGTTGGCACCCAACTTCCCTTTGTTTTCTGTCCCATCGAGGGCGATCAGGAAGTTGTCGAGGGTGACCTGATCAAAGGGATCGACATCGTCCTTGATCAGGGCCGGAGCAATCTTCTCGTTCACGTTTTTGACGGCAATTTCAACCGACTTGCCGAAATAGCGGGTTTTGACATCGTCGCGCAACTCGACCGCCTCATGCGCCCCGGTCGAGGCTCCCGAGGGAACCGCCGCTCGGCCCAGGGTGCCGTCGGTCAAACAAGCATCAACTTCAATGGTAGGCGTGCCGCGACTGTCGAGGATCTGTCGGGCATGGATATAGGCGAAATCAGACATGGGTACCTCATGATCTTGAGCTCCAGTATTTGTTGCAAAGGAAATCAGCCGCCCGGCGGCTTGCAACAAAAACCGATGCCGGGAGTCCGATCAGAAGGAGGGGCCGGGCAAAAAAACATGGGTCGTCGGGTACAGGTTTTTGAGCGATGGCCGATACATATAGTAAGGCAGTGAGCGCGATGCTCGCTGAACGTAGGGGGTCAGCGGATTCAAAATGACTGACCCATTTAAGGGCCGGTTTCGCCGGCCCTTTCTTTTTGGGCACACGGTGCCTTTTTTGGCCTGTGGGGCAACACCTCCGGGTCAGGCGCGTACATAATCGTATGAAGCCCATCAAAGCTCCGCCGCCACGACGTCGTCGCGTAATCAAGTGGTTGATGACATTTGCCGGCGTTTGGGTTCTGCTGGCCGTCCTGCAGGTTAGTGCCCTGGCCTATCCCCAACCGTGGTTTGAGTATCGCGCAGATGTTGAACCGTTTGCGATATACTCCGACCGAGCTATCGATCAAGCCACTCTGACCGCCCTGCGCGATCTCCCGGACATCTTGGCCCAGGCCGGCCTGACGGCTCCGCAGGTGAACCACGACGTTTTCATCTGTAATGATCTCTGGCGGTTCGACCTGTTTCGGCGTCTGACACTGCTGCGCGGAGACCTGCTTGGATTTGGATTGAGTCTTTTTGACAATGCGTATATCAATATGTCCAAGATAGACCGGCATGCCGAATCGTTTGACGGCTACATTGATCACACGGCTCTACAGGGTGATTTTGTTCAGGTGATTGCCCACGAGATTGCCCACGGTTGGCTACAGGAGAACATCGGGTTTTGGCGCCTGCAGCACTTGCCATCGTGGAAAAACGAGGGGTTTGCCGAGTACGCCTCCAACATTGCCCACATCAGGGCCGATACCATGGCGACACTGACTTCCCGCCTGGACAAACTCAACAACGATTTCTATTGGGGGGGCGGCGAGTCCTATGCCCGCTGGCGCTACCGAGCGCAACTGACGGTGGAGTATCTGCTGGAGGTCGAGGGCATGCCCCTTGAAGAGTTGCTGGACGATTCGCTGACCTTGGATCCGAGTTTTCAGAGAATGACGTCATGGGCCACTTGCAGCAACCGGTATGATCTACCTTAGTTGGTTCCCATAGGCAGGCTTCCGGAGTGACCGCCTCAATGCAGAAACCCGACATCGGCCTGAGTACTTTTGTATCGACAGATGTCGGGTTTCTCACTTCGTTCGGATCCCGACCTACCTCACACTCAATTCCCGAATCGAGCGTTTACGACATCATTGTAGATCGATCCGAAAGTGTAACTGATGCCAACCGACATGTAATAGTCGTAGCTGGTAGCCAGTTCATGACGCCTTAGTAGTACGTCTTCGTCCGAGGCCTCACCTTTGCGCAAAGACAGTTGATCATGAAATCGGGAGCACCTGCCGTTGATCCGAAATGAAAGCCTGACCTTCCCCCGGTTTGGTGGACACATGAAGAAGCCATGTTATATTGGTATCAGGAGGTGTCCGAATGTCAAGAGATCGAAGTCGTCGTCAGTTTGATGCGGAGTTTAAACGGGAGGCTGTTCGACTTAGTCAACAGC
>JBDRES010000024.1:0-78174 GCA_043819515.1 bacterium
AGGCGAGCTGGTTCGTCAATGGAGCGAACGAGCCGCCGTCACCCAAAGCAGTACCATGGGGCGCCTGTCTTACGATTACGACGATCGAAAACAGCGGCTGCATGTCGGCAGCAGCTATCTGGTTTCGCAGGAGAGCCGGAATGCGCGGGGGATCAGGTACCTGGAAGTCGAGCCGGGTCGCGGCGATTTTGTTCTGGAAGATGATCAGTATGTCCCGGATCCCAATGGAGATTTCATTCGAGTTGAAGAACTGCTGTCCGACCAACCGACTGTCCGGCGGGGCGAGCGTGGTTTTGACCTGCGCAAAGTCTGGACCGATGTGTTGATCTCGGTCCGGACACGCATCGAAGAAGAACTGCTGTCCGAGGGTTCGCGTTCGGTCTGGTGGGTGCTGCCATTCTGGAGCGATGAGTCGCAACCGTATCTTTTCTACTTTCGCGAGCGATATGCCGAAACGCGCCTGATCGAATGGCAGTCGTTTTATCTGATTAACATCTCATTAGATGACAGCCGCGAGTCCCGGCGGATCGGGACCGTCGATCGTATCAGCCGACGGCGCTCCGCCGAGGGTGTTCTCAAGCAGACCTGGCGCGACTTCTACTTCGAGCAGGCCATTAGGATCTTCAATTCGGAGCGCGACGCATATTATTCAGGGGCCGGGGAGATCGACGGACAGCTTTATCGGGTAACAACCAAGCGCAGCTTCACGGCAGGCGAGCTGGGTGTGACGGTCGGCTATCGACTTGCTGAGGCCGTCACTAATGACCGCTCCGAACAGACCTCGCTCCGTGTGTTTGGCCTTTGGCATCTGCTGCAGCGTGGCCAGGCCGAAGCTTCAATCGAGGGCTACAGTCAACAGCTTCAAGGCGGCCAAACCGCCTCGTATGCTCTGACCGACAACAGACCGGGCAGTAAGGGGGCGGTGTGGTCGCTGTCGGTTCGCATCGGAGATGACTCTGGTCTGAGGGCCGACCTGCGACTGTCGGGTCGCCATGCCGATACGCGCAAACCTCGGGTGACCGCCCGGGCTGAACTCGTGGCGGGGTTTTAGGATGAGACGCTCAAGATGGCAGTACATTCTGCCTGCGCTGCTGATTATAGCCGGTCACTCCTGGGCGACCGAATTGCAGTTTGCTGGACAAAAACCGGTCGGTCACACCAAACTGCGCCGCATGGTGGTACAATGGTCGACGCAGCCCGGGCTCCAGGACAGCCTCAGCCGGTGGTTGGCCGATGCCGGTTATCAATCCGCCGTAGTGACGATGTCCGATAACGCGGTCGAAGTCAAGGCCGGTCCCAGGAGCATTCTTAAGCAGCTGGAGATTCAAGGGGACACCGCACTCTCGTTCCCGATTGACCGTCCCTTCACGGCGGATGATTTCGAACAGACCATGAACAGGCTGCACCGTGATCTGGAAGAATCCGGCTATTTTTTCAGTACCGTACGGGTGAAGTCTTTGCACCGGGACGGGGCGAACGTTACGCCGACGGTGGTTCTCAGGCGCGGGCCGGTCGCCCTGTTGGGTCGGCTCAGAATGTCCGGTCTGAAGCGCACCGATCCTGATCTTATCATGCGCCACCTGACCGTGCAGCCGGGCGATACGGTGACGACTCGCCTGCTGGACCGAGTCGAACGTGATTTGCATCAACTGGACTTCATTCGTCTGGACAGCGCTCTGGCTCTGCTGCCGCGTCCCGGCTACACCGCCGTCGACATCGAGGCCCGCCTGCGGGAGCGCAAGACCTTTGACTTTGAAGGTATCGCCGGTTACGGCCCCGACTCAGATGAACGGTTGCTGTGGTCCTTGCGGCTGGAACTGATCAACATGTTTGGTGGTGGGCGAGGCATCGCTCTACATTCGAGCCGATCCGGTCCCTCACGACAAGAGCTGGAAGTCCACTACCGTCAGCCGCTGTTTTTGCTTGGTGTCGGCCGCTTTGAGGTCTCGGTCGCCACCCGCGATTTCCAGGGACAGTTCTATGATTTCAACGCCTCGGGCTCATGCCGCTTCTACCTCAGCAGCCGTTTGGAGCTGGGTACGCAGCTCGGCTGGAAGACAGTCACCTCCGAAGATAACCGGCCGGACTACACCGGCTGGTCAGCCGGGCTTGACCTGGATCGCGATACCCGGAACGACCGATACACGCCGTCAAGCGGCTATCGGCTGAGCTGGGATGCAACCTACACAAATCGTCGCTACCGGTCCGACACGGCCGGGCCGGTGTCTGGCTCGATTATCAACGATACCAAGGTGCGGGCTCGCGGCGAGTGGGTCATGGCCTGGACCGGCCGTCTTGTGACGAGCTTGTCGTCGTCTTACCACGGCCTTCACACCGAGGAAGATCTGCCACCGCCGGCTGAGCTGTTTTTGATTGGCGGACCCGGTTCCTTGCGTGGATATCGGAATGAACGCTTCCCGGCCATACATGCCGGGCTGCTGGCTTTGGAATCTCGCTGGCGAATAGCGGGCGGGTATGCGATGGTCTTTTATGACGGCGCCTATCTCAACAATCGGGTGGCCACAGCTCAGGGAGCCGTTACAACCGAGGAAGACTATCGCCACGGCTACGGTCTCGGAATGAGGTTGGTCCGGGGGGACGGGGCCATCACCATCACCCTCGGCTGGCAACCGGAACTGACCCTGGACCAACCCCGCCTGTCGGTTCAACTCCGGTCCGAATTCTGATATAGTTGTTGACCGCTTTGGGGCCGACTCGCTACCGTCCGGCAGTGAATAATCTCCTGGAATCAATCAAGATCATCCGTTTGGTCAATTGTCTGATGGCTATGATGGGCGTCTTGATCGGCGCCATTCTGACCCACGCCAGTTTTGTCTACTATTCGGCTGCGATATCATCATTGGCCGCTTTTGCGGTGTGTGCCGCCGGCAATATCCTGAATGACCTGCTCGACATCGACAGCGACCGCATCAATCGACCGCATCGAGTCCTGGTCCGGGGCGCGCTGAGCCGCCGCTACGCCCTTATAATGATGTTCGTGCTCAATTTCCTCGGCCTGGCCCTGGCCATGACCGTGAATGCCGCCGTTGTCACCGCCGTGATTATAGCCATAGTTCTGCTGGCGGCCTACAATCGGTATCTTAAGCGGCTTCCCCTGCTCGGCAATACGGTGATCGCCTTTCTGGGTGGCCTGACCTTTGTCACCGGCGCGGTGGCCGCTGAGGAATCGTTTTTGGCGCTTCCGCCCGGACCCCTGACAGCCGCCGGCATAGCCTTTTTCTTTCATCTGGCCCGCGAGGTTGTCAAGGACATGCAGGATATCGCCGGTGACGACTTCGCCGGCGTCCTCACTCTGCCGCAGAGAATCGGCCCTCGAAAGTCAGCCATCGTGGCCCTGGGGCTGTTTCTATGTTCCGGCGTCATCGCCATGGTACCGGTTGTGAACGGCCGGTTCAGCGGCAGTTATGCCACTATAGCCATCTACCTGGATATCGTACCTCTGCTGGGATTGATGATCGCCTTCGTCGCTCGCCCCACCGTCTCAATGTCGAAGATCGTCTCGACGGCGCTAAAGGCGGGCATGGTGCTGGGTATTGTCGCCCTGGCCATGGCGTGAGCTTTTTCTTGAAACGTCGGGCGCCATTGATTAGTATAAATGCCATTGCGCAGCAAATTTAGTGGTGATGCTGCAGGCAAAAGTGAAGGTGTCTGTTGCCGGTAAAGAGCGAGGTGCGGATCGCATAATATGCTAAGAATCTGTTTTTGCATAGCTACTCTGCTTTGGTGGGCAACGGCACTGGCCGATGACGGCATCAGTGTTTCTCAGTCCATCTCCACCGACAGTGTAGCCTATGAGGACTCGGTCCGGTTTGAGATAGTCATCCAGTGGACCGGTTCGCAGGCTGACTACCGTTTTGAGAAAGCGCTACAGCTTCACTTCGACAAGCTCCGCCCCGGGGCGTACTCCACCTCGGTATCCAGTCGCGGCGCCGATGAGAACGAGATCACTACCAAGATTTTTCGCTATACCCTGATTCCCAACGCCCCCGGCCTCGGTCTGATCGAGCCGACCATCATCGACTATGTCACCTGGCCTGATAGCACTCCGGGGCAGCTGGCCACGCAGGCGATGACTGTCCAGGTGGCGCCGCCTCGGGCGGTGGTCCGATCCGACGATAGCATCCGGTGGTGGTTGTGGCTCGTTGTGTTGGCGATTGCCGGCGGAGCGGCTGTCGGATTTTTCTGGTGGCGGCTGCGGAACAAACCGGTCTCCGAACCTGTAGAAAGGCCCGTGGATAGATTCAAGAGACATCTTGCTCAGCTCAAAGAAGAGTCCGGCTCCGATTGGAAAAAGTTTCAATCCGGCCTGGCCGATCTGATGGCCTTGTTGTTTCGGGATCAATTCGGAGTTCAGGCAGTCGGTATGGATGAGTCCGAATTGACTACGAATCTCTCGCAAGCGGGGCTGGCGGCAAAAGTCGCCGAAGCGCTGGCGGCGGCCTATAGTAAAGCGGAGAAAGACAAGTTCCGGCCGGTCTCGGCCGGACCGGGGGAGGTTATCCGCTGCGAATCGGAATTACAGCAACTTGTTAGTAAGATATAATATCGCTCACCTTTGGAGGATAAATGGACACCGACATCCAACGGATTCAGGCCGAGGTTGAAAAGGAGTCGGGCTTTGTAGAACGCCTGACCGGCCAAATCAGCAACGTCATAGTCGGTCAGCAGTATCTGGTCGAGCGTCTGATGGTCGGCATTCTGGCCAACGGCCACATTCTGATCGAAGGCGTTCCCGGGCTGGCAAAAACCTTGTCTGTTAAGACGTTAGCGGATTCTATTGAAGCTAAATTCCAACGTATTCAGTTCACTCCCGATCTGCTCCCGGCCGACCTGATTGGTACTCAGATTTATAATCCGCGAACCTCGGAGTTTTCAGTCAAAAAGGGTCCGGTTTTTGCCAACATCATCCTGGCCGACGAGATCAACCGCGCTCCCGCCAAGGTGCAGTCGGCGCTTCTGGAGGCTATGCAGGAGAGACAAGTGACCATCGGCGAGACAACCTTTCCGCTCCAGGAGCCGTTTTTGGTTTTGGCCACCCAGAACCCTATCGAGCAGGAGGGGACCTACCCGCTTCCGGAGGCGCAGGTCGATCGCTTCATGCTTATGCTCAAGATCTCCTACCCCAGCCCGACCGAAGAGCGCCTGATTATGGACCGCAATACCGGCATGGACATTCCCCAGATCAAAGCCGTCGTTGGCACGGCCGACATCCTTCGTGCCCGGCAAGTGCTGCGTTCGATCTATGTCGACGACAAGGTCAAGGAATACATTATCAACATCGTCTTTGCTACCCGTGAGCCGGAGAAGTACGGGCTGGCCGAGCTCAAGGACATGATCGCCTTTGGGGGCTCGCCTCGTGCCAGTATCTATTTGAACCTGGCCGCCAAGGCGCATGCCTTCCTGAAGGGACGCGGGTATATCACGCCCGAGGATGTCAAGGCCATCGGTCATGACGTTTTGCGGCATCGCGTTCTGATTACTTACGAAGCCGAGGCCGAGGAAGTCGATTCCGATGCCATTGTGTCCAGGATTTTTGATGCCGTGGAAGTTCCATAAGTCGCGCCTATGATCCCGAAAGAGATTCTCAAGAAGATACGCCGTATCGAGATCCACACCAAACGCCTGGTCAATGATCTGTTCTCCGGCGAATACCACTCGACCTTCAAGGGTCAGGGCATGGAGTTCGAGGAAGTGCGCCAGTATGAACCGGGCGATGATATCCGGCTGATTGACTGGAACGTGACCGCTCGTACCGGCTCACCGCATATCAAGAAATTCAAGGAGGAGCGGGAACTGTCGGTTGTCCTGTTGGTGGATGCGTCGTCATCGGGACGCTTTGGTACTCACGAACGATTCAAGAGTGAGACGGCCGCCGAATTGGGTGCCCTCTTGGCCTTTTCGGCAATAAAAAACAACGACAAAGTCGGCATGATCATTTTCACCGACCGTATCGAGAAGTTCATCCCGCCGCAGAAGGGTCGCGGTCATGTTTTGCGCCTGATCCGCGAAGTGCTCTATTTCCAACCGCAGGGAACGGGTACCGATATCGGTGGGGCGCTGGAATATTTCAGCAAGGTCATCAAGCGCAAGTCGGTTGTATTTCTCATCTCCGATTTTATGTCCGAGGGTTATCTTAAGCCGCTGCAGATTGCCAACAACAAGCACGACTTGATCGCGATGAAGATCACCGACCCGCGTGAGGCCGGCTTCGAGAGTGTGGGGCTTCTGGAACTGGAAGACGCCGAGACCGGCGAGGTCTTCATGATAGATACCTCTTCGGCCTCTTTCCGTCGTGAATTCGCGGCCAGGGCCGAAGAAGACATGGCCGGATTGTACAAGGAGTTCCGCAAGATCAACCTGGATTTTATTAATATTCGGACGGATCAGTCGTATATCGGTCCTCTGATAAATTTCTTTCAGATGCGAGGGAGAAGACTGTAAGATGCTGCGCCGTGATCTGCATATGGCCGCCTTCTTGGCGACACTGATCGCGCTGATTTCGTTGTTAGCTTTCATATTGCCCGGCTGCAATGGCGGCGGTGACAGCCAGGCCGGAATCGAGCGCCACAAACGCCTGGCCGGCGAGTTGCAGGATACCAAGCTCTACCGGGCTGCTATCGAGGAATACCTGGCGCTGCTGGCCGGCCCCGCGCTTGATGATGCCACCCGGGCTAATGTCAACTACCTGATCGGCCGGATCTACTTTGATGACCTGAGTGAGTATGAGCAAGCTGCGGCCTATCTGGTGCGAGCCCGTGCCATTGATCCCGAGGGGTCGTTTAACGCTGAGGCCTCGCGGAAATTGGTGGCCTGTCTGGAGAAGATGGGTAAGATGGTTGATGCCCGCCGACAGCTTGACGCCGCGACCGATGTCAATGCCGAACCTTCTCGGCCGGGTGATATCGAGGTGGCCCGCATTAGTGGATCGCCGGTCTGGCTATCGGACGTCGAACAGCAGATTCAGGCCTTGCCGCCGGAGGTTCAATCGCAGTTTACATCCGTCGCCGGGAAGAAGGAGTTCGTGCGCCAGTACATAGCCAGTGAGTTGATCTATCGGGCTGCCCTGCGAGAGGGCTTTGACCAGGACCCTGATATTATCAAGCAGCAGCAATTACTGCAGAAAAGACTCCTGGTCGACAAATATGTAGTCGACAAAGTGATGCCTGGGGTTGCGGTCGACTCGGTCGATATCAAGAACTTCTATCTGGCTCACAAGAGTGATCGGTATCAGGACGCCCCGTTCGATTCGGTGCAGGGGCAGGTGTTTATTGACTATTCGTCCGAGAAGACCGAAGCCGCGTTTTCGGAGTACATCGGCCGCCTGGTCGAGGCTGAGAAAGTGGAGTTCCTCGATCAGAACATCAAGTGAGTATGATGCAGCAACTATGAAAGATATGCGATCAAAGAGCTTCTCAACCTTGCTGGTCATAGCTATGGTCATGGCAGCGGCAATGCCCCTGATGGCGCAGCCCTCTGCCGACACGGTCGGAAACCTGCCTGGCATTCAGATTGAGACCAGTGTCGACCGGGCGGAAATCCTGATCGGCGACCAGATTACCTATACCTTCACGGTTACCTACGATTCCACTTATGAGTTGATACCGCCGCCGCTTGGTGCCAACCTGGGCGGCTTTGACGTCAAGGACTACCAGACGGATCTGGTGACGCGGCTGCCCGACGGGCGGCGGCAGAGTGCCAGTCGTTTTGTGTTGTCGACCTTCACCACCGGCGACTATGTCATACCGCCGATGCCGGCTGTTTTCAATTTGCCCGACGGTACGCGAAAGGCGGTTCTCTCGGAGCCGGTAGCGATCAAGGTCAATTCGCTGTTGGATGAAGGTGCCGATTCGCTGGACATCAAGCCGCAAAAACCGGTCTACGAATTTCAGCGCGATTACACCAAGTACTATACTTGGGGTGGCATCGCGCTCGGACTATTGCTTTTGGGTGCCTATCTCTGGTGGCGTCACCGGCGGCGCCGGGGTGGCCAGGCGGAACCGGTCGATCTGCGTCCGCCCTGGGAGATCGCGTTTGAGCAATTGGCCTTCCTCAAGGAGAAGCCGCTGTTGTCCGAGCGACGTTTCAAGGAGTATTATCTCGAACTGACTGATATTGTTCGCTCTTTCCTCGGGCGCATGTATGAAGTCGATACGATGGAGATGACCACCGATGAATTCATCGTTCGCTTCAGCGAGATTAGGCTTCCGGGATCACTCTTTGCCCGCTGCCGGGAATTCTTCCCGCACGCCGACCTGGTGAAGTTTGCCAAGTATCAGCCTGAGTCCGGGCGGGCTGAGGCCGACATTGAAGCAGCGCACAATATGGTTGAATTGGTCCGTTCCGATTTCGCTCGCCGCTCGGCTGAGAGCGCCTCCCCCAACTCGACGAACTCGGAGCCCTCGAAGGAGGTGCCGGTATGAGTTGGGAATTCGGCGGCTTTTCAGTCAGCTTCTTCGAGATCATCGACATTACTATTCCGGCTTGGGTGATCTTTGCGGTAGGTGGTCTGCTCCTGGTCCTGATGACCTGGTACCAAATCCGCTTCCGGCGCTTTAAGTCGGCCGCGATCAAGTACTCCGACATTCGCATCATCAAACGGGCCGCCCGAACCGGTCGCCAGCGCTATCGGATAGTCTTATTCTTCCTGCGGGTGTTGGGTATGGTAGCGCTCATAATCGCCTTTGCTCGTCCCCGGCAGGGAACCGAGTATGTCGAGGTCACGTCCGAGGGCATCGACATTATCATGGCCATCGATGTTTCCTCATCAATGCAGGCCGAGGATTTCAAGCCGAACAACCGGCTGTACGTGGCCAAGGAAGAGATGAAGAAATTCATCAATCGCCGGGTCAACGACCGCATCGGCCTGGTGGTGTTTGCGCGCTACTCGTTCACGCAGTGTCCCCTGACCACCGACTACGGAGTGTTGCTGAATTTTGTCGATCAGGTCGATTTTGGCATGGTCGAAGATGGTACCGCTATCGGTATGGCTCTGGCCAACGCTATCAACCGGCTACGGGAATCCGACGCCAAATCCAAGATCATTGTTTTGCTGACCGATGGTGACAACAACGCCGGTGAGATCGATCCGTTGACCGCCGCCAGTTTGGCCGCGACCTTTGATATCAAGATTTATACTATCGGGGCCGGCAAGCCGGGTAACGCTATGTATCCCTACCAGGATCCCATTTTCGGCAAACGTTATGTTTATCAGCCGACCAAAATCGACGAGGCATCGCTAAAGCAAATTGCCGAGCTCACCGGCGGTCAGTATTTCCGGGCCCGGTCGGAGACGGAATTGGAGCAGATTTACACGGAGATCGACCAATTGGAAAAAACCGAGGTCCAGAGCGCCTCGCATGTTCAGTATCAGGAGCTCTTTCATCTGTTTGCGTTGAGTGGACTGATCCTGCTGGCTCTGGAAATGCTGTTGGGACACACCTATTTTCGAAAACTGCCGTAGTAGCGACTACAGGAGTAGAACTTGCGTTTTGCAGAACCATTCAATTTTGTGATCATCCTGGGCGTTTTGGCTCTGGGATTGTTCGCTCTGACGGCGATCGCGCGCAAGAAGAAGATCCTGGCGCGGTTTTCAGATATTCCGCTGGTGCTCAAGAACGCTCCGTATATCAGTTTTGCACGTCAACGTACCAAGGCTCTTTTGATAGTCCTGGCCCTGGCTTTGTGTGTGGTTGTCTTGGCTCGGCTGCAGTTCGGCACCCATCTGGAATTGATGAAACGCGAGGGGATCGATATCGTCGTGGCGCTGGATTTGTCGAATTCGATGTTGGCCACCGACATGAAGCCCAACCGGCTGGAGAAGGCCAAGCAGGAACTGCGCGGCATTATTGATCGGCTGCAAGGGGACCGCATCGGTTTGGTGGCCTTCGCCGGGGAAGCCTTCATCCAGTGCCCGCTGACACTTGATTACGCTGCGGCTGGTTTCTTGCTGGCCGCCATGGATCAAAATACGGTCAGCGTGCAGGGGACCTCGCTGTCGTCGGCCATTGAGATGGCCTCGAAGATGTTTGATCAAAAGGAGAAGATGCACAAGGTGCTCCTGCTTTTGACCGATGGCGAGGATCACGAGGGCGGGGTAGACGATGCGGCTGAGGCGGCCCGGACCGATGGCATCAAAATATACACGGTTGGGATCGGCAACCCGGCCGGCGAACCTATCCCCATCAACGACCGCCAGGGTCGGCAAGTGGGCTTCAAAAAGGATGCCTCAGGCGAGGTCATTATGTCGCGGCTTGATGATGTCGGCCTGCAAAAGATATCATTGGCCACCGGCGGCAAGTTCTATCACGCCACCGCCGGCGAGATTGAGCTCGATCGGATCTTCGATGAGATCTCCAAAATCGAGAAAAAAGAACTTGAAGGGACGCTGGTAACGCGGTACGATGATCGGTACCAGTGGCCGCTGTTGCTGGCAATTCTGCTGGTATTCGGCGAGTTTTTTGTCCCGTCGAGGAAGAAGCGAACACAACAGGGCTAAAATGCGTAGACCTATTATGAGAGTTCTCAGCCTACTGGCCGGCGTCTTGATTCTGGCCGGCGGCGTCCTTGGCGCCGACGATTACGTTGATCTGGTACGCAAAGGCAATCAGGCGTACCGGTCTGCCGATTATAAGACGGCGCTTGATTACTACCATTCGGCCGAGACAGACATCCCCGAGTCGCCGGAACTGGAGTACAATATGGCTTCGACGCTCTATGAGCAGGAAGCCTACGAAGAGGCGGTCGAGCGCTTCACCAAGGCGCTTTCCACGACGGATATAATGCAGGAGGCGGCCGCTCACTATAATCTTGGCAATACCTACTTCCGTATGGATGATTACCAGAAGGCGATCGATGCTTACCAGAAGGCGCTCGAGATAAACTCGGATGACATGGACGCTAAATACAATCTGGAGTTGGCTCGTCGCAAGCTGAAGGATCAGATGCAGCAGCAGCAACAGGATCAACAGCAACAACAACAGCAACAGCAGCAGCAAGACCAACAGCAGCAGCAAGATCAACAAGATCAGCAGCAGCAACAGCAGCAGCAGGACGAACAACAACAGCAGCCTCAGGATCAGCCGGATGACCAGTCCGAGCAAGAGATGCAGCCCCAACCGCAGGAACCGCAGGATCTGTCCAAGGAAGATGCCGAGCGGATCCTGAATGCGCTGCAGGACGATGAGCAGGACATGCAGAAGCAGGTCAAGCGGCGCAAGACAAGTGGTAATTATGTCGGCAAGGACTGGTAGGATACTTCGCGCATGATCAGGAAGCTGGTCACATGTTTGATCATAGCCGGGCTTCTCAGCCTGGCGGCTACGGTGATGGGCACCGGCGGTGACGAGGTGTCGATTGACGTCAAGGTCAGCCCGGCCAAGATCGGTATGGATGAGCAGGCGATCCTGGAAGTCACCATTGCCGGACCGCAACAGAATCTGCCCGATCCCAAGATACCCACTCTGGCTGCTTTTGAGGTTTACTCCCAGGGACGCTCCAGCAATATCAGCATCGTTAACGGCAAGGTCGAGTCGTCGGTGACCTACCGTTATGTCCTGATTCCTCAAAAAGCCGGGACTTTCCCAATCGACAATATCGGTGTTGTCTATAACAACAAGCGGGTCAACGGCAATTCTGTTACGCTTACCGTGGGTGGGCAGGGTAGTGGGTCGGCGACATCCACACCGGACCGGTTGAACGAGACGTCGGGCGACGGTCGCGACTATCTGCTTGAAGCCGCCGTCGACAACAAGGAGCCATTCGTCAACCAGCAAGTGACCCTCACACTTCGCTTTCTGACGGCCGTGCGCTACTACGGCAGCCCCGAACTCACCGAACCGACCACAACCGGCTTCTGGACCGAAGTAATCGGCAACGAGACGCCGTTCTATCAAGCGATCGACGGGCGCCGGTACAAAGTCATTGAGCGCAAATATGCCCTGTTTCCAACCCAGACCGGCGAGCTTACCATCGGCCGGGCCGCCATCACCACCACCGTCGCTGCCGCCGACAACAGCCGGCGGGATCCCTTTAGTGTTTTTAATGACTTTTTTGGCCGTGGCAAAGAAGTGGTCGTGCGCAGCCAACCGATCAAACTGAATGTAAAGCCGCTGCCGGTATCGGGGCGACCGGAGGAATTCACCGGCACTATCGGTAAATTCAACATGAGTGTGCGGGCCGATAAGCGTGAGGTGGAGGTCAACCAACCGATCGCGGTGACCATCTCAATCAATGGTACCGGCAATGTGAAGTCGGTCGCCGAACCACCAATTCCTGAACTTGACGACTTCCGAGTGTATCGAGCCTCGGCCAATGAAAAGACAACCACGCAAAACGACAAGCTGGGTGGGACCAAAGTTTTTGAAGAGGTGTTCATCCCCAAACGCCCGGGGGATCTGGAGATTCCGGCCCTGACTTTCGCCTACTTCGATCCGGAAGCGGCCCAATTCAGGACTATCAGATCGAGCCCCATCAACGTCAAGGTTATCAGGCCGGAAGGATATGCCGGCGATGCCGATTTGCCCTATCGCGCCCCCGAGATGACCATCGGCAGCGGCGCTCGTGACATCCGTCACATCAGAGGCGATTTGGGACAACTCCAACCGAGAAATCGATTGGTTTTACTGACGCCGTTGTATATGGCTATTAACGGTTTTCCGGTAGTGGTGTTGGCGGCTCTGGTTGTTTGGCGCCGGAGGCGGGATCGACTGACGGCCGATCGTGGCCTGGCCCGGGCCCGGGGGGCTTCGCGGATGGCTCGCAAACGCCTGGCCAAGGCACGGTCGCTGGCTAGCCCCGCCCATACCGAGGCTTTCCACGCCGAGGTTTACCGGGCGCTGACATCATACCTGGCCGACAAGCTCAACATATCACCGCACGGTTTGACTTCCGACGCCATCTCCCGAATCCTGGCGGAGCGGGGGGCTGCCCAGGATCTGATCGACAGCGTTTTGGATATTGTGAAGGCCTGCGATTTTGCCCGGTTTGCACCGTCGTCCATCGGTGATGAGGCTATCAAAAAAGTGTTGGCTGAGGCCGAGCAGGTCATGGTCACTATTGAGGGGGTGAAGTTTGCTTAGATCACTCCTGCTGACAATTCTGATTAGCGGTTGGTTTTCGTCGGCCGTTGCCGCCGATTCGTTCGCCGAGCAGTTTGAACGGGCCAATCGCCTTTACGAAGACAAGGACTACGCCAGCGCCGTGCAACTGTATCAGAGTATCCTAGATCAGGGGATGGAATCAGATGCGCTGTATTTCAATCTCGGCAACGCCTATTTCAAGGCGGGCGACTTGGGTCGAGCAGTATTGAATTACAAACTAGCCTCGCGACTGGCTCCGGACAATGAGGATATCAGAGCCAACCTGGAGTTTGCCCAGCAGTATACCAGCGTTCAAATGGAGGGTGTCCAACTCAATCCCATCGAGGGACTGATGGAAGGCGTGGTTGGATCGCAGAGGCTGGACAACCTGGCCTGGGCTTGTGCGGCGCTGTTTGTCCTTACTATGGTCCTGCTCATCCTCAGATTTGGTCTGGCTGTCCGAACCTCCTGGCTAAGAACACTGACGGTGGCGGTGGTCCTGGCTTTAGTCCTGGCCGGCGGGCTGACTACGTACAAATTCCGGCACGATTATGTCACTCGCCGGGCAGTGATTGTCGCCGGCGAGGCCCCGGTTTACACCGGGCCGTCCACGCAGTCGGAGCTGGAGCTGCGAGGTGCGCCGGGATTGATCGTCGAAATCCTTGACGAGGCCGACGGCTTCTACAACGTCTTATTCAAAAACAAGCGGCGTGGTTGGATTGCAGCAGATTTAGTCGCTGAAATTTAACGACTTACGTTTTGCTCTCTTCCGTTATTTGTTTGACACCGTCCTGAGGGGGGTCTATCTTTTTAGATTGGCCTGGGGCCGGAAAGACAAATAGATGCGTCTGTGGAAGAATAAACAATTTTGGGGCACAATAATAGCCGTCGCCCTGCTGGCGTTCTGCGTTAAGGATATCCGTCTGAGCGAATTGCGGGTCCTGTCCGAACGCCTCTCGATCGGCTATCTGCTCCCGGCCGTCGCCTGCACCTTCCTCTTTGTCCTGACCAAGACCTTTCGCTGGAAGCTGATGATTTCGCACAAAAAGAAATTGTCGGCCGGGAGGGTGATCGGCCTTTACTCGGCCGGACAGATTCTGAACATCGTCATGCCGGCGCTGACCGGGCAGGTCGGTCGCATGATCTTGTTTGCCCGCCGAGAAGGATTGCGCAAGACGTTCGTGTTTTCCACGATCATCCTGGAGATCCTGTTCGACGCCATTAGCCTGGTGGTGCTCCTTTTGGCGACCTCGGTGGCCTTCGTTTTTCCCGATGAGTATCGGTATATGAGTTATGTGATAGCATCCGTCACTCTGGCGGTGTTGATTGGGTTGTACCTGATGCTTCACTACCAGACGGGTCTGGAAGATTTCGGGCGTCGACGTCTACGTGACCGCTGGCCCGGTATGCACGTGGCGTTTAAGAAATTCATCCGCTCTTTCACCAAGGGAATCGAGTCGCTCCGTTCCTCGCAGCACTTTTTCGGCTCATTGTTTTTGTCTTTCCTCAGTTGGACGGCGCACATGCTGGTGGTCTACTTTCTCCTGAAATCATTTGGCTACTCCCTTCCGATTGCTGCCGCCGCTTCGGTCGTCATTATCAACACCCTGGCCCTGATGGTCCCGGTCACTCCGGCCAACGCCGGTACCTTCGAGGTGGCCGTGAGTACATCCTTGGCCGCATTTTCCGTGGCCAGAAGCGACGCCGTGTTATTCGCCGTGGCCTTGCACATTCTGGATCTTCTGCCCATCGTGGCGTTGGGCCTCGGCTTTGTGCGGTCGGAGAGGGCCGCCATAAAACAGATCAAATCCGAGAACGTCGACAAAAGCTTCCTGGACGAAATCAACGACGAGAGCGTCGCCTATGAGGGCGAGGTGAAACCATGATTCGGTCGTTTCGTTACCGGCCCGGCCAGACGGTTCAGTTGACGGAGGGTTTGGAGGACTTCCGGGCGTTGGAGCGATCGGAGGAGGAATTCCTGTGGGTTGATCTTTGCAAGCCGACCGATGAGGAGTCTTATGTTCTGACCGATGATTTCGGCTTTCACCCCTTGGCTATCGAAGATGTTATGTCCGAAAAACCTCGGACCAAGATCGACGACTACGACAAGTATATATTTGTGGTTTTCCAGATTGTCGACTATGTCGGGCGCCAGGAGGGATTGAAGGTAAGCGAGGTTGATCTGTTTCTGTCGGGTAATTCTCTGGTGACGGTGCATTTCGACAATCACCGGATTTTTGACTACCTTTACAGTCGGGCGGAGCGCGACGATCGTCTGATGTCTCGGGGGCTGGACTTCCTCCTTCACGCCGTGATCGACAAAATCGTGGACAATTACAACACTACTTTGGACATTCTGGAGTACGAGATCGACGAGGTGGAGACCGATGTTCTGGGGCAGCCCGATGAGGATACCGTTCGCTCCATCTTCACCCTTCGGCGGGATATCCTGCAGCTGAAACGGATTGTACTGCCCCAACGCGAGGTGATCAGTCGTCTGTGGCGAGGTCAGTACGACTTGGTTAGTGAACGCGCTCGTCTTTATTTCTCCGACATATATGACCATTTGGTGCGCATAAACGACGTCGCCGATGCCGAGTGGCAGACGCTCAATTCCTCGCAGGAAGTCTACTTCTCCTCGGTTTCGACCAAGACCAATCGGATCATAAAAGTCCTCACTATCTTCACGGTCCTCTTCATTCCCCCGACCTTTTTGGTCGGCCTGTGGGGTATGAATTTTCGCAACATGCCCGAGCTTGACTGGGACTACGGCTACTTCGGGGCGCTGGCCTTCATGTTCTCCATTATTCTTGGACTGATAATCTTCTTCCGCAAAAAAGACTGGCTCTAAAACATCGTTCAGGTCCCGGCAACTATCTGCCGTTTTCACCGTAGAATTGACTTGACATAGATCGATACGCAGGCGATAATCACACATACCGGCCGGTAGGTATATGATATACATTCCGCTCGGTATGCAGTGGGCGTCATGCAGGCGTCCTTGATTTGATGAACAGATGACGGATTATGGTTATGGACACACAGGCCAAGATCAAGCAGAGCCCGAAGCTGCCTCCGCTGGAACGTCGTCAGCAGTTACTGGCGGCGGCCAGGGAGTTGTTCGTCAAGAAGGGATACCGGGGTACGACAACCGAGGAGATAGCCCGACGTGCCGGCGTGACCAAAGGAGCTCTTTATTTTCACTTCAAAACCAAGGAGGACCTGTTTTTGGAGTTGGTGCGCTCCTTTGTCGAGCAACACGAGCAGGTATTTAATGAGCACCTGAAAGGGCGTTTTACTCCCAAAGAACTTCTTGAGCGACTATGGCGGGTGCAGTGTTGTCATGGCAATCAGAAGCAGTCGGAAATCGTCGACCTTTGGACCCAGGCGTGGCGCATTCCCCGGATCAAGCGTTTCATTACCAGCCGCTACAAAACGGCGCTGCAGCGCTTCACCCGGCAACTGGACCTGAGCGGCTGCGCTCGCACCGTGAAACCGAGCGAAGTGGCGATCATGATCTGCGCCCTGGTCGACGGCCTCTCTGTCATGGGCATGATGATGCCGTCGGTGATCAATGTCGACCAACAATTGAAGCTGGTCGATACCTTGTTTGGTTCCTCTACGAAAATAGCCAAAGGATACAAATGAACCGTGCTGTTTTTGCCGGCTTTAGTCCGAAGAGCTCTCGCCGCTGCCTTGCCGCTTGCGCGCTTGGGCTTGGAATCGTGCTGCTGCAATTCGCCACTGCCGGGGCGGAAACACAACTGACACTCGAGCGCGTACGCGAGCTGGCGCACCAATGCAACCGCACCTATTTGTCGGCCCAACAGGAGATTGTCAAGGCTCAGGGTGACATCGGCAAGGCGCGCGCCGGGGCGTTTCCGCATCTGGCTTTCGGGAGTTCATACACTCACAGCTTTCGAATTGCGTCGGCCTTCCTTGAAACCCAAGACGGGACGGAAGAGATTCAATTCGGCTTCAAGAACAATTTCGCCGCCGACATATCGCTGCGACAGCCACTCTGGGAAGGCGGCAAGGTCTACACTGCCTACTCCATCGCCAGACAGTACAAGCGCTACGCCGAGGCTATGACCAACGAAGTGGCCGCCACGGTCGAGTATTCCGGCGAGCAGCTTTTCTATAGTGTAATTCTCGCGAAGGCTCGTCAGGTAGTATTGGAAGATGCCCTCAACACGCTTTCGCACAACGCTGAGGTGGTCCAGAAGATGTATTCACAGGGGCAGGTAGCGAAGTTTGATCTGCTTCGAGCTCGGACCGAGGAAGCCAACCTGCGACCACAATTATTGGCCGCCGAATCGAATGTGCGTCTGGCCGAAAAACGTCTCAAGTCGTTTCTGGGGCTGGCCTTGGAGGAGACTATCGAGACCGTGGAGCCGGTCGATGATACTTCGCTGGCCCGGTTGCCCCAACTCGACAGTCTGCTCGCGGTCGCCTTGTCGTCACGCTATGCGGTAAAGCAAGCGGATCTGGAGTTGGACATGCGCACCAAAGCGGTGCGCATCGCCCGCGCCGGTTATTTCCCCAGCCTGGCGGCAGTCTCCCAGTACTCCTGGCAATCGCAGTCGGATGACTTCCGCATGAACGACAAGACCACCACCAGCTTCACGGCCGGGCTGACATTGTCCTTTCCTATCTTTGACGGCGGCCTGACGCGAGCCGAGGTACGGCGTTCGCAGGCCGAGCGGCACCAGGCCGAGTTGTCGCGGATGGACTTGATTGACAGGATCAAGCTGCAGGTCGAAGAGGCTTATGATCAACTGGTCCAGGCCAAAAAATCGCTGGATGTACTGGGCGAGTCCATAGCTGAGGCCGAGGAGGGTGTGCGTATCGCCAGGCTCCGCTACGAGTCGGGCAAAGGCACGCTCCTGGAATTGCTCTCGGCGCAGACTGCCCTGACCGAATCAGCCACCGCCCGGGCGGCGGCGCTGTATGCTTTTAGAAACGCTCGAGCCGGTTTGAAGCTGGCCTCAACCATAGACTTCACCAACCTGTGAGATGATACTGATGAGTAATGCAAGAAAACTACCGTTGAGCCTGGCGGCTCTGATGATGTTGATAGGGGCTGCCTCGTGCAGCGAACAGCAGGCGACGGTCACGACCGAGCGGCTCGTGGCGGTCGAGACCGAGGTCCTGAAACAGACTACTGAAGACGTCTCACGTGTCTTCACCGGCACGGTGGAGGGTGAGCAGCAGGCCGACATTTTCGCCAAGGTGTCCGAAGTTGTTGAGAAGATCCATGTCCAGGAGGGTGCCAAAGTTCGCACCGGTCAACTGCTGATATCGCTAGATAAGACCGGTCCCAGTTCGACTTACCGATCGGCCTATTCGCTGTTCAAGAATGCCGAGAAGAACTTCAAGACGATGGAGTATCTCTTCGCGGAGGGAGCTGTCTCGGAGTTGCAGTTTGACGGAGCCCGGACCGAGTACGAGGTCTATCGGGCGGCTTTTGAAGCTGCCGCCAGCCTGGTAGAGATTGTCTCGCCTATCGACGGCTCGGTGACCGCTCTGAATGTCGCCGCCGGCGATTACCTGTCGCAGGGGCAGACGCTGGTGACCATTGCCACTACCGATCGTCTGCGCGTCAAATTCGGAGTCAACGCTCGTGAGATCGGACTATTTAGAGAAGGTGCCGAAGTTTCGGTTCTTGCCGAGGACGGATCGTCCCCTGTTGCCGGTCGGGTGGCGGCGGTGGCCCGGTCGGCGGACCCACAGACGCGAGCCTTCCAGGTCGAAGTGCTGTTCGACAACACCGGTGATCACTTTCGTCCGGGGATGTTTGTACGCGTAGAAATAGTCGTTACTCATCTGGTCAATGTCATTACAGTGCCCAGGAGCGCGGTGTTGGTTTTGGATGATCGCGAGTCGGTTTTTGTCGTGTCCGATAGTGTTGCCTCGCGCCGACAGATCACCCTCGGTGAGGATCTGGGTGGTCGGGTGGTGGTAACATCCGGTCTGACGGCCGGTGATACCCTGGTTACTCTCGGCCAAACCTACCTCGACGACGGCTTCAAAGTCAAGCTGACCAACAGGGAGACGAAGCCCCAATGAAGTTATCCGAAGTATCTATAAAGCGGCCGGTTTTCTGTACCATGATGATCGGCGCCCTGTTGGTGTTGGGTTTGTTCTCCTACATTGGCCTGCCCGTGGAGATGTATCCCGACATAGATTTCCCCTTTATCGTCGTCCAGACCGTATACCCGGGGGCCTCGGCCGAGGCGGTGGAGACCGAGGTCTCGGAGAAAATCGAGGAGGCGGCCAACTCAGTTTCAGGCGTTCGGCACATCCAAACCACTTCTCAGGAGGGATTCTCGCTCATTGTTGTCGAGTTCCAGCTCGAAGTGGACGGTACTATCGCGGCTCAGGATGTTCGCGAGAAAATATCTGGGATTCGCGGCGACTTACCCGAGGATATCGAAGAGCCGATAGTAAGCCAGTGGGACATGGATGCTGAGGCGGTCATTTCGATCGCTCTGTCCGGGAGACGCTCGGCTCGCGAAATTACCGAACTGGCCAAAGACAAAATCAAACCCCGATTGGAACCGATACCGGGGGTGGGCGGCGTCCAACTGGTGGGTGGCTCCGAGCGTGAGATTCGCGTCTTTCTCGATCCCGGGCGGATGGAATCCTACCAAATTACGGTGGACAACATCCGGAACGCCGTCACCGCGGCCAACCTGGAGATACCGGGCGGTCGCATTACCGAACAATCGCGCGAGTATCTGGTAAGGATGAAGGGGCGCCTGGATCAGGTGGCCCAATTCGACAGCATCATCGTCAAGAACCGCGAAGGGACGCCCATCTACCTGGCCGATGTGGCCACAGTCGTTGATACCATTGCCGAGCAGCGTTCGCTGTCACGCTACAATGGAAATGCCGCGGTAGGCCTGGACATCATCAAAAGATCCGGGGCCAACGTAGTCGAGATGGCCAGGGAGACACGCAAGGTGCTGGCTGAATTGAGCGAAGAGCTGCCGCCCGACGTCCGCATAGAGGTGGTCAACGACAATTCTGTCCACATCGAAGAGTCGATTCATGAGATTATCCTCAATATTGAGTTGGGGACCATCCTGGCCGTGTTAGTGATCTTTTTGTTTCTACTCGATAGCAAGCCGACGATTATCACGGGATTATCGATCCCGATTTCAATAGTTGCGACCTTCACCTTGATCAAATCCTTAGGCTTCTCGATCAACTTCATGACTCTCCTGGGCCTGTCGCTGGCAGTGGGTATTCTTGTTGATGACGCGATTGTTGTTGTCGAAAACATCTACCGTCACCTGGCGGAGGGGAAGAGTCCGTGGAAGGCGGCCCTGGAAGGGACAAAAGAGATCGGCCTGGCCGTGTCGGCCACGACTTTCTCGATTGTGGTCGTTTTCCTGCCGGTGGCGTTTATGGAAGGCATCGTCGGCCGCTTTTTCTATCAGTTTGGGATGACGGTCGCCTTTGCGGTTTTGATCTCCCTGTTTGTCGCCTTCACGCTGACGCCGATGCTGGCTTCGCGCTGGTTTAAGCAGATCACAGGGCAGGATCCTGATGATCCTCGAGGTCTTGCCGACATGTGGGCCAGAATCCTGATCGTACTTTCCCTTTGGAACGCGGTGTTCGACAGATTGAAACCGCTTTACACGAGGGCTCTGGGTTTTTCGCTCAGAGCGCGATGGCTGGTGATACTGTTGGCCACTATCGCCTTTGGTGCGGCCATATTTTTGGCCCGCTTTTTGGGTCAGGAATTTATGCCGGAGACTGACGACGGCAAGATGTACGTCGCCATAACCACGCCGCCCGGTACTGATCTTCAAGCGACTTCCTTCAGCCTGGCGAAGATCGAAGATATTGTCAAAACCTTGCCGGAGGTTCGCGGCACTTACGTTCGCATCGGCGGCGGCAATGCACCTGTCAGCGAGGGCTCCGTGTTAATCCAACTGGTGGATGCGTCCGAACGTGAAATCTCTGCCAAGCAGCTTATGGATTCGGTCCGGGTCTTGCTCAGCGACTTGCCCGGCATGAAATACGCTGTCGCCAAACAGGCGCGGCACAGTGGTCAGGGAAAGCCCATAGAGATCTCAATACGTGGTGATAATCTCGACCAGTTGGCTTCGATAGTACATTCGGTCGAAAAGATCGCACGCGCGATCCCCGGTGCCACCGACATCGACAACACTATGGAGGAAGGCAAACCGGAGATACAAGTGGCGGTGGATCGCAAAGCTGCCGATGATCTGGGGCTGGACCTGTATCGGATTCCCATGACGGTGCGGCGGTTGATCGAAGGTGATGTGGTCACGCGTTTCAAAGAAGGGGACCAGGAGTATGATGTTCGCCTGCAACTCGGCCGCCAGTTCCGCAGTTCGGCCGAAGACATCGGTCGCATCCTGGTGGAAAGCAACAAAGAGATCCCCGGTATCAAGACTCTTCTCATTCCCCTTGACAGGGTGGCCACGATTTCCAAGAGTACCGATATCGGCAAGTACAATCGCTTTGACCGTCAGCGCGAAGTTCGAGTAAACGCCAACGCTATGGCCGGTTCTTTTGCCGGCACGATTTCGGACAGCATTCTGACTCAGGCACAGCAGCTTCAGTTGCCGCCGGGATACCGGTTGACGGCGATCGGCACCCAGGAGTTTATGAAGGAGTCCTTTGCCAACATCTTTCAGGCCCTGGCCCTGGCTGTCGTGTTTATCTATCTCTTGCTGGCCTCGCAATACGAATCGTTCTTTGACCCGCTGTCGATTATGGTCTCCTTGCCGTTGTCTTTGGTCGGGGCGGTCCTGGGCCTATTGGTGTTCGGCACCTCGATGAACATCATGTCCATGATCGGGATCGTCATGCTGATGGGGCTGGTGACCAAAAACGCCATCCTATTGATCGATTTTGTGAAACAACGGCGCGAACGGGGTGTTTCCAGAACTGAAGCTATTATGGATGCCGGTCCGATCAGACTGCGGCCGATATTGATGACTACGCTGGCTACGGTCTTCGGGATGTTACCGCTGGCGCTGGGGATCGGTCCCGGGGCGGAGATGAGAGCCGGCATGGCGCGGGCCGTAATCGGCGGTATGATCTCGTCGACGATGCTGACGCTGGTGGTGGTGCCGGTGGTGTATACCATCATTGATGACATGGTTGGGTTCGTCTTCAAGCGAGGTAAAGAGCAGAATGCATAACCCTCTTTCAGGGAAATCATGCGCAGCCTGATCCAGCCCACCCGGGCCATGGGGTACAGCGATCTGTATCTCGATTTCCTTTGCGGTCGGGCTCCGGCGCGTGACTTCTACCGTGTCACGAATCTCTCCGATGCGGCTGCCAATCTCGATGCGGTCGACTTCCCCAGGGGGGCGATGGCGTCGATTCTCCGATCCCAAAACGTGACGTATGGCGCCGACGAACAAGCTCTGGCCAATATCGATGCCCTGGAATCTGATCCCCGATCGGTTTGTGTTTTCACCGGGCAACAAGCGGTTCTTTTTGGCGGTCCCATGCTTGTTATGCACAAAGCCCTGGGCATTGCCAAAGCGGCCAGGCTGTACTCCAAGCAATTGCGGCGGACTGTGATCCCTGTCTTCTGGATTGCGGCCGACGACCATGACTTTGAAGAGGCCAATCACACTTGGCTGCTTGATCGTCAAACGCAGCCGGTTAGACTCGCTTATCAAGCGCCTCCCGACAAGGAGGTATCGACATCTCAGATCTTTTTCGACAACAAAGATGAGCTTCAAAGAGTGAAGACTCTGCTCAGTGACACCCTCGGCCAGACCGACTTCACACCGGATCTTCATGATCTCATTGAGCAGGCCTATACGTCCGAAGACAGCTTCGCCAGTGCCTTCGGAAAACTCATGGCGGCCCTTACGCGGAACACCGGGCTGGTCTTGTTTTCTCCGGGTGATCGCGAAGTCAAGCGGCTGGCGGTTCCATTTTTCACACGATTGGTTGAGGCCCAGGAAGAACTTCACACCCGACTCACCCGATCCAACAATGCCATCGTCGAGGCCGGTTACCACTTGCAGGTTGAGAAGAGCGATGACTCGGCTCATCTGTTTTGCAATTGTGACGGCCGTTCTCCCGTGAAACGAATCAATGGTAGCTTTCGTGTGGGGGACCTTACTCTAACCGAGGCGGAGTTGTTGGACAAGATAGAGACAGAGCCCTGGCTTTTTTCTCCCGATGTTATCACCCGTCCGATTTTGCAGTCGTGGCTCTTCCCGGTGCTATCGCAAAAAGGAGGCCCGGCCGAGATTGCCTATCTGGCTCAAAACAACGACATCTTCTCGCTATTCGACCGGATGCCGCCCCATTACATGGCTCGGCCGTCGGTAACGGTCATGGAAGGCCGCATCGCTCGGCTGGTTCACGACCACCACATCATGTTCCGCGAACTGACCGGCGATATTGAGCAGATTGTCAATCGCGTCCTGATGCAGACCTTTCCCGGTGATATCGAGAAGGGACTGGCCCTGTTGAGGCAGGACATCAGTTTCCATCTGGATAAGTTCGCCACGGAGTCTCTGCCGTTCGACAAGGGCCTGCAAGGATTCGCTGATCAGACTTCCGGCAAGATCGATTATCTTTTGGGTCAATTCGAACACAAAGTATTTGCCGCCCACAAAAAGAAATCCAATGACACCCGTGAGCGCATCTACCGGGTCGCCAACGCGCTCTACACCAATCGCGGCCTCCAGGAGCGTAGTCTCAACGTGGCATATTTCATTTCCCGATATGGCCCGGATTTCTTATCGTATCTCTATCGCGAAACCGAAAGCGAAGAGAAGTCGCATCAACTGTTGGATATGACAGGATACGCCAGCTAGATGAATATCGGTATTACGTGCTACCCTTCGGCCGGAGGCTCAGGCATCGTTGCCACCGAGTTGGGACAGCAATTGGCCTCCCGTGGACACAAGGTGCACTTCATAGCCTACGCCGTCCCCTTCCGCCTGGATCGTTTCCAAAAGGACCTGATGTACCACGGCGTCGAGATGACCTCGTATCCGCTCTTCAAGTATCCGCCATACACGCTGTCTTTGGCGGCGAAGATGGCCGAGGTCGCGCGCAACTTTGATCTCGATGTGATGCATGTACACTACGCTATCCCGCACGCCGTCTGCGCATACTTGGCCCAGCAGCTCCTGGTCGCCAACGGGGACGTCAAGCAACCCAAGATAGTCACCACCCTCCACGGTACCGACATCACGCTCGTCGGCGCCGATCCATCATACTATGACATTACCAGATTTTCGATAAATGCCTCCGACGGCGTCACGGCTGTCTCCAAGTACCTGGCGGACGAGACCGAAGAGGTCTTTAACACCGAAAAGCCGATCAAAGTCATTCACAATTTTTTTGATCCGACCAGGTTCAAGCCCAAGAGCGATGCCTGCACTCGGAGCGAGTTTGTGGCAGATGATGAATTCCTGTTGGCCCATGTGTCGAATTTCCGGCCGGTAAAACGAATCCTTGATGTCATCGATATCTTTGACCGTGTCCAGGCTGAGTTGCCGGCTCGATTGGTGCTGATCGGTGAGGGTCCGGATACGGTCCTGGCCCGCCGTCAGATAACCAAGCGCGGTCTGACCGACCGGGTCATATTCCTTGGCAACCAGAGTCGGGTAGAGGCCGTGTTGCCCTGCGCCGACTTGTTTCTGGGGCCGTCCGAAGAGGAATCATTCGGCTTGGCGGCTTTGGAAGCGCTGGCTTGCGGCGTACCGGTGATCGGAACCTCGGGCACCGGCCTGATGGAAGTGGTCGACGATTTCCGCAACGGTTTTCTCCTGCCGGTCGGGGATACCGCCGCCATGACACGAGCGGCTGTCTCGCTGCTGAAAGATGGCGAGCGCTTGGCGGATTTCAAAAAACAGGCGGCTGAGCTCGCTCTGCACAAATTTGGCGCCGACAAAATTGTAAGCCAGTATGAGGCCTTTTATCAGGAGGTCCTTGATGGCTGAGCTCAAACCTCTGGATATTTTGGCGGTAGCGGCGCACGCTGACGATGTCGAGATCACCAGCGGCGGATTCATGATCAAGATGGCTCAGATGGGACGCCGGACAGGCGTACTGGACCTGACCGGTGGCGAGATGGGAACCCTGGGCGAGGCCGCCGACCGAGCGGCCGAGGCAGCCGCGGCCGGAAAGGTCATGGGCCTGAGCTATCGTCACAACCTCGGCCTGCCGGACGCCGGCATCACTCACGATCAGGAAAACAAGCTCAAGATTGCCGCTGTCATCCGCGCCACCCGACCCGAGTTAGTGCTTTTGCCGCACTGGGATCAACGCCATCCGGACCATCTGGCCTGCTCGCGGCTGGGTTACGATGCTTGTTTTCTGGCCGGGCTGAAAAAACTCCCCATCGATGGTGAGCCGTTCCGACCTCGCAAGGTGGCCTACGCCTCGTATTTCCGAAACACTGACCATTCGTTCCTGGTCGATATTTCTGATCAGTTCGAGCAGAAATGCCAGGCGGTTGCGGCCTACAAGTCGCAGTTCGGCGACCCGGTGACGGCCAAACACATTTTCCAGCCGGGGCTCGAAATCTACGATCTCATGCGGACGCGTGCAGCTCAACTGGGGCAATTGGTTGGTGTGAAGTACGCCGAAGCCTTCACGATCAAGGAAAACATCCTCATTGATGATCCCCAAAAAATGCCGGTGCAGTCGCTCTAGCTCCAAAAAAGTAGTTCCTTTTTCATCGAGCATCGAATAGATATTTAGCGATATGGAACCTGATCCCAACATCGCGGGCAGTTGGATGGAACAAGTCACCGGAGCCAGATGAAAAGCCCTCAAACCAGAGACGCCGATCTTACCGCCGGAATGCGCGCTACCTGGGCCGGCATGGCCGTCAACATTCTGCTGGTCTTCATCAAATGTACGGTCGGCTATCTGGCGCGCAGCCAGGCACTGGTGGCCGATGGCATCCACTCGCTGTCCGATCTGATCAGCGATATTGTCGTCCTCCTTGGACTGCGATGGGGACGGCGCCGGGCCGACGAGAAGCACCCTTACGGCCACGGCCGGATTGAAACCGTGGCCGGCCTGATCATGGGTCTAATCCTGGTTGCGGCCGCAATCGCCATTGCCGTACGCGCCGTTCTGACGCTTTATCAAACCGAGCCGATGGTCCCCGGCGCTGCCGCCATAGCTGCCGCCGTGGCCAGTATCGTATTCAAAGAAGCGCTGTACTGGTACACCCTGAGGGTAGGTCGCCGTATCAAAAGCCTGGTTGTTATCGGCAACGCCTGGCATCATCGCACCGATGCCTTCTCTTCGGTGGCCGTCCTGGCCGGTATCATTGCCAGCCGCATTCATCCTGACTGGCACGCCGCCGATGTGCTGGCGGCGCTCGCCGTCACCTACTTTATCCTCAAAGTGGGCAGTAACATGATATGGACCGCCCTTCGTGAAGTGATCGACACCGCCCCCGACAGCGAAGTCCTCAGGCAACTGGAGGTCGAAGCCCGAGCGGTTGAGGGTGTTCGTCAGGTTCATGATATCAAAGCCCGATACTCCGCCAACCGTATCATGGTTGAAATCCACATTGTCGTCGACCCCGATCTGACCGTGCGGCAGGGGCACGATATCGCCGACGAAGTCCGGCAACGCCTGGTGTCGGAAGTGGGCGATGTGGTCCATGTCGTAGTTCATGTCGATCCCGAACCGGACGACGACAATCCTCAGCTGTAGCGACCCCGCGCGGCATTTAGACAAAAAAACGACGTGCGTTCGGTCCATTTATCTCGTATATTGGGCTCAGGATAAGGCATTCAGCCCAGTCACCAACTAAGTCGACATCGAAGCGTTCGCGGTTTTGTGCTTTTTGGACCGCGAGACGAAAACTCAATATTTTCTCTGGTGTACCACCAGGTTCTTTCGGAACCAAGGAGGTTCGAAGTGAAGACATATGTGTTGATGTCGAAGATGACCCCGCAGGGTCCCAGCATCGTGGAGGTCGCCTCCAATATCAAGTCCGGGCCCAAAGCTCGGCATATATGGTTGGAAGCGGTCAAGATGCAGTGTCCTGACGTGAAGTTTCTGGGCCACTACGCGCTCCTGGGATCATGGGATTTTATGGACATTTACGAGGCCACCGACTCGGATGTGGCCGCCAAAGTGTCGATCCTGTGCTCGACTTGCACCTCGTATCAGGTCGAAAGCTGGACAGCCATTCCGTGTGAGCGCCTTCAAGCTCTGGCAGCCGACATTCGGGCCGCTTGCGAGTAGTTTGTAGCGAGCCTATCAAAATTTTCGAAAGCCGTTTGCCAAATGGCGTCCGTAGCGATATATTCTGCGCGGAAGCGGATGCCGTCTGGTGGCGGTCCCGGCCTTCAAAGCCGTGCGGGGGGCAGTCATACTGTCCCTGGAGGGTTCGATTCCCTCCCCTTCCGCCAAATGATTACGCCCCGGCTCGTTATGAGTTGGGGCGTGTTGTTTTTGTGTCGGGTTTCTTCGTTCGCTCCGCTCACTCCGGAACCCGACCTACTACTGCTGCTGGGCCCGTGCTTTCGCAGGAGTGACGCTTCGTGGCTGCTGTACGTCCCCGAATATGAACTCCGGCCCAGTAGTAAGGGCGTTCTGTCTTCGGGCCTGCCATGGCCTGGTACACCCAACGAAGCAATTGTAGGGCAGGTCTCTGCGAGACCTGCCAAAGACGAATCGTCGGAACCGCAGGGGTTCCGACCTTGACTTAATCCCCCCCGCTATTTGAGATTGACTGTCGGTCTACAATACCACATTTGTAAGTGTGGCCCAATTACGTCTAAACTCACCGCTGCAATACGTCAGGGGTGTTGGTCCGCGCAAAGCGGAGGTCCTGGCCGAACAGGGGCTGAATACAGTCTGGGATCTGCTGCACTATTACCCGCGCCAATACCTTGACCGCACCACCGTGGTGCCGATCGCCAAGGCCGAGATTGATCGCCCTGTCACCATCATAGGCCGCGTGCGAGCGCACGGCATTCTCCACGGCAAACGTCGTCGCTATGAGGTCATCCTCGAAGATGACACCGGGGCCATCTCGTGTGTTTGGTTCGCCGGAATTCGATTCTGGGAACGGACCTTCAAAAAGAACATGATCTTTGCCGCCACCGGCACGCCGACATTCTTTATGGGCCGCCAACTGGTGCACCCCGACCTGGAACGTCTCGAAGACGATTCGGACAAGATGATCCATGCCGGGCGGATTATTCCGGTTTATCCACAAACATCCAAGCTGACCAAAGTGGGGCTGGGATCAAAAGGCCTACGACGAACGACGGCCCTGCTGTTGGAGAATCTGACGGAGCCGGTCGCTGACGCCGTGCCGGCGGCTGATCTGGCCAGGGCGGCTCTCCTGCCGATGGACACCGCTCTGCGCAAAGTGCATTTCCCCGATAACCGCGATCAGATCGAAGCTTGCCGAAGGCGGCTGGCTTTTGACGAACTGCTGATGTTCCAGTTTCTGATAATGGGAGCCCGCCATCGTCGGACCGTGCAGGACAAGCCCCAGGTATACCAACCGCCGGGCGAACAGATGCGAGCCTTTCGTAGTCAATTGCCTTTTGAATTTACGCCAGGACAAAAGAAAGCCATCAAGCAGATCTTTGACGATTTGCGGACCCCGCGGCCGATGGCGCGGCTGCTGCAGGGGGATGTCGGCTGTGGCAAAACTGTAGTAGCCATTGCCGCGGCGCTGTATGTGGCAGAAAACGGCTACCAGGCGGCGTTTATGGCGCCGACTGAAATCCTGGCCGAACAGCACTATCGCAATTGGTCGTCGGCCCTGGAAAAACTCGGCGTGACCAGCGGCTTGCTCACCTCCAGCCTCAAGGCCGCCCAGAAGAAGAAGCTAGCGCAAGCCTGCGACGAAGGCACGGTGCAAGTCCTGTTTGGGACTCACGCGTTGATTTACGACTATGTGTCGTTCAAACGCCTGGGTTTGGTCATCATCGACGAGCAGCATCGTTTTGGCGTTTCGCAGCGGGGCAAGCTGCACGCCAAGGGGGACAATCCCGACATGTTGGCTATGACCGCCACGCCGATTCCGCGCAGCCTGGCCCTGACACTCTATGGCGATCTGGATGTGTCGACCATTCCGGATCTGCCGCCCGGGCGGCGGGAAGTGCGCACCGTGTGGCGGTCAGAAGCGGCCCTGCCGGGAGTCTATCAGTTTCTCAAAGATGAAATCGGTCGCGGTGGGCAGGCTTATATCATCTATCCTATCATCGAGAAGTCCTACCGCCTGGACCTCCAGAATGTCGAGGATGCCTTCAAGGAACTCTCGCAGGGTCACTTCAAGGGACTCCGGCTGGGGATGGTTCATGGTCGCGTCAAGAGCGAAGAGCGGGACAAGATTCTGGCCGATTTCTACAGTGGCGATTTGGATGTTCTGTTGGCGACCACGGTAGTGGAGGTGGGTCTGGACAACCCCCGGGCAACACTGATGGTTATCGAACATGCCGAGCGCTTTGGTTTGGCCCAACTGCACCAATTGCGCGGTCGGGTTGGCCGCGGCAAAAAGGAGTCGACCGTTGTTGCCGTCGCCCGAGGACCGCTTTCGGACTTGGCTCAAAAACGCCTGGAGTACTTCACCGGGACTACCGACGGCTTTGAGATCGCCGAGGCTGATATGGAATTGCGCGGGCCGGGGGAGATGTTCGGCACCAGGCAATCCGGGCTGCCGGAGTTGCGCCTGACCCGTCTGGCCCACGATCAGGATCTGATAGCCGCCTCGCGAGCGCTGCTTGAGCGCCTTTTCGAACCGGCTAATAACCTTGACGGGACCGATCAAAAACTCTATAACTATCTGAAGGAAAACACTGCCGATCGCCGGGGCGATCTCCGCGGCGGTTGAGGGCTGGAGTCAGAGTAGATTGCAGAGATAGGATGTGAATAGAGTATGAGCGATCAGGAAATCAAAGTAGACCCCCATTTCATGCAGTTGGTGCTTTCGTTGCAGGCGGCCGCCATGCAGCAGATGGGCAAGGTAGCCTCTCTGGTCAGCGGCGAGATTGAGCGCGATCTGGCGATGGCTCGGCAATCGATTGACCTCTTGGGTATGCTGGATACCAAGACCAAGGGTAATCTGACGGATGACGAGGCGCGGATCCTCTCTCATGTGCTTTACGAACTGCGCCTGAACTTCGTCGATGAGAGCAAAAAGCAACCGCCGGCCGGTGAGGCCGCAACCTCCACGCCGGCAGCCGACAGTGACAGCAACGGCGACAAGGGTGCCGAGGACGACACCTCTGTTGAGCCGGACAAAAACGACGATCCCGCCGCCTCACAGTAACCCGGTCGGCGCTTGTTCCGATACCTCGGTAATCCCTTGAATATCAAGGGCAAAAGGCATATATTCAATCCTCATGGCAGCTACCAACGAACAGCTTGAATCAAACGCCTTAACGGCAACGCTGGGAAAATATGCCCACCTCCTGGAACACGACAAACCGCTGGCGCCGCTAACCAGCTTTGGCACCGGTGGTAATGCCCGGTTTTTTGCTCCGGCCCGGTCTGCAAGTGAGATGGAGATTCTGTTGCGTGCCGCCCTGCAGACTGGGATTGATTGTTTCGTCATCGGCGGCGGTTCCAACCTGCTTGTTTCCGATGAAGGCTACGACGGTTTGATCATCAAGGCGGATATGCGAGGACTGAGAATCCTCGACGGAGATTGCATTGAGAGTGGTGCCGGCGAGGATTTGTCGGCGCTGGTTGATTTTGCCACCAAACAAGCTCTGACCGGGCTGGAATTTGCCGCCGGCATCTATGGTACCGTCGGTGGGGCGGTTTATGGCAATGCCGGCGCTTATGGCGGCCAGATCGGTGATCTTGTCACCCAGCTTGAGCTGATCGACCGGGCTGGCAGGACCAAAACAGTTGGTGGCGAGTATGCCCGCTTCGGCTACCGTGACTCCTACCTGAAAACAACAAGCGAGGTAGTTTTGCAGGTTCGCCTGCAACTAAAGGCTGGTCAGCAAGATACGATCCGAGCTCGGGTCGAGGAAATCCTTGCTGTTCGCAATGCCAAATTTCCCCGCGAGGGCGGCTGCGCCGGCTGTTTCTTCAAAAACATACCGGATCCCAGTCAGCCTCATGGGAAGCTGCCTGCGGGCAAGCTACTAGATGCGGTGGGGGCCAAGGGCATGGCGGTCGGCGGGGCTCGGGTATATGAGAATCACGCCAATATCATAATTAACGACGGTACGGCCAGCTCAAAGGATATCAGAGAGTTAGCCGACAAATTAAAGAAGAAAGTCTTTGACAAATTTGGTATAATATTGCAGGAAGAAGTGATTGAGATCGGCCGCCCACAGGCGGCAGGAGGTAGTGTATCGATAGGTAGCTAAGGATTAGATTTGTAGCCGTTAAACGGTCTATTTTGTCTGTAGCTCGCTTTCGATCATTGCTTGTTGTCAGTGCCGCCTCGCTCGTGGCGGTATTGGTATTGGTATGCGTGCCCCGAGCCGGTGGGGTGGGCTTCCAGGCACGTCTTTATACGCCGCCCTCGTTTATCTCCCTTTTTGAAGAGCCGGATAATCGCCTTTCGGTAGCTCGTCCCCCTAAGTCATACCCGATCCTCTCGCACCGGGGCAGAGCCAAACCCAAAGTAATCCGCTCATCTTTTGCCGACAATTCGATCTCGTTCAACACAGAGTATTTCACTCGTCGGGGTATGGAGCGGGAGATGATCCCGGTTTCGGTCGATGCCGATCTGTACAGCACTTACCGGCGTCGTAAGCACCTCGACGAAAAACTCGAGTCGGAACTGCAAAAGAACATCTCCGATCCCAATCGTCAGCAGCAGAGCAAGGGCCTGGGCATTTCGGTGGGCCTGCCCAAGCGGCTGGAACATATGTTTGGTGAGGGAGGCGCCGGGCTGACGGTGACCGGTTATCGCCGCATCAGCTTCTCAGGTCGGTCGCAATGGACCGACGGCGCTACCAACGATGCTTACACGCGCTCCAAGTTCCCCTCGCTGCAAATGGAGCAGATTTCCCGTTTTGACATCACCGGGACTATCGGTACCAAGATTTCTGTCAAAGTATCTCAGGACAGCCAGACCGACATCCCGCTCTCCAACCGGATTCAAATAAGGTACAAGGGGGATGAGGACGATATCCTCAAATCAATTGAAGCCGGCAACACAACCCTGAGTCTTCCCAATACCCGTTTTGTGGGATACTCATCCCGCATTCGCGGTCTGTTCGGTCTCAAGGCGGAGGCGCAAGTGGGTGCCCTGTCAATGACTGCCATCGCTTCACAGGAGAAGGGTTCCTCGGAGAAAGCGACTATCAAGGCCAGCGGCGAAGAGACGGCGGAATTCCTGCGTGACTGGGAGTATGCTGAAAACCGGATCTTCGACTTGGGTGGCGTAGTGGATAATTTGTCGCCGGGAGACAAGGTCCTGGATCTGAAGGTCTTTGAGCAGACGAACGACCAGCAGGACCTGGAAGCCTTTGATGCCAATCTGTACGTTGATCCGACGCTTTATGAAGTCCCCGGTCTGGTCGACCCGTACCAGGCCGAGAAGCTTGAGGGGCTGCGTGTCAAGCCGATGGATTGGGGCACTGACTTCGTCTGGGAGTCCGATTCGTCCAAGGTCCCGCATTTGGTCTTCTTAAGATCCGGTGCTCAGGCTCGGGCGGTGGGAGTTTGGATGGTGGTTGAGCATCAGGGCTCCTCGGTACCCGATACCATCGGCAACATTGCCGACAGCGTGTACTCGCTTAAGCTGATTCGTCGTGATAACCCCCAGCCAACCCAGGTAACCTGGGAGTATATGTGGCGCAATTGTTACAACATCCCCCGCGGTTCCAATTTGGAAGATCTGGATATCAAAATCTTCCTCGGCTCCCCGGGTAGCGAAAACCAGACGAACAGCATCTTCGAAACCCAGGAAGAAGCCGGGAAAACGCAGAAATATCTGGAGATCTTCGGACTCGACCGAGAGGATAGCCAAGGGCGAAGAATCCCCGACGGTCGTATCGACGAAACTCAGGAGATCTTTCGCCCGGATTGGGGACTGCTCATATTCCCCAGACGCAAGCCGTTTGCTACCGACAGCACCTTCACTGATAGTTTCGGTAACACTACTTATGTCCTCAATCCCCAGGTCGACACTATCTATACCTCTAGCCGCACCAACAATACGGCTCCGCAGCAAGAGAGTCAGTACTTCATCAGGATGTCTTCGCGAACTCGCTCCGATGTGATCCGTCTGCCGCGCCCCAATATCATCGAAAGCTCGGTGCGGCTGGTGCTCAACGGCAAAGAGCTCAAGGAGGGGCAAGACTATCGCGTTGATTACAACTTCGGTCAGATAACGTTGATGTCCACGGAGGCTCAGGATCCCAACGCTGATCTTGAAGTCGACTATGAATACGCTCCCTTCCTGGCGCTCCAGAAAAAGACTTTGCTCGGCGCTCGGGCCGAGTATGAGCTGAACAAAAATGTCAGTTTCGGCGGCACCATTCTCTATAAATCCGACAAGGCCCAGGACCGCAAACCACGGGTAGGACAAGAGACGGCCAAGATGGTGGTTTATGATCTTGACGCCAGCGTCAAGTTTTCACCCGACTTCCTGACATCGGCCGTCGACGCCCTGCCGCTAATCGAAACCGAGGCCCCGTCGCATTTCACTCTGTCCGGCGAGGTTGCTCAATCTCATCCCAACCCCAATGTTGAGGGAGTTGCTTACGTTGATGATTTCGAGTCGGCCCTGGACAGGGTTTCGCTGGGCACCTCCCGTGTCCTCTGGCAGAAGTCATCGGCGCCGCTGCAAACCGATAATAGCTGGGAGCGGGGCAAACTCCTCTGGCATACCCCCCTCCACGTGGTCAATGTGTCCGATGTCTACAGTCGGGATGTGGGTGCCGGCGAAAGCACTATGCGAACCTTCCGCCTGGTCTTCAAACCCAAACATGAGCGGACCGAGTACAAGGATTGGATCACCAGCGGGGTCGACACTACCGGTGTGCAGCTAGACACTACTGCCAACGAACTTGCCTCCTGGGCCGGGATTCAGCGCTATTTCGGTAGTCGCATTGATGCCGGTCGTGTTCAGGCGCTGGAACTACGAATCCGAGGCAGCAGTGGCCTCGCCAGGGGTCTTGGCCGTGGCAAGCTCCATTTCGATTTTGGAGTGATCAGCAACGACATCGACGGGGACAACATCACCGACACCGAAGATCTCAATGGTAATGGCGCGGTGACTGAAGAGGAAGATGTGGGTCTGGATGGAGTACCCAATTCCCTGGAGCCATTCTACCACCCGATTTTCAATCCGGATCCAGATGGGGATAACTGGTATTTTCAGGATTCCGGTTTGTGCCCTTTACCTCCGGCTGAGTGTGGCTTGATATCATGGGATGAGGACGATCCGCGACGCTATGAATGGCTCAACGGTACCGAGGGCAACCGGCGCGACATATCGGTGCTCGGGCGGCCCGATCAGGAAAAAGTCAGCACCAGTAGCTGGGAGCAAAATAACTACTACTTCTCGTTTGCGGTTGATTTGGCGACGGACTCATTTCTGGTTCCGGGGTCCGAAATGCCGATTGCGGCCTCCAACGTTGACAATCCCTGGCGCACTTATCGCATTCCCATTCTTGAGCCTGATGCGCTCGAATGGACTCCAGGCGGCGACTCCGTCTGGAAAGACGACGCGGAAACTCCGGATCCGAGCTGGTCCAATATCAATACGGTCAGGGTGTGGTTCGAGGCGGCTCCCGATCAGATTGAAAACGATACCATCGAAATCGCCGACTGGCATTTCGTGCAGATGAACTGGGCCGATACGGTTGTGCGCAGCCCGCTGAGCGACCGCATACCCGAAGACGAACAGACTAAGTTCACCGTTTCTTCGGTCAGCGGGGAAGACCGCACCTTTAGTCCGCCTACCGATGTCGAGGCGTACGAGGACCCTAACACCAAGGTAACCGAGACCCAGCGCGGCCTACAATTGGAGTATGCGAACCTGAATCGATTCGACACCTGTCTGGCTACCAAAACTCTCATTCAGGTAGAGAAATACTCCGGCTATCGCCGTATGGAGATGTATGTCCACGGCGATGAAGACGCGGATCTCACCGGCATCCGCTTCTTCTTCCGTATCGGCAAGGATTCGCTCAATTACTATCAGTATGCCACCAACCTTGCTCCCGGATGGAATCGGCAGAACTATGTCAACTTCGATTTCAACGAAGTGACCGGTGTCAAAGATTCGTTGATTCGGGATGCGGCCGAGAAGGGTGAACGCGAAATCGATGGCACCAGCGGGCCGTATCGAGTGGTCGGCTACCCCAACTTGAACGAGGTCCGCTACTTTGCGGCCGGAGTGGTCAACACCGATCCGACCGATTCCACCAGCGGACCCAGCGGCAAGATCTGGCTCGATGAACTGCGGGTTACGGAGGTTCGCAAGGATGTCGGTACTGCCGGACGTTTTTCCGTGAACGGCAACCTGGCTGATCTTATCACCTACAATTTTAATCTTAGTTCAGAGGACCCGTTCTTCCGCTCGGTATCGGGAGCAACTCGCGGCGGCGGCGACAACAACCTTGGAAGCGGCAACCACTCCACCTCCTACAACTACAACGTCTCTATGAATGTGGATCGGTTTCTGCCTCGCTCCTGGGGAGCCAGCCTCCCCGTCTCTTACTCTTACTCCAAGTCGACGACAACGCCGCTTTTGCGTAGTAATTCCGACATCGTGTTACCTGAGGAGATCCGCAAAGAAGAGCAATCGGTTAGCGAAAACCAGAGCATTACCGTATCTGAGGCCTTTCGGTACAAGGGCAAGAATCTGCTATTCAATGCCTTCTTGAAACGCCAGTCAGTCAATGTCTCTTATCGGCGCACCACGGCCAGGAGTGTCAATACGCCCTACTCGCTGGGCGAGAATTTCAACCTGCGTTCGTCGTTGGATCTGGGCATCTCCAAACCGCCGACATTACCGATATTTTTCTGGACCAAGCCGATCCCGCTGTTTAAGAAAGTTGCGCAATCGAGTCTGGGATTGTACCCCAGCACCTGGACCCTCAGTGCCGACTTCACCCGCAATGTCCAGATATCCGATGATAAGACGCTCAATCGACGCACATCCACCAAGCGTGATCTTTCCGGGCGAATGAACGTCACCTACAATATGTTTGATAAGCTGTCCGTAACCTATTCCTATGACACCCGTCGCGACCTGAGCGATCTCAACAAGGTCAACTGGTCGCTGAGTGATTTGCGACTGGGGGAGGAAACGCGTTTTGCGCAGACCTTTAAGGTCGGCTACGATCCCAACCTGTTTTCGTTCCTGACCGGTCAGTGGAGTTATAGTGCCAATTACTCCGATGATTGGGATCGGGCCACCGAATCCCGTCGGTCGCAGCTCAATCGGTCGTGGGGTGTCAGCGGCAAGTTCGATCATATGGCCCTTTTGGGGGGACAGTTGGGAGTTCGCGGCCGTGCCGGGCGTTCCAATGTCAGGGGGGGCGGCCAGAAGAAGGAGACTTCACGGCCGCTATATGATTATCCGGCCTCGGTTCTGCGCTTCATGACCGGCTGGATCAAAGCTCCCACTTACAGCTACTCAACCGGTTTCAAGGCCTCAATTCCAGGTATGATACAGCGCCCGTCGCTCAAATACCGCTTCGGCCTCACGGAGACCGCCGACGTTGACCTTGTCGAGCAAAGTCGATCGGCTGCGTCGAGCGAGGATATCAAGTACAGCGGTAGCTCCGGATTCACCCTTCTCGGGGGGCTGTCGACGGACGTTAAGTTTTCACGCAGCGTTACTCGCGATCTTGTCAAGCAGGGGTCGCGGTCAGAAAACGTCTCGACCAGTTGGCCGGATCTGACCATCCGCATCGGCAAGTTCCGCTCCTTGCCGCTGATCTCCAAGTATGTCAATCGGCTGATCGAGATCTTCCAGCCCCGAACATCGTATTCGCGTTCGACACGGGAAGTGAAAGATCTCGACAACGGTTTTGTTACATCAAAGACGACTTCGGTCAATTACAACCCGCTCCTCGAGTTTAATCTAAAACTCTTCTCAAAGCTCGGTCTGCAGGGCCGATACACCTTGTCGGAGGATGAAAACCGATCCTTCAATCAGACCACCGGCGAACCCGAAAAGCTGACCGTCTCCACCAAGACATCCATGTCCTTCTCGACCAACTACTCCTTCTCGGCACCGGGTGGATTGGGTATTCCTCTCTTGGGTAAACTGAAATTTGAGTCAACCATGACAATCCAGGCCAGCGTCAAGATCAACACCAGCAAGACCGAAACATCCTCCCGTGGCGGACCTTTCGCCCCAACCACCGACAAATCCGATTTCACCACTTCGCTGTCGCTCAAATACACATTTAGTCGTCAGATCAATGGCGGTTTGAGCACGCGCTGGCAGGATTCGAACGACAACTACCGCGATCAGAAGTCGCATGTGCGCGAAGTGCAGTTGTGGGTCGAGCTCAAGTTCTAGCGAGAACTAAGGGTTGACTTGCGGACTCCTATCAAAGACATTCCGGTGAGCTTCTGTAAGGTCGGGTCGGCTTTGATCCCGGCCCGAGCCTTTTGAAAGTACGACGGAATTCATGGCTGCCAAAATGCTAAAACAACCGCGCGACTTCCCTTCGGTCGAAGAGCTACTTCAGCATCCGAGTTTGACCAAAGCCGTGGCCTCGGTGCCGCGTCCCGTGGCCGCTCAGGTGATCAAGGATGCTGTGGCCGAGGGCAAAGCCAAGCTGGCCGAGTCCGACAAGGGAATCACCGAACGTCGATTTCTATCGCTCATAAGCGACCGACTGCATCAGTTCCAGCGTCAGGAGGTGACGCGAGTCATCAATGCTGCCGGAATCGTGGTGCACACCAATCTCGGCCGGGCGCCGCTGTCGGGCGAATTGTTTGACGCCGTGCGCCGGGCGGTCACCGGCTATGGCAATGTCGAGTACGATTTGGCCGTGGGCAAGCGAGGCAGTCGCGGGGTCGCCTGCGAGCGTTACCTGGCCACCTTGGCCGGGGCTGCTGCGGCCACCGTGGTCAACAACAACGCCGCCGCCCTGTTTATCATTCTCAATACGCTGGCCAATCGGAAGGAAGTGATTGTTTCGCGTGGCGAGCTGGTTCAGATCGGAGGAGGTTTCCGCATCCCCGATATCTTGCGACGATCGGGGGCGCGACTGTGTGAAGTTGGTGCCACCAACATCACCACCGGGTCCGACTATGCCGAAGCCATCAGCAAACGCACCGGATTGATTCTCAAGGTCCATCAAAGCAACTTCAAGCAGAGTGGCTTCACGCGGCAGACCTCGCTCAAAGAGTTGGTAGCCCTGGGCCGAAAGCAGGCGATCCCGGTAGTGGACGATCTCGGCAGCGGGGTCTTCGTGGATACCAAAAAGCTCACCGGCTATCGCGAGCCTACGGTACAGCAGTCGGTTCGTGCCGGCGCCAGTCTGACCTGTTTCTCGGGTGACAAGCTCCTGGGCGGCATCCAGGCCGGACTCATTGTAGGACAGCCCGAGTTGATCAAGAAGATCAAAAAGAACCCCTTGTTCCGGGCCCTGCGCGTAGACAAAATCGTCTTCTCGACACTCGAGAAACTGCTCCGCGTGTATCTTGATGGCGACCCGCACCAACAGATACGGTTATGGCGTCAGTTCTCGATTCCGGAGGCCGAGTTGTACAAGTTGGCCAAAGGCATGCTCGACGAATTGAAGCATCCGCCCGGCCTGACGGTAATGGCCACCAAAGCCTACGCCGGAGGCGGCGCTCTGCCTGAGGACAAGCTGCCTTCGGTGGCCATCTCTTTTGCCAAGGACCGCTACGATGCGGCGCGGATCGAAAGCATGTTTCGTTCGTGCAGCCCGCCCGTAATCGGTCGCATTGAGAACGACAGTTTTCTTTTGGATCTAAAGGCGGTTCTGGCGGAGGACTACAAACCGCTCACCACCGCCGTTGGCCGAGTACTACGCACCTATAAGTGATAAGCTGCCACCCATGCTGGTTATTGGTACCGCCGGACACATCGATCACGGGAAATCAGCCATTGTCAAGCGTTTGACCGGTACCGATCCCGATCGCCTACCGGAAGAAAAAGCGCGTGGCCTGACCATAGATCTGGGTTTTGCCTTTCGTGGTGATGGGGATCAATCGATAGCCTTCGTCGACGTGCCCGGTCACGAACGGTTTGTCAAAAATATGATCGCCGGAGCCGGCGGAATCGATGTGGTCCTGCTGGTGGTAGCTGCCGATGACGGCTGGATGCCGCAGTCCGAAGAGCATTTTCAGATCGTTCGCCTGCTGGGTATAGAGCGCGGACTGATCGTCATCAACAAAATCGACCTGGCCGATCCTGATTGGCTGGAACTCATGCGCGAGGATATCCGTGACCGGGTGGCCGGTTCGTTCCTGGCCGAGGCTCCCGTGTTTGAAGTCTCAGCCGTAACCGGCCAGGGCTTTGAGAAGCTGAGCGAGTACCTTCGTAAGCTGCCGGGACAGGTCGAGGTGGATCGAGATATCGGCGCGGCCCGGCTGTACATCGATCGCTCCTTCGTTCTCTTGGGCATCGGTGGCGTCGTCACCGGGACTTTGCGCGAGGGGGCGCTGGAAGTGGGCCAGCAGGTTTCCGTGTGGCCCTCGCTGCCGAAAGGCAAAATCCGCTCTTTGCACGCCAATGATCAGGAAGTGAGTCGCGCCGCCCCCGGGCAGCGCACAGCGGTGTCGTTCAGCGGCCTGGATAAGGAATTTCTGCAACGCGGCGGCGTCATTACTTCGCGCGGGTCGTTGGAATCCCTGAAGGACAATCCGGTTTTGGCCCTGCAAATCGAGTTGCTGCCCAATTCCCTGGTGGCCCTGGAGGATCGTCGACGGGCGATCTGCATGGTCGGTACGAGCGAAGTCGAGGGCGAAGTGCGAACCTACCGAAAAACCCAAATCGGACCGGGCGAACACGGTACTGTGTTCTTTCTGCCGGATGAACCGTTGTTGGCGCTGGTTGGCGATCATTTCATCATGAGACTACCGACCCCGATGGTCACCCTGGGCGGGGGGCGGGTCCTGGATCGCCTGCCGCACTTTCCCCGTCGGCGTCACCTCGATCGCTATGGCTATTTGGAGCAACGCCGGCTTCTGACAGTCGAGGATATCGTCGTCAGCGAGTTGGTCAAGTTGGTAGCGGCGCCAACAAATGAATTCCTGGCCAACGCCGCCGTGGCTCCGAAGTACGTGCGGACCGCCCTTCAGAAGCTGACTAAGGCCGGCACTGTCGGCTCGTTCGGCGGGTACCTCTATCACCAGCAGACTCTGGCCGACGCCTCCGCTCGCTTCCGCGACTATCTCGGGAATTACTTACAGACCAACTCGCATTTGCGGGGGCTGACCTTGTCGCAGGTCTATCAGGAGTCGCCGTTTCCGGATGAAACCACCCGCGTGCTGTTGGATTTTGCCATCCACGAAGGATCCATCGTCAGGCTAGACGACAAGTACAATCTGGTCGGGCGCGGCATGACCCTCAAAGGCAAAATCAAGACCGCCCACGGTGATATCATCAAGGAACTGGCCGAGGTGCCGCTGGCGCCGCCAAAGCTCAGCGCTCTGGCCGGAAGGGGCAAAGATTTTCGCGAGGCGATCAAGTACATTTTGGAGTCCGGCGAAGGCTACAAGTGCGGCGCCGATTTTATTTTTCTAATCGACGCCTGGAAACAAATACTCGCCTTTGTTCGCGAGTGTCTGCGGACATCCGGCTCTATGAGCGTCGGCGATCTGAAAGACCGTCTCGGTCTGTCGCGCAAGTGGGCCATTCCGATTCTGGAAGAGACCGACCGCCTGAAGATAACTCGTCGCGATGGTGACAATCGGGTCAAAGGAGAGCGCTTTGAAATCGAAGACACTGATCCATAACGCCCGCGTTCTTACCCAGGCTGACGGGCTGCTAGCGGACTCGTTGGCTATCAGTCGCAATCGAATCGTGGCGGTCGGCAAGAACCTCCGGCATGATCCCGACTTTGCTAGTTTTCAGAAAATCGATCTGAAGGGATTGACGGTCGTTCCCGGGTTGGTCGATGCCCATACCCATTTCTATTTTTTTGCGCTGTCATTGGCGCGTGTGTCGCTCCAGAGTGCGACTTCGATGGATGAGTGCCTGCAAATCATCAAGAAGCACGCTTCCAAACTCAAAAAGAACGAGTGGGTTCTCGGCGAGGGATACGCTCTGGATGAGTTCACCCGGCGCGAGGAACCCGACAGGCAGATGCTCGATCGTGTCACCGACGGGCGACCCGCTTTCATGTTCTCCAAAGACGAACACTCGGCCTGGGTCAACAGCAAGGCTCTGCAGTTGGCTGGAATAGACCGTCGCTCGGCACAGCCGAAAGGGGGAGAGATAGTCCACGGCAGCGATGGCGAGCCAACCGGTGTCCTTCGCGAGGGACCCGCCTACGGTCCGGTTCACGATCTGATACCGTTGCCAACGGCGAGCGCCGTTGACCGCCTTTACCAGCGGGCGCTCGATATTGCCTATCGCCGGGGTGTCACCGGTGTGCATTCGTTCGACGGACCCGATGGCTTTGTCTATTTGTCGGCCCTGGCCGAGCGAGGCAAGACCGGACTTCGCATCGACTACTATCCGCCTGCTCATTCGGTCGCCGCCCTCGCCGCCGCAGGTATTCGATATGGCGCCGGCACACCGTTCTTCGGAATCAAAGGTGTCAAACTGTTTGCCGACGGCTCGCTGGGGTCACAGACCGCTCTTTGCTGCAATCGCTATCTCGGCTCCAGGGACGCCTATGGCATCGAAGTCACCCCGCCCAAAGTGATCGCTCAGCAAGTGCGAGCGGCCGCACGGCTGGGTTTGCCGGCCGCCATTCACGCTATCGGCGACCGCGCCGTGGGACAGGTCCTGGACGTTCTGGAAAAGGCTCCGGCGCTCAAGTCGGGCGGTCATCATCGCATCGAACATTTGCAACTGATCCAGCGTAAGGATATCGCCCGGGTCAAACGTCTGGGCATCACCGCTTCGATGCAGCCGTCGCATTGTCCGTCCGATATCCACATGGTGCGCAAGTACTGGGGTTCGCGCGGGCGCAATGCTTATCTTTTCAGAACGCTTTTGGAACGTGGCATTAATCTGGCCTTCGGATCGGACTGCCCGATAGAACCGCTGAACCCGCTCCATGGTATTGCCGCCGCCGTTCGACGCGCGCGACCCGGCAGCCGCGACGTCTTCTATCCCGAACAGCGTCTCACTGCCGCCGAAGCACTGCACGGCTTCACGGTCGGACCGGCATTGATCACTGGCCGTGCTCACGAACTCGGCCGCCTCATGCCGGGTTACCTGGCTGATATGACTATTCTCTCCGACGACCCCACGCGCGTCTGTCCCTCTCATCTCTATGACATCGAAGTCCTCGCCACCATCATCGACGGCAAAGTGAAATACGCGGACAAGGGGTTGGGGTTGTGAGGTCTCGTATCCCCTCTTGAGAGGGGTGCCCGATGGGCGGGGTGTGTCTCATAGCCCTGTAGGGCGGATCCGTCTTCGGACCCGCCACTCCCATTTTGACTGACAGCGCCTGTCAGGGACCTCGCCTAACTTGCCTCTATGTCAAAATTGCTGCGCCATTTCCAGCCGGGCCACTCCTGTTTTGTAACCTCCGTTACTAACCAGCGACGGCCGCTCCTGGTTCGGAATGCGCGATCGTTGGCGCGAGCCGTGCGGAGGGCACGGCGCAAATCCTCATTCGAGGTAGTGGCGTGGGTGGTGTTGCCGGATCACTTCCATATGATCATCGATGTTCCGAACGGGGATACCTCGGCGATTATGCGCCGGATAAAGCTCTCGTTTTCTGGCCAATATAGGAGTGAGATGGGATTCGTAGGTCCTGTTTGGCAGCACCGCTATTGGGATCACATCATACGGTCGCAGGAGGACATGAATCGGCATGTTGATTACATTCATTACAATCCGGTAAAGCATGGGTTAGCCCAGGCTCCGAGAGAGTACCGATTGTCGTCGTTCCGGCGGTATTGCCTGCGCGGGCAGTACGATTGGGCATGGAGGGCGGATGAGAATCGGTTCGTAGAATTCGAGTTTGGGGAGTGATTTACACAAAGCGCGGCGGGTCCGAAGACGGAACCGCCCTACAAGCGCTTCGTCCGGCCCAAACGAGTTTGAGCCGGCCACCCATTACATTTTGTCCCCCCCGTCTCGCGCCCCCCTATCGCCACAAACTGAATTCTTCTCCGTATAGAAGGTAACAATTTAGAGTGGGGGAGAGGCTATTTGCTGTTTGACAATCTATACTTCAAAGAGGCATATTGCTATTATGCGAGTACAAAAACTGACCCTGATGTCGCTCGCGTTGTTTTTACTCCTTAGCCCGATCATCTCGCTGACGCTGCGAGCGGTGGCCGCCGATTCGACAACTGTCGACGACTCGGTCAAGACCGAGCCGTTTGATGAGGTTCGGCCGTTCGATGACGGCCGTGCCGACGACGGCCCGCTGGTCTACGTGATGACGATCGAGGGGGCGATCGGGACGGTCACCGATGACCGTATCGAGGCCGCCATCGACGCTTCGGATGAAAACGACGCTGAGTTGTTGGTGATAATGCTGGATACGCCGGGCGGGTTTACCAAGCCGACCTGGTCGATCTGCAAAAACATTCTGAATTCGCCGGTTCCGGTGGCCATATATATCGCGCCGTCGGGGGCGCGGGCCGGGTCCGCCGGGGTCTACATGACCTACGCCGCCCACTTTGCCGCCATGGCCCCCTCGACCAACATCGGCGCGGCGCATCCGGTGTCAGGAGGCGGGCAGGAAATCGATTCGGTGATGAACGAAAAAATCACCAACGATGCCGCCGCGCAAATACGGGCCGCCGCCGCCAAGCGCGGCCGCAATGCCGAATGGGCCGAACGGGCGGTGCGCGAGTCGGTGGCGATCACCGATAAGGAAGCGTTGGACTCCAATGTGATCGACATTCGCGCCGTCGACATTGAGGACCTGCTGGCCCAGATCGATGGCCGCGAGACCGAAACGCCCGATGGCGCCAAGGTCATGGCGCTCAAGCAAGCGCGGACAGAGCATGTCAAGATTTCCTGGATATACCGCTTCCTGGACACTATCACTCAGCCCGACATCGCTTTCATCCTGTTTTCGCTTGGTAGTCTGGGTTTGATGCTCGAGCTGTACAATCCCGGCTCGATCCTTCCCGGGGTCGTGGGGGCGATTTGTATTATCCTGGCCTTTTATGCATTCCAGACTTTGCCGATCAATTACGCCGGTCTGGCTCTCATTATATTGGCCATACTGATGTTCATCGCCGAAGTGAAAATAGTCAGTCACGGTTTGTTGACTATCGGCGGGCTAATCTCCTTGTTCCTGGGAGGTCTTATGTTGGTAGATACGGTAGATCCCGGATTGAGGGTATCGATGGGGGTTCTCGTGACAGTGGTGCTTTGTGTCGGTGTGGTAGTCGCCCTGGCCGCCTGGCTGGTCATCAAGGCTGCCCGCCGCCAGCCGTTCATCGGCCAGGAGGGCATGCTCGGCAAGACCTGCGAAGTCCGCAAGCCTGATTTTGTATATGTCGACGGTGCCCTTTGGAAGGCGGTCAGCGCCGACGGCGTGGCGCTTGAGATCGGCGCTACCGTCGAGATTGTCGGCATCGACAAGTTAACTCTGAAAGTGAAGCAAATTAACACCTAGCTTAAGGAGAGGGATATGCCTCAGCTATACGGTTTTACAGTCATAGTGTTCTTTGGCCTGATCTTGCTGTTCAACATGATCAAGGTGCTCAAGGAGTATGAGCGCGGTGTCATCTTTCGTCTTGGTCGCCTGGTCGGCGCCAAGGGTCCCGGTCTGATCATTCTGATTCCCATCATCGATAAGATGGTGCGGATCGACTTGCGTGTGATCACCTACGATGTCCCGCCGCAGGACGTGATCACCAAAGATAACGTATCGGTCAAGGTCAATGCCGTTCTTTACTTCCAGGTGACCGATCCCAACAAGGCCGTGGTTTCGGTGGCCAATTTTTTTGAGGCCACCAACCAGATCGCGCAAACCACGCTGCGGTCGGTTCTGGGACAACAGGAGCTGGATGACCTGCTGGCCAACCGCGACAAGATCAACGAGGAGCTGCAGCACATAATTGACGACCAGACCGAGCCTTGGGGAGTCAAGGTCAGTGTGGTCGAAGTTAAGAACGTCGACTTACCTCCGGAAATGCAGCGGGCCATGGCCAAGCAGGCCGAGGCTGAGCGTGAGCGGCGCTCGAAAGTCATCCACGCCGAAGGCGAATATCAGGCATCTCAACGACTGGCGGATGCTGCCACGGTGATTGCTACCGCACCGAATGCCATGCAGTTGCGATTCCTACAGACTCTGACCGAGGTCGCCGCCGAGAAGAACTCGACTTTGATTTTCCCGGTGCCGGTTGATCTGTTGAATACGGTGCAGAAGTACCTGGAAAGCAATACCAAGGAATAGCTTGACGTTGGGCGGGTGCACTAACGCGCCCGCCTGCTCACCAATATGGAGGTGTCTCATGAGTGTCACGCCTCGAAGAATCGACTACTACTATACCGTGGTAGAGGACAAGCACGGCAAGGGTTATTGGCTGCTGGAGCATTTCCGGCAGTCCGGTGTCAACCTGATAGCCTTCACCGCCTATCCGCTCGGCGGCGGCAAGTCACAACTCGATTTTGTCACCGACGATGTGGCCAGTCTTGCCAGGGCCGCAAACGCAGCCGGTGTCTCATTGGTGGGACCCAAGCGGGCCTTTTTGGTTCAGGGGGAGGATGCGGTCGGGGCCATCGCCGAACTTCATCAAAAGCTGGCCACGGCCGGCATTAGCGTCCACGCCGCCAACGGCGTCAGCAGTGGTGCCGGTGGCTTTGGCTACATCCTTTGGGTCAAACCCGATGATTACGAAGAGGCTGCAGCGGCGTTGGGAGTGTAGCCAGTAAGTCGTTGTTTGAGTGGGGATAGACTGGTCGACGCTCGCTCGATTTCGCACAAAAAACGGTTGGAGACTATGATTTCCTTCGATGATTTCATTGGACAAGAAAAGATAAAAAAAGATCTAAAGATTCACATGGAAAGATCATTTTTTGCCTTTGAACCACTTGACCATATAATGTTTTATGGAGGGGCGGGACTTGGGAAAACAACATTGGCGACGGCTGTTGCAGAAGAGATGGGGTCAACCATTGTAACAAAAACTGGTGACGAAATAAATAAAGAAACATTATGGGAAATTCTTACCACATTACCGTCAAACGCTATTTTCTTTATTGATGAAATTCATAGCCTTCCAGTCAAAGTATGCGAAATTCTTTATGGCCCGTTGCAAATAATAAACAACCAAAAGCTCGCCGAAGAAACTACAGATTTTTTGTTTGAAGGTGAATATATTTCCCCCTTTACCCTTATTGGGGGAACAACTTCGCCAGGAATGCTTACAAAGCCAATGAGAGATCGTATCATTCTTGACTATTATTTTGAGCCATATTCGGTAGAGGAACTAACAACAATATTAATCAATTATAATTGCCCACAAAATGCCGCTGTTATTATTGCTGAGAGATCAAGAGGAGTCCCTCGCATTGCTTTGAAACACTTTATTCGCATTAGAAACAGAGCAATGGAAACAGAGAATATAACTCCTGAAATTTGCCTTGAGACATTTGATGATTATGGTATCCATAATGACGGGTTCTCAGACACAGATATCAAAATTCTTAAGTATTTGGCAGCAAGAGGGTCGGCCAGTGAATCGGAAATCTATAGAACCTTAGATGTGGATGCTTCTGATTATCGTGGAATGTATGAGCCTTTCCTGTTGCAAAAAGGATTAATCAGGATTTCAAGCAAGGGGAGAGAATTGACAAAGGCTGGTCTATCGATAGTTAAGGAGTGTTAGGGGTTTGCGGGCATCAGTCAGATTGCCACGCTGTGCGAGTTCTGGAGTTGCGAGAAGTGGATTGTGGTCTGACACCTGACTGCATGATAGGCAGGCACTGCAGGCCGCAAGCGCCGGCTGCCGCAGATTCGATAGGCCTCCCGCAGCGGCGTTGGGAGTGTAGGGCGTAAGTCGTTGTCCCACTGCCGCGAAACCGAACATGCTAACAGAGAGTGCACGGATCCCATTTCACATTTCGTTTCCCATTTCTGAATAGTGCTTGCGCCAAACCTACCGGTGCAGCAAATTGTTCGGGCAGGAAAGATCACTGTCTCGACATTTAACACAAAACGGAGTATCACATGAAGTACCTAATCACCGCTATTTGTGTATTGGCCCTGGCTACCTTTGCCTTTGCGGGCGACGAAGAGGATCACGAAGGGCATGCCATGACTGAAGCTCCCTGGTTTGACATGGTGAATTGCGGTTTTTGCAAGCACCTGACCGAGGAAGCAGGGTTTTTGGAGTACGCCAACTGGGAGAATTTTGTGATCGACAACGGCATGATGTCGGTTACCACCGTTCCCGAGGAGCACATGGATGCTCTGGCGCGCATCAATGCCAAAATGGAAGAATCCGGCAAGAAGATGGAAACGGGTGAAATGATCCCGATGTGTGGGATGTGTGCCTCGATGGGGCAGATCTTTATGTCCGGCAAGGCCAAGTATTCCACCTACAAGATCAAGAACGGCGAGGTTGCTCTGTTTACTTCGTCCGATCCGGAGACCATCAAGGCGATCCAGGCGCATGCCAAGCATACTATCGACGAGTATGCCAAGGTGATGGCTGCCGAAGTCAAATAGTCCGGCTGCGATCTCACCACAAGTTCAAAGGGCCGGTGCTTTATCAGCGCCGGCCCTTTTTCATGTCCAGTTGTCAGTCGCCTTGTTGGTCCCTCACCAGCCGAAGTTCCTTGAATGTTGTTCCTTCTAGTTGATTCAAAATCAAAGTGTGGGATTGCCACTCAAATATGAAAGAGCCCGTAGGATTGTACGTTTCGTTACAGGATGTGCAGTTGGCCTCGCCATCCGGCAGGCTGTGCCTCTCCCGAAGGGTGATGCTAGCTGCAGTAGCATAGACTCCATCCACACGACAAAAGCATACCTGGTCCATCGGGTCGATCCGAGCCGTATCAATCTTCATGATATAGTACTGCTCAGTGAAAGTCCACACAACGAAGCAGCTGTCGATAGACTGCGACGGTGAAGCATACTCAGCGGTTACCGAGTACAGGCCGTGATAGTCTCCAATCAACGGAGGGTTAGGGTTAATGATGATATTGAAAACCCCTACCTCGATTGTGTCGGTGGTGGCTTTGTTTCCCGCTACGTCGAAGGCCACGACCCAGATCGAGTGCAGGCCGTCACCGTGGGCCCCTGTATTCCAAGAAAAGACCCACGGTGATGCGCTATCCACCGCAATCAGCGCGGTGTCGACATAGAACTCCACCCGGGCCACCCCGATGTTGTCGGTCGCGATAACCGCCACGTCAACCACGCCACTAACGGTCGAACCGTCAGGAGAGTTGTCGAATACGACACTCGGAGCTGTGGTGTCTGATTCGGTTGGACCGTCATCGCATGAGTTTAGTGTCGCAAGGGATAGGATAGACAGGACGCAGATGATCTTGAACACAGCAAATCTCCTTTTGATGTTCGTTTTTAGACACCAATATATGGTTTGGAACTGAATCAAGTCAAGTTAGTCGACTTGTCAACCGGGTAGTCGGTAGCGCCCATAGCCGATGCTTGACGCCATTCCTTAGACCTCGTATACTCCGGTTATGAATGCCAAACGCACCGACTACATTAGCTGGGAAGAGTATTTTATGGCCATCGCCCAGCTTTCGGCCAAACGCTCCAAGGACCCCAACACACAGGTCGGAGCGTGTATCGTCAATTCCAAAAAGCGCATCATCGGCATCGGATACAACGGTTTCCCGATTGGATGTTCCGATGACGAACTGCCCTGGAGCCGCGAAGGGGAATTTCTCGATACCAAATACCCCTACGTCTGCCACGCCGAAATGAACGCCATTACCAACGCCTCCAACAAACCGGACCTTGATGGCGCCAGTATGTATGTGTCGTTGTTTCCCTGCAATGAGTGCGCCAAGCTGATGGTCCAGGTGGGTATCAAAGAGGTCGTGTTCCTGTCGGACAAATACCACGACGATAAGGTCTTCGTAGCCGCCCGGCGGATTTTCGACATGGCCGGAGTCACCTACCGGCAACTGACCCCGGAGCATACCGAGATTCCTCTTTATCTTCGGCAATGACCCGCAGTCGCGTTTCTTGACTGTGCCCTACTCCTGTATTTGTCAGCGTGTTGGGGGTGTAACCTATCGTGTATCTTTAGATGCTGGAATAGGCGCGGGCGACCTTTGTCTCTTCCGACTTAGACGGCGTCGAAAGGGCATAGTTTTTATTTTGTTTCAGGAACCTGCCGGCCACTTATTGGCGTTCATTAGTTTTTGGCACACACCTGCACACAGGAGGTCACGGTGACCCGAACCAGAGAAGATGTTCTGAGATTAATCGACGAGGCCGACATCCACTACATCCGGCTTTGTTTTACTGATATTCTGGGCAAGATCAAGGGTATGTCGATTACGCGCCGCGAAATCGAGCAGGTCCTCGACGAAGGGCAGGGGTTTGACGGCTCCTCGGTCGAGGGGTTCGCGCGCATCGAGGAATCCGACCTGATGGCAGTGCCGGACCCGATCACTTTCCGGATAATCCCCTGGGAAATCGCCGGGGAGCGGGTGGCTTTGATGTTTTGCGATATCACCAATCCGGATGGCACTCCCTACGCCGGGGATCCGCGTTGGGTGCTCAAGCGCAATCTGTCCGGTCTCAAGGACAAGGGTTGGACCTTTTACATCGGCCCGGAGCCGGAGTATTTTTATTTCGAGGACAGCGCCGACACCAAGATTCTCGATCGTTCCGGCTACTTCGATTACGATGCCATGGATATCGGTTCCCAGGTCCGCAAGGCCACCGTGGCTGCTCTGGAAGCTATTGACATTCCGGTCGAGTGCTCGCATCACGAGGTCGCACCCAGCCAGCACGAGATAGACCTGAAGTACCAGGAAGCATTGGTGATGGCCGATTTTGTGCAGGTTTACAAGTTTGTGGTAAAGGAAGTCGCCATGCAGCAAGAGCTGTATGCGACCTTCATGCCCAAGCCGCTGATGGGTCAGAACGGTTCCGGGATGCACTGCCACCAGTCGCTCTTCAACGGCGGTAGCAATCTCTTTTTCGACCCCAAAGGCCAATACAACCTTTCCGCTATGGCGCGGCACTATGTCGCCGGGCTGCTCCGGCATGTAAAGGAATTCACCCTTGTCACTAACCAGTGGGTCAATTCATACAAGCGCCTGGTGCCCGGCTATGAGGCTCCGGTATATATCAGTTGGGGGCAGCGCAACCGCTCCAGTATGGTCCGGGTTCCGGCCTACCGAGTCGGCAAAGAGCAGGCCACGCGCGTGGAACTCCGCAACCCCGACCCGGCCTGCAACCCCTATCTCGCCTTTGCCTGCATGTTGCAGGCCGGCCTGAAGGGTGTCGACGGGAAATACCCCCTGTGTGATCCCATTGAAGAGAACATCTTCCATATGTCACCCCAGCGGAAGCAGGATTCCAGCATTGAAACCCTGCCAAATTCGTTGGACAACGCCATCAGTGAATTTGAGAAGTCTGATTTCATCCGCGAAGTTCTGGGCGACCATATCTTCAATGCATTGATCCTGAACAAACGGATCGAGTGGGATCAGTATCGGATGCAGGTCTCCAGCCACGAAATCGACAAATACCTGCCGCTGCTGTAGGGGCTAGTCGAGCACGAGCTTCGTCGGAACCCCTTGCGGGTTCCGACTTCTTATGCAAGGTTTGCGGTTCTATTCTGTTTCGATTATGTTCACAATATGAGAAACATCCGAAGATCCTTCTCACCCGGTAACACATACTTCCTTACCCATGTCACTCATGGTCGCAAAACGATACTTGTCAACAACGTCAGCGTGCTCTGTGACGCCATCCACAAATACAATGAGAGGGAACCGTTTCAGATTATAGCGTCGGTCATTCTACCTGATCACTGGCATCTTGTAATTGATCCCAAACGAAATGACCTATCAAAACTGATGAAATGTATCAAGCTGTCGTTTGCCCAACATCACTTGAGGAGCCGTGGACGGATGTCGGGTCGAACCTGGCAAAACAGGTTCTGGGATCACATGATCCGAGATGATGATGATATGAGACGCCATCTTGATTATGTCCATTACAATCCGGTCAAACATGGTTTGGTGCAATCACCTGTTGATTGGGAGCATTCTTCTTTTAGGGCTTTCGTGAACGAAGGTTTGTACCCGGTTGGTTGGGGTTCCAGTGAAGTTGAAGTTTCGCACGGGGAGTTTGGTGAATAGCATGAAAGTCTGACCGGTGATGCTGATTATGTTTGGCGAACAGATGGCTCCAGGATGCGACTTCGAGAATTCAGGGGATGGCGAACAAGAGTGCTTTTGCAATCACGCGGCAATGGAAAGAAGGCCGTTTGAGGGCGTGGCGGAAGAGGTGATGAGAGCCCTGGGATTTGGCACCAGCCAACCTAGCGAGCGCCAGACCGGCGCGTACCTACTGCTTTTACAAGCCATTCGAAGCTGTAGGTTTATGCTGTGCCATAGACTATGTTTACGAAATCAATGCGTGACTACCTGTTTGAAATAAAGCTGATTACTGGGAGCGACTTGGAGGATGTTCTTGAAGTCTATCGACAGTGCGAGGACTTCTTGGCTCTCGGGCCGGAGCCGAGAGCGTCCATGGCAATGGTCCTCATAGATATTGAAATGTCGCGGTGTGAGGGAAGTCAGTTCTGCGGGGTTTTCGCATTGAACGGGAAAATGATTGGCGTTGTTGAATTCGTTCCGAGTGATTTCAACGGAGAGGCACGTCTGGCCTTCATCTCCCTCCTGATGATAGTTCCCCCTTTACGCAGTCAGGGGATCGGCACACATGTTCTTGAGCTAGTTGAAAGCAAGATCAGAGCTACCGGTAGCGTAAGTGAGATACGGACAGCGGTGCAGTTGAACAACCCGAGAGCGCTACTCTTCTGGCAGAAGAATCATTATTGCGTCTTTGGAAACCCGGAACTAAGGCCGGATCAGACAGTGGTGTCGTATCTTCGAAAGAAGTTGCTTGACTGAACCTGAGCACGACTATCCCTGGCTTCACAAACAAATGTGGTGGTGCCACGCCAATGAGGGAATGAGATTGCTGGTTGTCGCCTGAGTTCCGGTACTTGACGATCATAACAGATGCGGAATGACCTAACACGGTGGGGTCTCCGGGCGCGAAAAGTGGTTTCCGGCGTTGGACGACCAAAGCCCCGTAGGTCGGAACCCCTTGCGGGTTCCGACTTCTTAGTGCCTTGTCGTTTGCGCTCACCATCCCTATATTCCCCCTATGCCATACGTGAGCGTCAACGGAGTTCGATTCCACTATCTCGATGAAGGTTCTGACCGCGCAGCACCCATAATCTTCCTCCACGGGCTCACGCTCGATCATCGAATGTTCGCACGGCAGGTTGGATTCTTTAAAGTGCACTACCGGGTGATTGTCCCTGACGCCAAAGGTCACGGCCTCTCCGACGCGCCCGCGACCGGCTACAGCCGCCGCGACCGGGTTCATGATCTCAAAGGGCTGCTCGACGAGTTGAAGATCGAGCGTTTCCATCTAGTGGGGCTGTCGATGGGGGGGAGCACCGGTATCGGGTTTGCCCTGGAGTTTCCCGAGCGCCTGGCCTCTTTGACCCTGATCTCTAGCGGCGCGGCCGGCTACAGCATCGGCAAGAAGATCGACCGTATCGATCAAACCGCCCGCGAGCAGGGGCTTGAAGCGGCGCGCCAGAAGTGGCGCGAGTTCAGCCTTCTGCATTTCAAAGGCGATCGCGAGCACTTACGAACTGAGATCGAAACCATGATAAACGAGCATTCCGGGGCTATCTGGATAGATGCAATGCGCGGGCGCTACCCACGCGAGTTCGATATGGAGCGAATTCACACGATCTCCGCGCCGACCCTGGTAATTTCAGGAAAACTCGACAAAGTCTTCACCCAGCTTGCGGGCGAATTGGCCAAAAATATCCCCGACAGTCGGTTACTCACTTATCCCGAGGTGGGGCATCTGGTAAACCTCGAGGCACCGGACCGACTCAACCGCGATTTGCTGGCATTCCTGTGCCAAGTCGACAATCCGACCGGCTAAATCCCTACCAACCAGCCGTTGACTCGGCCCGCGAGAGTCTTATATTCTGTCCGTCGGCGGTGATGTTGCGACGGACAAAAACGGATTTTCGGGTCGACGAGGAGTCATGGATAGCAAATTGGCCAAAGTTGCCGTCTTCATTTCAGGCGGTGGCAGTAACTTACAATCGCTGATCGACGCCACCAAAGCCGGTATTCTGCGGGCGGAAATTGCGCTCGTGATATCCAGCCGGTCCAAGGCCTACGGCTTGCAGCGGGCGGCCAACGAGGGTATCGAAAGTCTGATCTTCAAGGCCAAGGATTATCCATCGCCGGAGGCGGCGGGTGAGTTCCTGCTCGGCCTGCTCCAGGACCGTAAAATAGACTACATAGCCTTAGCCGGATACCTCAGTTTGATCCCGGTCGCGGTGGTACGAGCCTATCCTAATCGCATTGTGAATATCCACCCGGCCCTCCTGCCCAAGTACGGTGGCCGGGGCATGTATGGCCAACACACCCATGAAGCTGTTCTGGCGGCCGGGGAGAAAGAATCCGGCCCGACGGTTCATATTGTAAATGAAGTCTACGACGACGGCCCCATTCTCGAACAGGTCCGGGTGCCGGTACTGGCGGATGATACGCCGGACACGCTGGCCCAGCGGATCCTCAAGCAGGAACACAGGCTGTACCCACGGGTACTGCAGAAGCTGATAAAGGGAGATTTTGATCTTGATTGAATCTAAAGCCGTGATGTCGACCGACATCAAAGAATTCCCCTTGGCCGCGCGCGGCAAAGTGCGCGATGTTTACGATCTTGGCGATCAACTGCTGATAGTCAGCACCGACCGCATGTCGGCTTTTGATGTGGTCTTGCCGAACGGCATTCCCGGCAAGGGAAAGGTCCTGACGGCCATGTCGCTCTTCTGGTTCGACTTTTTGAGCGACATTACCGAGCATCATCTGGTGACCGCCCGGGTCGACGAGTACCCCCAGCCGTTGCACCCGTATCGGGATGTGTTGGAAGGACGTTCGATGCTGGTCACCAAGGCTGAGCGGGTTGATTGCGAGTGCATCGTGCGGGGTTACATTTCCGGTTCGATGTGGAAAGAACTGGGCCGAGCGCGCCAGGTCGGGTCAAACATCGTCCATGGCTTTGAATTTGCACCCGACCTGCAGGAATCAGAAAAACTGCCCCAGCCGCTGTTTACACCGTCGACCAAGAACGACTCCGGACACGACGAAAACATCGGCTACGATCAGTTGGTGGACCAAATCGGTACCGAAACGGCCGAGTTGTGTCGCGAAAAGTCGTTGGCCATCTATCAAAAGGCGGCCGACTACGCTCTCACCAAGGGGATCATAATCGCCGACACCAAGTTTGAATTTGGCTTTAAGGACGGCCGCTTCATTCTGATCGATGAAGTTCTGTCGCCGGATTCCAGCCGCTTTTGGCCGGTGTCGAAGTATAAGATCGGCCAGGGACAACCATCGTTTGACAAGCAGCCGGTTCGTGACTATTTAGCCGGATTGGCTTGGGATCGTACGCCACCCGGACCGGAACTTCCCGATGAAGTTGTCCAGGCAACCGTATTGCGATACCGCGAGGCGCAGAGGCTGTTAACAGGAAGTTGATCGTATGTCAGATAATGTGAAGATTAAACGGGCTATCATTTCGGTGTCGGACAAATCCGGCGTAGGCAAACTGGCCAAGGCGCTACAGGAGATGGGCGTTGAGATCCTCTCGACCGGCGGGACACTCAAAAAGCTCAGGGACGCCGACGTCCAGGCGGTCTCGGTTTCGACCTTTACCGGGGCCCCCGAGATCATGGGTGGACGGGTCAAGACATTGCACCCGAAGATTTATGCCGGACTTCTCTGTCGGCGGGACAATCCCGACGACATACAATTGATGAGCGAATCCGATTACAAGGCCATCGATTTGGTGGTAGTTAATCTCTACCCTTTCAAACGAACCGTGGCTCGGCCCGACAGCGACGAAAAAGAGATTATCGAGAATATTGATATCGGCGGACCGTCAATGATTCGGGCATCGGCTAAGAACTTTGACAGCGTCGTTGTCCTCACGGACCCTGAAGATTATGACAACCTTCTGCAGCAAATGCAAGCCCACGAGGGTGGCACCACCTTTGAGTTCCGGCGGCAGTGCGCTGCCAAGGCGTTTGCCATGACGGCCGATTACGATACCGCCATCGCCGGGTATTTTGCCAAGGGCAAGGAGGAAGAGGGGGCGAAATTCCCCCAGCGCCTGTCACTCGACTACTCCTTCCGCAGCAAGCTTCGGTACGGCGAGAACCCGCATCAACAGGCGGCGGTGTATGCCGACGAAAACTTCTCGGCCGCTACTCTTATGAGGGCCCAGGTGCTGTCCGGCAAAGAGCTGTCCTACAATAACTACGGCGACCTTGATGCCACCCTCGAAATGCTGCTGGACTTCGAGGAACCCTTCGCCTGCGTCGTCAAGCATGCCAATCCATGTGGCGCCGCTACCGGGACGACGATCGCCGCCGCCTACCAGGCTGCTTACGAGAGCGATCCTCTGTCGGCCTTTGGTTCCATCATCGGACTCAACAAACCGATTGATATGAAGTGTGCCGAACTGCTCCACGAAACACCGTTCGTGGAGTGTATCCTGGCTCCGGGAATAGACCCCGAGGCTCTCAAAATGCTCCAAAAGAAAAAGGCCCGTCGCATCCTGGTGCTGCCCCAGATCGAGAAAGGTCGCCTAAAGAACCAGATGGTCTACAAGATTATCCGCGGTGGCCTGCTGACCCAGTCGGCCGACGATCTTGTGACCCTGGAGTCGTCGCTGAAGGTTGTTTCCGAGCGCCCGCCCACCAGCGAAGAACTGAAGTCGTTGCTGTTCGGCTGGCGGGTAGTTAAGCATGTTAAGTCCAATGCCATCCTGCTGTCCAAGGGCAACGCCACCGTCGGCATCGGCATGGGCCAAACATCGCGCGTGGACTCCACGCGGATTGCCGTCTGGCGGGCCGGTGCACGGACTCAGGGAGCCGTGATGGCCTCCGATGCCTTCTTTCCGATGCCGGACGGGGCGGAAGTGGCTCTCGAAGCAGGCGTGACCGCCGTGATTCAGCCGGGTGGATCAAAAGGGGACGAAGCGGTCATCGAGGCTGTCAACAAGGCGGGTGCGGCCATGGTCTTCACCGGCAACCGCCATTTCAAACACTGATGATCGATCGCCGAGGCGTGGCTATCGGTTGTCCCGGGATGTCGTGGTCTCTCTCGTAATGCTTTAGCTGCGACCGCGATAACGTTGACTTGTAATGACTTGTGGAAAAGTGAACCGCAGCTACAAAGCTGTTGTTGCAAAGATTCGAGGTATGGAGTATCTTCCGGTCGTATAGGACGGCCATAAGCGGAGCTTTGATGAGCGATAGAATCTTAGAGATAGTAATGTTCCTGATGGATTACATGCGCAGCCATCAGAACCGGTTGGCTGATACCGACGACTTTTCGTTGACGCTGCGCAATATGGGCTATACCGACAACGAGATCTCCTCGGCCTACTTCTGGCTGCTCAACAGATTCGATAGCGCTCCGGAAGAGCTGTTTGCCGACTTTCCCCTGGTCAGTCAATCCACCCGGGTCCTGACCGAGTTTGAGCGCCAGCGCATTACCACCGGCGCTCACGGTCTGCTGCTGAAGCTGATCAATCTGGGACTGATCGATGACGAAGATCTGGAGACAATCCTGGAGCGGGTGGCGATATTCAGCGCCGATCCGGTCGACGAGGAAGAGATCAAGATGGTGGCTTCGTCGATAGTTTTTGGTGATATCGATGAATACAGCGATTACGACCTAATCGGCGGCGGTGCCGGGTCGCCGCGCGTCAATTAACCAAAATGTCCCTTTCGCAAAAGAGAATCACGCTGGGGCTTACCGGGGGTATCGCCTGCTATAAGGTGCCTTACCTGGTACGGGCGCTGGTGAGGGCCGGGGCCAAAGTGGAAGTAGTGATGACATCCGCCGCCACCAAGTTCATCACCCCCCTGACCTTAGAGACAGTCTCCGGACATCCTGTTCACACCGAGTTATTCCCAAAAGATCAGTTTGTTGCAACGCGCCATATCGATCTGGCCCAAGAGACTGATCTGATCGTGGTGGCGCCGGCTACGGCCAACTTTTTGGCCAAGGCAGCGGGCGGTCTGGCCGATGACCTGCTCTCTACCGTTGTTTGCGCCGCAGCGGCTGGGGTCCTGGTCGCGCCGGCGATGAACCCCTACATGTGGAACAACCCGGCGGTACAGGCCAACTGCGAGATGCTGCGCGGCCGCGGAATTCACTTCGTCGGCCCCGAGGAGGGGGAGATGGCCTGCGAGTCATCAGGGGTGGGCCGCATGTCCGAGCCGGATTCAATATTCAGCGCCATAGAGAAGCTGCTCCTAGGCTCAAAAAAAAAAGCCCTGAGCGGTAAGAAAATAGTCGTCACTGCCGGACCCAGTCGCGAAGCGATTGATCCGGTCAGATATATTTCCAATCATTCATCGGGGAAAATGGGCTACGCCCTGGCGGCCGAGTGCCTTGAGCGCGGAGCCGAGGTCGTTCTGATCAGCGGCCCAAGCACCCTGACGCCACCGCCGCAAGCTCGCCTGGTCAGGTTCGTAACGACCCAGGAATTGCACCAACGGGTCCACCAGGAGTTTGCCGACGCCGACTGTTTGATAATGGCGGCAGCGCCGTCAGATTACAGGCCGGTCGAGGTCAAGGCATCTAAGATAAAGAAGAAAGAGGCTCAAGTTAAACTGTCACTTGAGCCGACGATCGATGTCCTCAAGAGCCTTACGCCTGCCCGCAAGCCGGGTCAGGTGGTAGTCGGGTTCGCCCTGGAAACCGACCATGGCCTGGTTAACGCTAAAAAGAAACTGGCTGCCAAGCACCTCGATATGATTGTTCTCAATGAACTCTCCGATGTCAGCGGCTTTGATGTCGATACCAACCGGGTCACTATTGTTATGCCCGACCGGGCTCCCCAGGGTTTGCCGCTGATGCCTAAATCTGAGACTGCAGCCGGAATCCTTGATATCATCATGGAATTGTTGTAAAATACGATTCCACGCATAGATCAGGAAGTTATGGAAGACGACAAAAGCAGTCTGGACGGTCTGATACGTCGCGCCTTGCAGGCGCAAATCGATCTGGGATTGGATGAGGTCATCATCGATCGGCAGTGGCGACCTGCGCCTGCCGGTTCGCCCGTGGCAAAGGCCGGCGACCAGATCTCGCCCCATGCCGACCTGTTTTGCGAATCAACCGCCGCCGTCATGGCGGCAGAGTACGGTTCGCTGGATGATCACCGCCAAGCGATATGTAATTGCCAAAAATGTATGCTGGGGAAAACGCGCAACAAATTCGTTTACGGCGTTGGCAATCCCTCGGCCGACATAATGTTTGTGGGCGAGGCGCCGGGGGCCGATGAAGATCGCCAGGGTGAGCCGTTTGTGGGACGGGCCGGACAACTGCTGGACAAAATCCTGGCGGCAATGGCGCTGGACCGTTCCCAGGTCTACATTGCCAATATTCTGAAATGCCGTCCGCCGGGCAACCGCGACCCGCAACCGGATGAGATGGAATTATGTTTCCCATATTTACGCGAGCAAGTGGCCCTGATCCGGCCGAAGATTATCTGCGGCCTGGGTCGTATTGCCGGCCAGGCGCTTTTGCAAACCAAAACGCCGCTGGGCAAACTGCGTAAGCTCTGGCATGAATATGAAGGCGTGCCGCTAATAGTGACCTACCATCCGGCGGCGCTTTTGCGTTTTCCGGCCTACAAACGCGACACCTGGGAAGATATGCAGATGCTTCTGGCCCGCTACAAAGAGATGATAGGATAGTCATTCGATGGCCTACAGACCTCAGACAACCCGGACTGATGATCAACTCAAGGAACCGCAGTCGGCCCAGGCTGAGCAGGCCGTCCTGGGGTCGGTCCTCAAAACAGAGTCGGCCCTTAACCAGGTGCTGGAGACGATTGTCTCCGAGGACCATTTCTTCAGCCGTAAGCACCGTCTTATTTTTAGGGCAATCCTGGAGCTTTACCAGCGCAACGAGCCGGTCGACATTACCACCGTAGCCGAGCGCCTCTCACGTAACGGCGATCTGGAAACGGTCGGCGGCCGAGTTTATCTGGTCGACCTGATCGAGTCGGTGCCCTCGACGGCCAACGTCGCCGCTCACGCCGGAATTCTCCTTGAGAAGTCGATTTACCGTACGCTGATATCGACCTCGGAGTCGATCATAGCCGACTGTTATTCGCAAGAACGTGATGCCACCGATCTATTGGACTTCGCCGAATCACAGATATTTGAGATCTCTCAATCGCGGCACAGGCAGGGATTTGTCGCCCTGCGCGATCTGATCCCCTCAACCTTTGAGCAGATCGAGGAAATGCAGGCTCAGGATTCATCACTCCAGGGTATCCCCACCGGCTTCAGTCAGCTCGACGTAATGATCAACGGCCTGCACTCCGGGGAACTGGTGATCGTGGCGGGACGGCCGTCAATGGGCAAGTCGGCGATTGTCATGAATATGGCCGAACATATGGCTGTTGAACACAAAAAGAAGGTGGCCGTCTTCTCGCTGGAGATGTCATCGGAGCAATTGGCCATTCGTATGCTTTGCGGCCGGGCTCGGGTATCGCAGCAGAAACTGAGGGCCGGTAAGCTAAATGACGAAGAATGGCAGCGGTTGACACGGGCGGGCACTCTGGCCCAGGCGGAGATTTATATTGACGATTCGGCGGCGCTGTCATCACTTGAAATGAAGGCCAAGGCCCGGCGACTGAAAGCCAGTGTCGGGCTGGACGTGGTGATGGTTGATTACATTCAGATGATGCAGGGCACGGGACGGTTCGAAAACCGCAACCAGGAGATGTCCAGCGTCTCGCGCAATCTCAAGGCGCTCGCCAAAGAGCTACATGTACCGGTGGTCGCCTGTTCACAGCTATCGCGCCAGGTGGAGCAGCGTAGTGGCGAAAAGAGACCCCAGTTGTCCGACCTGCGTGAATCCGGAGCCATCGAACAGGATGCCGATGTGGTTATGTTTGTCTTCCGGCCTGAATTGTATTACGCTCACATGGAGAAAACCGATCCCAAGTTTAAGGAAATCGAGGGCAAGGCCGAACTGATTGTTGCCAAACAGCGCAACGGCCCCACTGGTTTGGTACATTTGGCCTTCCTCAAACAGTATTCGCGTTTCGAAACAGTCACTATGCGACCGGCCGACCTGCCGCCGGATGCCGAACCGGTCGACAGTGGTGGACCCTCGCCGTTCTAGGGAGGTTTCGTGGATCCAGGATTGGCCATACTGGGACGCCGCGGCGTTCTCTTTATCAACAAGCTCGGCGGCCTTTGCCTGACGGTGGGGACGTTTGTGGCCTCGTTGCGCCACTTCCCACGCTCGCTAGGTCTTTTTGTCGAGCAGGTCTATGTGCTTGGGATTCGTTCGCTGCCGCTGATTATAATAATCTCCATCTTCGTCGGGGCCGTTTCGGCCTGGCAGGCAGCTTACCAGTTCAAATTCATCGGCGCCCCCCTAAGAGACCTGGGACAAGCGGTCGGCAAGGCGGTGGTTATCGAACTGGCCCCGGTCCTCTCGGCGATCGTGTTTGCCGGTCGGGTTGGAGCCGGTATCGCCGCCGAATTGGGGACCATGAAGGTCACCGAACAAATCGACGCTCTGGAATCAATGGGTATCAGTCCCGTCCGTTATCTCATCCAGCCCCGGGTTCTGGCCTGCGTTGTGATGGTGCCGTTTCTGGTGGTGTTTGCCAATTTCATCGCCATCATGGGCGGCCTGGTGGTGTCCGTCATCGGTGTCGACATTTCGGCCGAGATGTTTTTGGGCGGTTTTCGCGATTCCTTTAAGTTTGGAGACTTCATCAACGGCATGATCAAGGCCGGAGTTTTTGGATTTATCATCGGTATTGTCGGTTGTTACGAGGGTTTCAATACTCGCGGTGGTGCCCAGGGGGTGGGAACTTCGACAACGTCCTCAGTGGTGATTTCGTCAGTGTTGGTACTGGTCTTCAACTTCATTTTTGCAGTGATCTTGTTCCGGATATAGCGATGGCCGAAGATTTCATACAGATTCAGAACGTCTATAAGAGCTTTGAGAAGCAAACCGTGCTTCAAGGCGCTTCGCTGAACATCGGGCGCGGGCAATCGATTGTCGTTATCGGTCAGTCCGGATGCGGCAAGTCGGTTTTGCTCAAGCATGTTATCAGACTTCTGGAGCCGGATTCAGGAGATGTGATTGTTGACGGCGCCCGTCTTTCCGATCTTAAGGGGCAGCGTTTGATAGACCTGCGCCGCCGCATCGGGATGCTTTTTCAGTCGGCGGCGCTGTTTGATTCGCTGAGTGTAGCCGAGAATGTCGGCCTGGGACTGAAAGAATCACGACGATTTGGACGCGATGAGATTCGCGAGGTTGTTCTTGATAAACTGGAAATGGTCGGTTTGAAGTCGGCCGCCGACAAGTACCCGTCGGAGCTGTCCGGCGGTATGCGCAAGCGAGCCGGGTTGGCGCGGGCGATTGCCGACGACCCCGATATCCTCCTGTATGATGAACCGACCACCGGGCTCGATCCGATTACGGCTGACATGATCAATGATCTGATAGTGGAGCTCAATCAGAAACTCAAGGTGACGTCGATTGCGGTGACTCACGATATGACTTCAGCCTACAAAATCGCCGACCGAATCGTCATGCTCTATCAGGGCCGGGTTGAGTTTGACGGCACCCCCGACCAGGTCCGTGCCACCGACAACCAAATCGTCCAGCAGTTCATCACCGGCCGGGCCACCGGCCCCATTCAGGTCGGCTGATGGCTATTTCCAAGAAAGCTCGCACCGCTTACTATTGCACCGAATGTGGAGCGGAGCACTCCCGATGGCAGGGGCAGTGCCGTGAATGCGGCCAGTGGAACACGCTGGTCGAGCATCGCATGCCCGACAAGCATGTCCCCACCAAACGAGTCGGGCCGGTCCTGGCACAACGTATCCCTGACATCACTACCGGGCATGCTGCTGGCATTCAGAGCGGGATCGCCGAGTTTGATCGCGTCCTGGGCGGCCATTTGCTGGCCGGGATGACGGTCCTGTTGGGGGGTGAGCCGGGCATCGGCAAATCTACTCTGGTGCTCCAGGCGGCCGATGCCTACTCCCAAAAGGGGCACACGGTCCTGTATGTCACCGGCGAGGAATCACCCTCACAGCTGAAACTGCGCGCCGGGCGACTGGGCGTCAGCGGTGAGTCGGTAGCGGTGCTCAACAGTACGGCGCTGGAAGAGATCATGGAGGTCGCCAATGCCGAGAAGCCGGCGGTAGTAATCGTTGATTCTATTCAAACCACCTCGAGCGGCCAGTTTGATTCACCCCCCGGAACCGTCGCCCAGGTGCGCGAAGTGGCCCATCAATTGGTGCAGCAGGCCAAGCAAAGTGGCTTTGCCCTGATTCTGATCGGCCATGTCACCAAAGATGGCATGGTGGCCGGCCCCAAGGTGCTCGAACACATCGTTGATACTGTCGTTTACTTCGAGGGTGATTCGTCGCAACTCTATCGGCTGCTGCGCGCGACGAAAAATCGCTTTGGATCGATTGCCGAAATCGGTCTGTTTGAGATGGCCTCAACCGGTCTTGTCGAAGTCACCAATCCCTCATCGCTGTTTTTGTCCTCGCGCACCGACGGCGACCCGATCGGCTCGGTGGTGACTGCTATTTGTGAGGGAAATCGACCGATCCTGGTCGAGGTGCAGGCTCTGGTCAGCCCGGCCAATTACGGTACACCGCAGCGGGTGGCCGGCGGCATCAACAACAAGCGTCTGGCGCTGCTGTTGGCCATTTTGGAAAAACGCGGCGATTTGCCGATGGCGACCAACGACGTTTTTGTCTCAATCGCGGGCGGTCTGCGTCTGACCGAACCGGCCGTCGATCTGCCTATTCTGATCGCCATAGCCTCATCGCATCTCAATCGTCCGGTGCCCCATGATCTGTGCGTTTTTGGCGAGGTCGGGCTTTCCGGCGAGGTGCGCGGGGTCTCGATGATCGATCGACGTATCAACGAGGCCGTCAAACTTGGCTTTGGGCGGATCCTGCTGCCGCAGTCGAATGCGTCAAAGCTCGAGCCGACAGCCGGTATCTCCGGGGTCAACAACGTGGCGGCGGCGCTACAGGCCGCGCTGGGATGAGACACACAGTGTGTTTTGTCGGCCGCCGACGATTTCGGGTCAGCTGTCTAGTGGAGTGCCCATTCCTTTGCTTGCCCGCCCAGTGGTCATAGAGTATTTTCATCCCCATGAATTCCAAAATCTATAGCCTGAGCAATACCGACGGTTCGGTCCGCCGTGGTGAGGTGACCACGCCGCACGGAAAATTCCAGACCCCGGCTTTTATGCCGGTGGGTACCTCCGGGGCGGTCAAGGCGCTGATCTCATCCGACCTCGAAGAGTGCGGGGCCGAGATCATCCTGGGCAACACTTACCATCTGTACCTGCGGCCGGGGACGTCGATTATCAAAGACCTGGGCGGCCTGGCGGCTTTTAATGGCTGGAAAAAGCCGACCCTGACCGATTCCGGCGGGTACCAGGTTTTTTCGATGCGGGAGAATGTTAAGATCACTGACGAGGGCGTCGAGTTCCGCTCGCATCATGACGGCTCCAAACATATGTTTTCGCCCGAGATGGTCATGCAAATCGAGCATGATATCGGCGCCGATATCATTATGGCCTTCGACCAATGTGTGCCCTATCCGGCCGAACGTGCTGTCGCCGCCGAAGGTGTCCGTCGCACCACCGACTGGGCGCGGCGGTGTCTGGCGAAACATCGGGAATTGGCGCCGCAAGGGGAGGCCGCGCCATACTTGTTTGGCATCGTGCAGGGATCTACCTATGAGGATCTGCGGACTCTCTCGGCCGAGCAACTACTCGAATTCGACTTCCCCGGCTACGCCATCGGGGGGCTGTCGGTGGGGGAGAGCAAGAGCGAGATGGAGGACATGCTGGCGCACACCATTCAGTATCTGCCGTCTGATCGTCCACGCTATCTGATGGGTGTCGGCTATCCTGAAGATATACTGATGGCCGTTTCGTACGGCATCGATAAGTTTGACTGTGTGCTGCCGACCCGCAATGCCCGCACCGGCAATGTCTTTACGTCGGAAGGCCAGATCACCTACCGCAATGCCGAATACGCTCGCGACGAACGACCACTCGATCCCGATTGCGACTGCAAAGTCTGCCGCCGATACAGCCGGGCATATATTCGGCACTTGTATAACCAATCCGAGATCACCGGCATGGTTCTGGCCTCTTACCACTCGACTTATTTCTTTCAGAATCTGATGCGGGGCATTCGCCGGGCCATTGAAGAGAAGCGGTTTGCCGAATTTCGTCGTGAGTTTTTGCGGCGATACGAAGGCGGCCGGAGCGACTGACAGTCACCCGCACAGCTTACCCTCAAGTCTCCCGTGTTGTGGCGCTGGTACTATCGCCCCGGGTCCAGGATGGGCAGTACGTATCCTATGCTGATTCGTACATCTCGGAACTTAACCGGCTCTCGCCATTGGCGGTAGGTGTTCAGGCCGGTCGATTTGCGGAACAGGAAGTCGGTGGTAACTGAGGTCAATCCGATCTCAATCGACATGGCACCACGAATGCGCAGCCCGGCTGAGAAACGGTAGCCCAGTTTGGGCTCGACATACATGCCATAGATCTGGTGGTTGGCCATAAGAGAATCGGCGGCGCTTCCAGACAAATGCACAAAGTACTTGGTCAGCACTACCCCGCCCCCAACAAACCCGGTGAGCCGATTGGTCCCTCGGTAATAAAGAGCCTCGACCGAAAATGTGGGTCCATGCAGCGTTCCCTCGGGGTAGCGACGGGCGCGCAAGGATCCGGCGCGATAGTCGAGGCCGGCGCGCACGACAACCGGATGAATCAACATCATCTCGATCTTTGAAGTGGCCTCAAAGCCGGTACTGATTATGCCGTCGGGGGCGCTGACGCCGGCCGTAATGTGGGCATTGAGCATCGCCACCGTGTCCTGCTGGATCGGGTTGACCGGATAGAGCGGCATCGATAGCAAGGTAGCCAGTAAGAGTGCGTGCATTCAATATCTCCTACAGAAGTTCCTATATAATAAACGGATAAGACGGGCAATCGATGCAACTGTTTTATCGCCATTATCGGCGACAAAAACTGCGGATTTGACACAAGATGGGCCGGGTGAGGTTTTCCCGGACCAAGCCTCGGTGATTGATCCGGGATAGCGTCTCATTGGGCCTGCTAAGTTGTTGTAAGACAACGCTCAATTAAGACCAGGGAGGTTCCGAAAGCGGTTGACATCAACAGATAACGACTTATATTGTGAGCTTACATTGGGCGGGTGTGAATAAATTCACAATCGCTCGTATCTGTTGATAGGATGTGCAGATAACGTTTTTTTTGAGTAACGGAGCAAACAATGAGCGCACCCCAGGTATACAAGAATTTCATTAATGGCGAGTGGGTCGATTCAAGGTCAGGCCGGACCTATGAAAACCGCAACCCGGCCAACACCGATGAGGTCGTTGGTGTTTTCCAGAAATCCAACGCCGATGACGTCGGCGACGCCATCAACGCCGCCGGCGAAGCCTACAAAAAATGGCGGCTGGTCCCTGCGCCCAAGCGGGGAGAAATTCTATACCGCGTGGCAAATCGATTGCTAAAGGACAAGGAGTCCTTGTCTCGGGACATGACCCGCGAGATGGGCAAGATAATCCACGAGACGCGTGGTGACGTTCAGGAAGCGATCGACATGACCTACTACATGGCCGGCGAGGGTCGCCGCCTGTTTGGTCAAACAACGCCCTCCGAGATGGAGAACAAGTTCATCATGTCGGTTCGGCAGCCGATGGGCGTTTGCGCATTTATCACCCCCTGGAATTTCCCCATGGCCATACCGTCGTGGAAGTCAATGCCGGCTATGATTTGTGGCAATACGGTCGTAATCAAGCCGGCCACCGAGACACCTCTGTCGGTAGCGCATTTTGTTCGTGTTTGTCACGAAGAGGGTGTCCCGCCGGGAGTGATCAATATGGTCACCGGCTCCGGCTCGGAAATGGGCGATCCGCTTATCAAGAACCCGGCCGTCAGGGCTGTTTCGTTTACCGGTTCGACCGAGGTCGGGCGCAAGGTTTCCGAGGCCTGTGCTCCTGATTTTAAGCATGTCTGCCTGGAAATGGGCGGCAAAAATGTCCAGATCGTCATGGACGACGCCAATCTGGAATTGGCCGTCGATGGCGCTTTATGGGGTGCCTTCGGCACTACCGGCCAGCGCTGTACCGCTACCAGCCGTATTGTCTGTCACAAGGATGTGGTAAAGAAATTTGAGTCCATGCTGGCCGAGCGAGCGGCCAGGTTGAAAGTCGGTAACGGTCTGGATGAATCGGTCCAGATGGGTCCGTCAGTCAACGCCGACCAGCAGAACACGGTTCTTAGCTATATCGAAATCGGCAAGAAAGAAGGCGCCCGGCTCCTGACCGGTGGCGAGAAACTCACTGCCGGCGACTACGCTAAGGGGTTTTTCACACAGCCGACGATTTTTGGCGATGTTACCCAGGATATGCGTATCTGGAAGGAAGAGATATTCGGCCCGGTGCTGAGCGTTGCCGTATGCAATGACATCGACCAGGCTATTGAGATGGCCAATGACACGGTCTACGGACTTTCGGCGTCCATCTTTACGCGCGACGTCAACAAGGGTTACAAGGCCATGCGCGATGTTTACACCGGCCTGTTTTATATCAACGCTCCGACCATCGGGGCCGAGACGCACCTGCCCTTCGGCGGCACCAAGGAAACCGGTAACGGCCATCGCGAGGCGGCCACGGCTGCTTTGGATTTCTATTCGGAGTGGAAGTCGGTCTCGGTTGACTTCTCCGACAAGTTGCAGCGGGCGCAGATCGACAACCAGTAAGTGGTGAAGCAGGTATGGAGAACGCATTACGTAGTCACGACAGGAGTTTCTGCTAAGGGCGCCGACAGCACATGTGTTTGAGTCTTTAGTTAGTTGCTGCGTATAAGTTTTCGGCAGCATGAATGTGATAACGAATAGGTCAATTTTCTGGAGATAGACATGTCTGAGAATCGAAAAAAAGTGATCATCATGGGCGCCGCCGGGCGTGATTTTCATAATTTCAACCTGCTTTATCGTAACAATGCCAATGTCGAGATCGTTGCGTTCACGGCCACTCAGATTCCTGATATCCACGGTCGCAACTACCCGGCCTCGCTGGCCGGTAAGCTTTACCCCAAGGGCATTCCGATCGTAGATGAGTCGGAACTGTTGGGACTTATCGCCAAGCACCGGATCGAAGAGGTCATCTTCGCCTACTCCGATGTGCCTTATCAATACCTGATGGAGAAGGCCGCGTATGTCATGGCGGCCGGAGCCCGCTTCTGTGTCGAAGGTGGGGCGCCGACAATGATTAAGTCGACCAAGCCGGTGGTTTCGGTCTGTGCTATCCGTACCGGTTGTGGCAAATCCCAAACCACGCGCCGGGTGGCCCAGGTGCTGCAGGGCTTGGGCAAGAAGGTAGTGGCCATTCGGCACCCTATGCCGTATGGCGATCTGGCCAAGCAGGCCTGCCAGCGCTTTGCCAAGCTGTCCGACCTGGACAAACACAAGTGCACTATCGAAGAGCGTGAGGAGTACGAACCGCACATCATGTCCGGTGTTGTGGTTTATGCCGGAGTCGACTATGAGATGATTGTCCGCGAGGCCGAAAAGGAAGCCGACATTATCCTCTGGGACGGCGGCAACAACGATATGTCGTTCTACAAGCCGGATCTGCAGATAACGGTCGTCGACCCACACCGTCCGGGCCACGAACTGACCTATTATCCGGGCCAGGTCAACCTGCTTTTGGCGGATGTGATCGTGATCAACAAAATCGACTCGGCCGATCCGGAAGGTGTCGCCGAAGTCCGTCAAAATATCCAGGCCTACAATCCGAAGGCTATCGTCATCGACGCCGCCTCACCATTGGTGGTTGACGATCCGGAACTGATTCGCGGCAAGAAGGTCCTGGTGGTCGAGGACGGCCCGACCCTGACTCATGGCGAGATGCCATACGGAGCCGGGGTGGTCGCGGCCGAGAAATTTGGCGCTGCCGAACTGGTCGATCCTCGACCGTTTGTGGTCAAGTCGATTGCGGCGACCTTTGAGAAATATCCCGACATCGGCGTTCTCCTGCCGGCCATGGGCTACGGAGACCAGCAGGTGAAGGATCTGGAGACGACTATCAATCGTACCGAGTGCGATAGTGTGGTTGTGGCCACTCCGATCGATCTCGGTCGGATTATCAAGATCAAGAAGCCCTCGGTCCGGGTCAGCTATAGCCTGCAGGAGATTGGTGTTCCTGATCTAACCTCGGTGCTGACCGATTTTGTCAAAGGCAAAAAGAAGGCCACCAAAAAGGCCGGTCCTAAGAAGTAGATGAACCCAATGGGTGCGGGCTGCAATGTGGCCCGCACCTTTCAGTTTGTTATTGGTGTGTTGTTCCGATGAAGAGCAAAACAGCGATCATAGCCTTGGGCGGCAACGCCATTACCCAACCCGGGGTGCCGGACACGATTGCCAATCAGTTTCGGCACACGCGCCAGTCGTTGGGCGGTATCGTGGCGCTGGCCCGCGAGGGCTTTGGCCTGGTGGTAACTCATGGCAACGGCCCCCAGGTCGGCAATGCCCTCTTGCGCATTGAACTCACGCGTGACAAAGCCCCGGTCCTGCCGTTGGGCATCTGTGTGGCCGACACCGAAGGCGGTATGGGCTACATGATCGAACAGTCGTTGCAGAACCGACTTCGCGCCGAGGGGATCAATCGGGAAGTGGTGACACTCATTACTCAGATGCTGGTGAGGGCCGACGATCCCGCCATCACCAACCCGACCAAGTATATCGGACAGTTTTACGATGAAGCGACCGCCAGGAAACTCGCCCGCGAAGAAGGCTGGCAGGTCAAGCCGGATACACACCGCGGCTGGCGCCGAGTGGTGGCCTCGCCGATTCCGTACCATACCGTGGCCGCCAAGACTATCAAGTCGTTGGTAGCTGCCGGCACGATCGTTATTGCCGGTGGTGGTGGTGGAATCCCGGTCTATATCGACGAAAACGGCAACTACGAGGGAGTCGACGCCGTGATCGACAAGGATTTTGCTTCGGCCGTCATTGCTCACGAGATCGGAGCCGGTATCCTATCGATCCTCACCTCGGTTGAAAGAGTTTCGATCAATTTCGGAAAGCCCGATCAGGAGGACCTGGACACGGTCACTCTGACACAGATCAAACAATATCGCGATGAAGGTCATTTCCCTCCCGGATCGATGGGGCCTAAGATCGATGCCGCCATCAAGTTTATGGAGGCTGGTGGCGAATTGGTGACAATAACCTCTTTAGATCACGCTCGCGATTCCGTTCACGGCGAGGCGGGTACCCGTATTGTGCCTGATTGAGGATGTGTAAGTTGTCTGAGGAAGCTGTCGCAGACATACTTCGGCAGGGCCGCATCTACGAAGTGGGTGGTGCCGTTCGCGATAGAATGCTACCCGGCGACACCTCCGTCAAGGATCGCGACTACCTGGTCACCGGAATTCCTTATGCTGATCTCTCGGCTATCTTGAAAAGACACGGGCGGGTCGACCTGGTCGGCCAGAGTTTCGGCGTTATCAAATTCACTCAGTTGCGCGACGGTCAGATGCACACCTGCGATATAAGTTTGCCTCGTACCGAGCATTCGACCGGGTGGGGACATCGCGACTTCGATGTCTCCTTTGATCCCGATATCACTGTTGAAGATGATCTGGTACGGCGGGATTTCACCGTCAATGCCATGGCCGTTTCCCTCGAGGACATGAGCCTGATCGACCCGTTGGGAGGGTTGGCCGATCTGAAGCAACGTCGGTTGCGCATGGTTCACGAGCACTCCTTCGAGGAAGATCCCTTGCGCATGTTGCGAGCGGTTCAGTTCGCGGCTCGCTTCGAATTCGACATAGAAGAGAAAACTTTCCTGGCCATGAAGCAGCAGGCGGCCGGTATAAATACCGTCTCGGCCGAGCGCATCGCTGAAGAACTCAACAAACTTCTGACCCTGGCCCGGCGGCCGTCAATCGGCTTCCGTCTCATGAACGAATCGGGGCTGCTTGAGCATGTTCTGCCCGAGCTGCACAGCTGTGTTGGCGTCGATCAGCCCGGACCGTATCATGCTTACGACGTGTTCGAACACACGCTGCATAGTGTCGATGCGGCGCCGAGGCGCCTGCGGGTTCGCATGGCGGCTTTATTTCACGACATATTCAAGCCGATCGCCAAACGACCTGTCGAAGGCGGCGCTACCTTCTACGGCCACGAGGTGCAGGGCGCTAAGGTGGCCCGAAAAGCTCTTAATCGATTGCGCTATTCCAAGGAGTTTATCCGCGATGTCGCCGTGCTTGTCGAGCGGCACATGTTTACCACCGACGTCACCGACAAAGGGATGCGGCGGTTGGTCCGGCGCGTTGGAGTGCACCTCATTTTCGATCTCCTGGACCTGCGTCGTGCCGATGTGGTGGCGCAAGGCAAGGGTGGCACGACCGACGATGTTGATGAGTTCGAGCAAGCCATTCGGGACGAGCTGGATCGCCAACCACCCCTGAGTACAAGCGATTTGGTCCTCGATGGCCACGACCTCATGAAGCGTTATGGGCTGAAGCCAGGCCCGGCGGTGGGCAAGCTGCTGAATCAGTTGTTGGAGGTTGTTCTGGACGACCCGCAGGAAAATACTGTTGAGAAACTCACAGCCGTCGCCGACGGCCTGTTTGATGATATCAAGAACGATTGTGATAGAGAATGAGAGAAGGGAAGCAACTGCATGAAAGTTCACGAGTATCAGGCCAAGCAAGTGTTTGCTGACGCCGGTATTCCGGTTCCGGCAGGCGAGGTGGCCACGACTCCGGTCGAGGCTTTCGAGATAGCCCAGCGCCTGAACCAGCCGGTGATGGTCAAGGCCCAGGTTCATGTCGGCGGTCGCGGTAAGGCCGGCGGTGTGAAGTATGCCGAGAACGCCGAATCGGCCAAAGTCCTGGCCACGACAATTCTTGGTATGGATATCAAGGGGCTGACAGTCAAGAAAGTGCTGGTCACGGCGGCGGAGGATATCATCACCGAGTCGTATGTCGGCATTATTCTCGATCGCGTTACCAAGCGGCCGGTCATCATGGTCTCCGCGGCCGGAGGTGTGGATATCGAGGAAGTGGCGGCCAAAACGCCGGAGAAGATTCACAAATTGGCGGTCGATCCCATCGTCGGTCTTCGGAATTACCAGGCCCGCGATCTGGCCATGAAGCTCTATCGCGACATGAGTCAGGTACGCAAGGCGGCCGATATCATCATGAAGCTGTATGGTGTTTTTTGGAAGGTCGACGCCTCTCTGATCGAAATCAACCCGCTCATCACCAATGCCAATGCCGAGGTGGTGGCTATCGATGCCAAGCTAAACATCGACGATAATGGTCTCTTCAGGCAGAAGGCTATCGCCGCCATGCGCGATGTTGATGCCGAGGAGCCGTCCGAGGTGGCCGCTCGCGAAGCTGATCTTTCTTATGTCAAACTGGACGGCACCATTGGCTGTATGGTCAATGGCGCGGGGTTGGCCATGGCCACTATGGATTTGGTCAAGCGCTACGGCGGCGATCCGGCCAATTTCCTCGATATCGGCGGTTCATCCAGTCCCGACAAGGTGTTGGCAGCTATGAACATTATCCTGAGCGATCCCAATGTTCGCGCTATTTTGATCAATATCTTTGGCGGCATAACCCGTTGCGATGATGTCGCCACCGGCATCGTCACCGCCTTCAAAGAACTGAATCCTCAGGTGCCGGTCGTCGTCCGTTTGACCGGAACCAACGAGAAGGAAGCGGCCAAGATTCTTCAAGCGGTCAATCTCCCCAGTGAGAAGACCCTCGACTTGGTCGTCAAGAAAGCGATCGAATTGGCCGGGCTGGCCGGCTAAGGCGCCGAGCATAAGGGACTCCAAAAATGTCGATATTCATAAACAAGAAATCCAAAGTAGTGGTCCAGGGCATCACGGGTCGTGATGGTTCCTTCCACACCAATGCGATGAAGGCCTACGGCACCGACGTCGTGGCCGGTGTCACTCCCGGCAAGGGTGGCAGCAGCGTCAACGGCATCCCGGTGTTTGATAGTGTCGCCGAGGCTGTCGCAAAAACCAATGCCAATACCTCGGTCATCTATGTCCCGCCGCCGTTTGCGGTGGATGCCGTCTATGAGGCGGCCGACGCCGGCATCAAGACTATCGTCTGTATTACCGAAGGCGTTCCGGCCAATGACATGATGAAGGTCTACAAGTACACCAAGCACCGCGACATTCGCCTGATCGGCCCCAACTGCCCGGGTCTTATTTCAGTCGAGCAGTCCAAGGTCGGCATCATGCCGGGTACGATCGTGAAGAAGGGCGGCGTGGGTGTTGTCTCCCGATCCGGTACCCTTACCTATGAAGCTATCTGGGCGCTGACTCTGGCCGGTATGGGCCAGTCCACTTGCATCGGGATTGGTGGCGACCAGGTCATCGGTACCAACTTCATCGACGTTCTGGAGGCGTTCGAGGCCGACCGATCGACCACCGCGATTGTCATGATTGGTGAGATCGGCGGCTCCGACGAGGAAGAGGCCGCTAAGTTCATCAAAAAGAAAGTGACCAAACCGGTGGTGGCCTTCATTGCCGGGCAGACGGCCCCGCCTGGAAAGCGTATGGGTCACGCCGGTGCGATTATATCGGGCGGCAGCGGCACGGCTGAGGACAAGGTTAAGGCTCTCAACAAAGCAGGGATTCCGGTCGCCGGCTCCCCCACGGAACTGCCGATGCTGCTCAAGGAGCAGATAGCCAAGTTTAAGGAGGCGGGCGCCAAGAAACCGGCCAAGAAAGCGCCGAAAAAGGCCGCCTCCACCAAGTCCGTCAAGAAGGTTGCGGCCAAGAAACCCGCAAAAAAGACAGCGGCCAAGAAGGTCACTAAGAAGGCCGCCAAACCGAAAAAGAAGTAAGATCGACATATTCCGGAGTAACACACTACATCCAAGGATAAGCCATGGCTGACGCAAACCCGGCCGAAGGGGCCGCTGTCGAAAAAAAGACTAAGAGCAAGTACGACTATACCAACGGACCGCCGCCGCTCGAAATCAATTTGGGCTGGTGCAAGGCCTGTAATATCTGCATTGCTCTGTGCCCGACCCAGGTATTTGAACCGGATCGGGATGGCAAACCTACAATTGCTCGCGCCGAAGATTGCACTCAGTGTACAGTCTGCTGGACACACTGTCCCGATTTTGCGATAACGTCGAACTACAAGTGAGATGAGAAGCACACATGGTTGATACACAACGAAAACTCATTATGGGCAATCAGGCCGTTGTAGAGGGTGCCGTTTATGCCGGTATGCGCTTCTACGCCGGCTATCCGATAACTCCCTCGACGGAGGTAGCGGAAGGTTGCGCCCGGGAGCTGCCGAAAATAGGCGGTCGCTTCATCCAGATGGAAGACGAGATAGCTTCGCTGGCCGCTGTCATCGGCGCCTCTGTTTCCGGGATGAAGGCCATGACGGCTACCTCCGGCCCCGGCTTCTCTTTGATGCAAGAGAACATCGGCTACGCCTACATGGTCGAAGCACCCTGCGTGGTTTGCAACGTTCAGCGTGGCGGACCCTCGACCGGGTTGCCGACCAAGGTCAGTCAGTCCGATACGATGCAAGCCCGTTGGGGCACTCACGGCGATTACACTGCTATTGCAGTCGCTCCCTCGACGGTCGGTGACACCGTCATTGAGACTATCCGGGCCTTTAATCTATCCGAACGCTTTCGGACGCCGGTGAGTATTCTCCTTGATGAAGTCATTGCTCACCAGCGTGAGTTGGTGGCGACGCCCAAGCCGGGCGAGTACGAGATATTCGACCGACGTAAGCCGACCGTGCCGCCGGAACAATTCAAGGCTTACGAGATGACCGCCAGCGGCGTGTCACCTATGGCCACCTTCGGCGAAGGCTATCGGAATATCGTCACCGGGCTGACCCACGATGAGCGTGGTTTCGCCACGAACCGGGGCGACGAGACCGTCATCAAGCTCGATAAACTGCGCAACAAGATCATGAATTTCAAAAACGAGATCACCAAGTTGCGCATTGAGATGATGGACGACGCCGAGATTGCTTTCGTCTGTTACGGCTCGGTGTCCCGCGCGGCGCTCCTGGCGATTGCACTTGCCCGCCAGGCCGGCGTCAAGGTCGGTCTGATCCAGCTCTACACCATCTGGCCCTTTCCGGACTCGGAGCTACGCGAATACCTGGTCAAGTGCCGCAAGGTGATCGTACCCGAGCTGAACATGGGGCAGATTGTTCACGAAGTCGCGCGCGTTCTTCCGCCCGACACCGAAATCCATTCGCAGCAGCGCTACGACGGTGAGATCTTGACGCCGATGCAGTTGCTTCAGAAGCTGGAAGAGGTGATGTAATGGCTACTCTTGAAAAAGAAGTAAAGAAGGATAAACAGAAGTCCAATATTATCCTGGACTACCTCCGACCGCACAAGAAGTTTCCCAGCGTCTGGTGTGCCGGATGTGGCATCGGAGTGGTGATGAGCGCCATTATCCGCGCCGTCGACAATCTGGGGTACTCCAAGGACGAGGTGGTGCTGGTGTCCGGTATCGGTTGTAGCAGCCGTATGCCGGTATATCTGGATTTCAGCGCGCTGCACACTGCCCATGGCCGGGCTCTGGGCTATGCCACCGGAGTGAAGTTTGCCCAACCAAAGATGAAGGTCATTGTGATTACCGGTGATGGTGACGCCCTGGCCATCGGCGGCAACCATTTTATTCACGCCTGCCGCCGCAATATCGATATCACGACTATTCTGATTAACAACAACATCTACGGCATGACCGGCGGTCAAGGGTCGCCCACGACACCCGCCGGTGCCTTTTCGACCACGACGCCTTACGGCAACGCCGAAAAACAGTTCGAGCCCTGCGATCTGGCCAAGGCGGCCGGTGCTTCCTGGGTCGGTCGGGGAACGGTGTACCACACCCCGCAACTGGAAAAACAGATCAGCCTGGCTATCGAACATAACGGCTTTTCGCTCTTGGAAGTCATGTCCAACTGTCATACCTATTATGGCCGCTTGAATCGCCGCGGCGATGCTGTTTCGATGCTGAAGATGTTCAAAGAAAAGTCTGTCACGCTGGCCAAATCCAAGACCATGACGCCCGAAGAGTTGGCAGGCAAGTGGATTTTGGGAACCCTCCATGAAGACGACAAGAGCGAATTCTGCGACGAGTATCAGAAGGTTGTTGATGCTCAGATGGGAGCCAAGTAAGATGGGAAGCAAACTGCTTGATAAGATCGAGGTCCCTCACGATCGCTTTGAGATCCGCCTCTCCGGCTCCGGTGGTCAGGGTATGATTCTTGGTGCCGTCATTTTGGCTGAGGCGATCGGTTCCGACTATACAAAAAACGTGGTGCAGACCCAGTCATACGGTCCGGAAGCGCGCGGTGGTGCCTCCAAAGCCGATGTGGTCGTGTCCACAAACGAAATCTATTATCCCAAAGCGATGAAGCTGGATCTGCTGTTGACCATGACTCAGGAATCCTGCGACAAGTACTTTCCGGAGCTCAAGAGCGACGGTGTCTTGGTGGTCGACAACGGTCTGGTTCTCAATGTTCCGACCGACAACTACTATGGTCTGCCGTTCACTCGGCTGGCCAAAGAAGAAGCCGGTCACCCGATGGTGGCCAATGTTGTCGCCCTGGGTGCTATTGCCGCCTTGACCGGCTTGGTGTCCAAGGAAAACCTGATCGACGCCGTCCTGAAGCGCGCTCCGCGCGGCACCGAAGACAAGAATCGCAAGGCCGTCGAAATCGGCTACGCCGAAGCCATGAAGGTCAAGAACAAGTCTTCTTGATCCGGAACGGAGTCAGATGAGCAGGACGCTACTAATAGTCAAGCCGGATGCTACCGAACGGCGGCTGATCGGGCATGTTATCTCGCGGCTGGAAAAGGCCGGATTCCGCGTTGTCGAAATGCGCATGCTGACGCTGACGCCCCCTAGGGCACGACAATTCTATGCCGTGCACGAAGGTAAGCCGTTTTTGGATGACCTGGTGGCCTTTATGTGTTCCGGCCCGGTGGTGCCGATGGTGCTCCAAAAGGAGAAGGCCGTGGCCGATTTGCGAACGCTCATTGGAGCGACCAATCCGGCTGAGGCTGCCTGCGGCACTATCCGCCAGGAGATCGCGAGCGACATCCAGGCTAACTCGGTCCACGCTTCCGATTCGGACGAAAACGCCGCTGTCGAGATAGCGTTCTTTTTTGGTGACTGAGCAAGCCGGCTTCCGGCCGGCGCGTCGGGAGCCGGTGGCAATGGGATCGGTCGGGTCGACTTGGCGATCCGGCTGTTGCGAAGTCACCGCCGGTTGAGTACAAGCCATGGATGTTACCATCACATACGATGGCCGGCCGCGCGTTCTGTCCTTCGGCGAGTCCGTCTCCGTAGACGAGTTCAGACCGCGAACGGCCCAACGACCTGTTGATGCGGACTCTTTTCGGCAGAGCCTTGAAGCGGCCGGGGGGAAGGCTTGGGTTGATGGTGCCCGAGCCTTGATAGTCGTCAACGACGGTTTCCGAAGTACTCCGACGCCAACCATCCTTGACTGGCTCGATGCAATCGATCCTCAACTTCTGGATCGCGCCTGTTTTCTGGTCGCCACCGGCACCCACGAATATCCCGCCGACGCTCACTGGCCCAAGATTTTCGGCCGTCACTGCGACCGTGTTCGCGATAGGGTGACGGTGCACTCTGCTACCGAAACGACACTCATGGCAGCTGTCGGCCGGGATCGGCTCGGCGGCGAAGTGCTTTTGAATTCCACCATTCTCGAAGCCTCCCAGGCAATTTTCATAAGCAGCGTCGAACCACACTATTTTGCCGGTTTCACCGGTGGACGCAAATCGCTCTTTCCCGGGCTTTGCGATCTGGCTACCATAGAGCGCAACCACAACCTGGCCAATTCGGTTGATGCTCAGCCGATGCGCTTGGCCGGGAACCCGCTGGCCGAGCATCTGGACGAACTGACGGCCCTGGTGGACACCAGTCGCTTTTTTGGCATTCAGGTGGTTCTTGATGCCGCCCACAACATTGCCAGCCTGCACTGCGGGTCGCTCGGCGATTCCTTTTTGGGGGCTACAGAGTCGGCCCGTTACTTCTTCGGCAATCAGGTGTCGCAGCCTTACGATTTGGTCATTGCCGAAGTCCGCCCGCCCCTGGATGCCAACCTTTACCAGATTCAGAAGGCCCTTGAGAATTGCCAGGCGGGCGTCAAAGACGGGGGTACCATCGTACTGGCCTCAGCCTGTCGCGAAGGTGTCGGCTCGGCCCATTTTTTCGACCTGGCTCAAACCTGGGACAGAGAAACCAACAAACCTCGCGGTGGCGGCTTGAAATTCGGCTCGCACAAGCTTTCGCGAGTGATTTCTCACGGCCGCCGCATCCGTATTTTGGTCGATAGTCTTGTTCCCGCGAATGAAGTGCGCCAGGTCTTTTATGAACCGCTTGACAACCTGGAGGAATTCCTATTTATATCACGGAGAAATTTGCCGGATTTGCGACCGGCTGTAGTTCATGATGCTGGAAATACAGTACTGAGTATATGAACCTGCAAGTGTAATCAATGTTCTGGAGGACCAGATGAACAAGAAGATCGCTGTTATCGGTGCCGGTAATGTGGGCGCCTCCTGCGCCATGTACCTCGCTGAAGCCAACCTGGCCGACGTAGTCATGGTC
>JBDRES010000025.1:0-2405 GCA_043819515.1 bacterium
TACATTTTATCCTTGCTCTCCTCTCATGACCTGGGTATAATGCAACAGAAGTTGACCGTCCGGTTGGACGGTTTGGTGTAGTTGTTTGAGCAAACCGGCGGATTGTTACATGATGGAAGGTAGTTTCCAGGAAGTTGTCGGGCGTGTTGGCCGCGACGAGGAAGAGCTGAAGAAGCTGATTGCCACTTACAAGCAGGGTGATCAGGAGGCCTATGCTCGCATAGTCGAAAAGTACCGCGGCTCGGTGATGTCGCTCGCGTACCGTATGGTTCGGGACTATGACGAAGCCGCTGACATAGCTCAGGATGTTTTCGTCAAAATGGCTCGCAGTATCGATCGATACGATGAGAAGCGGAAGTTCTACACCTGGCTGTATCGAATCACCGTTAACGCCGCCATAGATCATATTCGCCGCAATCGTCGCCACCAGCATGAGTCGCTGGACGGTCTGACTGATGTTGAGGGCGACCCGAGTTCCGATCCCGAGATGTCATACCTGCGGGAGCGTCTCCGCCTGGAGATCAGGGAATCCGCCGGCAAACTGAATCCCAGGCAGCGCTCGGCGTTTCTTTTGCGGGACCTGGGAGAGAGAAAAGTCGATGACGTCGCCGGAATTATGGACATGCCTGAGGCGACGGTCCGTTGGTATTTGCACCGGGCGCGCTCGCTGATTCGCAAGGACTTACTACGGCGCTGTCCTCATCTGCTGTTTCTCTTCGGGATTCGTTAGAAACGCCAAAAGCCGCTATTTCAAGTTCCCCCAATAGTCTATATTCATTACGTGGCCCAGGTCGAAAAGCTATATCTCAACGTCACCGGAATGCACTGCGCCAGTTGTGTGGCCAGCATCGAACGGGAGTTGAATCAACTGGCCGGCGTAGAGGAATGCCGAGTGAATCTGGCAACCCGTTCGGCCGACGTTGCTTTTGATAGAAGCCTGGTATCTGAAGAGGCGATTGTTGAGCGCATCCAGAAGGCCGGTTTCGGCGCGACCGCAGGTCCCCCCGACATTCTGACAGCCAACATACATGAGGTGACCACGGCGCGCGATCAGTTGATCCTCGCCGTGCTGCTGGCATCGCCGTTGGTAGTAGTCGCCATGCTGCCGATGGTAATCGGTCGTCCTTTGTTCCCCACCTGGGCAGATGGCTGGCTGCAAGCGGTTCTGGCTGCGGCGATGTTGTGTTTTCCAGGGCGCGGAATCCTGATCGACGCTTTCACGCAGGCGCGTCACCGCCGACTCAATATGAACTCGCTGATTGCTCTCGGTACGCTTGCCGCTTTTGGCTGGAGCGCCTATGTGGTGCTGGCAAGTGAAGCAGAGCATCACCACGATCTGTATTTTGAATCGGTGGCCATGATAATCACGCTGATTTTGGTCGGTCGATACCTGGAGGCCCGTGCCCGGCGCCGGGCAGGTCGAGCTATCGAAGAACTGGTCAGACTCCGCCCGACCAGGGCTATTGCTATAATCAACGAAGTCGAGGTCGAAATAGATGCTGCCACGTTGCAGCCGGAGATGATAGTCCTGGTCAGACCGGGAGACAGGATACCGGCTGATGGAGTGATCATTGAAGGGGAGCCGGTCGTTGACGAATCTCTGCTGACCGGTGAATCGGCGCCGGTGGAGAAGAGAACCGGTGCTCAGGTTATCGGCGGTTCGATTAACGGTAATTCTCCATTCAGGATGAAGGCCACCGCCACGGGCGAGGACTGTTTTGTGGCCGGGGTTGTTCGTCTCGTGTCGGAAGCTCAGGCACGAAAGGCCCCCGTTCAAAAGATGGCCGACAAGGTCGCGGCGGTCTTTGTGCCGATAGTCTTCGGTCTCGCGCTGATTACAGGTGTCTTATGGGTACTGCTGGCGCCGGAGAGCGACATGGCGGTGCGCGCCGTGCTTTCGGTTTTGATCATAGCCTGCCCCTGTGCGCTGGGGTTGGCGACGCCGGCCGCAGTGCTTGTAGGTACCGGTCGTGGCGCCCGCGAGGGGATCATCTTCAAGGGCGGTGACGTGCTGGAGACTCTCGCCAGTATCGATACTGTGGTATTCGACAAGACCGGCACATTGACTGCCGGGCGACTCGAAGTAATTCAAGTTCGCACCTTTGGCAAGGTTTCCGAGCAGAATCTGGTTCGGATGGTTGGTTCGGTCGAAAGCCAGTCCGAGCATCCGGTGGCGCAGGCAATTGTCCGTCATATGCGGCAGCGTCAGATTCAATCGATCCTAGTCAGAAACGTCGAGGCCAGGCCGGGTTACGGCATGGTCGCCGAATGTGACAGCCGTCGCTTGATTTTCGGCAGCCGGCGGCTGCTTGAAGAGGCGAACGTGAATTTCGGTCCCGCGCTTCGCCACGGCGAGATGGAAATGGAGACCGGACGCACCGTGGTCTTTGTGGCCTGGGATGGAC
>JBDRES010000026.1:0-89291 GCA_043819515.1 bacterium
GTCGGCTCGACGGCTCGCTCTTTGAAACCGAGGTAAGTCTTAATCGGATGGCTCTGGGCAACCAAGTGATGCTCCTGGCCATCGTTCGTGATATCACCGAGCGCAAACAAACGGAGTTGGAGCGAACCAAGCTGCAGGAGAAACTCGAGCGAGCCGAACGAATGGAATCGCTGGGGGTTCTGGCCGGCGGTGTCGCCCACGACCTAAACAACATGCTGGGACCGCTGGTTGGTTATCCGGAGTTGATAGAGCGCAAACTCGATGACGACAGCCCCATTCGCAAACAAATCCAGCGCATGGGCAAGGCGGCCAAGGACGCCGCCGATGTCATTCAGGATCTTCTCACGCTGGCCCGACGCGGTCGCTACGAGATGCAGTCGACCAGCCTAAACGAAGTAGTCGAAGGTTATCTTGATTCTCCCAGCTTCCGAAAGTTGATCGCCTCTCGGCCGGATGTGGACCTGGTGGTTCGTCTTGATCGGCAGTTGAGTACTATCGTCGGTTCGGCGCCACACCTATCGAAAGTCGTCATGAATCTCATAGTCAATGCGCTTGACGCCATGCCGAACGGCGGTCAATTGGTAGTCGAGACATCCCCGATGAATCTCACCAAACTCTTGGGCGGGCATGACAAAGTGCAACCTGGTGACTATACGGTGCTGCGCATTCGCGACAGTGGCGGTGGTATCGCGGCTGAAGATCTGGACAAGATCTTCGAGCCGTACTATTCCAAAAAGAAAATGGGTACCAGCGGCAGCGGCCTGGGTCTTTCGGTCGTTTACGGAATCGTCAAGGATCACAAAGGCTACTACGATATTTTCTCCGCTCCCGGCCAAGGGGCCGAGTTTGTTTTGTACTTTCCTGTCTGTGGCGAGGAAGTCGAATCAAGTCCGACCGTCCAGGAGATCAGTGGCGGCACCGAGACCATTCTGATTGTCGACGATTCCACCGAGCAACGTGAATTGGCCGCTGAAATTCTGGCCGGCATGGGGTACCAAGTAACTGCCGCCGTCAACGGCACTGCGGCCGTCGCCTCCCTCAAAGAGCACGCGGTCGATCTGATCGTACTGGATATGATAATGGAGACGGGCTTTGATGGTCTGGATACCTTCCGCGAGCTCATCAAGATCCGGCCCGGGCAGAAGGCCATAATAGCCAGCGGTTTTTCGCAGACAGAACGGGTCGACGAAGTGCTACGCCTCGGAGCCGGGCAGTACATTCGCAAACCCTACACGGTCCAGACCTTGGCCGCCGCCGTTCGTTGTGAACTTGATCGAACGCCACTCCCGGTCGAGCAGTCTCAGCCGGTATCGGGCTACGGCGCCTGAGGAGGTTGCCTGTGGCCATTTCGGTATCAGCCGTCGCTGAATATGCACCGCCGCTGCCCTTGCCGGTCGGGAGCCTCGTAATTCAAACTTGCCCGACCACTGCCTCTCCAATATCATTGGCGCAAAACATACATCTTTAGTTTGAGCATGACGTGACACCAGGACCCGATTTCACCGAACAAACAGCGATTGTCGACAAAGCCGCTCAACTGCTGCGCCGGGGAGAGGCCTATTTCGCCCTCGGCCGGTCGCAGCAGGCCGGCGAAGTTTTTGAGCTGATCCTGCAGACTGACCCGAACCACAAGGAGGCACTCAATAATCTGGGTGTGATGGCTCATCAGGCCGGACAATACGACCAGGCTCGGGCCTACTTCAGTCGTGCTCTAAAGGTTGATCCCCACTTTGAGGAGTGCCTGGCCAATATGCGTATTTTACCGGACTCCGATAACAAATCATCAGAGACGACGGCCGCAGAGAATCAACCTGTCGAGCAATCGGCGACCGCGATCGACTTCAATCAACAGCTGCCGCCGGTCGGCTATGTCGACGATCGCAAGCGGTTCACGGTTGACTTCTGCCGCGGCAAGAAGGTCCTCCATATCGGCTGCGTTGACGCCGGGATGACGGCTCAGCGGCGGTCGGAAAAGTATTTTCTTCATGATCTGATCGCCGAAGCCGCAACCGAGTTGATTGGCGTCGATATCGACAACGCGGGACTTGAGCTGCTACGTGATTCCGGCCACGAGGTCTACCGGCTCAACATCGAAACGGATTGCGATCTACTGGCACAACTGGCTGCGCGAGTCGATGTTATCGTTATGCCGGAAGTAATCGAACATCTCAACAATCCCGGACTGGCGCTGGACAACCTGGTGGCAAGCGCCTTCTCCGGCGACATTTTTATCACCACACCCAATGCCTTTTCCTATCGGGCCAACCAGACTATCGCCACCGGCGTGGAGTTGGTCCACCCCGATCACAACTACTGGTTCTCGCCGACAACCCTCAAGACTTTGCTGGGCAAGCATGGTCTGGAAGTCCGGCGGATGCTGATGTACTATTATCGCGGGGGCGACGAGATCGGCCGGAAGTTTGATCAGATCATGAAAGACCACGCGCATTACGGCGACGGGATCATGGTTATAGCGCGCGCATCGTCGCAGTTATTCCTGGGCTAATTGGTGTCCAAATAGAAACACCCACCCGCACAAGGATGCAGGTGGGCGTTGATCCTGCTCATTCGCGACAAAGCGCGGTGCTATGTCGTCCGCCTGACTAACATGGAGCCGGGGGAGGGCCACCGTTGAACATATAGTTTACCAGGTACACCAGGTCGGCAATATCCGGTCCGGAACCGCTGCCGTCAACATCGGCCTCCTCCATACAGGGTGGCTCGGCACCGCCGTTGAACATGTAATTGACCAGGTATACTAAATCGGCTATGTCGGGGCCGGCGCCGCTGTGGTCTATGTCTGCCCGGATGATACAGCAGCCGCTTGATGTCGTCACCCAGAAGCCGTGGCTCAATCCGAACTGGGTCGAGGCGCCGGCTCCCGCCGCAGCCTGACCGGCTGTGCCGTTCAGAGCAAAGTTGGGCGAGGTGCCGGGGCCGCCACCCGATGAAATCACCTGCCGGTCGATCTGTTCGCCGGTCAGAGTCGTTGCGGCAGCTTGGGCTGTGCTCGATTCCGGTGTCGGCTGAACTGCCGAGGCGCCGGATTGGACCGCCTTGGTTGCCAACCCCTTTGAGGACATCAGGACCAACAGCGCCATTGCCGTGATGACCATTGTAGCAGTAAGTCTCATTGGGCTCACCTCCCCTGCGGCTGGTTGCTGTCGGCCAGACCGTAGGCGGAGCCGGCTGCCTGGTTTTGACGAGCCAAAATGACCTCAATCATAGCCCTCAACTCCGCCATCTGGACCTGAGTATCGGACTGTTGGGCCTTCAATTGGTCGTTTTCCGCCTTCAGCGATTTAAGAGCCGACAGCAGATAGATGACTACTTTGTCGTATCTGACTCCGTCCACGCGACCCTCATCGTCGTACTTGACCAGCTCCGGAATGAGCTTCTCAACCTCTTCGGCGATAAGTCCGACATCCTCACGGCCGGTCTCCTTCCAGTTGAATTTGACCGGTTCTAGCCGGAAGATCTGGTCGACGTCGACTCCCAGCTCTCTGATGTTGTCCTTATATCTCTGGCTGGACTTGTAGTACGCAAACTTCCACAGTTTGCCGGTTGGATCGGCGACAACGTACGGGAGCTCATCGTAGGTAAGCGGGAGGCCGCGCAGTCTGGCGTCGCCGAGCACGTCAATATCCTCGCTTGGGTCGTTGACGTTGATGCCGCAATGTCCGGAGGCCTGAATCAGGAATTGATTAGCTGCCGTCGAAGTCATGCCACCGCTTCCCCAGACAAACGTTCCGGGAGTTGACGCATTCGCCCCCTGGCCGGCGGCGAACGAGTAGTTCCCTCCGGCGACATTATTCCAACCCCCGGCGGCGATGGCATTCTGCCCACTGGCAGTGTTTTCCGAGCCGCCACTGACGGTGCTGTAAAAGCCGCTGCTGGTGTTGCCCCAGCCGCCGCCGCAATTGGAGAAGTGGGCATTGGCTGCGTTGAGTTCACCGCCTGCGACGACGCTGGAATTGCCGAGCGTGAGGTTGCTCTTGCCGCCACAGATGGTGCTATGTTGACCGGCCCCGCCACCACCAGCGGCATTCTGTTCGCCGCCAGCCACAGTGCTGAAGTCAACGCTGGCCTGATTGTTCTTGCCTCCTCCAACAAAGCTGTGTAGACCGAGGGCGAGATTGGTTTGGCCACCGGCTACTGCACTGTAATTGGACAGAGCGAGGTTGGTTCGGCCGCCGCTGATAGTGGTGTAATCCGCGTTTGCCTGGTTCTCCAGACCACCGCCAATGAATGCATAAAGGCCGTCGGTCCAGTTGGTGGATCCACCGCCCACCGTGCTGCCCATGCCGCCAGTTGTATTCGCCTGTCCACCTCCGATGGCAGTGTACTCATCAACCGTTCCATTACCCTGACCGCCGCCAATGAAGCTAAGATTGCCGTTGACCTCGTTTTGATCGCCACCCCCGATTGCGCTGCGGGAGCCTACGGCAGTGTTGTTACTGCCACCGCCAACAGCACTCTGTAGGCCATTGGCGATATTGGTGTTGCCACCGCCAACCGTGCTCTCCTCGCCGTTGGTAGCATTGAAACTACCTCCACAGACAGTACTACGATTGCCATTGGCATTACAGCCTGATCCCACAACCAATGTGAAGGCACCCGGATTGCTATTGTTCAAACCGATCTTTGCCTTTTCCTCCACATACAGGTTGCCGGCTACATGAAGCTTGTTCTGGGGTGGATTGGCACCGATACCGACATTGCCGGTCGGCAGCGACCACATATTGACGTTGGCGCCGTCTACCTGCCAATCCGCATCGCCACCGCCGGTGATGGTTGTCCACGACAACTGCCCGGCACCATCTGTCTTCATCACCTGATCGGCCGATCCATCGCCATCAGGAAATTCATACCGGCTGCCTTTGGCCACGCTTCCAAACACAATGTGCGGCATCTCGATCAGCAACGTCGAATCATCCTCAAGCTTACTGTCGATACCAAAGAGATAGGAGTAGTCCGCGGTATCTACGATTGTATCACGGTATCCGCCCAGCACGGCCGAGGCGCGTCCCCCGACGTAATTCTCCACGCCGCCACCGATGAAGGCTCCAAAGCCGGTGGCCGAGTTCCCGCGCCCGCCGGCGACAGCGGCGCTGGTGTCGGTAGAGTGGTTGCCGGCGCCTCCGCCGACGGCACTATGCCGTCCAGTGGCCGAGCAGCCGTCGCCACCGGCAACGACGCAGGCGGCGCCACTAGCCACATTTCCAAAGCCGCCACCTATGAAGCTGTACATGGAATTGACAGTATTACTATAGCCGCTACCCACTCCGGAACGGTATTGACTGACAGAATTCTCGCAGCCAAAGACTACGCTATACGAAGCCGTGCAGCTGTTGTCATAGCCCGCTACAAACGAGGTATTGTTCGGGTTATTGTTGCCTATGCCGAATGTACCGGCGCCGGTAACCGTAAGATCTCCCGTTACCGCCCCACCGCCGGCGCCATCAACCGTGCTCACGCGGAGTGCGTAAGGTACCGTCAATAACTTGGTCCGAGGCGAGATCTCCGGGTCTGCCCCGACTTGAATCCCCAGCCAGCGATCGACATCCTGAAATACAACATCGGTGATCGGCGCCACCGAACCCAATGCAACCGTAAAGCCGCCATCGACAACGACTACCGCTACTTGCGTTTCGTCCCAGACAACTGCTCCCCCGACAGCAGCATCATAGATCCTGAACCTCATGTCCACCATCGTGTCCAATGGGTTACCTGCGGTATTCGTCAGGTACCCCTGATAGCTGATGGCCGTTGGCGTATCAGCCCTCAGCGCTGCTGAGGCCAAAACAAATACCAGCAGCAGCGCTAGAGTGAGTGTAATGTGATACTTCATTTCCCTGTTCCTCCTGTGTACACCGGAGCCCACCGGTCATCATGACTGACGTTCTGGCTGGCCCTGGAATGGTTGGAATGTGGCTGCTCTACGTATCGGCACAGGTCCGATGATGCCGGTCACATGAGGTGAAATCCCTATACCCGCCCTTGCCGCAGGCGATCCACTTGACTATTGGACTGCGCCTCTGTCAATCCATTTCAATGTGATTAATTGGTCGGACGAAAAGGGGACAAGTTCGTTTGTTTCTGATAATGGGTGGGAGGTGGCAGGTCGCCACTCGAATTGATGCGACCAAACATATGGTTCGGCGGTTGTGTTTGGACTGCGATAGGTCTCATGGGTTTGCTGTCGGTGACGCTGACATAAGAGCCCGGCAGTCATAGACTTGCCGGGCTCGCTCTATTTGGTAGCGGTACGGGGGATCGAACCCCGGTTTGATGGCTGAGAACCATCCGTCCTAACCACTAGACGATACCGCCATGAGTGGGCTCCGTTTCGGCTTGCCAACAGGCAAGTGACCGAATATAGCTAAATTGGATATCTTGTCAAGCCGTCTGTTGGTGCGGCAGGGGTCAGCCGCCAAGAGAGATGTACCTAAATGCCCCAAGCCGGCCGCTGGACGCGGGTCAGGAGAAGACACAGGCCCGGCGGAATTCACTTCTCAGGCGCCAAACAGCATCTTATATTCGGGGAGTTTGTCTGTAAATAAAGCAACGGAGATGTCATGCCCAAGAAACTCCCCACCGCCGGCGAAAAACCCCGTGAACTCAAGGCTAACGACCTGGACTATAGTGTTTCATACAAGCCCAAGGGCATCAGTACCTCCGATGATCTTGAAGCCTGCTGCGGTATTATCGGCCAAAGCCGCGCGGTGGAAGCGATCGAGACCGGCCTCAAGGTCAAAAGCAACGGCTACAATATTTTTGTCACCGGCCTCACCGGTACCGGGCGCACCACCACTATCCGGCACCTGCTGCAGCAACTCAACCACGAACATCCCGATCTTCGGGATTTTTGCTACGTCAACAATTTCAAGCAGGAAGATAGCCCGCGTCTATTGGTCTTTTCAGCCGGCGACGGCCGCCGCTTTCGCAAAGACATGGCCTACCTGATAACGTCGGTTAGGAAGGCCGTCCCCAAAATCTACCTGTCGGACAACTACAAGGATCGGCAATCGCGAATTGTTCGCGAGTTCGAGAATCGGCAGAAGCTGTTGGTCAAAGCCTTTGAAGACAAGCTGACCGAGGCCGGGTTTGTCATGGTCCAGTTACAGTCGGGTGTAGGCATTCGCAACGAAATTCAACCGCTGTTGGACGGCGAGCCGGCCTCCATGGACAAGCTCGAACAGCTACACCAGGAAGGCAAGTTTCCGATGGCCCGGTTGGACGAGCTGCGCCGCCGCTGGGACAGCCTGCGCCGCGAATTCGACGTCACCACGACCGAGTCGAAAAAGATCACCAACAAGGTCGAGGATGCCCTGGAGAAACTCGATTTCTCGATGATCGCGCCTCTGATCACCGACAAGGTCAACCTCCTTCGTAGACTCTATCCCAGTGACGAGGCTCAAATCTATTTCGACGAAGTGCTTGAGGCATTGACCCAGGACCTCGATCGTTTTCGCGAAGCCCGCCCGCGTCGCGGTGAAGAAGAAGCGCCTCCATTCCGCAAGCGCGAGCCGTTTGAAGAGTTTGAGGTAAACCTGATCCTGGACAACTCCGAGACCGAACAGATACCGGTGGTTGTCGAGAAATCACCCTCCTACAAGAACCTCTTTGGGTCTCTGGAGCGCGTTGTTGATCGTTTTGGATACTGGCGGACGGACTTCACGCGCATATTCGCCGGCTCCCTGCTGAAGGCTTCGGGCGGTTATCTGGTGCTCAACGCTCAGGATGTCCTGACCGAACCGGGCGCCTATATGCATCTGAAGCGGGCCCTGCGCAACCGCGAAATCGAAATCACCGGTTACGATCCTTTTTACATGATGGCTGGAGCCGGTATCAAGCCGGAACCTATTCCACTCGATATCAAAGTGGTCCTGATCGGCGAGCCGCAGATATACAGAATGCTGTGGTCGCTTGATGAGGATTTTAAGAAAGTCTTCAAGGTCAAGGCGGAGTTCGACAGCAGTATGGAGTACACCGAGGAAAACACCTTCGAGTACTATCGGTTTGTACGCACTCTGGTGTCCCGGGAACAACTGCGTTCCTTTGACATCACCGGGATGCAGGCTGTGGCCGAATACGGTCGTCGTTTGGCCGGACGCAAAGACCGCTTGTCTACTCGTTTTACTCATGTCGCCGATATCGCCCGCGAGGCCTCCCTGTGCGCCGAACAGCGTCGTTCCAAATGCGTCATGCGCACCGACGTTCAGAGAGCCGTAACCAAGCGCCGCTCGCGAGTCAACCTGATGGAAGACAAAATCCAGGAGATGTACGACAACAATACCCTCATGGTCAACACCACCGGGGCCGTTGTCGGCCAGATCAACGGCCTGTCGGTGTATAGCCTGGGCGAGTATGCCTTCGGCCGGCCCACCCGTATCACCGTCAGTACATCAATGGGCAAAGCCGGACTCATCAATATCGAACGCGAGGCCGATCTCTCCGGCCCGATTCACAACAAAGGGGTGGCGGTTCTGTCCGGTTACCTGCGATCGATGTTTGCCCAGGACAAACCGCTGGTGATGTCGGCCTCGATTTCATTTGAGCAGTCTTACGGCGGCGTTGACGGTGATTCGGCGTCGTCGACCGAAATCTATGCCATCCTGTCGTCGCTCTCAGATATCCCCATCAAGCAGAGCATTGCCGTCACCGGCTCGGTCAATCAAAAGGGCGAGATCCAACCGATCGGCGGCGTCAACGAGAAGGTCGAAGGGTTCTTCGATGTGTGTCGATCACGGCGGCTGACCGGGAGACAGGGAGTCATCATCCCACACCAGAATGCCATGGATCTGATGCTTCGTCCCGACGTTTTGGAAGCTGTTACCAAGGGGAAATTCCACGTGTGGCCGATTAAGACGATTGCCGAGGGGATCACCATCCTCACCGACAAACCGGCCGGAAGACGGCTGAGTTCCGGCGGCTTCAGCAAGGACTCGATCTTCGAAATCGTTGATGACAAGCTGCGTCATATGGCTCTGGCTCTGCAGCAATTTGGTCACGAAAACGAAGACAACAACAAGAACTCCAAAGCAAATTGATCTGCACTACAATGTGATGATGCCGGGCGGGTACGAGGTGATCGCACCTGCCTCATGATACCGCGACCATCTCTATGAAGCGTCGGGGAGAGAGACTGATTGTGGTAGCTCGAGTGACGACAGATGGTGATCGTCTCGCGACCATTGTCATCACTCGGTATTTTGTACCTTTATAGTGCACTTTTTTTCTTGACATTATGATGCTATAATTCTTTTGTGGTAATGCAAACCCATTCTAGGAGGACGATGCATGCCCAAAGCGAAGAAAGCAACGACGAAGAAAGTTGCTAAGAAAGCGCCGAAACCGACCAAGAAGCCGGCCACGAGACCGGGTGTCACGCTCTGGACCAGAGCTGACATTGCTGCGCTCCGGAAGTTGTACAAGATGACACCCAATCCTGAGATCGCCAAGGTGCTGAAGCGTTCGGTGGCTTCGGTGGCAGCAAAGGCGGGGAGTTTGGGATTGAAGAAGGCGGTAGTCAAAAAGAAGAAGGCTGCCCCCAAGAAGAAGGCTGCCAAGAAAGCGGTAGCGAAGAAGGTGGCACCGAAAAAGAAGGTAGCCAAGAAACCTGCCAAGAAAAAGGCTGTCAAAAAGGTAGTCAAGAAGAAGGCGGCTCCGAAGAAGACGGCTGTCAAGAAAGCCGCTCCGAAGCGGAAGGCGACCGCCAAGAAGATGGTCGCGAAAAAGCCGGCCAAGAAACGTCACTAGCCATCGCCTTTTCAAAGGTCAAAAAAAGAAAGCCCGCCATTACGGTGGGCTTTCTTCTTGCCTGTGATCTTAGCCCTTAGAAGTCGGCCCCAATCGAGAAGTAGTAGCTGGGCTTGTCAGCAACGTTGTAGAAATCGGTGTTCCAGGCCATGTCGTAGCGCAGTAGTATGAAGCCCAGATTGGCTCTCATCCCGAATCCGAAACCGGTCTTGATGTCCAATAAACGCTTCCGACCATCAGCGGTTGTGCCGCCTTTGAAATCATCTTCATCCCAGGCCGCACCCATATCAAAAAACAGCGCCCCGCCCACCCTACTCAATACCAACGGCAGCGGGAAACGCATGGCCAAATAGTCGATCATAGGATACCTGAATTCAAAATTGATCAGGCCATAGCGATTGCCGGATAGAGAGTAGTATTCAATCCCTCGCAGCGGTGTCACGACGTCGGCGAAGTACAGATTCTCGACATCATACACCTCGGCATCAAGGGTTCGATTGCCGATCCAATTGGTCGGGCCGCCCAGAAAGTAACGCTTCGGAGTTCGCCCGCCGGAGGCGCCACCGGACAGGCGAAGGGCGACCGAATACGATTTGTTCAAACGCCAGTACTTGCGATAATCGAATTCAGCCGAGAAGTAATCAACGTCGGTCGCATCAAATAGGTTAATGCCGCCCGAGAAAATGACCTTGGCGCGACGACCGTTGACCGGCCCGGTCAGTCCCCAAATGATGTTGTCAACGACATAAGAAAACGATCCGGTCGTGACCTTCGAGCTGCGATTGGGTCGTGTGTCAAAGGGACGATCATAATACTCGCGGTCGATGAAGAACTGTGATGCGACCAGTTCCAGGCGACTAAAAGTGGAGAACGGCCGACGCGCGAATAGCTGCGCGCCGTAAAATCTGTCCGAAAATAGGAAGTCGCTGTTGTCCAGGTAGAAATTCTTGCTGTGAAGCAGACCGACACCGTAACTCGTCCGCCGCGTGCTATTGAAGTAGTAAGCCTGGATATTCGACTGGTCAATGGTATTAACCAGGTCGGTGGCCAAAACGATGGAGTGGTTACCCAGATAGTCGCTGAACATAAAGACCGTCTGTCCGCGCAGTCCAAAAAATGTATCGTAAGCAAAGCCTCCGCCGATATAGTCGGGCGTGAACTTCACGCGATAGTCGTGGATTTCGTACTCTCCCCCTTCCGGGGGCAGGGGAATGGAGTCAAAGGAGGCCGGCTCAGGAGCCGGCTCATTGCTAAGCAGGTCGAGGCTGTCGTCTCCGACATCCTCCATAAACGACTCAAAGCGGTCGCTGCTATCATCCACAAATACAAACTCATCATCGTATATGCCGGTTGAGTCGACCACGGCGGCCTCACCCTCAGTGGAGTCAGGCTGGTCTTTGGGAGTGCTCGCCGGGCTGTCGGAGGTCACGCTGTCTGCGACTGCCGGAGTGTCGGGCGATTCTACCATGACCGGCTCCGGGCCCATAGATGTCGTGTCGTCAATCGATGACAGAGTCTCGGGTGTCTCCGCGATGGCGGCAGCCGCAGCGGTGTCGGTCGCATTTGCAGCCAGGGTGGTATCGATCTCGGCCGTGGACTCCCCAGTCGCCGTAACATCCTCTTGCAGAGCGATGTCCGATCCGTCGGCCATAGCCTGTGCGGTGTCGACCCCGGTCGTATCATCGCCGGCCAGGCTGTCCTGCCCGCGCCCGGCGACCGTTGAGCCGGGGCGATCGTACTCACCACTAAAAAATGCTGTCGGAGTCAGCACTCCGTCGTCGCCGACCGGAGTCAGGTCTTCCACGATGAAAACGTCGTAAAGGCCCTTGTTGAACGCTTGCACCACCAGCGACTTCCCGTCGGGCGCCCAGTCGATCCAGTGAATGCCGGTCAAAACGTTGGTGATTGCAAATACGCGGTCCTCGTCCAAAAGGGCAATGTAAACATTGTCAATACCGTTGCGATTGGAGACGAAGGCCAACTTCTCTCCGTCAGGAGAGTAAGTAGCCAGGCTATTTCCGCCCGGACCGACGTCAATGTTGTGTATCTCGGCTTTATCGACGCTGATAGTAAACAGACCATAATTGCCGTAGTCAAAGTCGCCGGGACGGTAAGCATCGGCGGCGATCACATACGGATTGCCTTCGGGGGAATCAACCGGCTTGTCGGCAAAAGATCGATCGGACGTAAACACCAATGACCCGCCGTCCGGATGCCAGGCCGGGTCGATGTCATCATAGCGGTCGTTGGTCAGTTGTCGGACTTGGTCGGTGGTGAGATCATATAGGAACAGATCACGCTGGTTGCCGCTCAGAGCGGAAAAAGCAACTTGCTGACCATCGGGCGACCAGGCCGGGGAGAGGACGTTATAAAAATCGAAGGTGCGTTTTCGCACCGTCTTGTGTCGGTAGAGGTCATAGAAAAAGAGCGTCTCTTTGCCATTCGATTTGGCGACAAACACTATCTCATCACCGCTGGGCGAAAAAGACAGCCCCGAGACATAAGAATGCAGCGATTCCATATCGCCAGAGCGCGAGGCTTTGACCAGGTGATCGACCAGCTTGCCGTCATCAGCGGAGATCAGTACGATCTCGGTGTAGTCGGAACGGTCGGTAAACATCGCGATCTTATCACCCTCGGGTGAGAAGGTCGGTTTCTCGTTCATATAGGAGCCGTCCTTGCGGGCGTCGGTCAACTTCCGGCCGAAGTCTTCGATCTCCTTGCGCACCGCAATCTCCGGCCAATAGCGACGCTTCATCTCCTTGGAGAAATCTTTCCACAGCTGTTCTTCATCGATGCCCAGAACTCTCTTGAGGGTCTTCTTCATCGAGAGGTAGATCTTCCCCTTCTTGAAGAGCTGCGAGATTTTCTCCTCACCGTATTCGTCGACGATGAACTTGATCAGGGCCTGTCCCTCGCGATAGGCATTGTAACCGTTGAGATACTCCATCGGAGCCAGGTAACCGTTGATGGTGGCATCGCGCACCCACATGTCGCTGAAATAGTCCCACCCGTGACGAGATGAGTACTCGGCGTAACCCTCGGCCAGCCAGAGAGGCATGGCAAACAGCCGCTGCTTGGAAACCACTGACGAGAAGGCGCCGCCATAAAGCATATCGAAAGTGAAGGCGTGGGTCAACTCGTGGTGCAAAACATGCCGGAAATCCTCATAGGAACCGTTGAAGGGGGTGACCACGCGGTTTTTGAAAACCTCAGTAAAACCGCCCGTCCCTTCGCCGATCAATGAAGGCAGGATATTGGTCTGTTGGAAATCATTGTGCGAATTATAAATGAAAACCGGCACCCGTCGCTGGATGACATAGTTCAGCTCGCGGCTGATTTCCTGGTAAGCCGATTCAAGCACGTCGGCGCCGAATGTAGCCGTTTCATAGGCATCTTCATAAAAGTAGATATCAAAGTGACGAGTTTGAATGTAGTGCCATTCAAACCCCTTATAACGCACCTTGTTTTTGCCGAAGTAAGCCTCCTGCGCCTGCAGGACACCGCCGACTCCGACCAAAATGACGAGGCCGACTAAGATGATTGCCTTCCTCATTAAAGACTTACCTCCGAGGCTTGAAGTTCCGTGCTCCAACAGATACAACCAATTTCTTCCTGGGTCGGTTCGCGCCGATTACAAACAGTCTTTGACCCGGTGTCCCTTTACATATTAGACACGATTATGCCCTCTCAGCGTTCAATCGACGCAAAAAAAACAGCTCGTTGAATTACCAACGACACGCCGGTTATTCCTTTACTCTAGTAACATCGGCACCCAGGGCCGTAAGCTTCTCTTCTATTTGGCTGTAGCCACGGTCAACATGATATACTCTAAGGACTTCAGAGTTTCCCTTGGCAGCCAAAGCGGCCAGAATGATGCCGGCACCGGCTCGAATATCGGACGCCATAATCTTTGCCCCCGTCAGCTTGGGAACACCCACGATGACCGCTTCATCGCCGGCAATGGTAATGTCGGCCCCGAGCCGGCTCATTTCCATGGTGTGAGAAAAACGGTCGCTAAAGACGGTCTCTCGAATATGCGAAGTGCCGTCGGCCAGGCAGGTTGCTGCCATAGCGCAGGCCTGCAGATCGGTGGGAAATCCGGGATAGGGGAAAGTCGTTATCGAGACAGCCTTAAGCCGCTTGGGGCCGCGGACTCTCAGTCCATTGTGCGTACTATCCACTTGGCAACCCATCTCTCGCAGTTTTTGGATAACCACCTCGAGACACAGCGGGTTGATTCCCTTCAGCCGGACGTCGCCTTTGGTCATGGCCGCACCAAACATGAATGTCCCGGCCACCAAGCGATCACCTTGCACCCGGAATTCCAGGGCCTTGAGGCGACGTACCGGTTCGACCGTGATGATAGGTGTACCGGCGCCGCTTATGCGAGCCCCGGCCTTGTTCAGGAATTCGGCCACGTCGATCACCTCGGGATCACAGGCAGCATTGACAATGCGAGTCTTGCCTTTGGCCAGGACAGCGCCAAAGAGCACGTTCTCCGTCCCGGTGTGCGAGGGACGATCAAAATACACTTGGCCGCCGGCCAGTGGCGATCCCTTGGCCAGGACGAAGCCACCATCTTCGGTGACCTTGGCCCCCATGGCCTGAAAGGCTTTGATATGGAAATTGACCGGTCTTGCCCCAAGGACACATCCTCCGGGCAGAGAGATGCGGGCACTGCCCTGACGAGCCAGGATCGGCCCCAGCATCAAGAACGAGGCCCGCATCTGTCGCATGAGGTCGTAAGGGGCGTCATTTTGGGTCAACTGTTCGGCCCTTATCGACATGACCTGCTTGCTCGCGTCATAGTCTACCTTGGCGCCGAGGTATTCAATCACTTTGATGATAGTAAAGATGTCGCGCAGCGGAGGTATGTTGCGAATAACGGTTTCACCCGCATCGATCAGCAAGGCGCCGGCGATAATGGGTAAAGCAGCGTTTTTGGAACCCTCGACCTTCAATTGCCCCTTGAGGGGCTGCGAACCACGAATCACGAATTTGTCCATACTTCTGATACTCGCAAGATATGAGTTGAGCTCACTAATATACCGAGCGACGCCTTTTCTGCGCCAGCCGTCGAAATAAGCGCCAGTAGTTCCCGGAAGAAAACTTAAAACCGCCGGGGGGCGGTTTATCATCGATGATAGACGACGCCTTACCTCCCCAAAAATGCAAACGCCCCCGAGAGAGAGGGGGCGCTTGCTAACGCTGAGATTGAGAGATTGTTACAAGAGAGAAATCACTATTTCATGAGAACCATTTTCTTGGTCGCCCGATAGTCGGCGGCCTGGATACGATAGAAGTAGATTCCGGATGACACCACCGAACCATTCAGATCGGTGCCGTCCCAGACGACAACCTTCTCGCCAGCCGAAAGATACTCATCAACCAGAGTATTCACGCGGCGTCCCAGAACATTGTAGATCTCCAGGACCGTGTGTGATCCCTTAGGCAGGGCAAACTCGATGTAGGTTTCGGGGTTGAAGGGATTGGGATAATTCTGACGCAAGACATATTCCTGCGGCAACGAAGCCCCTGGGATTTCCCAAACATCAGTCTGATCCACGACACAGTTTGTATCGGACAGAGGACCCTCACCGCAAGAATTGACTACAGTCACTTGATAGCGGTGCTTGCCCGCGGCGGGTACCTTGCGAATTACGCTGGTGGCCGTTACCGTCGTATCTATCGCGCCATTGTGATAGATTTTATAGACGGTGGCACCGGAAACGGCATCCCAGACCAATTCTATCTCGTCCTGCGTAGCATCGAAGTCACACGAGTGTTCGATCTTGCTCGGTGCAGTTTTCACGACCACCGTGACCGACGGGCTCGGCCCGCTGCAGGCGGCGGCACAGGCCTGGACTTCATATACATAGGTTCCGGCCGTCGGCTGCGACACGTTGACCGACAGCACATTGCCGACACTCTGCCAACCGCCGCCGTTAAATCGGTAGTTATAGGAAGTTGCCCCGACAACAGCCGGCCAGCTCAAGGTAAACTGGACACCGGTGCAAACCGTGTCGTCGTTGACCAGCAGGGAATCCGGCGGCGGGAGCGCCCCGCCCACGCTGACGAGAACCGAATCGGAGGCCTCGCCGCAACCACAGATAGTATTGCAGGCACGAATGCGATAGTAGTAGAGCCCCGCCACAGCCTTGGTCAGGCAATGCTGGGCAGTCAGTCCCACGGGGGTCCAGGTGCCGTTGTTTTCCTGAATCTGGTATGACTCGGCGTTGGGATCGAGGGTCCAGTTGATACAAAACAGCTGATCGGTATTGACCACCGCAGGGACACTGGTCGGCGTGGCCGGCTTTGACAGCGCCGCCCGCACCGTGACCGTTTCGGCTCCGCTGGCACCTGAACAGCCGCACTCGCTGGTGCACCCCTGGAGTCGATATTCGTGAACACCAACGGGCAGCGTATCGGTGCAGAACGTCTGCACATAGCCGATATTGTGCCAATCGCCGCCATCGACGCTTATCCGATACCAGGCGGCGTTGACCGCATGATCCCAGGTCAGGCAGTAGTTTTCGCCGACACACACAATGTCGGCCGAGCCGGTCGGAGCTTCGGGGACATCCGAACAGGCCAGGATTCTGAAAGAATCCGGCGGCGGAGTCTGGTAGCCGGAGCCACGCGCCAAAACATCAAACGCCTGGACCCGCCAGTAATACATGCCCGGCGCCAACGACGTCGGAGGGGTCCACTGATCGGTGGCAATCCCGGTGACGGTCACCACGTTGGCTGAAAAATTCCAGGTTGTGGAATACTCGATCGTGTAGCTGCCGTGCGGACCGCAGGTCTCCTGCCAGTCGAAGGTCGGAGTGGTCGTATACACATCGGAGCCGTTTGCAGGTGAAAATAGCGCCGGCACGTCCGGATGATACGAGTGCACTTTGGCGCCAGGATCGACCCTGGTCGAGCACACGGTGATCCAGTTGTCGAAGCTGTTGATGTCGTACGGCGCTTTGATTCCGTACTTGAGGTAGAAGCCTACCCCGGGGCCGGCCAAAAACGACCCGCTGGTCGACGTGCCGGCATAGTTGGTGTTGCCGACACCCTCATCCACCTTGTCATAAATCCAATTGAAATCCCAGACTCCAAACAGACCACCGGCGTAAGTGACACTTTGATATGCCAAAACGGACGTGTCATACGCCAGCCACACCGAGGCACCGCTAAAACTCGACTGGGGACTGACCGTGTCCACCATCACGCGGACCAGCACCGAGTCCATGCCGAGGCCTTCGTATTGCAGGCTAAATGTCTGTTGAGCCCAAGCCCCGCTTGCCACCATGCATAGCAACAGCAATGACAGCAGCAGTCTCTTACTCATGATTCTCTCTCTCATAACAATCTCCCGGAGGATGGCGCTAAGCCATCCTCCGTTAAGGTAAGGTACTAACTTACTTCAGCAGCGTCATCTTCTTGGTCTCGGAGAAGTCCCGAGTCTCCAGGCGGTACAAGTACACACCCGAAGAAACATCAGCGCCGTTCCAAACGACACTATGCTGGCCGGCTTCCATCGGACCATCAACCAGCGACACAACCTTCTGACCGAGAACGTTGAATACGGTCAGCTTGACATCCGTAGCTTGAGGCAGACGGAAGGCAATAGTAGTGGCCGGGTTGAACGGGTTCGGATAGTTGGCGGACAGGAAGTATCCGGACGGAACGATCGGGTCGTTCAGCTTCATCGAGCCGGTCAGAGTCAGCTCATTGACAACCACGTTCGACAGATTGACCGTGGTGCCTTGATCGACGGTGACCTGAGCCAGAATTCCACCCTGGCTGGCCTGGGAACCGGCAGCAGCAACAAAGGTGAAACCGGCGTCGCTGCGGGTCTCGTGCAGCCAGGAATTGTTGTTGATAGCGACGGTGCCGTTATCAACGGTAAACTGGCAGGCGAAGACTTCCGGAACGTCGGCCGAAATGGTGTAGACGGTCTTGCCGTCGACATTCTCGGAGGTGACGTTGATGATGTCGGCCAGGGCCGCGGTCGAAACCTTCGGGTTCGGGCCAAACATCCAGTTACCGGAAACATCACCAAGATAGACACCCCAGAAGTTCTGGTTGAAGTGCCAGCATTCCAGCGGATCGTAGCAGTACTTCTCCGGCGGGCAGGCGCCCCAGCCGTCATAAGCGAAGTAGTCGCAGCCACCGCAGTCGTCATCCCAGCCGTAAGCCTGGAAAAAGACCCAGTTGGTCGACTGAGCGGCTTTGCGCGGGAAGTACGGGGAAGCAGCGGGATCACCAACCAGGTGCTGCATGATCAAGCAGGCGTCGACCGGGGTCACATCACAGTCACCGTCCACATCGGCGGCCGTGTAACCACAGTAGGAGAGCTCCTGCTGAGCAATCAGGTGGCGCATGATCAAAGAAGCATCGAGGGCTGACACGGCGTCATCGGACTCGCCCTGCTTATAGACCCACAGGCAGTAGTTGTACTGATCCAGAATGTCGCAAATCACGAACTTCCCACGGCAGTCGAATTGGCAACTAGGATCACACTGAGTCTCAACGGTCTTGTCGGCAATGTTCGGCGGATCCACGGCGTACGGATCAGGCATGTACTCGAGGGTGACGCTGGCATTGCAGATCGGCATTTTGTGACCGCAGTACTTCACCCAACCGGAAACACAATCCAACTCGCATACCAGGAAATCGCCGATAGTACGGGCATCATAGTACAGCGAGCAAGGATGGTTCCAGTAAGGGTAGTATTCGGAGTTGTTGTAGTACACATAGGGCCAATCGGTGGCGTTGTAGCGGAAGTAATCCACATTGAGACCGGCGTTTTGACCCGGCTGCGCCCAGGAGCGGACCTTGAAGGCAATCCAGACCAAGTCGGTCGGGCTTCCGATGAGGGACAGATCCACGCATTCAGCCGAAAAACCGCCGAGACTAATGGTACCGGCGTAGTTGTCGATCACGTAGGTCACCGGACCCCAGCTGCTGATGACCTGACCATTGCTGGCACCCCAGGCTTCGACCACGCTGGGGTCGAAATGCACGACCAACTGGAAGGCACACATGTCGTGATCCGGGTTCAGGTAGAGCTCACAGGACTCTTGCTGGGTGCACTTGCGACGAACGCCGCAGGTGTCGTAGTACCAGCCATAAGTCGGGCAATCCCAGAAACAATCCGGCTCCGGCCAGCAATCCGGAAGCGTTTTGTTGTCGCGATCGCAATTAAATGGATCGGCGAAGTAAGGCACCCAGTAATCCATACCACAATCTTCGTACTCGGACCAGGTGGCCCAATGGATATCGACCGGCAACTGCATGGTACCTTCGTTGTACCAACAAGTGTCGCTGATCGAAACCACCACACCCTCCATCGAAGCGAAGGATGGGGCGGCAAACAGGACGATGAACAGACCTGCCAGAAGTGACAGTCTCATTGAACTGTTTCGCATGATGTGAAACCTCATAAGGTTAGGGGTTTTGGGCTCAATTAAGCACACGTGTAGACCGACCGTGAGCCCGCCATGTCAGTCTAGTTGTAAGAGTATTTTGCCCGGGTATCACCTCCTCACTGGCTTCGTCGTTCCACTTCTGCTGCAGGGTAATGCCTAAGTCTGGTGTACTTCCTGAGGCACCAGCCATACAGCTTCGGTACAAAAACCATCTAAACCGTTGTGGATCGATTCAGATGATCCCTCAACTAATAACCCTGTTTCTATACCTTACTAACAGCCCAGGACAGTAACCAAAAGGTGTGTATCACCTATCCCTCAAATTTCCCACAATCACGATATCACTGTTCAAATTAAATGTCAACCACAAACGGAATATTTTTCCTCATTTCTTGTGCATTGTGTCACAATGTGGCCCGCTTCGCATCTCGGTCGCATAGTCTCCGAAGGGCTTGCCGGTGACGGCAAATCAGTTCCTGGCGCCGCAAAGCGTGGATGGCGCGGTTCGCGCAAATCACCTGTGATTGTTTGAGTCTGAGCACAAGTTGGGTATAACATCAAATTACGGTCCAAATCATGTGGGCGTCACCAAATCGAAGCTGCCTCGCACTCGATCCAGGAAATCGATGACCTCAGGGTGGCAGAAATCAGGGTCGGTCCAGGGTAATCTGGTGAAGCGATCGCGACTGTAGATGAGCGTTACTTCGGCGTAAGTTCCTCCGCTGATATATATTCGATGGTTCGCATTATGGCGTGAAGCCATAACCAGGTTGTCCGATGTCAGAATGCCCGGATCGATGTTGACTGTTCGGAAGCAAAAATCACCTAACCGATCTGAAAAGCGTGGCTCGATCCTGGCGCAGGCCGCCTTCAGCTCCGGCAGCGAGGACCGCAAAACCGGCCTCTCAAAAGAAAAAAGTCGCCGCCACACACGTTCACCCATCTCCTCTAGATAGCGCTCGCCGTGGCAGCATGAAATCTGGTCGGTTTCGTAAATGGCGCGGCCGAATCTCCGCTCCAAATGCTCCACCGCCTCAGCCAAGGCATCCCAGGACGACGTGATGGTTGACACCACCAGCCGCCCGGGAGGAGGTTCATTATCAGGCATCATGACCGGAAGGAATCCTCCGGCCGCTTCTTTTCAACTAAAAACCGCGCGAAATGGGAAAAACCTGCTCGGACGTTAGAAATACTTGGTCTCCGACCGACACCGCTGGGCATGAGAGGCCTGTTTGTTAGTGCGTCGCCGGACTCGGTGAGTTATCTTGTCCGACCTATGCGCTGGCGAATAGAAAAAGTCTCGGTTTCGACCATAACCTTTTCGGCCGTAACGATATGGATCGGCTTTTATGCCTGGCGTATCATGTTCAACAACTTTGCGGTCGAGGTTTTTGATGCCACCCCGGCCGGCGTCGGCTCAATTCAGGCTGCCCGCGAGATTCCCGGGTTGCTGGCCTTTGGCGTCGGTGCCTTGGCCCTGTTTCTGAGCGAGTCCAGATTGGCCGCGATTTCTATTGTCATCCTCGGCTTCGGTCTCATTCTTTGTGGGGCAGCGCCTTCAATATCTGTACTGGGCGCCGCGACAATCCTGATGTCGTTTGGATTCCATTATTTTGAGCCGACCAATTCCTCCCAATTGCTGGCCCTCTCGGATTCCAATAAGTACGGCCAAGTTCAGGGTAAACTCACTTCATGGGAATCCATGGCCGGGCTGGCGGGCGCTCTGATCGTCATGGGCATGACCTACTTCTTCAACTACCGCCAGACATTCTACCTTATCGGTGGCGCCGTCACACTGGTCGGCCTCTACCTGACTTTTGCCCTGCCGGCCAACCGGGGCAAGAAGTCACCCCGCAAGGTCAGAGTGAAAAGAAAATACTGGCTGTATTACACCCTCTCGCTTTTGCGCGGGTGTCGGAGACACATTTTTACAACCTTCGCTATTTTCCTGTTGGTGAAAAACCATGAACTCAGCATCACCGTGGTTTCAGCACTGATGCTGGTCAACAACCTGATTACGATCTTCACCAACCGCGGCATCGGACGGCTGAGTGATCGATGGGGGGAGAGGCTGATCCTGGTCGGTTGTTCGGCTATTTTGATTTTCGTTTTTGCCGGCTACGCCTTCGTCGAGTACTTGCCGTTGCTGATCGGGCTTTATGTGATCGACAATATCCTCTTCGGTTCCTCGATTGCCCTCAAGTCATACCTGGGCAAGCTGGCCGAGCCGGAGGACCTCACCAGTTGTCTGTCGTTCGGCATGACCGCCAATCACGTCACGGCCGTGGTCATCCCGGTGGCGGGCGGGGTGGCCTGGGGTCTCTTTGGACATCAGCTCACATTCCTGATCGGCGCCGTCATTGTCCTTGTCGACATGATCTTCGCCTTCATGGTCCCGTCACTGACAAAACCGCCACAAGGTCAGATTGGGCGGGTTGCCGAGTGATTAGTTATCAGAAATACGTGGATCGACGCCGCGCTCTACAGCAGTGGTCGGCCTCGGTAAGCGATTCGAAGTCAGCTCTCTAGGCTGACCGAAAGCCTCCGGGTACAGATACTTGCCGGGAGTGCACAGCTTGCCCTCAGGTGTTTTGTCCACGACAACCGGACATGCCAGACTCATAGCGACCGGGTCATCGCGATCGGCTGAAACTTGCCAGTACGCAGAACGGTTGGGCTCGCCATAGATGACGAAGGCATTGGTCCCGGAGAGCCACTCCGCTCCGATCAAGAAAGGCCTGCCCACCGGCGTCATTTGAATGCGGGCGTTGTCTTCATCGGCAAGGGCCGCAAAGTAGTCGGGCATTTCAACGGTGGCTTGTCCATTGTCGTCAAGCTCTGTTCGGCCATCGTATATCAGGAGATCCGTCGGCGAGGCAACGAAGCTGTGATTGATCATCTTCGACTCGGGGTCTTGGGGGTGGTCAATCACCAGGGAACCCTTGGATCCCGAATACCCGGCCGTGGCATGCACACTTCCTGCAAAATAGCCGGCGAAGTCAGTACCCACGGCCGCCTCTCCGGCAATACCTACGGAGCCATAGCCATAAATACCAAATCCGCCGGTAGTATCGGCCAAGCCTATCATTCCAATGCTTGAGCTCCGTCCAAGCACTCCCGTTGAATAGTCAGAGATGTCAGATAGTGCCGGCACGCCAGTCGTCGGGCTGGCCAATCCGTAGACGCCGGCGTTTACCCCAGGTCCGCCTGCTTCGCCACGGACGCCAAAGGCTTCTTCGGTACCTGAAGCGACACCATATACTCCCCACGGCCTGGTTCCTGTATCTGCCCATCCCATGAGGGCGGTGGCGTAATTTCCAGATGCCTGAGCTATCAGGCCGGCGGCAGCCGCATGGGTATTATACAGAGTCATGGCGGCCCCATTGTACGAAAAATCAGTGGGCCCTGCAAAGGGCAGAGCAAAGCCACTTATCTCGCATGGTGCTGGTCCGCCGTTGAACATGTAGTTCACAGCATACACCAGGTCGGCTATATCGAGCCGGCTGCCATCACAATTCATGTCTCCGTTTTCTTCTGCCGCAGCGATAGTCATGCAAAGCAGCACGGCAAGGACTGCCATTAGGAACGGCTTCTGAGATTTGTACATAAAATTACTCCTCCGATTGAATCTCTGCCTCTCGGCACTATTACTGATCTTCTATCCTCAGCTATGCATCATGCCCGTGGCAGCTTGCTGACTCGTGAGTTGGAGGGGCATGGCAGTCTGTCGTCTAGTATTGATTTGATTGGGTCAGAACCTTGTTACTGTGTACAAGATACTCGACTTTGCCAATTTGTCAAGGATCGCCGCCGGTCGGTAGCGTACCTCAAGATGTACAGATCGGTTCAATGAAATGACTGCGTGGCACACGTTCTGGTCGACATATGCTTTGCCTTTATGGTCCTGTCACTGACTAAACCGCAACAACGCCGATCGTGAGCTACGACATCGGAATCGATCAAACACTTGATCGGTATGATCCGTCCTGGTTATGATAATGGCACAATGCGGGGCTTAAAGGGATGTCCGCACAAAACACAGACAGAAGGAGGTGAGGATGAAACGAAAGGCGCTTCTGCTGGCTTTTTTGGGTGTGGTGCTGATCAGTTGCAATCCGAATGAGCCAATCATTGATGTCGCATGGTTCATAACTGGAACAGTCTCAGATTCAATGACTGGAATGGCAATCGAGTTGGCCAGTGTCTGGTTGGGCGACTCAGCGCACCTTGACCCAATGGCGTCGGATAGTGTTGGAAACTATCTTTGGGAAGGCCTTGGCGAAAAACCAGCGCGAATCACCTGTTGGAAGATTGGGTATCATTCCCAGGAAAAACCGGTTCCAGTAGGCGGTTCAACCGTTAGAGTTGACTTTCGACTGATACCAATCGATAGTACCCATTGAAACGCTAAGTAATTCCCGTAGGGCGGTTCCGTCTTCGGACCCGCCACTCTGATCCTATATGTTTAATGGCGCACTGTCGTCGGGGGCGACAAGCTTGCAGTAGGCCTTTTTCTTCTGCCGACAGTTGACATCTGGGGGAGTATAAGCGTTAGTGAAGTGTGTCCCACTCCAGGCATTAAGGAGAGGAGCGATTTGTGGCTTATGTCCTGGCTATACTGACCCTTTTGATGTCAACTACCTCCAGTCTGTCCGCCGCAACTGGCGCCTCCGAAAAACGTGCCGCCGGATGCCTCGCCGGAGTTATCTTGGATGCTTCAACTTTAGCGCCGGTGGAAGGGGTTCTTGTCTCGGTGATGCCGGACGACGATGTCACATTTACTGAGTCCAGCGGTCGCTTTCAATTGGATTCACTTCGCTGCGGCAGCGTGGCTCTGTCAATATCCGGTATCGGATACCGCTCGCAAGTGCTAACCGACATCGTGATCAAGCCGTCACGCACCACCGAAGTAAGAATCGAACTTGATCCGCAGCCGATTGTTCTGGGTGACCTGGAAGTTCAGGGTAGCTGCTTCCGTGACAGGGCCGATCAACCTACGAGTCTGACCTCTTTCAACGGCGAGGAAGTGCGGCGGGCTCCGGGTGTGGGTGGCGATATCAGTCGAATCATGTCGGTACTGCCCTCAGTGGCGAAAGTAAACGATCAGTTCAACAGCCTCATTGTCCGTGGCGGTCATCCCATCGAGAACGGCTTCTATGTGGATGGCATTCCCGTTCCCAACATAAACCACTACCCCCTGATGGGCAGTACCGGCGGCCCGATCGGGCTGCTCAATGTAGAGTATGTCAGGGATGTCGAATTCAGTGCCGGGGGCTTTCCGGCTCGTTATGGCAACCGCTTGTCCTCAATTGTCAATGTCAGGCTACGAGAGGGGAGTCGAACGGACTGGAATGCCGGTTTTGAAGCCGGCTTGGCCGGAGTTGGAATCGGCGTCGAAGGTCCGGCATTCGGTAGTAACGGATCTGTCCTAGTCGGCGTGAGGCGGAGTTTTTTGGAGTGGCTGGTCGATGAAATTGGTACCGGCGTGGCACCGGTCTTCTCGGACTTTCAGGGTAAAGCCGTATACCGGATTGACCAGGAGAACGAGCTATCTGTGATTGCCATTGGAGGATTCGACCGCCTGGACTACTCTCAAGAATTGGCTTACGAACGCGGCTCCGGTACCTATGGAACCACCGACGGGTACGAGAGTGCTGTGGCGGTCAGCTGGTTGTGTCGGTGGGGACAAAAAGGCCACAGCCAGACTAGTCTGTCCACTGCAAACACCAGGTATCGATACCGCTATCGCTACATGAGTGACCAGAGAGACTGGCTCTCGGGCAACTCACTCGAAAGTATCCGTCTATTGCGCCATGTCTCAAGCTGGATAGTCAACCGCAAGTGGTTGATGGATTTCGGCCTTGACTGGTCACATTTGGGACACCACTACGAATATTTCAAGGCCAACCACCGCGATGAGTTTGGTCTTTGGGTTCCTTCGCTAACAGTGAACATGCCTTACTCATCAGACCTGCTGGGTCTGCACGCCACGATCAATATCCATGCCATCCCGTCGTTGGTACTATCCTTAGGCGGCCGCCTGGACTACTACGATCACAGCACAGCCTGGTATTTCACGCCAAGAACTTCGGCGACTATTCGCGTTAAACCCTGGTTGGATCTCGGAATATCGGCGGCGTCATATGTACAGAATGTCCCTCCCTTGCTCAACACCCTGCCCCATCCCTATTATAGTTATCTTAGAAACCTCGATCCGCCTGACTTCATTGATCTCAAGGCCAACCACTTCGTTGTGGGAGTATATCTGACTCTGGGCCGGTCGTGCCAGGCTTCTGTCGAAGCTTACCGGAAAAATTACTGGAATCTGCCGATGGATGGCTATCGCATGCGCGGTGGATTGTTTGTTCTCGACATGGTCGGCACCGAGTATCAATCCAATGATATCTACTTGCCCGAAACCACCGGCAAAGCGATCTCACAGGGCATAGAGGTGACTTTTCAGAAGAAGATGATTGACGGCCTCTATGGTGTCATAAGTTCGGCGTTTTCCACTGCTAAGTACCTCGGGCTCGACCAGAAATGGCGGCCGAGGCTTTGTGATAACCAGGTGACTTTCGGTGTTGAAGGCGGCTACAAAGCAAATGACCGTTGGGAGTTCAGCGCTCGCTGGATCTACGCCGCCGGTCCGCCATATACTCCCATCGACTCGCTCTGGACAGCGATCGACCGGATCACCCAGAGGGATTTGACTGCCATCAACCAGGAGCGCTATCCTGATTATCATTCCCTGAATCTAAGGGTAGACAGGCGGCAACGGCTGTTGGGTGTGGATATGGTAGTGTTTTTGGAAATCTGGAATGTCTACGACCGCAAAAACGTTCTCAGCTACGATTTCGATTTTAGGATAAATCAGCCCCGCGCGAAATACCAGTGGGGGCGGATTCCCATGGCCGGGATTAAGGTCGAGTTCTGATCGAACAAGGCAGGGCGGGAGCCCCCAACTCCCCATTTGACTTCGCTATAGCGGGGCGGTATATTCGGTCCATTGAATGATTGACCAATTGTCAGTGGAGTGTGCCGTTGAAACCCCAAAAATGTCGAGCCGCGAGAGGAACCTCACTGTCCTGCAAAGGGTGGGCGCAAGAAGCCGCCTTCCGCATGCTCAACAACAACCTCGATCCCGAAGTCGCCGAAAACCCGGATGAGCTGATTGTCTACGGCGGATCAGGCAAAGCCGCCCGCAACTGGGAATGTTACGCCGCTATCGTCAAATCGCTCAAGTCGCTCGAAAACGACGAAACACTCCTTGTCCAGTCGGGCAAACCGGTCGGCATTTTCCGCACCCACGAACATGCCCCGCGGGTCCTGATCGCCAACTCCCACCTGGTGCCGCATTGGGCCACCTGGGAGAAATTCCGGCAGCTGGACAAACTCGGCCTGATCATGTTCGGCCAGATGACCGCCGGGAGCTGGATCTATATCGGCACCCAGGGGATCATCCAGGGCACCTACGAGACCTTCGCGGCCGTCGCCACCCAACATTTCAAGGGTGACATGAGCGGCAAATGGATTCTCACCGGCGGCATGGGGGGGATGGGCGCCGCCCAGCCGCTGGCCGGGACCATGTCGGGCGCCTCGATTCTGGTGGTCGAGGTCGACGAATCCCGTATCAATCGCCGCGTCAAGCAGGGTTTTTGCGACGTCAAGGTCAAGACGCTGGACAAAGCTATCAAGCTGATCAGAGAGCACACCAAGTCGGGCGAGCCGATCTCGGTCGGGCTAATCGGCAACTGTGCCGAGGTTTTCCCGGAGATATTCCGTCGCGGCATCGTGCCGGATATTGTCACCGACCAGACTTCCGCCCACGACGAACTGAACGGCTATATCCCCGAAGGATTGACGATAATCGAAGCCAATCGCCTGCGCAAGAAAGACCCCAAGAGCTATATCAAGCGCTCGTACGATTCGATGGTCAAGCATTGCGACGCTATGATCAAGTTCCAGAAAGCGGGCTCGATCACTTTCGATTACGGCAACAACCTCCGTGGCCAGGCCCAGACCGGCGGCCTGACCAACGCTTTTGCGTTCCCCGGCTTTGTTCCGGCCTATGTGCGGCCGCTGTTTTGCGAAGGGCGCGGGCCGTTCCGGTGGGCCGCCCTGTCGGGCGATCCGGCCGACATCGCCGTGACCGATAATATTGTCCTCAAGGAATTCAAGGACAACGATCTGTTGGTGCGCTGGATCAAGAAAGCCCAGGAGAAGATTCCGTTCCAAGGCCTGCCGTCACGGATCTGTTGGCTGGGCTACGGCGAGCGAGCTCGTTTTGCCGAGCTGATGAATGATGCTATCAAGCGCGGCAAGATCAAGGCCCCGATTGTAATCGGACGCGATCATCTTGACTGCGGTTCGGTCGCCTCGCCCTATCGTGAGACGGAGGCGATGAAAGACGGTTCCGACGCTATCGCCGATTGGCCGCTTCTGAACGGAATGCTCAATGCCGTTTCCGGCGCCAGTTGGGTGTCGATCCATCATGGTGGCGGGGTTGGGATCGGCAACGCCATCCACGCCGGACAGGTGATTGTCGCCGACGGCACCGATGAGATGGCCTTGAGGCTCAACCGTGTCCTGACCAACGATCCCGGTATCGGGGTGGTACGTCATGTCGACGCCGGCTACGATGAGGCGGCCAAGTTCGCACGGAAACACAAGATCAAAATCCCGATGATGCCCAAGCGTTAGGTGTTGTCGCCGGCGGTGACGTTTGCGAAGATATACTTGCGACGATGCTGACCGAGTCGGCCGGCTATCGGATCCCGAAACAAGGTGTCTCGGTTCGCTGTTTACCTGCCCGGCGCGCGAAATAGATTGATCCGCCGCCGCCGGCATCTATATTGTCTGCGATGATGCCCAAGAAAGCCACATTACTCATTAAGAATGCCGGCCAGTTGGTGACCATGGCCGGGCCGGTGCCGCGCGTGGGATCGAGTATGAACGATCTGGCCATTATCGAATACGGCGGTCTGGCGGCAGCCAGCGACGAGATTCTGGCGGTCGGTAAGTCCGATGAGATCGAGGGCAAGGCTGCCCTGGCCGAAGGTTGCACCGTGATTGATGCCGCCGGGGCGGTGGTCACGCCCGGCTTGATCGATCCGCATACCCACCCGGTCTTTGCTCGCTACCGGCAAAACGAATTCGAAATGCGGGTGCAAGGCCGATCATACATGGAAATCGCCAACTCCGGCGGTGGGATCAGATCCTCGGTTCGTGATCTGCGTGAAACTTCGCAGGACGCCCTGACTGAAATGACGCGCCATCGCCTTGATCGCCTTTTGTCCTATGGTGTGACCACTATCGAGGCCAAATCCGGCTACGGCTTATCCACCGAGGCCGAGATCAAACAGCTTGAAGTGATCCAGAGATTGCAGGCCTCGCATCCGATAGATCTGGTGCCGACGTTTCTTGGTGCCCACGAAGTCCCGGACGAATATCGTGAAAAGCGCGACGACTACATCGACCTGGTCGTCAACGAGATGATCCCGCTGGTGGCCGAGCGTGGCCTGGCCGAGTACTCGGACATTTTCTGTGAGGACGGCGTTTACGGCGTTGAGGAATCGCGGCGTATTCAAACAGCCGCCAAAAAGGCGGGGATGGGCCTGCGCTTCCATGCCGACGAACTGGCTTCGGTAGGTGGCGCCGAACTGGCTGCCGAACTGGGCGCCCGGACGGCCGATCATCTGGTCTATGCCTCCGACGCAGGTATCAAAGCGATGGCCAAGGCCGGAACGGTGGCGGTGCTGTTGCCCGGGACCACCTTCAGCCTGGGCGGCAAAACCTACGCCCGCGGCAGACAGATGATTGACCAGGGAGTGATTGTAGCCTTGTCGACCGACTGCAATCCGGGATCAAGTTGCACCGAGTCGTTGCCGTTCATGACCACCCTGGCGCTGCTGCAATTGAAATTGACCACGGCCGAGGCCCTCAGTGCGATTACCGTCAATGCTGCATATTCGCTGGATCGAGGCGACAAGATCGGGCGCCTGCAGGCCGGTCTGGCGGCCGATTTGATCGTCTGGGATATGGCGGACTACCGGGAACTACCCTATCATTACGCCGTTAATTTGGTCCGCACGGTGGTCAAAGGGGGCAAGTTGGTTGTCGGGCGCTCAGGCGAAGGGAACGTCCGCGCCCGACGGGAGTTTAAGAACTGATGAAAAACGTTTGGCTTCTGAGCATCGTTGTGGTCTGGACGCTGGCCGGATGCGGGGTTTACTCATTCAAACCCTCCGGTGAGTCGGACTACGAGTCCCTGGCAATCGAACGTCTGACCAACCAGACCCAGGAGCATGAGCTGGCCGATCAGATTACGGACCTCATTATCGATGCCTTTATAGCCGACGGTTCGATGAAAGTGGTGGCTCCGTCGTCGGCCGACGCCGTGCTGAGGGGCGTTTTCAAGTCATATAGCCGAGAACCCTTGGCCTACGACGAGACCGATCAGGTTCAGTCATACCGCGTCACTATGGGTTTCGAAATAATGCTAACGAACCCGGCCGATGATTCCGAAATCTGGAAAGAGACTTTTTCCCAGTACGGTGTCTACGAGGTGGCCACGGAAACGGAAGAAGATGCCCGCCAGCGGGCGATAGACAGACTGATCGAACAGATCATACAGAAAACGACAAAATCATGGTGATAATCAGCTCTTGCAGTCTGAGAAGATTGACTGCAAGTGTCCCCGATACGCGATGCACCTCGGCACTAACTACCGGCCCGGATGCCGACCGGACCTGAGGATTTTATTATGTCAAAACGAATTGTGATATTTGTGGCCCTGGCGCTGATGGCTTTTTCCCCGATAGCCGGAGCTCGAGATATTCATAGCAAGGCCGGCACCAGCGCTTTTCCGTTTCTCAAAATCAATGTCGGGGCTCGGGCGGTCGCTATGGGTGGCGCCTTCACCGGTCTGGCCGATGATGAAACCGCCCTTTATTACAATCCGGCCGGCATTGCCGGTATGGAGCACAAGCGTTTTGTGCTCGGTTATCACAACTACTTTGTCGATATACAATCCGGTTTTACCGGGTTCATCTTTCCGCTGGACGAGACCAACAGCCTGGGTGCCTACGTCAGCTATCTCAACTATGGTGAGTTCACCGCCACCGATAGTCGCGGCGATGCCACCGGTGAGACCTTTGGCGGCGGCGATTTGATGGTGGCCTTCAGCTATGCCCGCTTGCTCTCGAACCGGTTCCGTATCGGCGGCAGTGCCAAATTCATCTATGAGAAGCTGGACGAATTCAGCGCCTCAGGAGCGGCTGTTGATCTGGGCGCCAAGTATGTCGACGATCGCGAGCGGCTGGGTCTGGGTTTGATGGTCCAGAATCTGGGGGCGCAATTGTCGTCATTGGGCCAGGAGAAATTCGACCTCCCCCTGACTTTCCGTGGCGGCCTCTCATACAAGCCGGTCGGCCTGCCCCTGACGCTGGTGGCCGACGGTATCGCACCCGTCGATAACAACTTCGATATCGCTATCGGGGCCGAGTACCATGAGCTCAAGCCCTTTTACATCAGGTTGGGCTGGAGCAGCTTCGGCTCCAACTACAAAGCCGCCGATTCCAAAGATGCCTGGGCGGGAGTCAGCCTGGGGTTCGGCCTCGACGTTCAGAAATTCCACATCGGTTATGCCCTGCAATCAGCGGCCGATCTGGGCAACACCCATCGCATCACATTCACAGGTACCATGTGATGAAGGCAGTACTGACCGGAGCGATAGTATTTTTGCTGGCCATGATGGTGACCGGGTGCTCTGACGACGGTCCACCCGATCCCAAAAAGACGGTCATTGCCGTCTTTGGGGCCATGGACAACAATGATCAGGCTGCCCTTACTTACCATCTCGATCTGCCGGAGCTAATGAAGAGCTTCAACGAAGATTACGCCTTGCAGACCGACAGCCCTCGTGTCATTCACAATCCTCAGGAGATCCTCAACGACCTGACCGACGATGGACAAACCAAACGCGTCTGGTTTGGTATGCAGCGAATTATCGGCAAGGCCGAGATAACCGGTGAGTCGACCGCGACTGTTGAAGTGACCTTCGTGGACAAGGCTCGCAGCAAAGGTTATTTAACTCGCTTTGGGTTGCATATGGTCAACGGCCGTTGGAAAGTCTACAGTTTTAAGACTATCACCGGCAGGTAGCTGACCGACCCCGACCGACAGTCACTCGTGAGATGCCGCTGGCTTTGCTCCAATCCGTGCACTCAGATTCCTAGATAGCCATCAGAAGAAAAAAAAAGAAGCTCGCAATGGGTTCGTTGGGGACAGAGGGGGGATCCCCGAGGCGAACGCGCACAACGAGCTTCGCCTATATAATACCGGCTGGGTCGGGGCTTGTCAACCTGATTATTGCCAACTTGGGTTGTTTTGCGAGCATCGCGGCTCTGCAAAGAGCTCGGTATGGCGTTGTTAGTCAATGGATTAGTGAAATTGCAGGAGCTGCCGGCAATATTACGCCGCTCTGAGGCGGCGTCCCACTGACAACTACATCAGGCCGTTGCCGGTGGACGTCGATTACGCTACAAAAGCCCCTATTTCGGCATTACACATTTTGGGCCCTGGCATCGTCTGTATGGCGGACAGAAGCACTTTGTGGTTGTGCCCGAAAAGACCTTTGTATATATTGGCCGGGATTAATGACGCTGGATTTTTGTGAAGGAGACACATTAGATGAAAAAGCTGTTGGTGACAGTCCTCCTGGCTGGTTTGGCATTGATATGGGGCTGTGCCAGTGATATAATTCTGGAACCGGAAGCACCCCTGATCGGTGATTACGAAGGCATCTACCGAGTCACTACCGACTTTGGGTCGGCTGCCGAAAATGTCGACTCCAGCTACGTCTTGGTGACATTCACGACGCAGACCTATATCATGAGAATAGACACTGCTCGGATTGATACCGCCAACCAATTCTGTTTCTGTCGGGTGGACGGGGAGTATGCCCTCACCGAGGGAGTCAGGCTTCGGGAGAAGCACAGCCTCCCGGACGGCGAAGCGAATTGTACTTCGTGCAACGAAACGCACAATCCTGTCGGCACTTTCCAGCGCAACAACTCGGGCGGAATGTTGATCCTGAAGAACTTAGCCGGCACTACCTTCAAGGAAATGGAACTCCGGCGACGGCTGATTCCCGACACTCTGCCGTAGATCAAGGTCGACCAAAGGTAATTCAGAGCGGCGGACTATGTGTCCGTCGCTTTTTTTGTGCTCGAATGCGGCCAGTAAGTCCCTGGCCATAGATACCTCAGCCTCCCGGCAGTTGTTTTTTTTGCACTTTCTCCAAAACCACTGACACTCCCTGTCACCCCTCCCCATCATCTTGAGTCTGGAGACAGCAGTAAGTCAAAAGGCTCCCGCAAAGTTCATTCCACGCAAGCGCGGGAAGGGGAGTAGATCGAGGAGGGGAAGAGCCCGGGGCGGCACGACGGTGCTCCCCGGGCGGTAAGATCGTTGTCGAAATCGTCAAGCAGGATCGGAGACGCCCATGCTTTCCAAGGTCATTTCATCGGCCACCCTCGGAGTAGATGCCTATGCTGTCCAGGTTGAGGCGGATATTCAGCAACAACTGCCGGCCTTCGTGACCGTTGGTCTGCCAGAAGGCGCCGTTAGAGAATCAAAAGAGCGGGTGACGGCCGCCATCAAGAATTCCGATTTTTTGTTTCCGGCCAAACGAGTCACCATCAACCTGGCTCCGGCCGATATCCGCAAGGAAGGTGCCGCCTTCGACCTGCCCATTGCGACCGGCATCCTGGCGGCTACCGGGCAAATCCTGCGCGACCGCTGTGACGAATTTGTTATGCTGGGAGAACTCAGTCTCGACGGCACTCTGCGGCCGGTTCCCGGTGTGTTGCCGATGGCCATGAGCTTCCGAGATCGCCCCGACCTGAAGGGGATGATCTTGCCCAAGGAAAACGGCCGCGAGGCGGCCATCGCAGGTGCCCTGCCGGTGTTTCCGGTCGGTTCCCTCAAGGAGGCCATCCACTTTTTGGAGGACGAGACCACGATCAAGCCGTTCACCGTCGATGTCCGCACGGCTTTTGCCGAGGCCCAACACTACCTGACCGACTTTGCCGACGTCAAAGGGCAGGAGAGCGCCAAACGAGCGCTGGAAGTGGCCGCCGCCGGAGGGCATAATATCATCGCCATCGGCCCCCCGGGATCCGGCAAGACCATGCTGGCCCGGCGCATGCCGACCATTTTGCCCGATATGAGTCTCGACGAGGCGCTCCAGACAACCAAAATCCACTCCGTCGCCGGACGCATGCCGATCAATTCGGCGTTGGTGGCAACCAGACCCTTTCGCGCACCCCACCATTCGGTTTCGTATGCCGGACTGGTGGGTGGCGGCGCCGTGCCGAGACCGGGCGAAGTATCATTGGCGCACCACGGGGTTCTTTTCCTGGACGAATTGCCGGAATTCAAAAAGGACATTTTGGAAATGCTAAGGCAGCCGATGGAGGATAATCAGGTCACCATCTCCAGAGCCATCACGACCCTTACCTACCCGGCCAGTTTCATGCTGGTGGCGGCCATGAATCCCTGCCCGTGCGGATACTATGGCGACGCCGGCCACGAGTGTAATTGCTCTACCACCGAAATCAGGCGCTACATGTCCCGCATCTCCGGGCCGCTTCTGGATCGCATCGACATCCACATCACCGTCCCCTCGGTCAAATTCCGTGAGCTGTCCAGTGATACGCGCGGGGATCGCTCGCTCACCATCCGCAAACGCGTCAACGCCGCCCGCCAGTTGCAGCTCGAACGTTTCAAAAACGAGGCCAGCATGTACTGCAACGCCCACATGGAATCGCGTGACGTCGGTCGTTTCTGCGAAATCGATGACAAAGCGCAATCGCTCTTGGGCACGGCCATCAGTCGCCAGGGACTTTCGGCCCGGGCCTATGATCGCATTCTGAAAGTATCCCGCACCATCGCCGATCTGGCCGGGGCGCAATCCATCGAAATCGGCCATGTCGCCGAAGCCATACACTATCGCACTCTCGACCGCCGCCTGTGGCAGTAGGCGCCGGCCCTGGAATCCGCGTTCGTCCTTATTACCCGCAGGCAACTTTATGTAAGTACTTACGTAAATATCTCCAGAGTTTATTTGTAATGAGGCGGTGGCCTTTACCTTGGATGACCTGATTCGAGAACTCGGCTCACTGGCGCTGGCCAGTCGCCTGCGGCGTCTGAGCGAACGCCTGATGCGGGACGTAACTCACATCTACCATGACCACGGCCTGGATTTTGAGGCCCGCTGGTTCGGAATGCTGCACTTTCTCAAGCGGCATCCGGGACGACCGGTGACCGAAGTAGCCCAGGCGCTGGGATTGACCCACCCGGCCATAAATCAACTGGCCGCATCACTGGCCAAACATCGGTTGTTGCGCTCACGGGCAGATCCGTGCGACGGTCGCAGACGCCTCCTGTATTTAACAGCTCGGGCCGACCGATTGATCGCTTCGCTGCAGCCCATCTGGGATGATGTGCGTCTGGCCACCGACCAGCTTTTGCAGCAATCAAGCAGAGATTTTCTATCAGCCCTGGATAAAATCGAAAACGAACTGGATGAACAGAGCATGTATGAGCGGCTGCATCGCCGAGTCAAAGAGCGCCTGGAGGCTAAAGGTGTCGGCGGCAAACGCAAATCCGCCGGCTGATGTCTTCACCAGCGGAGTGACGCGGGCCGAATGAATCTGACATGAAATAGAATTCGGCAGTTGAAGTAAACGGAGGTAATCGTATGAATCTTAAAGGTCGCATCTATCGCCGGCGCACGAGGCTATGGACGGGAGTGCCGGCCATTTTGTTGGTCGTACTCATGCTGAGCTCGTCGGCCGGGGCGCAGATGGCCATGGGACCGGATGCCGACAGGGATTATCCGATCGACAAGAAGAATCAATTGGCCGTCATCGACAGTGTCGCCGCCGCCCTGAATAAGATCTACGTCTTTCCCGAAATGGCGGCTGAGATGGAGAAGTTGATCCGGCAAAGATATCGCGACGGGGCCTACAAGGACATCACGTCGCCGATGGAATTTTCAATCAAACTCACCGAGGATCTGCGCTCGATCTGTCACGACCGTCACCTGGGCGTACGCTGGTTTCCGCCGGAGTACTTTGAGGGCTTCGCCGGTGATGACACCCTGACGGATGCCGAGCGTGATCACCAGCTGCTTCAGTCGCAGCGTGACAATTTCGGATTCAAGAAACTCGAGGTCAAACCGGGCAACATCGGCTATGTCAAATTCGACGGTTTCAGCGACACCTATAACGCCGGTGCCACGGCCGTAGCCGCTATGAATTTCCTGGCTCACTGCGATGCCATCATCTTTGATCTGCGTGAAAACGGCGGCGGCTCGCCGTCGATGATCCAGTTGCTGTCGAGCTACTTCTTTGATACCTTGACCCATCTCAACAGTTTCTATATCCGCCGGGAGGACACCACCCAGCAGTTCTGGACCACGCGATATGTTTCCGGTCCGAGGATGGCGAAGGCCGATCTGTATATCCTGACCAGCGGCTACACTTTCTCAGCGGCCGAGGAGTTTACCTACAACTTCAAGAATCTAAGCCGGGCTACCATTGTGGGTGAGACTACCGGGGGCGGTGCCCACCCGGTCGATGATGTCTATTACCCGGATCTGATGATCGGGGTGCGCGTTCCCTTCGGACGAGCTATCAATCCGATTTCGGGAACCAACTGGGAAGGCACCGGCATCAAGCCTCATATCGAAGTCCCGGCCGATCAGGCTCTGGACCGCGCCTACCTGGAGGCCCTCAAGGTCCAGTCGGCCGGGGCGGTAGACGAGCAACATCGTTTTGGCCTTGACTGGGCCGTGGCCGGTCTGGAGGCCAAATTGAACCCGATCACCCTCGACCCGGCGCTGTTGGCATCGTATGCCGGCAGCTTTGGTCCGCGGACACTTAGCTTTGAAGACGGCGCTTTATACTACCAGCGCGAAGACCGTCCCAAAATGAAAATGATCCCGATGGCCGATGATCTGTTTTGGTTTGATGATGTCGACTACTTCCGCCTGCAGGTAGTCGTCGATGACGATGGCACGCCGCTAAAACTGATCGGGCACTACGATAACGGCCGCACCGACGAATCAGAACGAACCCCCTGACCTCTTTCTCCATTGCGGAGGGCCGGGCGCAGCAATGCTCCCGGCTCTTCGATTTATGTTATTGAGTTTTAGGCGGCGCGCTTGGTGAAGCGGAAAACGGCCAGGCTGAAAATGACCGTGCCAAAAACGACCAGGGGATAAACCTCGGACCAGAGATCACCCAGCCCGGCTCCTTTGAGCATAATGCCGCGCGCGATTTCTACAAAATAGCGCATGGGATTGATAAGTGTGACAGCCTGCATCCACGACGGCATGTTGGCAATCGGCGTAAAGAAGCCGGAGGTGAGCATGGCAAAGATACTGAAAAACCAGGCAAAAAACATCGCTTGCTGCTGAGTGGAGGTTACCGTCGAAAAAAGCAAGCCCAGGCCCAGAGTGGAAAGCAGGTAGAGCAGGGCCAGGCCCAAAAGCAACCCGACTGAGCCGACAAATGGGACGCCAAACCACAACACCCCAAAACCAAGGGCCAGCCCAATCTCGACCAGACCTAGGATAGCAAAGGGAATGATCTTGCCCGCCAGGAGTGTGGCGGTGCCGATAGGTGTCACCAGCACTTGTTCCAGGGTACCGCGCTCGCGTTCGCGGACAATGGCCATGCTGGTCAGCATGACGGTAATCATAGTCAGCAGCGAAGCCACAATGCCCGGGATCATGAAGTAAACCGATTTCGATTCCGGGTTGTAGTAGAGCCGATTGTGTAGCCTCAGCGGCAGTTCCATCCCCAGTTGCCGCCTCGAAAACTGCTGCGCGATCTGGGCCAGATAACTCATGCCCAGGGCAGTGGCGTTGGCGTTGGTACCGTCGGCGATCAGCCCAACCGTGACCGGCCGCTTCTGTTGCAGCCGCTCGCTGAACGACTCATCGATTACCAGGGCCACTTCAGCCCGGCCGCGCTGGAACCGCCTATCCAGTGACTGCAGCGGCCGAATTTTGCCATCGGGGATGAAGTACTCGCCGGCTCCCACAGCCTGAATGAACTCGCGCGACAGATCGCTGCGATCAAAATCGTAAACATCAAGATCGATCTTGTTGACCTCAGTGTTGACCACATAGCCGAAAATGAGAAGCTGCATGACCGGCATGGCAAAAATCAATCGCAACATATTGTGATCACGAAATACCTGAATGAACTCCTTGCGAATCAGGCCCAATAGCGGACGCATCTCAGGCTACCTTCGTTTTGAAAAGTCTGGCCGCCAGCAAGAGCATCACACCCATCAGGGCCAGCAGCACCAAACCATTTACGGCCAGCACCTGCAGCCCGGCCCCTTTGAGCATTATCCCGCGGATGATAGTCACAAAATATGTCGCCGGTACGATGCGGCTGAGCGGCTGAATTGCCACTGGCATATTCTTGATAGCAAAGATGAAACCTGACAGCATCACGGAGGGTAGCATGGTACTCACCACGGCAAACATCATGGCCACTTGTTGCGTCAGTACCAGCGATGAGATCATGATGCCGATTGACAGCGAGGCGGTAACATAGATCAGGCCGAAACCGAGCAACAAAGTATGGGATCCGACAAAGGGAACATCAAAGACCAACCGGGCAAACAGCAGCACCAGGATACCGTCGGCAAAAGCGATGACTACATACGGAATGAGCTTGCCGATAAGAATCTCCACCGGGCGCACCGGGGCTGTCAGCAGTTGCTCGAGAGTGCCGGTCTCCTTTTCGCGGGCGATGGTTATCGAGGTGAGCAAGGCCGAGATCATCAGAATAATTATGGCGACCAGGGCCGGCACAAAAAAATGCGATGACTTCAAATCCGGGTTGTAGAGAATCTGCGGGGCCAAACGGACTCCGGGGTGTTCTACGCCCGGCGGTAACCGATCTACCTGGAACCCGGACAGCACCTGTTCGGCGTATCCCTGGACGGCCGTCGAGACGTTATTATCGGCACCATCTATGAGCAGCCCGACTTCAAAGGTCTCCCGGCCGGTAACCGCCTTGGCGAATCCGGGCCGAATCACCAGGACCGCGTTCGCCAGGCCGCTGCGGAATAGCGCCTGTGGATCCTGCGCGGACATCTCCTGCAGCGGCGGATCGAAGTAAGTCGAGCTGTAGAAGCGGTCTATGAGCTGCCGTGACTCGGCGCTGCGGTCCATGTCGACTACGGCCAATCGTAGGTGTTCGATATCCATGTTGATGGCATAGCCGTAAAGCAGCGTCATCATGATCGGCATCACCAGCGCGATCGCAAGTGAGCGCGGATCACGCAGGATATGATAGATTTCCTTACGCGCGATGAATCTAAGACGCGACACTATGGTCCTCCCGGGCCTGGATGAGATTGACAAAAACCTCCTCCAGGTTGGCTGCCTGATACTTCTCGATCAACCTAAGCGGGGTATCCATCGCGACAATTCGGCCGCGGTGCATGATCGAAATACGATCGCAGTATTCGGCTTCATCCATGTAGTGGGTGGTGACGAAGATAGTAACGCCCGATTCGGCCAGGCCATATAGGATCTCCCAGAAACGACGACGAAAGATCGGGTCGACGCCGCCGGTGGGCTCGTCCAGAAACAGAATGGGTGGCTGGTGCAAGAGGGCGGCGGCCAGAGCCAGCCGTTGCCGCCAACCGACCGGTAGCGAACCGGACGGCCGCTTGATGAACTCGCCCAACGACAGTTCGGCCGACAATTGCTCGATGCGCTCGGTCAGACGCCGTCGCGACAGCGAATAGGCCGAACCATAAAAGTGCAGATTCTGAAGGCCGGTCAGGTCTGGATACAACGAGAACTTCTGAGACATGTAGCCGATACTGCGCTTGATCTGTTCCGACTGGTGCCAAATATCGAACCCGGCCACGGAACCGTTACCGGATGACGGCAACAACAGTCCACACAGCATCCTGATAGTGGTTGTTTTGCCGGCTCCGTTGGCACCCAAAAAGCCAAAAACCTCGCCCGGCTTGACCGACAGAGAGACATTGTCGACGGCGGTGAAATCACCAAAATTGCGGGTCAGGTCCTCGGCCATTACCGCCCATGGCCGATCGGCATGATTATTATCTGCGCTCATGACCTTGTGACCGTTCCTGCTTGTGCATCAGTTGTACGAAGGTGTCTTCCAGGCTCGGCGCCACCGCTCGGCACTGGGTGCGGTCGAGGCCGCTACGGGTCAGCGCGGCGGTGACATCTTCGGGAGTCAACCTGGGGGAACTCTGAAGGTGCATGCCGCTGCCGAAGCGGCGCGCGCTAAGACCGTCAACGGCGTTGAGTCGCGCCAGCTTATCACGATCGGGCGTGATCTCAAGAAAGTAGGTTCCGCCTTCGAATTGCGACGATAGCTCGTGAGGCGTACCTTCGGCCAGCTTCTTGCCGCAGAAAACCAAGCAGGCCTGGTCGGCTTTAGCCACTTCGTCCATGTATGGTGTGGACACCAAAATGGTCATCCCTCGAGACTGAAATTGAAGCAGGATCTCCCACAGTTGCCGCCGGGATAACGGATCGACACCGGTGGTGGGCTCGTCCAGTATCAGAATCTTGGGATCATGAATCAGAGCGCACGATAGGGCCAGCTTCTGTTTCATACCGCCGGACAGGGCTCCCGCCCGGCGCCCGGCAAACGGCGCCAGCCGGGAGAACTCGTACAGTTCGTCGCGACGCTTGACATAGCGGTCGCCGACAACGCCATAAATCCCGGCGTAGAAGATCAGGTTCTCCTGCACTGAAAGGTCGGTGTACAATGAGAAAGTTTGCGGCATGTACCCGATGGCAGTCTTGAGCACTTCCCGATTGGCTTTTACCGGAGCACCATCGATCAGGACCACACCGGCATCCGGTGCGATGAGATTGCAGACCGTGCGCATGATAGTGGTTTTGCCGGCCCCGTCGGGACCGACCAGGGCCACCACCTGACCGGCCTTGATGCGCAGATCGAATTCCTCTATGGCAACAACGTCGCCATAAGTCTTGCGCAGACCTTTGATTTCAATGCGACTCATGACCTGCCAATGTTACAAAGACCGGCATTCCAATCTTCAACCTGCCGTCGCTGTTGGCCAGTTTGACCTTGACGGCGTAAACCAGATTGGCGCGGGCCTGGGCGGTTTGGACATTCTTGGGGGTAAATTCCGCCTGATCCGAAAGCCAGACGATGCGTCCGGAGTAAAGTCCTCCCGATTCAGTGTCGACCATAGCTTCGTCACCCAGTTTTACGTCCTGCAAGCGGACTGCCGGCAAATACACTTTGACCCACATACTATCCAATCCGGCCACGCTAACCAGCGCTTTGCCGGGACCGACCACCTCGCCACACTCAACGAATTTCTCGATGACAACCCCGTCGATTGCGCTGCGCGGATAACAATCATCGAGCAGTCGCTGCAGCCGGTCGATCTCGGTCTGCAGACGGATCAGCTCCGCTTCGGCCGTGGCCAATTGGGCCGCCGCCAGATCCCTGCCCAGGCGGGCCTGGTCACGATCGTGCTCGAGCTTCTCAACCTGCTGAGCGGTGGCGCTGCCGGATCCGAGCAGATTGCTCAACCGCTCGTGTTCTTTGTCCAGATAGGTGACATTCTGCTCCGCCTGCCGAGTGCCAAGCCGGGCGCTGACAATCGTGGTACGGGCCACCGCCAGCCCGGCCTGGGCGGCCTTCATTTTCAATTCCAGCAGCGAAGGGTCGATTCGGGCCACCGTGTCACCGGCGTGCACTATATCGCCTTCGTCCACTTCCAGCGCCAAAACGCGCCCAGCGGTTTCCGCCGATATAAGAACCGTGGTGGCCTCCAGAAGCCCGGAGCCGCCCGGCGCCTGTTCATCCGCCCCGCAGCCAAAAAACAACATCCCCAGAGTCGGGACCAACGCAATAAGCTTGAGCCGATACATCTTAGAATCCCTCATTTAATTTGTCGGAGCCCGAAGCGAAGTAGTACCGGGCGGTAGCCATATGGTATTGCACGGAGGCTATTTCTTTGGCTAGCTCGGCGCTTGTCAGAAGTGACTCGATTTCCAATAGACGATTACTGGGCAGGACCCCCTGACGGTGAGCGTGCGAGGCGATGCGGTAGTTGTCTGCAGCCAGCCGCAACGCCTCGATCGAACTTAGATATCGGCTGTAGGCCAATTTCAGTTGCGACGCGGCCAGGAGCTGCTCGCGGGTCAGATCGTCCTCGACCTGTTGTCTCTGATACTCAGCCGACCGCAGCAACCACGCCGCGTTGCCTACCTTCGAGGCCGCTCGTCCACCGACATTGAAGGTCCAGGAAAGCTGGCCGCCGACGGTAAAATTGTCGTTCCAGGCATCTGCGAAGGGATCGATGTTGGGCCGTCCGACGCTATAGCCGCCATAAGCTGCCACCGTCGGCAGGTACTCCGAGAGCGCCGCGCGCCGTTGCGACTTGGCCAGCTCGACAGCGGCCGACGCCCGCCTGGCTTCGGGTCGACTTAGGGGATCGAGTTCCGGCCGAGGTGAGAGTGGCTCGGGCGTTGGCAGGCTATCGGACAAGGTGATCGTCTCGTCACCATCGATGCCGAGGGTGCGTTTTAAGTCCAGCCATGACTGGTCCAGGTAGGCCTCGGCAGCCGTTACGGCCATCCTGGCGGTGTTGCCGCCCAGAGCCGCCTCAATGAATGCCACCGAGTCGGCCGTCCCGGCCTTCAGGCGATTGGCGATATCATCGGACACGATCTGCGAGCGCGATAAGCTTGCCTGGGCCACCTGCAGCGTCTTCATGGATTGAATCACAGCCAGATATTCCAGGTGCGTTTGTAGCATCACGGCCCGCCTCAAGGCATCTCTGGAGGCGAGCGAATAATGCCCAGCAGCCCGGGCTGCGGTGACGGCCGATGAAATGCGTCCGCCGGTATAAACCGGCATGGTCAAACGGAGGTCGGTCTGGTAGGTGTCCTTGCTGCCCAGCTCCCGCGACAGGTGGGCGTTGAGCGGCGGCGGCAGCTCGATATCCAGTGTCGCGATTTCGCTGCTGTAGCGAGCCGACGAACTCAGCGTCAGCGTAGGAAATCGCTGGGCCACCGCCGCCCGTATGGCACTCGTGGCAGCTTCCGATTGAGCCTCGGCGGCCCGCAACTGCTGGGCGTTTTCCTGGGCCAGTTGAAGGGCCTGGGTCAACGTCAATTCGCGCGAGTTTGCCGATACAGCCAGGATCAGTACCGTCAGCATACAAAAGACAGATGTCCTCATTTCGCCTTTACTCCATTAAGAAACAGATCCACTACCGCCGCTTTGCGATTCTGAATGAACTCCACCGGGTCGTCGATTTGTAGGACGCGGTTAACCAGCGGCGACAGTATAAAATAGCCGACATTCATCACGACAAACGAGACCATGGCCTGGCGTACATCCACCGGACGAAGATGACCCGCTGTCATGCCCTGGACCAATTTCGATGTGACATGCTGCGGCAGGCCGGAGCTCCGCATGGCGTCAGCCAGGCGGTCGATGCTGTCGGCATCCCGCTCCGCCAGGGCACGCAGAAGAAGACGCCCACCCTGAGGGTCCCCCGCAAAGAGACTGACATAGGCGTCGGCCAGCCCGGCCAGGGCGGTCTCCAGAGAGGCATCAGCGTCAAACGCCGCCTTTAGATCCGTGGCCTTGCGGCTCATCAGATCCTCCAGGCAGGCGCGGTAGAGCTCTCTTTTGGAGGTGAAGTGGTAATATATCATGGCCTTGTTGACGCCGGCCGTGCGGGCGATACGGTCAACCCGGGCACCGGCAAAGCCGAGATTGGAAAACTCTGCGGTCGCCGCAGCCAGAATCAGGTCTCTTGAGCCTATCGTTGCTTGTTCCGATATGTTATCTTGTTCTATATCAGCCACTTTGTTGCCAGTATTCTCGTGTGATCAACCAACCACCTAGTTAAACTAACCGTTTGGTTAATATATATCGATAGCACCTTCTGTCAACTTGTTTTTTGGTCCTTTGTGAATATTGGCCCTTGGCGACCCAAGAAGTCTACGTTTTTAGGAAACCACTTCGGCCTTTTCGGTGTTATGAAGCTCTGTAAGATCGAGCCTGCCAAATGGCGGGCTGACACAATTCGATTTGATGTGGAGTGAGCAATGACCCAGAATATCAGCCTGACCGTATCCGGAATGAAATGCCCCGAGTGCGCCGATAAGATCCAACGTGCACTCCAGCAGGTTCCGGGAGTGACCGATGTCGCTATCAACCTGGCGGCCAAGATGGCCACGGTGACATTGGTACAGTCGGCGATCGGTAACGAGGATCTTGTCGCGGCGGTGGTCAACGTCGGCTTTGGCGCGCATGTAGCATAAGCAGAATATTGATTGGACACCACGCACGAGCAACAAACCCGGTTGTCTTAACAGGTGGCCGGGTTTTTTTGAGTAGTGTGTGAATGAAACAATCGAGGGGGGCAAAGCTTGGGGCTTGTTGAGAAGCACCAGGATTTCGTTGCGGCAGGTCTTGCGGATTCGCGCCAGCGGATCTGTGTGACCTGCCGCTGCTGTTTATCACGCACTTAGGTGTCAGGTCACAATCCGCCTTCGGCGAATCAAGACCCGACACAACGGAGCATCTTATTCGCCAGCACTAGTCCACTTCAGCGTCCCGGCCAGTTCAGTCGATCTGTCATAGCATACTTTGATTAACTCTGGATCTGATTTGGCAATGAAGAGCACGCAGTGTTTGTCATCCGCCTTAAGGCACAAGAGTCCAGCGCCGACCGACACTTCAAAACCAAAGTCGATGTCTTTGTATTCAAATGAGCCTTGCCAACTATACCCTTCGAGCATAGCGGCATTCGACTTGGCATATGCCCCGCCTTTTGTCTTCTGAAAAGTCGCCTCGGAATAATTTGGTTGGAGAAACTCAAAGAGCGGTCCTTTCAGCTTGGAGTCGGACTTATCCAGTAGAAGAGAATCGAGTAAATCATTTGGCGGAACAGGGCTTTCGATTACCCATAGTTGAATCGCGGGCACGTTTTTGAATAAGTCAGAGGGCGACTTGACCAGCGCCTGCGACATATGGGCATCCGCCTTGAAGTCTTCAAGCAGGAGTGTTAATCGGGCCGGTGTGTCACCCTTATGGATGCTCGGCTTCCACCCTTCTTCGGGGACGGCCATTTTGAGGCCGTAGTCGTTGTCAACGTAGACTGAGTCCTTGACTGTGCCCGCCTTGGCTTTCTTCTTACGGGCCTCACCGACGCTGCAAAGCATGAGCACTGAAAGGGTAAGGATGACCAACTGCTTGAGCATAATAATCTCCCTCCAAGTTGCAGAGAGTTCCTCTTGTTTGCGTATACCTGAATTGTATGTAGGTCAGGCGGAATTGACAAGCATTTACAGGACCGCCATGAAAAAGGCAGGTCTCATAGAGACCTGCCTTTGTATCACCTGACGTGTCGCATGGTGTCACACCACCAACTTGCCCATAAAGTCCCTCGCGGTCATACTCTCGCAGGAGAAACAGGCCGCCTTGATCTCCTTCCGACGATCAGCCGAGAGCAGCTTCGTCGACAGGGCGTTGAATTTGGATGTCAGATCCGCCTCGGTCATCGGTTCGCGCGGGTCACCCTTGGGATATTCCAGATACTCGGAATACTCTTTGCCGTCTTTCGTTTTCACAACCACCTTCGACGGCTGTTTGGCCGGGAACATCTTCTCGAATTCCACCGAGGCCTCGCCCTTAATCTTGTCGATCACTTCCCAGATCCGCTTGTCGGCCATTTTCTCTTCGGAGAACGAATTGGTCGTGATCTCACGGTCGACAATCGCCGCCGCCACACAGTACGGCAGCGAATGATCGGCAGTCTCGCGCGACTCGGGCCGATACTTATGCGGGTCAAACAGAATATCGCAGGCGCGGGCGATGGTAGTGAGCGTCACCTGCTCGATCTGGTCGTATGTAATGTCGTTACCCGTAATAGTCTTCAAAACTGCCGAGAGGTGCGTATGGGTCAGTGCCTCGGTCGGGAAGGCTTTCATGCTGCATTGTAGTATGCGGTAGCTTTCGCCCAGCCCGCCGGTCATCTTGCTGATGTCCCAATCCGGTCCAAAGACGTCCATCAGGCCCTCTTTGCCCTCAAAGACCGCCTCGGTGCCGCTGTAGCCCTTTTGCGCCATCAGCGCGGCGAACACACCGGACTGCACCGCCATCGGATCGACCGTGTTCTTCATCATGGTCAGCTTCCCCGCCGTCGGGCAGCCGATCGTGTGATTGTGGGAGCCGTTGATCCCAATCGCCATGACCATCTGGTCGACCGTCAGTCCCAGCAGCTTGCCGGCCACGATAGGGGAGACAAACTGTGTCAGGGTGGCATGATGCCATTTGCGTTCGCGCACGCCCGGCTTGCCGAATTCACAAATTCGCTGCTCGAATTCGTAGGCCAGGACAATCGCCACGATCACATCTTTCATCGAGGCGCCAACCAATTCGCCGACCGCCAGCGCCGCTGGGATCAAATCCGACGGATGCGACGGGTCTTCTTTCCAGTAGATGTCGTTGAAGTCCAGCGCCCGCACCATCAGCGAATTGACCAGCGTGGCATTCACGGCCGGCAATTTATCTCCGAATCCTATAAGGGTAGCCTCGCCGGCGCCGCCCATATCGGTGTAGATGTCGCGCAGGATATTGACATCCTTGGTGTGGTAGCCGCCGTAGGCGCAGCCGACCGAGTCATAGAGGTAGCGTTTGACCTCGTTTACGACGTTGGCCGGCAGGTCTTCGTACTTGAGTCCGACCGCAAACTCCGCGATCTGTCTTGAGATGGTCTTTTCGTTGGTCATGGTCTCTGCTCGTTATGGTGGCTTCTTCGTTTCTTTTTTTCTGTAAGTCAGGTCTCTGTGAGACCTGGCGGTTCACAATGTCGAAATCCTGAGGGGTTTCGACCTACTACTGACGGTTCGTATTGTCGAAACCCTAAGGGGTATCGACCTATTACTCGGTTCGTCATTCCCGCGGAAGCGGGAATCCACTCTTCGAACATTGTGGCAAGAATGGATCCCTGCTTTCGCAGGGATGACTCAAAGTGTCTTCGTAGGTCGGGACCCCTGTGGTCCCGACGAATGCGCTACAACCGCTCCTTCACCCACGCCTCCAGGCCGCCGGCGACGATTAGTTCTTGCGCCGCCGCGCCGACGGGGGAGAGGCTGTACTCCTTGTCATTCACTTGCAGCACCGACGAGGCAAAATCGATGTTCGCCTGCCAACCGGTGCGCACTGTCAGCTTCTTGTCGCCGAATTGGCGTTTGAGGTCACTCACCAGCTCAGGTGCTTCAATAACCAAGTAGCCGTTGTTAATCGCATTTCTCTTGTATGTCTGCGAGAACGACCCGCCAAGCACCAGACTGATTCCGCGATACTTGAGCGCCGTGGCCGCCTGCTCACGCGATGAGCCGGATCCAAAACTAAAGCCGCCCACGAGAATATCACCCTCTTTGACGATCTTGCCAAACGCAGGGTCGTAGTTCTCCATCACTACCCCGGCTTGCTGCTGGGGGGTGAAGTCGTCGATGTAAGTGTACTTGCCGGGGTAGATACCGTCGGTGTTGAGGTTGTCCTGGGGGCAGAAAATCAGCTCGCCTTCGATTGTGGCTGGGAAACCGTCAACAATAGCCACCTTGGGGGCGGCGCCGGCCGGTTTTTCATTGATCACGATATCACCGCTGGGTCGGGTATCGTCAAATTCGCGTGGAAGATCAAAATGCCCGGCCAGGGCCGAAGCCGCCACTACCGACGGTGAGGCCAGGTAGGCTTCGGCGCTCTTGGAGCCCATCCGTCCCTTGAAATTGCGGTTGGTGGCGCTGATGCCGACCTCGTTATCCTCCAGGAGTCCTTCACCGAGACCAATACATGGCCCGCAACCGGGTGGGAGGATGGTAGCCCCGGCGTCGACCAAGGCTTGCCAGTCGCCACGGGCTTCGCTTTCTGCCTGAACCTCGCTCGATGCCGCCGCGACATAGAATCTGACACCCTCGGCGATCCTTTTGCCTCGCACCACTTCAGCCGCCTGCGCCAGATCATCAACCCGACTGTTGACGCACGATACCAGATACGCCTTGTTGATAGCCACCTTACGCTTGCGCATCTCGGTGACCGGGGTCATGGTCTTGACATGATTGGGTCCGGACACATGCGGCACCACCGTGCCCAGATCAAGCACCAGATGTTTGGCATAAAAAGCGTCACCGTCGGCCGCCAGCACGTTCTTCTCCAGTTCGGCCAGGCGTTTCCGGTTCATCCGTGGGTGCTTGCCTCCGCCGTCGACATCCGAAGGTACTCCCGCCAGGCCACGCTTCTCGATAGCGCTGATCCGCTTGTCCAGCCAGTGACGAGTGACTTGGTCGACCGGGAAAATCCCCACCAGCGCGCCCCACTCGGTGGTCATATTGGCGATTGTCAGGCGGTCGTCGATCGTCAGCGAGCCAACCCCCTCGCCGCCAAACTCGACGGCATGGTTAAGAACCTCGTCTTTGTTAAAGAACCCGCACAGGGTAACAATGACATCTTTGCCGGTGACTCCAGGTTTCAGGCGGCCTTTCAGCTCACACTTGGCCACCGGCGGCACCTGCCACCAGGTCCGTCCGGTCGCCCAGATCGCGGCCGCATCGGTGCGTACAATCGGCGTACCCAGGGCGCCCAGGCCGCCGTACATATTGGAATGGCTGTCCGAGGCTACCACCATCGTCTGGGGCCAGGCATACCCTTCTTCGCACATTACCTGATGTCCGATGCCGCGACCGGCCGGATAAAAATCAACTCCCATTTGACCGGCGAAGGCCTCGATCTTGGCGTACTTGGCCAGGTTGGCCTCGGATTTGTCCTGGACATTGTGATCCAATGCGAACATCGGCTGGCGCGGAAAAGCTACTTTGGCCGCCCCGATACTCCGGAATTTTGGGATCACGGCGCCGGTGTTGTCGTGGGTCAGGATATGGGCCGGGCGTATCGAGAGATAGTCGCCGGCATGAACGACATGACCCTCGGGAAGATCGACCGCAAAACGCTGGGCTATCTTCTCTACTAAATTTTGACCTGAAGGCGAACTCATTGGGGACCTCTGCCAGATGTTACTTCACCAGTTCAAAATCGATAAAATCGGTGTGATGGAATATGATACTCTCAGCCAGGCGTTTCTCGCCTGCCCCCTCTTTGGAGTGGGTGGCGATGACATGCATCACCTCCGACGGCAGGCCATGCTTGAAGGCCAGACCGACGCCGCTAAAAGGGTGACGGATATGTTTGCCGTAATCGGACTTATGGGGCTGGCCGTCAACAATCTCGAATTCGAGCAGTTTGCCGACATCGGCCAGCAGCGCCCCGGCGATAAGATAATCGCGGTTGACCGGCGTTTTGTTTTCACCGTGGACTTTGTCAAGGGTTTCATCGCAGGCGATGCACATCAGGCAGACCGCCCGCACGTGGTCGATGAACGTAATCTTCACATTCTCGGCCAGGAGCGTAAACGGCATATTGCGCAGCAGCTCTTCGGTCCAGCCGCGGAATCCAATCGCTTCGGACCAACAGGCGATCACTTTGTCCTGGAGCTTGGTGTCTTTAATTGCCTTTACTTCAGGTAGAAGGCGCAGAACCAAATCTTTCATTGTTTCCTCAACAGCATTTAGCGTCAACCGTCAGCCGGCTCAACTCGGGACCCATCGATCCCATGTCCGCGCCGGAGTACCGCCCTGCCCGCGGCAGGGATTTGCCAAAATATACCGGCCGTCAGGAGAAAGCAATACCTTTGGGTGCGAGGGGCTCTTATGAGCGCATGAGACAGGGGAATAGGTCGGCCGGGCTTGCCGATAGACCTCGCGGGACGCCTGTTCTGAATCAGATGGCTGTCAGGCGAGTCGCCTGACAGCACCGGCTCCTCAGCGTCATTCACTCACGAAGCAGAGAGCTTCCTCTACGCGCGCCTCAGCGCGGCGGCAGCGGCTGGGGCGGGGCCGGGAAGAGTTTGCCTACCAACGCAATCAAATCGGAGATATCAGACGAACCGTCATGGTTCATATCGGCCGCGGCCGGAAAGGCGGGGGGTGAACCGCCGTTGAAAAAATAATCGACCATAGCTACCAGGTCGCTGATGTCCCGCGAGCCGTCACGATTGAGGTCGCCGGAGATATGGCCCAGGATAGTGACCAATCCGGACAGCTCGATATCACCACCGGTGCTGGTGCCGGTGACGTTATAGGTTGTCGCCAGGGTATCCCAAATCAGGCCGTAATGGTCGATTATGGTTCGTAGCGGCAGGGCAAGTTCGATAACGCGGCCGGAAAAATCAGGGTGTGCCGCCAGTATCCGGACCGAATCGGCCAGAAGCGTGTCGTTTACTCGAAGGCTGCCCAGATCAACATCTTCCACCGCGATGTCACCGGCAAAATTCCCCAGCACTACCGACGCCATGCGGGCCGGAACGCCGTTGCCTTCGGCTACACTAAACCTTGCCGGCACCATGACAGTGCTGAGCACGCCGGCGCATGACGTTTCCAAAGCTCCAATCAGGTTGAAGCAGGAGCCTCCGGGAGCGCACGGGGAATTGACATCAATAGCATAGTCCTGGTCCAGGAAGCCGCAAAACATCGGGTCACGGCTGATATTGCCCCTGACTCCCAATTGATCCGCAATCTCACCAAGCCAATCACCACCGGCATTGCCATAGATGTCGCAGCAAGAGAGCATCAACTCGCTGTCAAAGTGGGCGCTCACCGCTGCTCCATGGAGGCCGAAGGCGATGATTGAACTCGACAATGACATGTCCGAGTTTTCTATATAGAAGCCGCCGCCGAGAGTGGCGTCGTTTTGAATGGCCGTCAGGTTCGAGATCTTTGGCGGGGCACCGTAGACATACATCGCGCCGCCGTAAAAAGAGCTGTTGGAATCCATCACACAAGAGTCGATCTCAGCCGGTGAATTGTAGCAGGAGATGCCGCCACCGGCGAAACCGGCGCTGTTGCCTTCGAACCAACAACCAGTCAGATTAGACTCCGATTCAAAAAGATCGAGTCCGCCGCCGGTGCCCAGACCGGGCGTCGCGTTTGCCTTTAAGCGGCAAGAATAGAAGCTCGGCGCGGAGTATGACGCCGCCGCCCCGCCTCCATACAACTCGGCCTCGTTTTCCTCAATGAGGCAGCTGCGAACAATGGCGGCCGATCCATTGGCGATTAGCAGACCGCCGCCAGAGGATGTGACATGGTTGGTTCGCAGTACGCACCTCTCAATGACCGGCGAGCCGCCGTCACAATATATCCCGCCGCCGTCTCGGTAAAACGACTGGCTGGGACGCAAAAGGCCGATGCCGTGGCGGATGGTCAAACCCACCAGGCGGGTGGTGGTGTCGGTTTCGGGCGGGAAGTATACCACGCAGCCGGTGTCGGCTGGTCCCAGCAAGGTCGTATCGGCGTCGATGGTAGTCAGAATGGCATGGATTGGGTCATCGTCGAGCAGCAGATAAGAACCAACAACAACTGCGTGATCCGGAAACTTCAGCCGCTCATTATACATGCCGTCGGCGATCAAGATCGTGTCACCGGCCGAACTGGCCCCGATAGCATCTTGAATGTGGCCGTAATCAAGCGGTACATTTAGTATCGCGCCCGATACCGACCCAATTAGGAACTGGCCAATCAACGTGACCGAAAGAATGCCCAAACGAAGGTACTTGCCCATAAGTGATTCCTGATGTTGCTTCCCGATAGGTACTAGTTCGACCGAAGTAAGTAATAGAACCACCGTCAATATAGCGGGGACGCGGAAAATGTCAACCGCGGCGGCCAGCACCCGGCCGATGCCAGTCGGAAAGACCGCTGGCGGGAGTGGCTGCAACTTATTGTATGGCAACGGAATGTTTGCGAAAAGCCGCGACGGGGATTATATTATCGCTTATGTTAACCCCCGCCGGCTAAATTGACGGTGGGAATAGACCGATAACCTGTTCTATGGAACAGAACTTCCTTATCGAGGACATCCAGCGCGACGAAGCTAGCCGCCAGGCGCGGCACATTCGACGCCAGAAAGATTCCAAGCCCCTTTGGCGGGAATATTTGGAGACGGCTCTGATTGCTCTGTTCGCGGCGATTTTGTTGCGGGTATTTGTGGTCTCGGCCTACCGGGTCAGTTCGTCATCGATGGAGAATTCGCTTTTTGAAGGCGACTACATCTTTGTCAACAAGCTGGCCTACGATTTTGGCACGCCGGTCCAAACCGGCGATATAGTCGTTTTCGAGTATCCAAACAACCCGACCAAGGATTTCATTAAGCGGATCGTGGCGCAGCCCGGACAGGTGGTTGAGATATTCGACAAGGTGCTGTATGTTGATGGCGAGGTTGGTAGCATACCGCCCGATTCGAAGCACATCGACCAGAGAATTATCCCGGCCGACCTTTCCTTCCGCGATAATTTTGGTCCTTATGAGGTTCCGCCGGAACACTACTTCGTCCTGGGTGACAACCGCGACGACAGCCGCGATAGTCGCTTCTGGGGCAGTGTCCCGGCCGAAAATCTCAAAGGGAAAGCGGTTTTTGTGTATTGGTCATGGATGCCCGATCCGGACGCACCCGGTTGGGGTTTCCCGTGGATCATTGATGCCGTCCGCTGGGTTGGCTGGGGCATAGTAAACGTGCCGTCCCATGTACGCTGGAGTCGCCTCGGTACTTCGATATAAGAATGCCGCTCGGCCTATACCTGCATTACCCATTCTGTCGGAATCGCTGCCACTATTGCGACTTCTACAAGACGTTGCATAATGAGCAGGACGAGTCGCGATATTTTGCCGCATTGACAATTGAAACTGAATTGGCCGCGGCGGAGTATGGCCTGGAAGGTAGACGGTTGTCCAGCATCTATATTGGCGGCGGGACGCCGTCGCTGGCCGACGTCCGGCATCTGTCACGCTGGATTGAGTCGGTAGGCCAGATCTTCGACTACGCCGATGATCTTGAGTTCAGCATTGAATCCAACCCGGAGTCAGTGACCATCGAAAAGCTAAGGGGTTGGCGCGAGCTGGGTGTCAACCGACCTGTCTTTGGTGTCCAGTCATTCAATCGGGATCTGCTGGCCGGCCTGGGCCGGCGCCACAGTCCTCACGATAGTCACAAAGCGATTTATCAGACCGGCGCCATCGGTTACCGCAACTTCGGGGTCGACCTGATCTTTGGCTGGCCGGGGCAAACTACCAAGATGCTCTCGGCCGATTTGGACCACCTGCTGGCCCTGCAGCCGCCCCACATATCGTTTTACCAGCTCACCGTCGAGCCGGGAACGACCTTGTGGGATATGGTTTCCGACGGCAGCCTTGAGCCGCCAACCGAGGAGCCGGCCCTGGCCATGTATCGCGGCGGGAGCGAACAGATGATTACCGCCCGCTACGAACGATATGAAGTGTCCTCCTTCAGCCGACCAGGATTTGCGTGCCGGCACAATCTAGGCTACTGGCTGGGGCACGAGTATCTGGGCTTGGGGCCGTCGGCGCATTCGTTTGTTGCCGGCCGGCGCTTTGCCAATCCTTGCGACCTAGTCGCCTACATGGATTCTCTCCAGGCCGGAAATTTGCCGGCGCAGCCGGATGAATCAGGTGCGCAGGAGCGTATGACGGAGGCAATCATGCTCGGTTTTCGCCTGGCGCAGGGTATCAGTCGCAAACGCTTTGCGGAGCAATATGGTCACTCGGTGCAGTCGCGCCTGAACTCGGAGCAGTACGGCCTTTTGATCGACGGGTGTTACCTGATCGAGGACGGCGATTATCTACGTTTGTCCGACAAAGGTCTTTACCTGGCCGACGAAATCACCCGGCGACTTTTGGCTTGATGCTGATTGTCTGACGGGAAGTGCACACTATCGACCGTGCCCCGGCCATTCCAGAATCCGCTTGATATAGTCCTCGGATTGATTATAATCCCTCAACGATAGAGATAATAACAAGGGCTCCGGACGGCCAGGCCGCCTGGGACCGGACTTCACTTGGAGGAAATAATGAAATTCAAGTCCGTCGATGAGATCCTCGATTTTGCCATTCAGAAAGAACAAGACGCGGCCGATTTTTACACATCTTTGGCCGAAAAGATGGCTCGCGAACACATGAAGAAAATCTTCCTGGAGTTTGCCGGTGAGGAGATGCGACACAAGGCTAAACTGGAAGCAGCCAAAAGCGGCAATATCCTGTTGTCATCGGAAAAGCAGATTCTGGACCTGGGCATCGGCGACCACCTGTCGGAGGTCGACGCCGACGATGAACTCGACAAGATGAACTACCAGACCGCTCTGATTATTGCCATGAAGGCCGAGAAGGCTGCCTACAAGCTCTATAATGATCTGGCCGAGGCTGCCCAGGACAGTCAAGTCCGCGAGCTGTTCAAGAACCTGGCCCAGGAAGAGGCCAAGCACAAGCTGCGTTTCGAAATCGAATACGACGACGCCATCCTGACTGAGAACTAGGCTGGAGCGGGATGGTCGGAACGTATTGACATTGCCAAGCAGACTACGCCCCGTCCACCTGGTCGGGGCTTTTTTTATGCCGGCTGGCAGCTGCTTAGGCGCTCGACTGGTGCTGTCTCCACCAAGCCGCGTTTAGTCCGATGACCAGGGCCATCACATAGCTGTCCTGTCCCCAGGTCCAGGCTCGCATGAAGAAGATACTTACGGAGAAGACCGCCATGCCCATGAAGATGGCGGTACCGGTCCCGGAGGGAGTGAGTTTACGCTGCAGCCCAACGGCGATTCGCACTCCGCGCCAACAAAGGAAAGCGAGGGCTACGGCTCCGGGCACACCAGTCTCAGCCAAGTAGTGCAGAAAAGAGTTGTGCGCCGACATCCCGCGAATGTAGTACCACACGGAGCCCATGTGCTGCGTGGGTAAGGCCAGATCCACGACGCGAAAATTGCCTATACCTATTCCCGTCAACGGATGAGCCGCGAAGGCCTTGATGGCGGCTGTCCAAAGGACCAACCGCAGAGCGATCGAACCTTGCGCCCCACTCACCGATTCAAACATCTGCTCGATCCTCTCCACGGGATAAGCCAGCAGCGAATCGCGCAGCAATACTGTCACTCCGATCAGCAAAGCCAGCGGCGTTACTATCTTAAGGATAGAGCCGGATCGGATACTGCCGCGACCTCGGGCAGATGCCCAGACCAATACGGGAACACCCAGGGCCACCGCCAGCATAGTCCCGCGCGAGCCGCTGGCAATGATCGCCGCTCCGATCACCAGGCATACACCAGCCCAGGCAACTCCCCGTTTCCAGCTTCCGGCATAGATCATGAAGGCGGCTGCCATTGGTAGAGCCGTCATGGAGAGGGACTCAAAGGTGAGCCACGACAGGCCAAAAATGCGCTGGCTGCCGCCGATGATAATGAACTCGACGATGTTGCGTACCGACAGTAGCGCGACGACAACGACGTAGTAGCGAACCACGCGGCCGAGGCCGATTTGAACCGAGTAGGTCAAGACCAGGCGATAAGCAATGTAGATGAAGATGATCCGCAGGGCCGGAGTTACGGTCATAGCGTAACTGTAAGCGAACGGAATCGACCACCAGGTGGCGAGCATGAGGGCTAGGAACGGTACATCAAACGGTGTCACAACCACTCTGGTACGCACTCGCCACAGCCATTCCAAAACGGCGCCGAAGGCTGCGAGTAGAGTGAGCGCGTCCGACAGCTGGACCTGCACTGGTCCGGCTGCCATAGGGTGGTACCAGCCCACGGCAGGGATGAGCAGGATGAAGGCCCAGCGAGGATTGACCAGCAGCACAATTGCAGCCGCACCCGCAAACCATACTCCACCCAAGAGGACATGAGTGCCGCACACCATGAGGAGAGCCGGGGCAAGTAGGGCAATGCCGGCAGCGACCACCCATATCTCGGTCTTGCGCGTGCGCATCGGTTCGATCTTCAGAGCCGAGGTCGACATGGCTAAAGATACACCTGGTGGTCATCTGACGCAACCACTGCCCGCGCGAATCTCCACCCCCACTACTTCCCTCAGAACAACAGACTCCAGTCGATGCGGAACGAGTTGGTGTCGTAATCGGAGAGTTGCCAGTTGAAAAAGAGTCTAAGGTTGACGGGTGGTATGCGGCCGATACTAAACCCGATTTCACGATAGGCCCGCGGCGCTGGATGGAAATAGTGACCTTCTCCCACGGCCGTGCTGTCCACCGATGGTCGGTCGGCCTTTCGGTAGAAATCGGTTACAAAGGCGCCGCCCTGGATGCCAAGGGAAAACGGAATGTCGCGGATCAGGGGGAGGCTGGTCATCTTCCACAGCTGCGTACCAAATTCATGCCGTAGATAGACCGAAGCCACGCGATCACCGGAATAGCCCTGGTCCCCCAGGGTCTTGAAATTCATGGTGCTGCCCATCACAGCGTCACCAAAATCGACGGTGAACAACCGCTGCACCGGCAGACGTCGATCGGACAATCCCACAAATGCCTCTAATCGCGTCACTCCCAGACCCAGACTACGCTGCGCTCGGCTAATCCGTAGAGCGTACCGGGCGAAATCGAAGTCATTCGATATCCAATCGGGATCGGCCTGCTCGGCACTGAGGCGGAGAAATGTGAAGGGAAGATCAAAGGCCTTTTCTTCACGGCGTTTCATTTTCAAAACGGGTCGGGAATCGTATTCCAGCCAGCCGGTCAAGGATCTAAGACGACCACTATCCACTCCCGGGTTGATCCGCCAGGGGTCGTCGCGATTGAACATGCTATATTGTGTGGTGATAGCGCTGGAGTACTGCTGGGCATCGTGATAAGAGACCCCAATCCGCCAGCACTTATAAGGCGACAGGGCCAGACCAAAATCAAATCCTTCCTCGCGATAGTAATCGACCGGATCGCGCCTCAGCAATAGCGCCCACACCGATGAGTTGTAATCGGGACCTGAAATGACACTAGGTCGTCCCAGAATGTGGTGGAAATGCTCGGCGGTAAGATCCAGCCGACGACGTTGCCACAGCCGCTGTTGCCAGGTCATTCGGTGTTCAAACCGCTCGGCATCAATCGCATAACCCGCTTTCACTGTGAAGCTGGTGGCGAACTTCGGTTGCCACGCCTGACGCCATCCCAGGTAGACGCCCTCGGCCCGGTTGAATCTGGAATTATCACGACTCAACGCCCTGCCGATCAGCCAGAACGCGCCCCCCAGCATCTTTTTTGTGATCGGTCGGGGAGCAGTCGCAACCGAATCATGGTAACGGTAGCCGCGCTCTTCCAGCGGCGTCAGCGGAATCACCGGGCCGGCATCCCATGTCGCCGAATCGACATCGTCGACCGTCGGGGCGATTTCAATGATATAGTCAAACAGCCCTGCCTGGTGCTCCGTTTCGAAGCGATAATTGGCGATGGCCTTCCGCAGCTCGAAAGCCAGTTCCGGTATGCCCGGAATAGGTACATCGAGGCAGCCGGATATCAGGATTTCGACCGGCATCCAGTATTCGTTTTCAAACCGGGCGTGGCGCTGCTCGAACTTCAGGTCGGATACATACGGCAGGTCGACGCCTTCGGTAAACTTCAGTGATACGTCCGTTACCTCATAGGTCGAGTCGGCGATGTCGATTGTTCCGACAAATAGCGGATCGTTTTCGGACTTCGGCTCCACTTCAAGATGAAACACCGTCCAGCCGTCGACCTCGATGGTGTCCAGGAGATAGTAGTTATAATGCTCGAGGGCGTCTTCTGCGGTCGGTGAGATGACACTCTGCGCCCCGAAGTCCATCCGACTCTGATTGAAGTTGAAGGCCGGGATCAGGGCCAGCACGCCGTCGCCATCCAGATTGGCGGTTTGACGCCGGGCGACCACAATCTCCTTGTATTCATGGGGGTACTCCCAGAACCCCTGGACTTGGGATTCGGCAATCATCAATACGCTGGCCGAGTCCTCCTCGGAACTGTCGCGCACCATCAGCCTCTGGTAGGCGTCAAAATCGTACTTGTTCAACTGGGTGAGAATTTCTTGCTTGCGGCGAATGGCCTGCGCGATTATCTGCTGGGCCGGATCGAAAGCCCTGTCAAATACTCGCACCGACGATACCTCGATAAACGCCCGCCTCAGCTCGACGTCGCGGACAACAGCTTCCTTACCCATGGCGACCTGCACGTCCTGTGAATAATGACCGACGTGGCTGAATCTCAGCTGATGTTCGCCAGGCTCCAACGAGAGCCGGTAGTCACCGGCAGGGCTGGTCAAACTCGTCGTACCCGTACCGGTCACGCGAATGGTAACCGAGGCCAGCGCCTCGCCAGTTTCGGCATCATAAACGCTGCCAGTGATGATCGCAGCCGGAACAGTTGCGGCCGCAAGAGATAACATCAGTGCGATGGCCAGTCTGTTCATTGTGAAATCCCTGCGCTTCAAATTTGCCGGGAGCCGATCAACGATACTACATTGTAATATCTTACGGCTTAGGTAGGCAACCGTTTCATGGGTATTTATTGGGGACCTCAGGAGGATGCGGATACCGATCAAAAAGGAACCCCGGCCTTGCGACCGGGGCTCTGAATGATCCTATGTTCCTTGAGTCCTAGTAGCAGACGGCCGGCTCCGGACCGCCGTTAAACATGTAATTAACCAGCATGATCAGATCGGTGATTTCGATCTGGCCAAAGACGTCGCCGTCGATATTGGCTTCCTTCATGCAGGGAGGAGTGGCGCCGCCATTGAACATATAGTTGACCAGGTAGACCAGGTCGGCAATATCAATATTGTCCTCGGCGTCACCGTCGACATTGCCGCGGAAACCCTGGCAGCAATCGCTGTAATGGACCAAGCCCGCCCGCGTACCCGGTGCGTACTGCGCCCGATCGCCGTCGAAGCGCGGCACGAAGGTGCTGGTGTAGCCATCAAGGATGATCGGCGCACTTTGGCCGAAGACCGGGGTACCATCGAGTTCAAAAATCACCCTGAGGACCGGCCCTTCACCGGCTGGCAGCAGCGGCATGCCGTTGGTAATGGCCAGGCGGAAGGTGGCCGCCTTGCCGCCCGGATTAAGGTTCTGAATCTGCTGAAAGTCAAAATACTCGGTCCGGCAACCTTCGGTCGTGAACTCAGGAAGACCATAAAGCTCTAGGGATCCACCGAACTCGACCGGGATACGTAATTCGCTCAGAGGCATGTTGTTCTTGGCATAAATGGTCACCTCTACCGGCTGCCCCGGCTGAGCCAGGACAGTGTCGGCCCAGAGGGTATCGGCCAGGGCGGCAATGCAACCGCGCTGAATTACGCGGTATGTGTTGGCACCTGACTCGATCGTTAAGGAAACATCATAAAGACCCGGCTCGGGGTAGCTGTGTGGTGCCTCCTGCGCTTCAACCGAGTCGCCATCGCCGAAGTCCCATGTCCAGCGCTCGACGGCCAACTCAGATAAACCAGAGAAATTTACGTCAATCGGCGCCCAGCCCCAGGTGGTGTCGCACTCGAGTTGGACGACGATGTCGGACAGGGCTTTGATACACAAACTGCCCGACGGATCATACTGGTAGAAATCGACCCAATCCGCACCCACCTTATAATATCCTTCGAACGGACTCGAAGTTGACGGCACCGTAACTCGGTAGTCGGCACCCAACAAGACCGGCACGTCGGATGTGCGGTCGTAGGCATGGGCTCCGTTAGAGACATAAACATAGACATAGAAGTCGTTATTACCCTCAATGGCCACCGGGACATCGAGTTCGATGGTGTGGAACCCACGACGTTCGATAGTGCCGGTTTTGGTGGCCAGTTCGTTTTCCAGTTGGCCGCCGACAAAGTCGTCATAGACTTTGGCGGTATAGGAGACATCGTCGGCCGTAGTAAAAAAGCTCACGGCCCGCAACAACTCTCCATCCACTCCCTGAAAGACGTTAAAGGCCTCAAAGACACCGCCCAGAGTGTCGCGCTGACCATGGTAGTCGTGGTAATAGACGCGATCATATGGCATCATCTGGACACCCTGAAACGAAACAGCGCCCATCTCAGGATGGCGGCAACTGTGTCGGTCATAGTAGGAGATCCAGAAATACCCGTCCAAGCCCCAGCCTGCTCCCCAGGAGTTCTTGGTGAGCCAGGCGCCCGAACCGGGAGCGCCCGGGACATATTTGTTGTTGTCCCAGCCGACAATCGTGACGGCGTGATTGGGATCGGTCGGATCATTAAGCGGCTGATAGTGGATGGTGGAGGTGACCCAGTAGTACCCGGCGCATATGCAGGTTCCTATGGCGCCCTTGTCCATAATAGTCTGCTTGATCACATTGATGCCGTTGAGGCTGTTGTCCATGGTGAGAAACTCGATGTCCGTGGCATAATAACGGTGCCAGCCTTCTTCCCAGCGCGATGGCGGCGGCTCAAAAGATTGTCCGTCGATATCCCGAACAAATCCCTCGCCCCTGGAAATGTATGCCGTCGACACGAAATAGTCACCCCCCTCGTGCGGAACCAGACCGCTGCCGGAGGCGCCGCCGACATCATCGTTATTGTACTGATTGAAGCCGTTCCACCAGTCCAGGTGATATTCGGCCAGGTTCGGCTCGCCGCTTTCGCCGGCCGCCGTCCAGGTCCCAAACATCAGCATGTTGCTTTCCATGGCTGCCGCCGCGCCGTGGGTCCAACAGGTGCCGCCATCCTGCGATTTCACCGAGGTGACATAGTTCTGTCCGCCGACATTGCGGAGGTCGAACGAATTGGGCGGATCGGCCACCACTGCCAAAGCGAAAACAAAGACACTAAGCAAAACAAGCACGACGGTTCGCAAATAGTGATACGAATTCATGAGGCCTCCGATGTGGATCAATCCGGTAGGGAGCTGCAGACGGGCGGTGGACCATTTACAGGCATCGTTTGCTCCTCTTCTCTTGCCCTCAATATAGCTGCCGTGGCGAATTCGTCAAGAGTTGAGCGTCCCTGAGATGGAATTTGGCAAATCTTCAGGCCGGGGTGTCCAGGTGTGGTTCCGACGACAGGGTGGGCGGCCCCCGATCGGACAGCTACTTGATCACGGCCACCTTGCCGATTTGCTGTCCATATGGTGATTCTACCACCCAATAGTACAGCCCGGTTACAATGGCCTCATTATTGCGATTAATCAGATCCCAAGCCTCGCGCGAGGCGGTGCCGGAGCCGGGCGGCTCGTTATGCTCCAACCGGTCGACCAGGTCGCCGTCAAGAGTGTAGATCGACACGGTGCATTCATTGGGGAGATTGGCAAACCAAATAGCGCGGGCGCGTTCGGCCCAGGTTTCATCGCTGCGGTTTTCCAGTCCACGCGAGGCGTAGTTGCCGTCGATACGGTAGGGGTTGGGATAACAGTAGACATTGAGGTGGCCGTCGGCCAGAACAGCGGCGCCCTGATCGGCGGCAAAGACTTCAACGGCGTTCTGGATCGGGGCCGATTCCAGCGGCTCCAGATCCTTGGGAGGATGTCCAAAATCGAAGGCACTGACACTCACCCAATAGGGTACGTTGGGTAGCAGGTCGTTGATGACGTATTCATATTCGTAATAGCGCATGCGCCCGGCCTCGTCGACATCGGCGGTATCATACGCCGCCTCGGGGTAGAGCTTGTGGATGTTGGCCGGATCGAGCAGATCGGAAGCGTTATAATCGACGGTCTCGAAATACCACAGGCTGCCGTTATGAGAGAGCGGATTGTCGTGCGAATAGGCGGAAGGGTCGAGATCTTCGCCGTAGATTGTCCGCAGAGAATCGAGCGTGAAAGGGAGTTCATTGAGAATAAACCTGCGCCGTCGGGAATCCCATCGATAGCGATTGAAGTCGAGGTGGTCGTGGGATGCTATCATCGTGAATTCTTCCGGCCGCCGGGACCGGGCGATATAAACTCGATAACCTTCGAAGTCACGCACGCCACTGAAGGGATCAAAAGCGCTCTCCGTGTCACGACCATTCCAGCGCACGGTGATACGATTGTTCTCAGTCCCCACTCGCACTTCCGGTGGCGGTGGTGGGGCGGCGCCGCGGAAGTCGGGGACACCGTCACCCTCACAGAAGACCTGTGTCGATTCAGCGGTCTCAGGATCGACATACCAGATATACCGACCCGAGTCTCCATCGCCGTCGGTATCGACCCCGGGATTATCATAAATGCGCTTGGCCCACTTGATATTCTCAATCAGATCGCTCCAATCGAGTTGTCCGGCAAAGTGACCGGGACTAAGGGTGTCGAATATCTCGCGGTAGGCCTCAGGATCCCAGTGAATATCCTCACCAATGCACAGCACGATGGTAAAACGCGCCGAGCCGTAGGGTTCGATTGTGACGGGACCGTATGACGTCACAAATTCAGGCAAGTGCCCCCGGGCTATGGTCCCCGCCTGGTGGTGCGCCGGCAGCCAGCCTTCGTCGGTATAGTCAACCATGGCCTCGTGGCCGGGGTAGTCTATCTCCGGCCGCGCCATCATATAGTACTTGTCGGCGTCGCTTTTGGGCTCACCCAAGCCGCCGTCGGCAAAGCGTCTGAAGGGGTATTCGTAAGTGCCCGATTGTCGGGGTCCCCAGTTAAAATATGAGCTCCAGGAGTTGGAGAACCAGTTGAAGTTGTTCCGGGCATCAATGGCCGGCATGCTGAGCGACGCAATGGCGAAAGCGGAGCTGGTTCTGACGAAATTCCAGGGGAACGACCACGACCAACCGTCATTGTCGCGAATATAGGCGGCCCGGATCGGTTCGGTACCGCAATCGGCGTAATCCGGCTCGGCCGAGTATATGTATCCGGCGACATCGTCCGACGGAGCGTACGGTTGTTCGCCGCGATGGTGCACGCAGCCGACATAATACAGTCCGGCATAGGCATCCTTGATGGTCTCGCGACCGAGGTTCTTCAGGTTGTAGTCGACGATAATAAAGTCCTTGGCGTACTTGAACGACCACGAATAGCTCGTCTGGGTAACTTCGATATTGAGCGGCCGATGTTCCCGTCTGTCCCAGCTGTTGGCCGGCACAAACCACTCGCGCTCAAAAGTGTCGGTGAAGGTGGCCGTGAATTGCTGTTCGGCCTTGGCCCGGAAATCGTAGTACGGCGAGTTGGGCAGGCTCGACTTGCGTTCGATCTGACCCAAGGGCCAGACGTCCGGCCAGAATTCCATAGGATATTCCCAGTCCCAGGGGTTCCAGTCGACATCGATGGCCACCGAAACCAAGGTGTCCTTGTTTACGATGCCGCCGACCCACAGCGCGGCGTAATAACCGTGCTGAATCCGGCTGTAATCCGGATGGTAAAACGAGGGGGCCTGCTTGTTCATTCCGAGGTATTCGTAATTGAAAATATTGCCCAGAATACCGTTGTTGTTCATGACATTCAGCAACAGACCGTTGTTGTGAACGACATGATCGAGGTACGGGAAATCAGCCGCGGCCTTTCCGGTGATGCTCTCTTTGGTGGTTGGTCCGGCTTGAGGCGGCAAGCCATTGGCCGGCCAGCGAGCCAGGGTCGATCCGGCCACGATGCTAATCAGAATCAACGCTGTCAGAATGCGCTGCGGCTGAAAGGTCACTTTCATATTACTCCATCGGGTCAAGCCGCACCGGGCGGGAGTGGTCCGGCGTTCCTGCTCGACCACATCAAACGGCGCAGGTCGCCCGCAATCTACTTCAGGATCACCAGTTTGCCGATCTGCGATCCCAGGCCTGACTCCACCACCCAATAATAGAGGCCGGTCACGACCGGTTCCCGATTGCGGTTGATCAGATCCCATCGGAGATGAGAGGCCATTCCCGGTTCTTTGGTCCCGTCATGGTCCAACTTGCGAATTAGATCGCCATCCAGCGAATATATCGAAACAGTACACTCTTCGGGCAGGTTGGCAAACCAAATAGTACGGGCCCGCTCGGCACTGGTCTCGTCTTCGCGGTTCTCAAAGCCGGCGGCATAGTACCCGGCGTCGATCCGGTACGGGTTGGGGTAGCAATAAACATCCAGTTTGTTGTCATTCCGGCCGACCCCAAACGGCTCGGCCGCCATGGCCCGGATCTGGTTCTCGCTCACCGTCGATTCCATCGCCGGCAGATCTCGTGGCATGTGCCCAAAATCGAAGGCCGTAACCGACACGTAAAATGGGACGGTCGACAACAAGTCGTCGATTATGTACTCCCACTCCCAGTAGCGTGGACGTCCTGCTTCATCGACGTCATGAGGATCCCGGGCGGCGTCGGGGTAACGGCGGTGTATCCCCTGGAGACTGCGGTCATCACTGAGGTTGTAATCGACCTTGGTAAAATAGTAGGTCACGGTGCCGAAAGTGAGTGGGTCTCCCTGGGGGTGATCCAGGGGATCAAAGTCCTCGCCGTAGAGGGCGCGGAGCGAGTCAAGTGAAAAGGGCAGCTCCTTAACTTCCCACTTTTGGCGCAATTTGTTATAGCGATACCGATTGTAATTCTCCTGGTCGTAAGAGGCCAACAACATCGCCTCCTCAGTTCTTTCAGACCTGGAGAGATATACCCGATAACCTTCAAAGTCCTTTACGTGGGTCATAGGGTCGACGTAGTTTTCAGTCGTATATCCGTTCCAGCGAACGGTCAGCCGATGATCTTCGGCGCTGATACGCAAGAGCGGCGACGGGGGTGGTGTGGCTCCTCGGAAATCGGCTGCCCCGTCTCCTCTGTAGTATACCCATGAGCTGTCGTTGAGCTCCTCATCGACATACCAGAAAGCCATACCGGAGTCGCCGTCGCCGTCGGTGTCGACGCCCGGGTTGTCATAGATCATTTTGGCCCAGCGGACATTGTTGATCAGGTCATCAAAGTCCAGGTAGTTCATAAACGGCCAGGGATTGCGAAAATCATAAAGCTCAGTGTAGGCATCCGGGTTAGTGTGGACATTCTCGCCCGCGGAGACCACGACGGTAAGCGTGTCGGCCGTTCTTGGCGGCAGGGTGAAGGGGCCGAAGGAGGTCACCATGTTGACCACATGTCCCAGGGCGATGCGCTGTTTCTGGCGGTGGGGCGGCAACCAGCCCCGCCCCATGAAATTAACCGCAGCCTCAAAACCGGAGTAGTCCACCTCCGGTTTGGCCATCAGGTAATAGCGATTGAGATCACTCAGGGGTCGACCCAACCCGCCAAAGAAAAGCCGCAGCGGATAATCGTCAGAATCCTGCATCCGCGGCCCCCAATTGTAGTAACTGCCGGGCTGGTGGATCCACCAGTTAAAATTACAGGTTCGCGTCCCGTGCGGCAGGTGCAGGGGAGCAATACCGATAGCGTTGGGGGTGTTTATAAAATCCCATCCGTAAGTCATGCAGCGACCGTCCTTGTCGGTCACCCAGGCCAGGTGCAGCGGCTCGTATCCCAGCCCCTCGTACTCATACGGAATGGAATCAATGTATCCTTCGACTTCGTCCGCTATCGGATACGGTTGCTCGCCGCGATGCCAAATGAACCCAGTATAGTAGAGCCCGATGTAAGCCGACTTAATAGTATCATCCCCTAGATTCTGGACACCGTAATCAACAATCATAAAATCGGCGGCATAAGAATTGGACCAGCTAAATGATGTCTGCATAACGGCGATGTTAAGCGGCTGGTGTTTGCGCCGGTCATAGTTATTGGACGGGACAAAATCTTCGTATTGGAAAGTGTCGGTGTAGACACATCGGAATTCCTGTTCTGCCCGGGCTCGGATGGAATAGTCCGGCGAGGTGGGGTTGGTCGATTTGGCTTCGAATTGGCCGAACGGATAATAATCGGGCCAGAACTCCTGTTGGCCGAGTTCGTCGATGGTCGTGCTGACCAGGGTATCACCATTAACCACGCCACCAACCCACAACCCTATCTGCTGACCGTAGGTGGTCTGGCTATAACCGGGGAAGCGAAACGACGGTGCCGCTTTGTACATGTCGGACAGAGGGAAACCGTATACGTTGCCCATGATGCCGTTGTTGTTTACGGTGTTCCACAAGCGACCGTTGCGATGCACCCGGAAATCGATTTCAGGCGGGCGCTGCATCGTTCCCTGGGAAGTAGCATCATAGTCCTTGAGGTACCCCTCAAACTCGGTGCTATCGGGAACGGCCGGTACGGTCGTAACAAACGCCGTCAAAAAGACACACAGAAGTAGAATCAGGAAGCATCGCGTCATTTGTTACTCATTTTGCCTTCGGTCAATCCACGCCAGTGCCAATATAATCGCAATTGCCAATTCCACAAGCAATACGACCACCGAGACATATACGAACCGGCCGGGCGATTGTTTAACAATACCAAGCGATTGGAGATCAATCGCTTGGCCCGATTTGTAACCGTCAGGGGCAACCCAATTTTCAATTGCATTTTGGGCCGGTGCGGGTTAGTATCCACAGATGGATGAGTTCAGACTAAATCTGTCAAAACTTCGGGGTAAGATCGTTGCCATCGATGGACCCGCCGGCGCGGGTAAATCGACCACGTCCAAGATCCTGGCCCGGAAGCTGGGCTATCTTTACCTGGATACCGGGGCTATGTATCGAGCCCTGACTTGGTTTGTGCTGGAGAACGGGATCGACCCGAGCGACGGCGACCGCCTCACCGCTCTGGCCAATAAGGTCCCGATTGAATTCAAGTCCGATCCGGACCGCGAGCAGCGTGTCCTGATCAACGGCGTTGACGTGACCCAGCAGATCCGCACGCCGCAAGTTACTCAGCACGTCTCGGAAGTTGCTGCTCACCCCGGTGTACGCCGGGCGATGGTGTCGATGCAACGCCGGCTTGGGGCCAACGGGTCGATTGTGGCCGAAGGACGGGATACTACCACCGTCGTTTTTCCGAAGGCGGATATCAAAATCTACCTTGATGCAACCGTCAGGACGAGGGCCCAACGGCGTCTTCTGGACCTGGCTAGAATGGGTATCTCGACGACCCTTGAAGAACAGGTGGCCGATATCGAACGACGGGATGCTTACGATTCGGGTCGCGAGCATTCGCCGCTGACCCAGGCCCGCGACGCCTATGTCGTCAATACCACCAATCTCAATATTGAAGAGCAGATTGATCATATCATCGCTCTGATGCGTTCTGTGTTCAAGTAGCCATGGATATTCTATTTTGGGCGGGTTGGACTTTTTTCCGAGTGCTCAGCCGGCTGCTCTTACGAGCGCGTGTGAGCGGCACCGAGCATGTGCCTCGCCAGGGTCCGTTTATCGTGGCCTGTAACCATATCAGTTATTACGATCCACCGATTGTCGGCTGCTGGGTTCCACGCGGCGTCTATTTCCTGGCTAAGGCGGAGTTGTTTCGATGGGGGCCGATCGGCTGGCTTCTGCGAAAGGTCCATGCTCGCCCCGTGCGGCGCGGCGTGATCGACCGTGGCGCCCTGGAAATGGCCGATCAGATTCTAGAAGATGGTCTTGGGCTGGTTGTTTTCCCGGAAGGAACGCGGGCGAGGAAAGGGGAGTTCTTGCCGCCCAAGCCTGGTCTGGGTAGAATTGCACTAAAGGCAGGTTGCCCGATTGTACCGGCTTACATTAGGGGCTCGGATCGAATCGGAGCCTGCCTCACTTTTCGTGAACACCTCCGGATAGAATTCGGTGAACCGATCACATCCGAATGGCTGGCCTCGCTCGAAATTGGCAAGGACAGCTACTTGTCTGTCTCGCAGGCGGTTATGGATCGCATTCGGCAGCTTCGCGAGCGGGACGAGAGGATCAAGGATTTCAACAACCCACCCGATAACCAAAGCCAGACAGAAAACTGAAAAAACCGCTTGGATTTTCTCGGCTTTCTGTTAATATGGGCGCTGCCGGCATACGTTGCCAGCGACGTCCGGCACCCCTTGATGGTTTTCCCGTAGCGGAAAAAATCCAAACCATCGGGGTTTCATAAGGAGGTTCTCTCTACAACATGGCAGATGCCAACAAAACCACTCCCAGAGTTGCGCCCCAGAAAGTCTCAAAGCGTAAAGCGGGAGCAGCCAAAAAGACCGTCAAGGTCAAAACCAAACTCACCCGGACGGCGACAGTCGTCGATCCCGCGGCGCAGTTGCTGCTTGAGCGGCAGCAAGAAGAACGCGTACTGACCCAGCGCCACCGGCGGGTTCAGGAGAAAGCCAAGATTCGGGCGGCCATGCCGACCGTGCACGACGACGTCGATGAGATCAAGGCGGTCAAGATCACCGATGTCTCCGGGGTAGTCTATGAACCCGAAGAGTGGCAAGCGATGGTCGACATGTATGATTCGACCATCAAGGCCATCAAGGAGGGCGAGGTTGTCACCGGCACCGTGATGGGTGTCGGCCGTGACGACGTCATTGTTGATGTCGGTTTCAAGTCCGAGGGTATTATTCCCATTCATGAGTTCCCGGCGCCGCTGAATATCGCCGTCGGTGACATCATCGAGGTCTTCCTGGAGCAGATAGAGGATTCCAACGGCCAGTTGATTCTCTCCAAACAGAAGGCCGACTTCATGCGCGTCTGGGACAACATTCGTGACGTGCACGACTCCGGCGAGCAGATGGAAGGTACCGTTGTTCGTCGCATTAAGGGCGGTCTGGTGGTTGATATCATGGGTGTTGACGCTTTCCTACCGGGATCGCAGGTTGCTCTGCGGCAGGTGCCCGACTTTGACGCTCTTATCAATCAACCCATGATGGTCAAGATCATCAAGCTCAACAAGAGCCGGCGCAACATTGTCGTGTCGCGTCGAATTGTCCTCGAAGAACAGCGCGATTCCATGCGCAGCTCGCTTCTCAGCGAGATAGCCGTCGGCCAGATCCGCCAGGGGGTCGTGAAGAACGTCACCGATTTTGGTGTCTTTATCGATCTCGGCGGTGTTGACGGACTCTTGCACATTACCGATATGTCTTGGGGCCGCATTCGCCACCCTTCCGAGATGGTCAATCTCAGCGAGAAGATCGATGTCAAGATTCTCGATTTCGACGAAAAGACCTCTCGCATCTCGCTTGGTCTGAAGCAGATGACGCCTTATCCGTGGGAAAACATCGAACACAAATTCCCGCTGGGTAAAAAAGTCAAGGGGCGGGTCGTCTCAATCACCGATTACGGTGCCTTTGTTGAGCTTGAGAAGGGTGTCGAGGGTCTGATTCATATATCGGAAATGTCCTGGACACAGCACATCAAGCACCCCTCGAAAATCATGAGCGTCAATGATGAAGTCGAGGCTATCGTGCTTTCGGTGGATAAGGACAACGAGAAGATATCTCTGGGTATCAAGCAGATGGAGCCGGATCCGTGGGCTACCATTGAAGAGAAATACCCCTCGGGCAAGATTGTCGAGGGTAAGGTTCGCAATCTGACCGCCTTTGGTGCTTTTGTCGAACTGGAAATCGGCATTGATGGTCTGGTTCACATAAGCGACATGTCCTGGACTCGTCGCATTCAGCATCCTTCCGAGGTCATGAAAAAGAGCGACAGTGTCCAGGTGAAGATCCTCAAGATCGATCACGAGAACCGTCGCATCTCACTGGGCTACAAACAGCTCTCTGAGGATCCATGGCCTGAGATCGCCCGCAAGTACGCTATCAACACCGAGTGCTTGGGAACCGTGTCGAAGGTTTTCGACCGGGGCATTCTGGTTGATCTCGACGGCGATGTTGAGGGCTTTGTGCCGCTGGCTCAGCTCTCCAAAAAGGTTGAAGGCGAAGGCGACGATGTTTACAAAATAGGCGAGTCGATCCCGTTGAAGGTGATCGAATTGGATAAGGGCCAGCGTAAGGTGGTATTGTCGGAGACGGCCTACTATCGCAAGCGCGAGCGTGGTGAGGCGGCCCCGGCCGACCAGGCGGCTCCGCCGACTCCGACCCCGAGGCCAAAACCCAAGGCCAAACCACCGGCAGCACCACAGCAGCGGACGACCCCAAAACCGCCACCGCCACAGTCATCGTACGAGTCGGCACCGACCGCCATGGAACAGGCCATGCCGGAAGAGCTTAAGGCGTTCCTGGCGCAGTCCAGGGCTAACTCCCAGCCCGAACCGACTGAGCCCGAGCCGCCTGCCGAAACTCCGGCAGCGGAGGCTGAGCCGTCGGTCCAGACCGAGTCCTCATCGGAGACCGACGAAACAGACGCCGGCGAGAAAACGGAATAACCCCTTAGCCGTCTTACGGCAAATAAAACGCCCCGGTCGAGCCTGGCTCGGTCGGGGCGTTTGCCATAGGGCAATTCTAACGGAGAGAGCAGTAGTTAGTTCTCGTTTGGCACCAAAACCAAGCTCGACACCGCTCGCTCAAACACCCGTTCTCGACTGAACGGCACATTCCAGCGCTTGCCATCCCGCCACATATCAAAAAAGTCAAAAAAATGCTCGCTCATCGGATGCCCGGAATTGCCGGCCGGCAAAACCATCGTGGCGCCATCAACATCCGCAAAATCAATTACAAAGCGCCAACTCGGTCCAACAACCGCCGTCAACGAAGTGTCGCCATGCGCGCGATAGAAGGCGGCATCCAGCGTCCCGGCCGATCCGCGCCAGGGCCACGGGCCGCGGTTAAGTCCGAGCAGATCACCCAGGATCGGCACCCGACCCATGGGATGACTCATCGAAAGCGATAACATCTGCCCCCAGCTTCGATCGGCGACGACAGCGACAGCCTTCCTGGCGGCCATGTCGATCGATTCGTTGTAGGCTTCGTCATCCGGCGCATCATCCACAGGCCCCAGCAGCAGTCGGTCAAAAGCGGCCTTGGAAAGAAGGCCGTCGACGCCGTCCAGTTCGTTACGTGAAACCACCTCTCGCAAGTTGAGGTAGAAAAGCGCCATCAGTGCCGCCGTACGCGAATCGCTATCAAAAGAACCATCCCAGGTCAAGACTTCACCGGCCGGCTTACTTTCCTCCAACCGCACCAGCGCTTGGGCCAGGACATTCTTCCAGCGCGGGAGATAGGCGTCCACCAGATCCATTTGCATAATCCACATGTCGCTCGGGCTGAACAGACCTGCCCGGCCCAGCAATTCGCTGATACGAGTAATGCGGTCAAAGGCAAACGCGCCGATCCAGGGGCCACGGCTGGGCAGATTGTTACAACTGGCCAGCCACGACCGCTCAGGGTTGAGTGCATGTGGCGTCTCATCCAAGGGCACGAATCCCTGCCAGTCATTCTCGGCCAGCCAACCTTCGCCGGGCAATGCGGCTACCAACGGTGGTCTGATCGCAATAGGTGTACCCAACTGATATCCGATGTTACCGGCCGAATCGGCGTACAGCCAGCTGGCATCAAGGGCGCCCAGGTTCGTAACCACCCGGCGAAAAGAGTCGAAATCGGTTACGCCATGAAGATCAAATCCAGCCCCAACGGCGCCCGCCAAATCTACATCGTAGCCGACCCAGTGCAGAGAGTATAGTGTTCCGCTCGATTCGTCGCCCTCGTTCACCAACGGTCCATGACGGGTCCACCGGTTAGTGACCACCGTCGGCTGATCCCGCCCGGCGACGGCGATCGTGTCGACTCGCGTCGTCAGCGGCTGGTAACCATCTGGAGTCAGGTAGCGGCTGTTGTCGTTCGGGTCGAGTTGTTCGATATGGTAGTCGTTGACGTCGATGCCGCCCACCGTAAATGCCCAAGCAGCCGTGCCATTGTGGCCCATGATGATGTATGGCAACCCGGGAGTGGTAATGCCGAGAGCGTTTGGCCCGTCGCTTTCGCAGTGTATCCCCATAGCGTACCAGAACTGGGGCAGCCGCGTGATTTCCAGATGCGGGTCGGAGGCCAGCATGGCCTTACCGCCGGCCGATTTTTGTGGTCCGACTGCCCAGGCATTGGAAGCGGTGGTCATGCGCATGGGGTACGCATCATTTTCCAGGACAGAAGAAGCGATTGCGGACTGAAAGACATTCGAACCTGACAGGTGTTCGTCATCACCGGTCCGGCCGAGGTAGGCAGGGGATGGCGCAGTTGTTAGGTCGTGGTGATAGTCAGGGGAAAGGCCTCCGTGCGGCGGCTGTTCCGGCACTGTCACCGGTGCCCAGGGTGGATAGACCGGCAGTAACCGGCTGGTGCGTTCGGCGCCCAACTGCTCGTACAGCCGAAGGTACTGATCATCGTTACTCATCAGAGCGTTGGAAAACCAAGTCTGGTAGCTCAGGATGGCCAGGCAATCCTCAATCGTCCATGTTTCGAATGTCACCGGCAGCAGACGATATTCAAAAGGCAGAGCCCGACAGGATGTGGCGTAGCGGTTGATGCCATCGCAGTATGCTCGCAGCCGTTCCCGGTCGCGCAGCCTCAATCCGCCGGCAGCTTCCTGCGCCATACGTCCGTGACCGAGGCGACGTTGTTGAATGTCCAGGCCGAGAGTCACCTCGCCCAGCATCTCCGATAGCCGCCCCAGCGAAACCCGCCGCACCAGATCCATCTGAAACAAACGATCGGCCGCGTGCTGGTAACCCATGGCGAAATAGGCATCATGCTCGTTGTCGGCCCAGATTTGCGGGATCCCCATCCTGTCATAAGTAACAGTAACAGAGTCGCGCAATCCGTCCACTACCATGTAGCCATCGGTCGGCGGCACGGCCCAGGCCAGCATCAAATATCCGGCAATTGCAAAGCCGATCAAACCCGCCAGTATCAGCAGCAGTAAGAAAATGAGATTACGTATAGTTTGCGGTTTCATGACATGCCCCTCCGCCGCTTAGGCGTCACTAGCCCGGCTGGCGTGCGTTAACAGACTGACGATCACGACGGCTGCCAGGGCCAGAAGGAAAGCCGGGACCAGTTCATACACCACAGCTTTTAGCGCCGGTGTGTTGCGCCATATAACCGACACCACCAACCCGGTCAGCATGCCGGAAATGGCGCCCGCCTTGGTGGTTCTTCGCCACAGCAATCCGAGAATGACGACCGGTCCAAACGAGGCCCCCAGCACCGACCATGAATACAATACAAACTCAAAAATGACGCGATTCTTGGTCAGGGCAAACGCGATGGACAAGATGGCGATAATCACCAATGTCCAGCGATCCCAACTGACGGTGGCCAGATAGTCTCTGGACTTGGAACTGAAGAGCGGGACCACATCCCTGGAAATCGTGCTCGATACCACGAGCAGTTGCGAGTCAGCCGTTGAACAGATGGCCGAGACAATGGCGGCGATCACAAACCCGGCCAGGACCGGCGGCAAAAATTCGTTGCAGGCAATTGGTAAAGCCTGCTCCGGGTCGGCCAAATCACCAAACAGAACCCGGGCCATCAGACCAAACGCCACCGCGCCGACATATACCAACACAAACCACGCCATTGAAATCCAGGCCGCTTTGTCGACTGTTTTTGAGTCTTTGGCCGCCATGAAGCGCGCCAGGACATGCGGCATACCCGGATATCCCAGTCCAATCCCCAGCAGGCCGATCACAAAGCCGAGTCCGGCCATGCCGGCCTTGCCGGCGGCCCAGCCCATCAAGCCGGGGTCGGTCGTCTGGAGCGATTGGGTGACCGCCCCCAGACTGCCGATCTTGACAAAGGCGATCAGGGGCATGCCAATGAGTGCCACGACCATGAAGCCGGCTTGTATGATGTCGGTCCAGCAGATGGCTCGAAAGCCGCCGCTGACGGTGTAGGTCAGAATGATTGCCGCCCCGACCAATACGCCCCAGGTGTAGTCGAGGTCGAAGGTCGCTTCAAAGGCCTTTCCGGCTGCATTCATCTGGGCCGCCACGTATCCAAGCATGGCCAGGCTGATGATGACTACCGGGATTATCTTCAAAGCGATTGAGTTGCGATCGTACCGGTGGGCGATGAACTGGGTCAGGGTGACGGCGCCGCTGCGGGCGGTGAAGCTGCGCATACGCTCGGCAATCACAAACCAATTGAACAGGTAACCGGCGGCAATCCCCGGGATTATCCAGATCGCCGCCAGACCAAAGGCGTAAGCCTCCCCAACCAAACCCAACATAACCCAGCCCGACTCGGAGCTGGCCGAGGCCGACAGCGACGAGGCCCATGGTCCCAGTTCGCGGTTGGCCAAAACAAAGTCATCGGAGGTTCTCTTCTTGAGTTTGGTAGAGTAGAGACCAAAGAGTATGATCCCCAGGCTATAAACTGCGAAGGATATAACTAATGTTGTGCTGGAATCCATTGGTTCTCCTCATCGGCTGAGCGGTAAGGGATAGCTAGGCCATATCAAACAGATAAGCAGGCTGTGAAGCGATGGCAACTATTATGTTGGTAAACGACAACGTTGGTTGGTACGGAAAGACATAGAGAGGTGCTTCGTTTAGCAGTCTACTGCTTCAGATATGTTTCAAGCCCCTCACGCGGAACCCGAAACTCCCGCGCCAGTCGCTCCAGCTCGAACCCCATCCAGGCGTTGATATGCTGGATCGGTTCGTTGATCGCCCGCATCCAGGTGATCGTCTGTTCGATCTTCGGCCGAGTCTTCTCCAGCTCAAGAAACATCGCCGCCTTGAGCCACTTGGCCAGTCCGCGGCCACGATACTGTCGCGCCACCGCCGTCATCATCTGATCCGCCAACTTGGGCGCGCGGGCACCGACGGTCACTTCAGTCAGACCCGCCATGCGGTTGTCATGGTCAAACAGAATGGCCTGATGCAAATCGATATCGTTGGCGCGGCGCCACTGATTATGTCTGCGGACACTCTCGACATCGACCCGCTTCGGCATACCCGAATCTTCCTCCTCTGGTATGTCCGCCATCGCCTCACTCAACAGGGCTATGTAATCATCAAAGAGTTCATCAGGCAAATTCACAAAGAACTTCATCTCCAGATCATCGTTGGTCCGCGACGCCTCACCAAGGTACTGCTCCATCTGGTCGCGATTAGCACGATCACGATGCAAGACGAACTTCTCGCTACGACTGAATTGCCGGCCGCCCCAGTTTTCTGCGATCGCCACCGAGCGCTCATCCCAGGCCACATGGAACATGATTTCGGCATCATAACGGCGCAAATGGTCCAGTATCCACGTTGTTATCAACCGCACCAGCTCATCCGGGATACTCGCGGGAAGGATGTTGAACCTCGGGAAGGCCACCTGGTCGGGGGTGCCGACATTGCGCGCCGTGAAGTCGATCCAGCCGATGATATTATCATCTTCCAATATTATCCCCGAGTGATGGTCCGGCATCTCGGCCTGGTGTGACAGCATCCGCTGCTTGAGATCCTGCCATGAGGCGCTGCGGCAGTTCTCTTTATACACGCGCTCGAGATCCAGCGCCAACTGGTAGTACTCCTGCCAGCGCCCGTCGCTCAAACCGGCATCGGCCGGGATAATGGCGTAGTTCATAGCAGTATTCTCTTTGTGTCTAACCGTGTATCAAGGGGCTTCATGTCCGATGCTCAAGTGACAATTCGGTTTTCGTCATTTCCGCGGCAACCCCGCTGTTGTTACTCCCGCGGCAACCAGACGGTTGTCATTCCCGCGGAAGCGGGAATCCAGTCTTCGGCTCCTCTGACAAGAGTGGATCCCTGCTTCCGCAGGGATGACATAAGGAAGTCATCGCGCTTTGATCTCGCCGCGCAGGAGCATCTTGAGACCCTCGAGCGTCCCTTTCCAGACAGCATCCTCGCCGGCCATGAGCGCGACGATTGGTTTGTCTTCGAGGCTGATCTCCATGACCAATTCTTCGCCGTCGATATTAAACACCGCCTCACCCCACATTTTGGCAGGTATATCGACAAACTCCTGATCCATATCGGTCCGAATCTCACCGGTCATTTTGTGTGGCATGGCTTGCTTACTCCCAATAGGTGACCTGCATAGAGAGAATAGACAAAGCGACTACTGCCAAACAACTGCCAACAATCCTGCCATCTTGTCAGAATAGTGCTGTGCAAGTCGTTGCATAATACGCTTTTAGGAGAGGAGAAAACTAGATTCATGGACCTCCTTGTCCTACGCTGAAAATCCCCCGAATAATGGTGGTCGTTAAACTAATATCAATCAATGGCTTATTGGAAACAAAAAATGGGCACAATTTTTTGTAGTCATCCGGCATGGGCTTACAGTATTTTGTGCCCGAAAGAACTGGACAGCAGCGTGTGAGGCGCTGCTGTCCAATGGGACGGGCAATTTGTGGTCTGATTAATCTTGCCCCTTGTTACTTGGCTAATCTGCTCGTCACAAACTCAAAAGTCAAGGTCTAACTGGGGCACAAAGACGAGGAGGTCGGTTTGGCTAAGTCAAAACACGACCAGATTTCAGAGCGGCTGGCGCGCAAGCACGGCGTCGTGTACAACCGCGGCAAAGGTCCAGACGTCAAAGGGAAGGACCAGACAATCGAAGTGGCCGTTACGCCGAGTGACATTCGTTCCTCTGTGGCTCAGGTTTGTCACCACCGCAAGCCGTACATCGCGACAGACAAGCCGCACTTGGATCAAGTGCTGGATGCGGCCCGACATACAAAGGTCGGCGTGATGGATGAGCACGGGAATATCGTAAAACGAACGGGGGGGAAAAAGGGTGATTGATATTGGACAGGGTGCCGGGCATGGGCTCGGCACACAACCTCCCTCGAAAAACGAAGCAGGAGTTATTCATGAAGATCATTATAGCAGTCCTATTAGTCTGTATGGTAAGCACTCTATCCAACGAAGTGAACGCTGCAAGTGTGAACATTCCAAAGACGACTCTGGGCAGAGTCTTCCTTAGTGCGGACAGCCACCATCGTGTCGCCACTGCGTTTGTTGCCGGCGACAGTCACAATGTCTTTGTCCCCGCGCATGCTGCGATTCGCGATACTATGTGGTATTCAGATTTTGGCGGCAGATTCAAGTTTAGGATGACCCGCAAGTGCACGATATCAGGATACGACTTGGCCATCTATCGTCGAACGGGTGGTGAGTATCCTGAAACCACTCCCATCGGTAACCTCGAGCGAATCCTCCCGGAAGACACAGTTTTCTATTTTGCCTATATCGAGGATACTCTCCCAGTCGCTGGCCCCGTGATTGTCACGGCAAAGGGCATTTGCGCACACATGGGGGAGTTGGTGAGCTTTATTGATTTCTACGGGCCTTGCGCTCCGGGGTGCTCTGGAGGCCCCGTGTTCAGTAGGGACGGCGAAGTTGTCGCGATGATAGTACAGGGATGGACTGAAGAGAGCGTTAAGACCGAGGAGAGTCGACCTGTACTCAGGGCATTCTCTGTCGACTTGCTGAGAATCGTCGAAAGTGGTGTTAGCTATTCGACAGAAGAAGGAAGTGATTCGACTGGGGCCGGGCTCAGTCTGTTTGACTTCTATACAGAGTAGCCTGGATGCGAGCTCAACAGGCTGACGTTTGAAGCAGGGGTGTGATGGAGTGCGACTGCACTGTCCCACCCCTAATTATTTATCCCCCCTGCCGGCGCTGGAATGCGGCCGCCGCGGAGGATGAAATTGCGCGATGAAAATTTTGACACCGCCTGAATCGGCGCCGTCCCCAACAGACCACCATACTCGGCCGACTGACCCACCATCTTGCCCGGCACGGGGATTATCCGCACAGCCGTCGTCTTATTGTTCACCACACCGATAGCGCACTCGTCGGCGATGATCCCGGCGATTGATTCCCAGGGTGTGTCGCCCGGCACCGCCACCATATCGAGTCCGACCGAACAGACCGCCGTCATAGCTTCGAGTTTCTCAAGTGACAATGCCCCGGCCTCGACAGCGCGGATCATGCCGGCGTCTTCGGACACCGGGATAAACGCGCCCGACAACCCGCCGACATACGATGACGCCATCAGGCCGCCCTTTTTGACCGCGTCGTTGAGCATCATCAGCGCCGCCGTGGTGCCGTGGCAGCCGCAGCGTTCGAGCCCCATGGCTTCGAAGATGTCAGCAACCGAGTCACCCTCGGCGGGCGTGGGCGCGAGGGAGAGGTCGATGATCCCGAATGGTATCCCCAACCGTTCGCTCACTTTGCGCCCGACCATTTCGCCCATGCGCGTCACTTTGAAGGCGGTCCGTTTGATCACCTCGGCCAGCACGCCCAGATCGCATTGCCCGGCTTTTTTGACCGCGTTGAGCACAACCCCCGGTCCGGAGATGCCGACATTGATGACCGTCTCCGGCTCCGACACGCCATGAAACGCCCCGGCGATAAACGGGTTGTCCTCGACTGCGTTGGCGAACACCACCAGCTTGCAGCAGCCGATAGCTTCGTTGGTTTTGGACGCCAGGCTTTTGATGATCTGCGCCATGACCGCGATGGCGTCCATATTGATCCCGGCCTTGGTCGAGGCGACATTGACCGACGAGCAGACACGCTTGGTCGCGGCCAGCGCGTCGGGGATGGTTTCGATCAACGTCCGGTCACCCTGGGTCATGCCTTTCTGAACCAACGCCGAGTAGCCACCGAGATAGTCGATGCCAAGCTCACCGGCGCAGTCATCGAGCGTTCTGCACACGTTCACAAATGTCTCGTGATTGTGTCCGTCGGCGACGATACTGACCGGCGTCACGGCCAGGCGTTTGTTGGCGATCGGTATGCCGAACTCGCTGGAGACCGCCTCGACCGTTTTGACATGGTTCTCGGCAATCCGCAGGAGCTTCTCGCGGATCTTCTGCATCAACTGCTTTGGATCCGGGTCGGAGCAGTTGCGCAGTGATATGCCGAGGGTGACGGTCCGTATATCGAGGTGCTCGACCTCGGTCATATGGATCGTTTCGATTATTTCATTCGGATCGTAGGTCATGGTTTATTGAAGACTCCTCGGAATCGCATTTCACGAGATTCGCTCACAAAGGACGGTATGTGATTCACTTCCATTCGACAGACAGTCTCTCTTAGGTTAGATTTGACTTCCAGATCAGGCATGTAATAAACAAAAGTATGAATGGTGTCTGCGGCGATGTAGATATCTAAGATCACACCGCATTCTGATCCCGCGAAGGTCCCGGTGTAGGAGGTGTCTTCGCTCGTCGGAAGCGTGTCGAGCAGGAGTGCTGCCGGAAGTGCCTCTGGAACAACGTCGTCAGACAATCTGCCCTTGAATAGCAGAGTCATGATTTCATCCACAGATACAGTAGTATCCTTCAACGATTCGCCTATCCTGCTATTGGAAGGACCCGAGGCCAACCAGCGTGCCAGAAATGGAATCCTCTCCTGCTCACCTGGGTGAACAATCAGCGGATACGCGAATGGTTGCGACGGTCTTTCTACGCCTAAAAGACGCCATCCGTCGTCATCAAGTTCGATTTCGCTTCCCCACAGAAGACAACGATCTACAATTGTGTCTATTGTAATCGGGTGCTGACTTCCGTTGGTTATCTTAAGGAGACTCGGCAAGAAAATGCCTTCAAACACTCGCCTTCCAGCACCCAACGTGACTTTCTTCAGCCTTCCAATCACCACGGAGTCTGCTCTGAATTCGGCCTCAGTTTGAATGCGCGTACCTCTTTGCCATTCCACGGCCTCATCCGATTGACAGATCGCCACTAGCGAGACTAAAACGGCTCCTATTCCAGTTGCCGCTCCAACGTAACCGACAATACGCGAGTGCCAATCGACCGCTCTTCCCATGTCTATATCCTATGCATATACCTGAAGATGTCCTCGTGCATGACGTAGACCTTCATGCCGAGGCGGGCTTCGGTCGCGGCCAGTTTGTCACGCAGCGTCGCGAAATCGACGGTTGCACTCGCGATATTGACAATCATAATCATCGAGAAATATTCCTGCATCACCGTCTGTGAGATATCCTCGATGGAACAACTATGCTCGGCCAGCACCGCTGTCAATGATGCCGCTATTCCCGGACGATCCTTGCCAAACGCCGCAATGATGATCCGGTGATGGTCGGATTTTTCGATCTGCTCATACAGCCCCCCCTGGTCGGTCATCATAGCCTCGTCAGGCGGCAACACCCTAGGAGTGTCTCTTTCGCTGGGGGAGGTAGGTGCTGACATCGACGACTCAGGAGCACCGGTGCGTGGGGATGAGTCAGAGCTCGCCGACACTTCGCACGTCGCGCCTTTGATATCAGGGTTGGCCTGCTGCGCTTTCAGTCCGTCGACGACGCGGTCGATCACCTGACGCAATGCTTTGGCATCGAGTTTAGCGCCGGTTTTCCCGGCGACAATCTCGGCTATCTTTCCAATTTCAAAATCTGATAAGGACATGGGGCATGTATGCCTTCTTATAATAAACGTCTACTGTCAATTCTTACGCGGCTGTCAGGCGACTCGCCTGACAGCACCTGCCTTGGTCCGTCATTCCCTCGAATGCGGGAATCCAGTCAACCATAGCTTTGCAGAACCTCATCATAATCCTCAGTGCCATCCTCGTTGTCTGGATCCCGGCCTCCGCCGGGATGACACCCCCACAGGGGGGCTTATGGGCTATCAGCGATCTTCTTCACTCGTTGGGTCAGGTCTTGCGCCACGGGCGTGTGACCTGATCGTCCTTCACCGGTTCATCACAATATGTCCCGCAGCAACTCCGGTCGCGGCGAGGGTATCACGACAACATTCACCAGCATTCCGGCCTTCGAAATCACCTTAGCTGCCGCATCGGCCGCCGACCGGACCGCACCGACGGCGCCGGTCATCGTAAAAAACGCCTTGCCACCCATCGCCATCGCCAGCCGGATCTCGATCAGTTTTACTTCGGCCGCTTTGGCGGCGGCATCAGCCCCTTCAATCAACGGCGCTATCGAAAACGCCTCGACAATCCCAAGCGCATCGAGACTCTCGATCCCGGTCGAGCCGGACATGGCCGGGAATACATCCGGGTGCACGTTTGGAATAATAAACGTATCGATGACACTTTCCTGCGCGTACTCGACCCCGTCAGCCACCGATGATTTCACCGCCTGTACATCGCCCGCGACCAGGTTCATGTATTTGCCGCTGCAGATAGTCCGGCTGATCACCAGCTCGACTGCAGCTGCTTTCACCATGGCGTCGGCGGAACCGATTCCCTTGGCGATACTCGAATATTCGATAAGTCCGATAGCGTTGTATTCCATTTTCCTGACTCGCCTGTGTTGGTTCGCGGCGTAACCGATCTTGTTATGGTGTCACGCTGAGCAAAATCGAAACATGACACGCTTACTCATCATAGTGGCTGTCAGGCGAGTCGCCTGACAGCACTAGTATCATCCTCTGTCGGAACCCTAAGGGGTTCCGACCTACCTGTGTCGTCCTATCTGTCGGAACCCTAAGGGGTTCCGACCTACGCATTTCGTCATTCCCGCGAAAGCGGGAATCCAGTCTTCGTCGACGCAGGCAAGAATGGACCCCTGCTTCCGCAGGGGTGAAACACACGGTATGCCCTTGGTGTATTCAACATCAGCAACTACTCAACTTGCCTCTATAACGATTGCGGAATTCACATCCCTTACCCGTCCGGCGATCGACGCATGAACATTCGCGCCCAAAGCGCCGTCGGGAACAGCACCGATCTGCTGCCCGACCGTCACTTGGTCGCCAACGGCTACGGTCGGCTGGCACGGGACGCCGAGATGCTGTTTAAGCGGGATCACCACTTTGGCCGGCTTATAGTCGGTCTCGACATAATCAGCGTGGGTATCGTATGGGGCCAACCCCAGTTTTCGCGTGAGCCGCGCGACTGAAATCTTGCGGTGGGCCTGCATCGGGTGCGCTCGGAGCGGTCGATCGGGCGGAGTATAATCCAGTTTTCTCAGACTGATATTCCTCTTGGAGCGAACGCAGGCCTGTTTGGGATCGAGTTCCTCCGGGCAGGCAAACAACGAACACAGATTACACTCGCAACAATTGACCGCAAACTTGCTCCAGTGGTTTTCCTTCTCACCTGCAAAGCCGAGGGTACGCATCACTTTGTGCGGTTCGATTTCATACCCCAGCAGATAGCGAGGACAAAACTCGGTGCAATAGGTGCATTGATCGCAGGCCGACTGCCCGATCTTTTTGATTTCCGACATCGAATGATTGCGCCTGCGGACCAAATAGTGATCCATCGGCAAAATGATGTACCCGCCACTTGTTTTGGTCACTGGCGAGCTCAAATCCAGACTTAGTGTGCCCATCATGGCGCCGCCCTCCAGAGCAGCGACCGGTCCGTCAAACGCTGCCCCGCCGGCCAAGTCGATAACCTCACCAAGGCTGATACCAATAGGTACTTTCAACGTTACCGGCTGTTTGACCGCCCCGGCGACAGTAATAAACTTCTCGGTCACCGGCACGCCCAGAGACGCCAGGCCGACATTGAAAAGCGTTTCCACATTCGAAACGACACACCCGATATGAACAGGATAGCTGCCGTAGGGTATCAGCCGCCCGGTGGCTTCGTAAACCAGAACATACTCATCACCGGCCGGGTAGTAGTCGCCCATCTCGAACAGCTCAATATCGGTCCCACCAAAAATCCGCCGGAATTGCCCGATCACCTCGGTGTTTTTGGCTTTGATCCCGAGGATCTTTTTGGATGCGCCGATCGCCCCGGCCGCCAGCTCGAGGCCCCGCTTCATCTCTTCGGGGAAGATGCGCATCAGCTCCTTGTCTTTATAGAGCAGCGGCTCGCACTCGGCGCCGTTGGCCACAAGGTACTCAGCCTGCGCGGCGTACTTGACATGGGTCGGAAAACCGGCGCCGCCGGCACCAACCACACCTGCCTCCTTGATTTGCTGGACTAGGCTGGGCATCTAGGTGTCACACTCGACCTTCTCCGGTTCACCGTTGCCGTCTGAGTCGCGGTTAAGACGTTCCACAATCCACCCGCTGCGGACGACCAGAAAAACCACTGCAACTATCGCGGCCAATCCCAGCACAATCGCCAGCATATAGAACCACTTCAGATTGCGCGAGCCACGCTGAGGCAATAATCTTCGCATTGTTTGCTCCTGCCGGTCCGCTACGGCTTTTTGTATTGAGCGCGCTCCGGGTCCAAATCACCCCGATAATGCTCCGGGATCACTTCGTATTCGTCGATGATCCCCACCACGGCGGCCTCGATCGACATGTCGTCGTTCCCGACCGCCAACCTCGCCGCCCGACCATAGGCGACCATGACAACTTCCCCTTCACCGGCGCCGAGGATATCGGCCGCAACAACAGTATCGGTGTTGGGGGCCTTGCTCAGGTTGTACGGCTGGATGATCAGGAATTTCATCCCGTCCGTGTTGGGTGTTTTCCGGGTGGCCCAGAGGGAGCCGACAACTTTCCCGATAAACATAGCTAATCCATATTCCAGACGCGTTTGATGGCGTCTATAAGTTGTTGTTTGTTGGCCTTTGATATCTCTCTGCCGCGCAGACCAAGGTTCGGCAGGCTCCTTGCCAGTCGGCGCAGTTGGACCACACTCATTTGATCCAGATCACGGCTGGATCGTGGGGCCGGACTATCCTGACCCGAACGGCCCGGCGACTGGGCTGGTCGTCGTGACTTGCTGCTGTCGGTCGGCGCTGCAGGTGGTCGTCCGGGGACTGCTGGAATCGGCCTACCCCCCTCAAGGTCCAACGGTGGCCGGTCCTCATCGGGATGATATTTGCTGACGTATCTCAGGAGCGGCAGAAGCGGGCTCAGCCCGTCGTCGGGGTTGGGGATTACCGTTGACGAATACAACTCACCGACTCGCTCAGCCGCCCGTGCTCCGGCCTCGACAGCCGCCTGCACCGCTCCCAGTTCGCCTTCGATTCGAATGGTCATCAATGTACCCGGTGTGAGCTCGGCTGATGCCACTACCACTGCCGCCGCTTTCGCGGCGGCGTCGGTCGCTTCGATCGAACCGACCAGTCCTTTGGTCTCTATCAACCCCAGTGCCCATCGTGACATAGCGTATAATGATAAGTGATGCGACCCTGAATGTAAAATGAAATGATGGGTGGCATGCCGGCATGCTCCGGATTGCCTCGACAGCCAACCGATTGTGCGCGAAAGCGCCACGAATATTGGTTGACGAATTCACCGATTATGCTTAGTTTGCAGACACAAGCAGGGAAAACGCAATTGCATTCAATGGTCCAGGATACAAACCATCCTGAGAAAGGAGTGTATTTCCGTTCTTGGTTCAATCTGTTGTCACTTCGGTAACTAACTATTGAGAGGAACACAACATGCGTAGACTACTGCTTGCTCTGGTCGCTGGAGCCCTCGCTCTTTTGATGTTCGGCTGTAGCGACAACCCCACCACGTCGAGCGGTATCGACAATGTGCCTGACGCCGAATTGGTACAGCGGCCACAATTTGTCGATACCCGTCCTCAGGCCGAGATTTTGGCCCACACCCTGACCGCCGATCCGACGTCTGCTTTGTACAAAAAACCCCCGCCCCCGCCGCCCGATACCGGCAGCAAGGTCGATCCGAACCCCAACCCGGCACATAAGTATGCCTATGTTGTGGGTATTTCCGACTACGAAGGCACCGCCAATGACCTCAACTATTGCGATGATGACGCCCAGGAGATGAAGTCCTATTTCCAGAGCCAGGGTTTCACCGTGAGAATGGACCTTGATCGCAATGCTACGGCCGACAATATCGAGGCGGGACTGCAATGGTTGGTTGCCAACGCCTCCCCGGGTGATGAAATCGCCTTCTCCTACAGCGGCCATGGTGATGATCCGGTTCCCTACGGCTCCTGTTTGATTTCGACCGATTTGTGGTACCTAACCCACGGCTTTGTCATGCAGTATTTTAATGCCGCCAATTGCACTAAGAAGATGGCAGCCATCGATGCCTGCATGATTGGTGATTTCCATGACGATTGCGTGGCGGGAACGCACATGGCCACGGCCTCTGACAACACCTACTCATACGATGCCCCCGGTCTGCAGAACGGGGCCTGGACCTATTACTGGATCCAGGGCACCGGTACCTCTGTGTTCGAGGAAGACATTGCCGCGTACGCTTTGGCAGGCATGAAGGCGTGGGCAAAGACATACCACGTCAGAGTGTCCCCTAAAAACACCGACATGTACACCGGTTGGTTCGACATTTAGTCCATCCGGATATTTCGATAGATTACCACGGCTCGTCACTCAGGTGGCGGGCCGTTTCTTGTTGGTGTGCCACTGTTCAGGGGCGTGTTGAAAAAGCCGAGGTCACCCGGTGGCGCCTGGCGACTCGCGTGACGACTTTGAAGTACTACCTGAACCGTCGGGCCGAGACGCCCGACGGCACCCGTACTATGTTGGCTCCCCTTCTCGAGAGGCGGTCAGGGGGTGTTCTGGGGTCGGATATAGTCGCGCGCGGGATTCATCGACAGATCCCCAAATGTTGGGTGCCTTGGAGTTAGCGACTTCCTCAACGCTCACTAGTGGGGCCGGTTGTCACATTAATAGAATGAGCCCCCTGCACTCCCCTCGAATGCAGGGGGCCTTGACCAAAGAGAAAAAGAACAAACCAAGCACCAGCAACAGTGCTCAGGGAGCAAAAATGACAGTCTATTGTATAGCAACGGTCGTGCCGCCGCCTAAACGGCCACCTTCGTGCTATCGCAATCCATTGTTTGACATGGAGTTAATGTTGCCGAAGGAGGATGATGCCGCCTATGATCCGATTTTCATTCGTATGTTCATACGAGTGGATGGCGCAAAAAAACGGTAAGCGCCTGATTTCCAAACGCTTACCGCAACCAAGGAGTAAGAAGTGATATCGTATGCCAACACGATCAACAACCCCTAATTGAGTCGTGCGGCGCTTTTTTGGCTACTATTCTACGACAACGTCAAGGAAGTCACCACCCCGGGTGGCGCCCATCCCTAGCTGGGTAAGCCTCCTTCCAAGCTGATGCCATAGCGCTTGAGCTTGGTTCTCACAGTTGCTTCGTGAATGCCGAGCATGCGGGCCGCTTCGGACTTGTTGCCTGCGGTCGCCAGAAGGGCCTCAATCAGCAATTGTCGTTCAAACCGCTCGACCTCCTCAAACATGGACCGCTGAGTGGCCGGTACATCCGAGGCAAAGATCGAACGCGACAGCTCGGTCAGGTCGCCATCGGCGGCCAAGTCGACCATAACTGCCAGCCGCTTGACCTTGTTTAGCAACTCACGGGCATTGCCCGGCCAGTCATAGGCTACAAACTGCCGGACCAGTTCTGCGGGCAGATGGTGATGGCCCAGACCGTTCTCCTTCACGAAGAGCGACAGCAGCAGCGGAATATCCTCCTTGCGATGGCGCAGGGCGGGTACTTGGAACTGAATGCCGGACAGTCGATAGTAGAGGTCCCGACGGAATGTCCCGGCTTCGACCATAGCCTCCAGGTTTTGATTGGTAGCCGCCACCAGTTTGAAGTCAAGCGACACTTCCTGGGTCGCGCCCAGTGGCGTTAAGGCCCGGCGCTCCAATACGCCCAGCAGCTTGGTCTGCAGATCGAGGGGCATGTCACCAATCTCATCCAGAAGCAGCACGCCTCCGTCAGCTGAAACAAACAGACCCTGCTTGTTTTTCTCGGCGCCTGTAAAAGCACCTCGGTGATAGCCGAACAGCTCCGATTCCAACAGAGTTGCCGGCAACGAAGCGCAATTGACCGCTACGTAGGGGCCGTTGGGGCGCACAACCGAATGGAAGTGGCGTGCTATATGGTCTTTACCAACACCGGTTTCGCCGGTCAGAAGCAGCGGCAGATCGGATTGGCCGATGGCCGGAATCTGACCAAGGAACTGCTTTATGGCCTTGCAGTTGGTGTGGAATTCAGCCCGCACCTGTCCAGACGTTTCGGCTTTCCGGGGGGCATCGGGACCACTAATACTGATCTTGCTGATGAGTCTTTCCACCTGCTGCAAACGCCTGTGAAGGTTGTTTCGCATGCAGAATTCCTCAGCCCGGAACAGGTAGGTCAGTCGCTGTCTGTCGTCGTAGAAATCCAGGCCGGCGGCGGCAATGAGAGCCTCGACCTTCTCGAAGCGAACTCCGGATTCGTCGAGGCAATCGATAGCCTGAGCCATCAAACGTCGGGCCTGGTCGGTCTGACCGGCCGCAGCCATCAACAGCGCCTTGACCTTGGTTACCAGTCCGATCTCGAGCTTGTCGCCGCTCCGGCGGGCGATAACCCCGGCTTTGGCCAAACAGCGCTCGGCCTGACGGACATCACCCGAAGCCCGCCAGACGTCGGCCAGCAGTCGCTCGATCCGTCCGACCAGGCTTGACTCGGCGCTGATCTGCCGGGCCTGCTGCAATGCTCCGCGAAGGGTCGCGATAGCCTGGCTGTGCTGCTCCCGCTTGTACTCGATCTCCCCCAGGTAGGAGCGGCAAATGATCTCATCACGCTTCAGGTTCAGAGCAATAGTCTGAATCAAAGCGTCCTTCAAACAGGCCTCGGCCTGATCAAGTTCGCCCTCGTTCATCAGGACATAGGCCAGGGCAACACGGGCGCGAGTCGCCTCACGCTGATCACCCAGCTCGGTCGAGAACTTGATGTTGAGTTCCAGGTGGGATTTGGCTTCGGCCAAGTCACCAATAAAAGTATATATGCGGCCGATATTGCCCATCATGAACGCCAACATCCGTTGATCGTTCAGGCGCTTGGCAATCGCCACCGCATCCAGCAGGGCGGCCAGCGCCCCGTTGAAATCGGACTGGCGATAGCACAGTCCGGCCAGAAGATTAAGCGCTCGCGCCTGACCTTCCGGACAATCATGGCGACGGAAAATCGACTCGGCGTCGCGGAATGCAACCTGAGCCTCTTTCATCTCGCCCATTTCGCGCAGTATGCCCCCGAGGGTTGCAAAGAGTTCGGCCAGCCCCTTCTGCTCGCCTGATTTGGCAAGCAGGTTCTGGGCTGTCCGGGCCAACCTCAATGCCGCCGGGTAATCGGTCAGGGAGGCATAGGCTTGCGCAACATGGTGGAGCAAATCTCCCGACCATGCCTCATCGCCACCGTTGACCATGTCACGATTATCCTCGTAACACTTAACGGCTGCGGCGAAGTCCCGCTTTTCCACCAGCCCCTTTAGGTAATGAGCCAGGGTATCGCGGAACTCAATGCCTGCCAATAATTCCTGCGTCATGTTAGTTACCCTTGCAAGTTGAGATTATCCCAGACGTAGTCTGACCCCGGTCACTCCCTTCTTCGGTTGGAATAATGAAGCCTGTCATATGCATGACTTCATCAGCGATGATGAACAGGTGTTCATAGAGCACATGCGTGATGCCAAATGTCCATGGCATAATACCGATTTGCGGGCGATCATCGCCATTGTCGATGTCATCGCCGACACCTTGCTCGCCGCCCCAGGTGTGGTCATCGCCGCGAATAGCGGGATTGATGTAACCATCAGGGGTGCTTTTGGCCTGGATCGTGGTGCCCAGTCCGATCATGCAGATCAGACCCACGATCAATAAGATTGCGATGCGTTGCATGATTGGTCTCCTTGGTTTGAGATTGTTGCAAACGCCGTCCGTTGAATTTTCTATCCTTGTTGTATGGCAGGATGCGATCGGAATCGGAGGGAAGTGGGGTTTGATCCGAATTCGCTAATCACACCCTCGCATTCATGATAACCCATTGCGCCGCATTTGTCAACGTGTTAAGTCCAGGTCGCGAATTGTGCGCCGGAGGGCCGCAAACACCGGCCAAAGGACCGGCTCGCGTGAACCGGTAGTGTATCCTAAGTGGTGTAAATGGTATTGCATAAATAACAACGGGTTTGACATGAGTTTCTCGGAGTCAATCGAAAGGAATCAAACCCGTGGTAAACTTGTGGTTTAACCCCAAGAATTTACGGTATCGCTGGAAGTGTGATGAAACCGCCGCCCGCTTGACCCGTACTACCCAATAACTATAAAATTGGTTAATGTCAAAGAGAGAGGCGAAGTATGCGCACATCAATGAGAGTTCTGCCGGCGACAGCGGCGGTTGCGGTATTGCTGGTGGGCACAGTGGCAGCCCAAAAGTACCACTCCCATGACGATGTCTGGCTGTGCGACCCAGCTGAAATGGAGGCGTTGTGAGAAGAATTACACTGACAATGATCGCTGCGTTCCTAATGGTTCTTTAGAGCGGATCGAATCTGTGTTATGGCCAGGAGCCTACTGCCGAGGATTCCAGCCAGGGTAACCCTGCCCTGACCATCTACGTCGATTGCGATGGTTGCGACCTCAGCTACTACATTGAAGAACTGACCTTCGTCAAGTTCGTAAGAGATCGCAAGCAGGCTGATGTCCATGTTTTGGCCACTGACCAATCTACCGGCGGAGGTGGGGATGAGATCACGCTGACATTTCTGGGGCAGGGGCGATATGCCGGGCAGGCGGATACACTTAGATGTTATACGACGGACTCAGACACCGACGATTTGGAGCGCCGGAAAGTAGCCAACTTGCTCAAGATGGGCTTGGTGCGCTATGTGGCCAGGACGCCGTTGACGGAGCATGTAACCATTGGATTCTCGCTGCCGTCCGAGGAGACCAAGGCCGAGGACAGGTGGAACAGTTGGGTCTTTGAAGTAGAGGCTAATTGCTGGCTAAATGGGCAGAAAGCGTACCGCGCTTAGTTTATGGGGCGATGCTTCGGCATCGCGAATTACAGAAAACGCCAAAACCAGCTTCGATCTTTGGGGCACCTACAGCGAAGACCGGTACCTTTTGGAAGACGGAACGGAATGGACTCGATCTCGTAGCAAGGGTGTTGGCGCCAGCCAGGTGATTGGTCTGGGCGATCATTGGTCGGGCCAGGTGGAAGCCCAGTTGTCCTCATCTGAGTACAGCAACAAGCGATCGCAGACATATGGCTCTGCGGCCGTCGAATTCAATCTGTTTCCTTACAACGAGTCAACGCACCGACAGCTTCGGTTTGGGTATGCGGTGGCCGTCAGATATGTAGACTATCTCGAAGAGACTATCTTCGATAGAACCAACGAGTGGCTGGCTTCGCAGCAGGGGAGTTTGACGCTTGATCTGGTTCAACCCTGGGGATCGATACGCACTTCCCTGAGCGCTTCGCACTACCTGCATAATATCAACCGCAATCGAATGTGGATTGACGGCACCCTTTCATTGCGGCTGGCGGAGGGGCTGAGCATCCCCCCGTTAGGTGGACAGGTTAACAAGCAATGGTCAGCTTCTGTTGGTCATGGTATTGATAGTTTCGTTCAAAGTCAATGGGACTGACCCGGCCAATACTTGAATGGCGACGCCAGCCGTTGTAAAAGATCTCGATGTATTCAAAGATTCTCTGTTTTGCCTCCGTCTTCGTTGCGAATCGTTCGTGATGGATCAACTCCCGTTTTAGAGTTCCGAAGAATGACTCCATAGG
>JBDRES010000027.1:0-25592 GCA_043819515.1 bacterium
GTTCAACATCGATTGTCCGGAAGGTCCGGTGCTCTGGTTGAGTGCTGACCCGAATCCGGGCACGGTTCCGGCCAACTCCACGGTTGGGCTCAACGTCAACTTCGACGCCACTGAGCTCGAAGAGGGTGTTTACAATGCCAGTGTGGACATCAGCCACGACGGTGGTAAGAACACGACTGTCATTCCGGTGACCATTGAAATCGGTACAGCCAACCCGATCCTGTCGGTTGACCCGACTTCACTCTTCTTTGGTCCCGTTGTTGAAGGCACCACCGGTTCGGATATCGTTACGCTGTCCAACGCCGGCTCCGGCGCGATCAACTTCACGGCCACTCTGGATTATGGTGCCAAGAGCATTGACGGTAGCTATATGGAAACATTTGGCACCTTCAGTCCGGGCGCTACCCAGACTATCACCTTCAATATGTGGTCGGATACTGACGATAATGAGTGGGTAACCTATGGTGAGCTGGCCTTCCCGGCGGGCTTCACGATTAACAGCCTAACTGATTTCGTCGGCACTTGGGATGTCTTGGAGGTGAGAGGCATCTTTGGTCAGGAAGCTCAATGGGGTGACTCCGGTACCTACGCTCTCGGCTATACATACTGGGATTATCTCTCCGCTGACGTGAACGTCACTTCTGATGCCGGCTTGACGACCGATCAGACCATCGAATGGTATATGTTCGGCGAGGACTACAATGCCGAGCCACACGGAGTGTCTGGTACATTCTTGCTGCCGCTGTTCGTCGATCCTACGCTCTCATGGTGTGATATCGATGTTACTGGTGGCACGCTTGGTGCTCCGATTGACATCACGGTGTCCTACGATGCAACCGACCTTCCGGGTGGCTACTATACCTGTGACCTGGTCATCACCGATGACATCGCCAAGGGTGTCACCGTTGTGCCGATCACTCTCGCTGTTTACGAGTGGGATCACGTGGCTCTGGATCCGGATCCAGTTCTTGCTCTTGAGCAGAACGCGACTGGTCCGCGCTCCGGCTTTGCCTACATCGGTGAGCTGAATGTCCTTGACGGCTCCCACGCCATCACTGACGTGACCGGCGCCACCGTCAACGGTATGGCTGCCACGATCGGCATGGGCACGCATCCGCTGGTCCAGGGCACCGCTCTGGAAGTTGAGTTCGACCTGGTGGCCTTTGCCGCTTCGTACGGCTGGCCGTCGGGTATCGAGGTTGAAACCTACGATGTCGAACTGACCTTCTCCGATATGTCGACCTTCACCGTGTCCGACGAGTTCGACTTCGCCGGCCATATCTCTGGTGACGTTAACGCCAGTGGTGAGATCGACATTGCTGACTTGGTACTTCTCGTTAACTACATGTTCAATGGTGGTCCCGCACCGGAAGTCATGGCTGCCGCCGATATCGACGGTAACTGCACCGGTCCGGACATCGGCGACTTGATCCGCCTGGTGAACTACATGTTCAACGGTGGTGACGCGCCGGGATACTGCCCGAACTAAGTTGACCTGACTCTATGTCAACATTGCCCGCCGGTCTTCGGACCGGCGGGTTTTTTTGTGCGCACACTCTTGGTGTGTTGACTGTATTGAGATTTCAGCGGTTTGGTGGACACTACAAAGGTTCCCTACGGCGGATCAGTGTTCGGATCCGGCCTTCCGAACCCCGAAGACAGTAGCAGGTCTCACGGAGACCCGTCCCACACGGCTAGGGCCGTCGGGCCGCGGCACAGAACTGAAACGATCGGAGCGAGAGGCCGACTGCGCTCACGGCGTCCGTCTAAAGGGGTAATGAAGACTGGTTATACAGGCGCCCAGAGCTCAGGACATCACCCCGTCGGCCCGATAGAACTCAAGCGACCCTAGAACAACTCCAGCTGCAGTTGCACGTAGAATGAACGTTCCGGCGCTACAAAATAGGTTGCCCAGCCGTCAACAGCGGCCGCCTCTTCTGACTCGCGCCAGGCGTAATCCTCGGCATAGGCCACGGCCGCTTCGTACTTGTGATCAAAGAGATTGTCGATTTGTCCGGTGATTGTAAGACGGCGCAAGCCGGCTATTCGGCCAACCTCATAGGAAGTCGACAGCGAGGCAACAAACGCAGGATCGATCGATAATCCATCAATGTTCAATAGATCGGCGTATTGACGGCCGATGAAACGTCCACGCCAAGTCAGGCGCATCTTCTCGCGCTGGAAGTCTGCGATAATATTGCCCAGATATTCAGGAAAGCGCGGCGTGTGTTTTCCACCTAGATCGACAAACTCTGTCCGGCTGATTGTGAGCGGATTACCGTCCGGATCGGGGACGTTGAATTCATAGTCCATGCGATGAACATAGTCCCGGATGCGATTGAAGTTGTATGCAAAATTGCCGGTAATGGTCAGGTTCTCGACCGGCTTGCAGGCGCCGGTCAGTTCCAGTCCGGCATGGATGACGGCATCAACATTGAGAGTGTGCTCGATGCCGTCGGTGACACCCCCTTCGCCTACAATCATGTCAGCAAAATACATCCAGTACAGATTGGCCCCGATGGCGTACTGCGATTGGCGATACTCGCCGCCCAATTCGAAATCGTAAAGCTTCTCCGATTTCACCGTCGGCTCGCCAAACTCGTAGCTATAGCGGCCGGGGGCCACCAACGACGAATCAACGATCTCCAGTAGCGGCCGCACGCCCGGACTGGGATCGTCGGCATCATAGACGGCGGCATCGCTGGGGGTGCGCTGAGAGATTGAGAAGTTGGTGTATAGCGAGGTATGCTCATCCAGGGTGTAACTGAAACCGAGGCGGGGCGAAAAAAGCAGCCAGTCGACCTCGAAAGCATGACCGACATAGGGTCCCATAGCAATCTGCAAAAACTCATAATTCTGGTAGCGCAACTGAGCCGTGAGCTCGGTCGTGAGCCTCTCGCTCAGACGATATCGCTCCTGCGCAAAAAATGAGAGCAGGTACTTACGCCCGTAATGATGGTAGTACTTATGCTGAGGGTCGAGGTTGCCGGTTAGATGTTGCGCCCAGACTACCTGTCCAAAGTGATCCGACCGGAAATGGTAAAACGACCCACCGATAGCATGACCGCCCCGATCATGCTCCAGATCCAGGCGCGTGTTCCAGCCGATTTGCCGTTTCTGGACCTGCTTTTGTCGCACCAGGTCGGCCGCTTCCGATCCATCGGTAACCGCCACCGGGATGCTGTAGTCACTCAGCGTCTGCTGGGGTTTATATTGTTCGTAGTATCCCCGGCCGCCGATGTAATACAGAGTATTGGTCAGGGTCGCCCGGTCACCCAGGCGGTAGCGGTTGTGCAGCTGGTAGTGTGGTTGACTGAAGTTGTCGATGGCGTTACCGTAGGTGAGATCTTCGTATCCGGGAATCCCGACATTGGTCCGCCGGTCGAGCGCCAGCTCTTCACGGGAAGCACCGTACCAGGCGGCATGGACTTTCATCGGCCCGCCAAACAGGTAAAGCTCGGTGGTCATGTTGGGATCGAGCCGGGCCAACGAGAAATAGTAGGACCAGCCGTCGTACCATGACTGACGACGGTAACCGTCGCTACGCTGTTTGGAAAAGCGTCCGCCAAAGGCCCAGCGGCCATCGATCAGCCCCGAGGAAAATTGCAGGCTCTGTTTGTAAATGTCGCCGACAGTGTTCCCGTCGGCAGTATAGGAACCAAACCCGGCCGTGAGCATGGCCGATTGCGGCTGGGACAGGATGCTGGTGACGACATTGATAGTACCGCCAAACGAGGCGTCACCATAGAGCGAATTGCCCACCCCGCGCTGAACCTGAATGTCGGAGACGTTGGCGGCGAAGTCAGGCAGGTCAATGAAGTAGGTAATCTGATCCTCGGGATCATTGAGTGGGACGCCGTTGATATAGGTCACTACCCGACGGTCGTCAAAGCCACGAATACGCACATAGGTGTAGCCCAGGGCCCCTCCGGCGTCGGAATAAACATAGGCGTTGGGGGTAGTCTGCAAGAGCATGGGAAACTCCGCCACGGTGAAATCACGCCCGATGTCCTCGCGGCTGATATTGTCAAAGGAGACCGGCGTCACCCCCTGTTCGGCGCGCGAGGCATGGACAATGATATCGGTCCCGCGAATATACAAAGGCTGGAGAATGACTCGGTCGCCGATATCATGCAGCCGCATCTGACGAGCCTGGAAGGCGATATGCGAAAAAGTAACCCGGCTGACATTTTCGTAGTTGTCTAATGTGAAGACGCCGACCGAATCGGATACCGCCGACACACGCTCATCATCGGTTACGATCGACACCGCTTCGATCGGCTTACCATCGGGGTCGACGACCGTTGATGTAACCCCCAAGACCTGCCCAGACAAGAGCAGCACCATTGCAAATACCGATAAGAGCGACCTAGTTGACGTCATGATAGTAACCTCGTTTATGTGATCCATATACCAGTCTTTCCATCAATAGCGGCGTTCCATACGCTTATTGAGGCACCTGTGTCGCTGCCGAACCTTCGATCAACCCGGCTTTTCCGTGCGCTCATAAAAGCGCCTGTGGCGCCTGTGGCGCTGCCGGTCTTTCGATCAATGGCTCCGTTCCATACGCCCATAAGAGCGCCTGTGGCGCTCCGTCCTGAATCGATAGGATTGGTCGTTAAAGACCACGGGATGCGTTTGTCATCCGTTTCCCTACGCCGGCATTATCCGGATCAGGTCGAGGGGGTATGATCTCAGGCGGTCAAGTTGCGCCACCCCCAACGGAACGTTATTTCTATTGTGATAGTACGGTCTCAGATGGCATCGAGGCAAGCGATTTTTTGTGAGGATTCGGCTAGGGTTCTCGCAGCTCTCTTATGTACGTTTGGGCTTGCTCGCTCAACGACGGATCGCCGCGCCACCCAAGCAGGAATTTCTCAAAGTTCCTGATCGCTTCGTCGTGGTGGCCTTGCTCCCGGCCGATCAAACCCAGATAGTAGAATGCCTCGGTTTTTGGCGGGGTCAATTGCGTTGCACGTTCAAAGAGTGCGGCGGCCGTATCCAGGCGACCGGCATGGTACCATTCGATGCCGCAGTTATAATATGCGTCTACAAAATCAGGATCCAGTTTCATGAGCGCCTCAAAGGCAGCTATGGCGCTATCGGACAGGCCCAGTTGTGAGTAGGTGAAACCAAGGTTATTCCAAGCGTCGATATAATCCGGTCGGACCGTCACCGCCGCTTTCAGGTGTTGCGTCGCGTCTCGGCAGCGACCAAGTGCATTGAGCAGCGTGCCGTAGTTGTAGCGCAGAATGTAGTTGTCGGGGAAGTCTACCAGCGCTTGACTAAGAAGCCGCTCGGCCTCATCAAGCCGGCCCTGAGCTGCCACCACTTGCGAGAGATCATTGATAGCTTCGGGCAAGCCCGGATCCTGAGTCAAAGCCAGCCGGTAGTATCGTTCGGCCTGGACCAACTCTCCTCTTTCGGCGAATAGCGTGGCCGTGGCATGATACCCCTGCGCCCCTGATCCGGTCCGGTAGTCCATGAGATTGACATTGGTCACCACAACCGCCAGAACCACCGCAGCGATGGTACCGACCCGAATGGGATTTGACGTTTGCCGCCACCATCCTCTAACACCGGCGAGCCCGGCCGCACAAAAGACCAACATGATCGGCACCAGCGGCAGGCGATAGCGAGCGGTTACAAAAAACAGAAGCAGCGGCAGAGTCGACGCGGCCAGATACCAAAGCAGCAGGGCGTGCCTACGGCGTTTGGGCCAGGTGACGATCATTCCCAATACTGCCAGCGGCATAACCAGCCCCCAGGGAATCCGTGGCCCGTCGGACCACATGAGAAGTTTCGTGATTGTTTCCTGCCCCGCAAAGAAGTACAGGTCGACATTGTTGGACAACTCCTCACCCCACATAAGCAACAGCGCCTTGCGGCCCAGGTGTGTCACAAACCGGCCTGGTGCCGCCGTGATCTGATCCAGCGTACGTCCATACCAATAGCCGGACACCTGGGCTGGTGATAACTCGCGACCGAGGTCGCTTTCGGCCATTCGCTCGGCGTCCTCCATCATGCCCCACCAATCGCCGCGCGCGCCCGGCAGCCGCGCCGAGACACCGTCCGATTCCGGATTGTTGCCGATATAGGCATTCATCCCGCCGTAAGTACCGATCAAAGTGAACTCGCCCGACTGGGTGTAATTGTAGACGGTTACCGGGATTATTGGAAAAAGAAAGGCGGCAGCATAAGCCAACAGCGAGCGCACCACCCGCGGCCGGTCCAGCCGGGATTGCCATCGCCAAATCCAAAAGACCGCCACCACTGCAAATAGCAGGATCGTCGGACGCGTTATCGCCGACAGCCCCAGCGCCAGGCCACCCAAGGCCAGCGACGGCAATGAATTGTGCTCCCGACTACGAGTCAGCCCCACCAGGGCGAGCAGGTTCAAAAGAACGGTCAGGGTGGTCACTAGCAGTTGTCCGTCAAACCAAATGGCCGGGCCATAGAGAGCCAAGCCCAAGCCGGCGATCAACCCCACCCGCCGCGAGAATAAGAAAAGGCCCAGCCGGAACGCCAGGGCGCATGACAGACTGCCCATCAGAGCCTGGATGATTCTTGCCGCCCAGGGGCCGTCACCAAATAGCCAATAGCACAGCCCCAAGAAGTGCGGGTAGAACGGCGCCCGGAAAAACGGGCCGTCAATAAAGCTGCTGCCGGCGGCGATCGCTATGGCCCAATCGTGATGATAGGCCATGTCCATAATATGGTTGGCAAAGAGCAACGATGACGAAAATTGCACCAGGAAGACCGCCCGTGCCGCCAGGGCTACGCCAAACACCAAGAGCGCCCAGCGGGTATCCTTGGAGAAAATCAGTTGGTTGATCGTTGGCATCGTATGCCCAATTTAGTAGATTCCCTGGCAGAAACAAGCATCGGTGATTTAGTGATGTCGGTTTGCCAAAGGATAGAGTGTGCCACCAACTTCGCCTCCGTACAGCCAACTTGCCCTGATCTGGGACCATATGCGTCAGGACAGTCATTCGAAACACATGGTGCCCTACGCTCAGGAGGTGCTCAGGCGATTGAAGGCCAAACCTCAGTCAGCCCTGGACCTCTGTTGCGGTACCGGCAGCGCCATTGAGCTGATGATAGCGGCAGGAATACCGACCGACGGCCTAGATCAATCGGCCGCGATGCTGGCGATGGCGGCGCGGAAACTGAAAGGCCGGGGGGTGACATTGTATCGCAAGTCGCTGCCTGATTTTCGCATTCCGATCGGGCGCGATGCGACCCGCATGCGGCAGTATGATCTAATCACCTGTTTTTTTGATTCGCTGAACTACCTGACCAAAGCGGCCGATCTGCAGAAGGCGTTCAGGTGTGTCAAGCGGCACCTTGCCCCCGGCGGGGTATTCATATTTGATATGAACACGCCCCACGCGCTCCAGACTATTTGGGATGAGCAGGTTTACGCCGACGCGCGTGACGACCTGGGCTGGGTTTGGAAAAATCACTATGACCCGGGGCGCCGCCTGGCCACATGCGAGGCCACCTGCTTTTACAAAAAGGGCACGGCTTGGCACCGTTTTGATGAAGTCCATTACGAGCGCGGATATGACAACGAACAGATCAAGCGGATGCTGATTACGGCCGGATTGAAAATTCGCGGCTTCTGGAAATGCCACACTTTCAGCCGCCCCACCAAAATCACTTACCGCATCGCCGTCGCCGCCCAGCGACCTAAATGATCCCAATAAGAAACCCGCGGGTTTTGATACCCGCGGGCAACTGTAGTCAGATCAGAGAGTCACAGAGACTAGCGACGATGATGTCTACGTCCGCGATGATCGCGGCGATCGCCTTTATTGCAGCCGCCACCATCATCATTATCGTCGTCGTGGCCACCGCCATCATCCATTTCGTCACAATGACCGGGACCGATGAGACCGTTGTTGTAATCGTCAAACATGTCCTTCAGGTCCAAGACATACTCTTTATCGCCGCCTGACAGACCCCGCCAGTCGCCACCATTGTGGTTGGCCAGGAAGGCATCGGCTTCGACGATAGCAGCGGCCACGTCGGCGTCATCGGCGCCATCGGCGATACTCAGCTTGGTACCCAACAGCTGCTTATAGAGCTTGAGAATACCGTTATTGTTCTCCTTGGCCTTGAAAATGGCATGAGACTGATAGACGTTCTCGACGAAGACGCTCTTGGTGCCGCCGGCATCGCCCAACCAGATCGGCAGCAGCGGCGTCACGACATCAGCCTGCGGACCAGAGCCGTCGTGGGTCTTCCAGTAACCGATAGTATGGCTGCAGCCACCCTGCGGGGGCGGCGTGGTCGGGAATTCAAAGCGAAGCAGCGCCTGCTTTTCCATGTCCACTTCAGTAGCGGCGCCGGTCCAGAGTTGATCCTTGTCGCAGAAATTGGAGTCCGGATAATACTCGTAAATGAAAACATCGGCAGTCGGCATCAGGGTGTCATAGACCATCATGCCGCCGTCCATGTGAACGACCTCCAAAAACGGAGGATAGGACCCTTCGCGGCTGTAAAACAGCGTGCGCGGCCAATCGTTGACATCCTGATTCAGGAGCATGCCGAAGTTGGGATGCATCTCGGCCATCCAGCCATTAACCAGGCCGGTAACTTCAACCGAACGCCAACCCATACCGTCAGCCATGAACGAGCCTTCGATACCGGCATCAAAAGCGCCGCCAAAGTTGTTATGAGTCACCGCACACTCATCCCAGTCGGCCGTGACGCGATGCACGTCGATGCGCTGAGCGCTTTCGATGTCGACATAGAGGTGGAGGGTGGCACTAACCAAATCAGCCGGATCACCCAGCTTGGCCGAACTGAAATCGGCGATCACCGGCATGTCGGTCGTTTGGTTCGAATTAGTCGGAAGGGGGCTATTGCTGCAGCCGACAACGGCCAGAAGCAGCGCCAACGGAATCAGGGCAGTAAGAAAGCGCTTCATCTAATTACTCCTTAGAACGTAGGGATAGTGGTTATATCAGCATTTGTTGCTCTCTATACGAAATACGTAGCGAAGGCCGGCGAATAGACCGCAAGCCCTCGGGGGATTCAGAAGCAAATCGCGTGTCAAAACTCTCAATTTTCTCAAGAATTTTCTGATTTTTGGTGGCGAATCCCATCGGGTTCCGGCAGACAATCCCTCTGTCTGTCGCCTTGCCAGTCATAACCACTGTCCGACACCAGTAGTTCCCAGGAAACAACGCTGAAAATCCCCTACAGACAGCCGTTTACGGATACTATGGTATAGCTCGCGCCACAGTCGGTACCGGAGTCTTGGTAGCGCTCCTAGCCCGAGCAACCCGGAGCGAGGAAGACGCCGGACGTCCCGCAGTCTAAGACTGTTACCGGTTCCTGGAGAATTCGATCAGAAAATGTGCACCAGTTTGCCTAGTTCACCGCACCCGCATGCATGGAAATGTGGCCCGAACGAGTCGGGTTTTGCGGCCTGGTTCTGTTAGTGTGACCTGCCCACGGCAGGAGAGGAAGGGTTACCCTCACGTGTGTTTGCTGGAGCATTGGGAGGGGACACAACTGGTGCAGCCGGAGGCAATCCCCTTGGCCGAGATTAATGAAATCAACCGATGGGCATTGGTTGACTTGCAGATTGGGCAGGGGACCTGTTCGTCGGATGAAAAGACCAGGTCTTCATAAACCTGGCCGCAATCTTGACATTTGAATTCGATCATCGGCATTTGTGATTCCTAGTCCGTTATCGACGCGACCGCCCCGGTCACCGCCCCCAAGCTACCTAGCAGCCAGGGGTTACACATGAGGGCTCACGTCGAGCCAAACTGAATATACAAAAAAGAAAACAAAAGTCCAGCCGCTGTGCCGCCCAGGGTGTAGGAAAGGACCCTTAATGGCTTGGATTTCAGAATCTGCTTCATCTGCCTACCCTGGTTGATCTTGCGTGATGAGTCAAACGGATTTCTCCATTATCGACTTGAGTGTCTGTTCGACCTCGGCCGCCAGCTCGTCCAGCCCGGCTTCGGGCAGCATGGCTGAAATCATCGACGGTCGCGCCAGGGCGGCAACGGTCTTCTTGCCATCGGTATGGATAGTGTAGCGACACGGCATAAACAGCGCCACGCCGATCTCCTTCTGGGTCGCCTTGTGGGCGAACCCGGCATTGCAGACCTCGATTATCTTCAGCGGTCCGCGCTCAAGACCCTTCTCCTTGAGAGTCTGCTGGACGTCATGTTCGGCCAGCACCCGGAACTTGTGCGCCGCCGTTTGCTCGTGGATATTCCGGACTACTTCGTCAAACGGTTTGTCCGATTTCAGTCGAAAAGCCAGATCTTCAAAATTCATGCGTTCGCCTCCGGCGTAAGTTGTCCTTTGTAACTTAGACCAAATCGTCGCCCAAATGATTCAAGGGGGTTGCCCTTTTTGTTTTCTGTCATTCCAGCGAAGGCTGGCATCCAGGCAACTGGCGGTGAGCAGCCATTGTCGATCAAAACGACACTTTCGGTCATCGATCTTCGACCAAGTCTGCGCCTATCCAAATCACCCGGAGTTCGCGGCTTGTCTGGACCCCGGCCTTCGCCGGGGTGACAAGACCACCAACTCCATCTTTGATCGTTACCCTTCGACTTCGCTCAGGGTGACACCTATGTGGTCAGGAGCCCTGCGCTCTTGACTAATTGCCTCGGTAATAGGTGCTGCGCTTCGTCTTGTCTTTTCCCCCTCTCGAGAGGGGGAAAGGGGGTGTGTTTGGCCGATTTGATGAGAACACACCCCGGCCTTCGGGCACTCCTCTCAAGAGGGGAGACGGAACGGCAGCTTGCTTGGGATGATACCCAGAGTCGAACCCCCAGAGTGACGTAGGCAAAGACTTCTGTGGTCCTGACTCATTGCCATTGTCCGTTGCGTCAGGTCTTGCGCCGAAGGTGTGTGACCTGACGGCTTCTACTTAATTTCAAAACTGGTCGTGACCTTGCCGGGATGCGTTACCGTCTGGCTTACCACACAGTATTTCGATTCCGACAATTCAATCGCCTTGGCCACTTTCTTAGGATCCAGATCCTCCCCTTCAAGAATGTGCTTAACCTCGATCGTATGAAATGGCCTGGGGTACTCGTCACCCTGATGGGCTTTTACTTCGATAGTCAGCGATTTCAGTTTCTGCCGCTGCTTTTCGAGGATCCGCACGATGTCGATACCGGTGCATCCTGCTATACCATACAGCAGCAGCTCGGTCGGTTTGGCGCCGGACTCATTGCCTCCCGCACTCTTGCCGCCGTCGGTTCGTATCACATGTCCAAATTCACAAGTTCCCTCAAAGGCCAGCCCGCCGGCCCAATCCATTTTCACCTGCACCATCACATTACTCCTAAACAGACCGGATTACGACACTGTATATCCGGCAATGATACGACACCATCGGACATGGGACAAGTCAATGTAGGTCGGGCCCCCCTTGGGGTTCCGACGATTCGTTGGGTGTATCAGGCCATGGCGGGCCCGAAGACGAATCCGCCCGACCTCATTGGACGTAGGGGATTGACCTCAGCCGTTTATCAGTTGCTCGGCCAGAAGATGCAAAAACAGCCCGACATCGGTGACGACGCCGATGGTCTGCAGGGAGCCGCGATCTTTGAGTTTGGTCACTACCGCCGGATTGATATCAACACAGATAGCCATCACGTGTGCCGGGAGCATATTGCCGACCGCGATCGAGTGCAGCATCGATGACAGCATCAGCACGATATCAACATCCTTCAGCGCCCGGGCATGGTCCTCCTGAGCGTGGTTCATATCGGTGATGGTCTCCGGCAGAGGGCCGTCATCACGCAGCGACCCGGCCAGAGAAAAATCGATGTCGGCTTTGATCGCCTCATACATGACACCGCCGGTCAGTCTGCCTTCGGCTACCAAATTGGCAATCGATCCGGCGCGGCGGACTTCGTTAATCGCCCGCAGATGGTTGCGATGCCCCATTTCGACCGGCTTGCCGGTATTCAGATCGGTCCCCAGCGAAGTGCCGTAGAGGGCGGATTCAATATCATGCACGGCCAGAGCGTTGCCTGACAGAAGAACCTGAATGTAGCCAGTCCTTATCAAACGGGCCAGGTCCGCGCCGCCGCCGGTGTGGATCACCACCGGTCCCGCCACGGCGGCCACCCGCGGATGGTCCGACCGAATCAGCGCCGCTACCCGGTCGACCGCCAGACGTACTTTCCGCTCGGACGAGACCTCCCCCGACATGAATCCAAACTCATCACGGTCGCGCTGGACGAACTCCGGCTTAACCTGAATCCCGGCCAGACCCCTTACAACCGGGTCGCCGGCGACGAGATCACGGAATTTTTTTACATGGGCTCGCCCGTCCGACACGACGATGACTCCATCCATGCGCAGCCCCCCCACCGGCAGCCATTGGCCTTCATGCCTGACCAACGTCTGTTGATTGGTGGTGCTGTAAAAATCCGCCGGTGCCACGCCATCGGCCGGGGCGGGGGACAGGCTGATCTCCTCGTCACCGCAGATCTCACAGCCCAAAGCCGACAGTTTTTGCAAAATGGTATCCAAACCCGGTTGGTCGGCCGCGCGCACTCGCAATTCGGCCCGGGTCGGTTCATCGTTAGTACGACCGATGTCAAAAGAATCGATCTCAAAGCTGCCGCCGTCGGAGACGATGGTATCAAAGATCCGGCGCATCAATCCGGAATCGATCAGGTGCCCCTCGGCGCGGATAGTCTTCTCAAGATTACTCATACCTTCATTATCGGTGACAGCCCCGGCTGGTTTATCACGTAAGGTTTGGATATGTTCTTAAAGATACGCTATATTGCGGCTGCAAGTAGGCAAGGTGGGACCGAACCCTTGCGGTGTCCTGGCCGGATTCAAATCTCCACCTGGGGCACCTCACGTGGTGCTGGATTATCGAATTGACAAGGTCGGTCAGGAGCCTTGTGCTCCTAACGTCGTGATGTGGCTCCGGTTTGAAAGGATCGTATTGGCTCCGAGCTTACAGCAGCACCAAGAATATGGATGTAGACAAGAAAGAAACTGAAAAAGCAATTCTCGTCGGCCTGTCTCGCGACTCGCGACTGCGAGCGGATACTGATGCCTCCCTGGATGAATTGGCCCGTCTGACCTACTCGGCCGGAGCCAAGGTGGTGGGGCGGCGTGTTCAGACTCGGCCGCGACCCGATCCCGCCCTTTTTGTCGGCAGCGGGTTTGTCGGCCAACTAAAGGCTATGCTGGCCGAGACGGGCGGCAACTGTTTGATTTTTGACGACGCCCTCAGTCCAGCTCAGCAGCGCAACCTGGAGAAGGAACTCGAGGTCAAAGTGGTCGACCGACCGATCTTGATTCTGGATATATTCGCCACCCGCGCCCGTTCCCACGCCGCCCGGTTGCAGGTCGAACTAGCCCAACTTGAGTACACTCTGCCGCGTCTGACCGGCGCCTGGGTTCACTTCTCGCGCCAGTACGGCGGCATGGGGGCCAAGGGACCGGGGGAGACCCAGCTCGAAATCGACCGTCGGCAGGTACGCACCAAGATAGTCAGTCTCAAGAAACGGCTGGCGAAGCTCGACAGTCAGCGCAACACGCAGCGCAAGCAACGTCAGCAGTACTTCAAGGTCGCCCTGGTCGGCTACACCAATGCCGGCAAGTCGACCCTCTTTAACAAACTGACCAAGGCGAGCGTGCGTACGGCGGACATGCTCTTCACCACCCTGGACTCGACCACGAGGGTGCTTTCAACCCCGCACCCGTGCCGAATTGTGGTATCGGATACGGTCGGTTTTATCAAGAAGCTGCCCCACCAACTGGTGGCCTCGTTCAAATCGACCCTCGAAGAGGTCTGTCTGGCTGATCTTTTGTTGCATGTCGTTGACTGTACTGACGACGAACCGGCCGAGGCCCTTGCTCAGACCCGGCGGGTGCTGACCGAAATCGGCGCTGAGAAGATCCCTTATTTGTTGCTGTATAACAAGATAGATGCAAACCCCGGTTTTTGCCCGGCCATCGACAACCACGGCCCGGCTTTCTTGGTTTCGGCCCGAGATGAAATCGGCCTGCCCGGCCTGCTGGCTGAATTGGTGGCCCGTTCGAACAGGACTGTTGCCAGTTAAGGGGCCGTTTTCTTCTCAGGCAATCGCCAGAATCTGCCGATAAAAAGTGAAGAAGGAAAACCGGGTGTAGAGTAGTATGAGCAAGTCGATACTCATCGTTGATGACAATCCCAACATGTCGGCCCTGCTGTCGGAGATGCTCGAGATTTTTGACTATGAGTCGGTGCAGGCAGAAGACGGCCCCCAAGCCCTCGAGAAGCTCCAAGCGGGTGAGTTCGCCATGGTCATTTCCGACCTGCGCATGCCTAATATGACCGGGCTGGAGCTGCTGCAAAAAGTCAAGGCGCAGTACCCGGATATGCCGGTGGTGATTATCTCCGGATATAACATGACCGTCGGCGAGACCGCTGACGACCCTCAGCCGGACGGATTCCTGGCCAAGCCGTTCATGATGGCCGACGTCGAAAAACTGCTTGGCGAGCTTCTGTAAAATCCCCGCCGATTAGGTTTAGGTTGTACCCGGGGCTGACCATCGTCAGCCCCTATTTTTGTCTTGAAATCTGGGAGCTGCCGGACCATTTGGTTGTTGCGTTGACCGCGCGGTTTTGTTTAATCAGGTAAACTCGGCAGTGGTCGGGAGCAAACGCGCATGCACCAGATATTGCATTCATCACAACTGTTCGGCCAGCTCGACCCGGACTCCCTAAAGGAAGTTGCGGCGGCGGCGACCCTCAGAAAATTCGGCGATGACGAGATGATCTTTCACGAGGGAGATCTGGCCGGCGGCCTGTACATCGTAGGCAGCGGCAAAGTCAAAGTATTTAAGCTCTCACCTGAGGGGAAGGAACAGATCCTGATGATCGCCGAGGCGGGTGACACTTTTGCCGAGGCGGCTCTGTTTTCCGGTCGCAACTATCCGGCTTCGGCCCAGACACTCGAGGGCGGCGAAATAGTAGTTATCTCTCGGGAGCGTTTTTATGGCGTTCTCAAGCGGAATCCTGATCTGGCCCTGAACCTGATCGGACGGCTTTCGGAGCTTCTGCGCAAACTGACCCGCCTTGTCGAAGGCCTGGCGCTCACCGATGTAACCACCCGTCTGGCTCAGGCATTGGTTGAGAAACTGGACAGCACCCCCAATCGGGGCGAGACGCTGACCCTCTCGGAGAAAAAATCGGTGCTGGCTTCGCAAATCGGCACTATCCCCGAAACACTCTCGCGCTCGCTGGCCCGTTTGTCGCGCGAGGGAATTATCAAAGTCGACCGCTCCCAGATCACCATCGTCGACCCCGAACGCTTGCGCCGGGCGGCTCAAAACGGCTGACAAGATAATCGTCTTGGCAAACCCAAAAAAACCCGCCGGATCTTTTCGGCCCGGCGGGCACTGCCATTAGATCGGGAGATTGCGGCCTATTTTTCCTGCGACGTATTGTCCTGTCCCAGGACGCCGTAAAATTCATTAAAGACCATGTTCTCCGGCTCAAACGGAATCCCGTCGATGCTGAATGATCCGGCCGGAGCCGTGATGGTGTGTCGATAAAAATGACTGCGGCCGCCGGCACCAACGGCCCGGGTGATGATAGGCATGGTAAACTTAGAATCGGCGTTCTTCACCTCATACGAGGCGGCAATCTGGTAATTGTCGCCGCTGCCGCTGATTTTATACTCGACATCAAAGCGCGGGTAACTGCCGCCGTAGATCCATTGCCGGGCAAACTGATCGAGGGGCTGACCATAGTGTTTCTCGGCCAGGGTGATGAAATCTTCGTTGGTGAAACTGCGGTTGTTGGTCATCAAGCCCAGTTCGTAGACAAACCGCATGAAGGTCTGGTCCGAGCCGGTCTGGACATCATACATCATCATGCGCAGCATATGCAGTATCCACAGGCCCTTGTTGGCTCGATAGGATTTCTCACCGCGGTCGCCGGCGGCCAGGGGTCGGTCACGATGGACTTCGGCCAAAGCGATGAGCGTGTCGCGACGATTAAGAAGATTGCTGTAAGCGGGTGAACCGAGCTTGTTTTGCAGGTAGAGGATGGTGACATATTCCGGCAAGGCCTCCACCAGCCAACGCTCGCGATCCGTCGCCGGCCGCATGAGCGGTCCGAACCACTGCCCGGCCGCCCCCCGCCCGGCAATGATATCGACGCCACCCATGGCCGCCACTGTCCCCTGGTTGACGCAAGCAATCTGCGGCGCCACCATCGTTCCCGGCATATCGTATCGTGCGCCCGGGCTGGCCCACACCTCAAAGATCCCGGCGGGGGCACCAAAATTCGCCGCCATGTAGTTGAAGGCGTCCATTACCGACGGCTGCAGGAGTTCATGGGGAATGAAGCACTCCGAATATTTCTTGTTCATCAATTCCCAAATCAGGAAATTGACCGTAATCCCCACCTCACTCACTTGCGGCAGCGTATCGAGACCGGAGGCATAGCAATCGAAGTAAAGACGTTCCATCGGCATCATCGGGCTGACGGTAAACCGTTGCAGGCCGCCGTCGATATCTTCGGCTTGACCGATGCCCGGCGCAAAATAGGCATACCCCCTGGGTGCCGATACCTCCAGGTAGTGGGGCGTCACGGCCGGATTCTCAACATAAGGCATGAGGTGGTCGTACTGCTTACCGTGATACCACAGCGTCAGATGCAGGGTGTCGCCCCGATAACGATATTCGGGGAGAATCAGACCGATGAATCTAAAGTCCTTGCGACGGTTATAATCGACCGGCTGTCCGGCATAATATATGGAGTCGGTCGGTAGATTATCATTGAGAAACAACGATACAAACTTCAGACTGTCGGCGTTGATCTGCAAAAGCAGCTCGGTCTGGGCTCGCTCCAGCTTCTTGCCGTCCATGCCGCCCAGTTCCACATTGGCCGATCGATCCAGCAGAGTTGTGGGATAGGCAATCTGCGACATGAGCGTATCGTCATAGATGCCGACCGCCTGCGACCCAAACGAGGCGACCTCGGTGGCCGTCATGTCACCACCCTCGTGCTCGTAGGAGATCAGGACTTGCTCGGCACGATTGGGGTCGTAGTTGAAAACGTAGCGATTGAAATCGATCCAGAAATATCCATCTGGACCACGCTCATACAGCGACCGAAGCAATTGAAAATAGTTGTCGAACTTGTGCTCGATGATCGGCTTGAAGAAAAACTCCCCCTGCGCCTTCTTGGACGCCAGATTGAAATTCTTCCAGGAAAGTTGTTTGGATTCAAACTGAAACTGCTCCAGAACGGCTAGATCAAAATCATCACCGATGCGCATAAAGCAGGTCTCGAATTCCTCGTCGATAGTGCTATCGCCGGTAACGGCCAGCAGTGATTGCCGCTCAATATGGGACGGCACGGCGACCGTTGCATGCCCCTTGCCAACAAAAATGGCCGTAGTCGGTCTGCCGTCTACGTAGCGCAGGAAGTGAATGATGCCTTCATCAAAGGTGATGGTTGCGACATCCTTGCGGTATACAAAATCTCTGACCTCGCCATACTCCCCCTCGTGGTTGAGCAGGTCCGAACTGAGCAGATCGTACTTGGTGTTGAACTCCCCCAGAAAGTCGGAATCGGCCGCTCCCGCAAGTCCGCCGGCCAGGAATGTCATCGCGACACCAATCATCAGAACGTGTATCATGGTTTCTCCCTTAAGCTACTTTTCATCTCTCTTACAGACGCACACTCGTCGAGTTTGTCCACCTCAGAAATCAGCCGGCGCAGGCTGATTTGTAAATAATACGACTCGAGCCCCGGAAAGATCCGGCGCCCCGGCTCATAGGGATCCTTTCGCCGTTCGGCGGACCATCCTTATCAGGCGCAACATACCTTTACTGGGCTGGGCTGTCAAGACGGCGCCGGCGTATCACGGTCAGTGGCGCCCGCCGGCGTGACCTTGTACTCGCAAAAGCCCTGACTGCAGCTCGTCTGTCGTCCTTGTGCAATGACTACCAACAACTTCCGTGGCTGCCGCCGGCCGGAGGTGACTGCCGCCAAAAAGCAACACACCTCTGCGGCGATGGCTGGTGGCCAAAATCTCTAAAAAAACAAGTCAAGAACCCGAGGTGTGGCCGAGGCATCTTGTAAGAGATTGTTGTTGCCTTAGTTATAGATAATCACCGAATCTGCAGGGGAATATTCGCTTGACACTAGATAGCCCGGGGCGTATATAATTCTTGTGAAGCATTTCACATATACAGGGTGGTTACCCAATCCATTGGGGTGCCTCTATGGCTGACACCACCGTCCAGATTCCCAAAAAACGGATTTCAGAGTCCACTATTCACCGGCTCTCCCTCTACTTCCGCGCTCTGGCCCTCCTGGAAAAGGAAGAGGTCGAGACGGTATCGTCAAAGGAACTGGCCCGGCTCGAAAAACTCACCCCCGCTCAGGTGCGCAAGGATCTGTCTTTCTTCGGCTCATTCGGCACTCGCGGGCTGGGCTACCCGGTGGTCGACCTAAAAAACAGAATTGCAACTATCCTGGGGATTGATCGGATTTGGCGGGTGGCTCTGGTAGGTATCGGCAATATCGGCTCGGCTCTGGTGAGCTACAAGGAATTCATCAGGCAGGGTTTTCATATTGTTAAGTTGTTCGACAACGATCAACGAAAAATCGGCTCCAACCACAAAGGGATTATTGTCTCCGACATCAAGGACTTGGTTAAGGAACTTACCGAAGGCAAGATTGAGATGGTGGTCGTGGCCGTCCCGGCCACGGTGGCCCAGTATATAGTGGACGACGTGGTTCAGTCCGACGTCAAGGCAATCCTGAATTTTGCACCGATCAATCTCAAGGTCCCGAGCCACGTGTATGTTCGCAATGAGAATATGGCCATGGAGTTGGAGTACCTGTCCTTCGCTATGGTAAATGATCACGCTCCCAAAAAGAGCAAGCAGTAAAGTCTTCAGTTTCAAGGACGAAACGGAGGTCAACTGTCCCGTGCCCCCAGCACCATAAAATCGGATCGCCCGGACCCGGCTTTTGGTCGAGGTTGTCGATTGTCTCCCACTATATGGTCGCCCGGCCCCAATTGGGACGCCTGCGGAACACCGTAAGTGCATGAGAGACGCTCCCTTGGGCTTTGGCATAAGGTATGTTTCAGAGAGTACTGAAACAGTACCGGACCATCAGAGAGGAGACATCGATGCTCAGGCGACCTATTGTAACCTTGCTGTTGCTGATCACAGTGACCGCTGTCAACGGCCCGACCGCTACCTGGGCAGCACAGCAGAACGCCGACAGCCGGGAGATTGCCAAGGACCGCCAATCTCTCGAGGCCGGCAAAAGCCGAATCAAGCAGCTCTCGCACTTGATTGACCTGTGGCACGACGCCAACTTGAAGGGTGACCAGTCCAAAATCGACCAGTTGGCGCAACAACTGGAGGAGATGTTACACCGGGACATGGATGCTACAGCTCGAGCGATTAGTCAGGCACAGGCCGAAAAGGCCCGGTCCGCACGAGAGTTCCACCGAGGCCATCGACATTGGTCGGAGAAAGTTGACGATAAGCGCGACCTCAGCGATGATATCCATGATGCCGATCAACTAAGAGAGACGCTGAAAGTGAAAAAACGTTTGGCCGCTTCCATTTCAAAAAGCCCGGCCTTTAGCAACAGGTACCGGCTACTGGGCGATTATATGGATGTTATGCGACATGAAGTGGGCATGACCCGCCTGGAACTGGCCGAAGATATCGGGGAACTAGACCAAGACCGGTAGGTGTTTAAGAGATACAGGAGAAAATCTATCTCCTAGTCACACATTTCGCATGGTGTGTGACCTCATAAGGGGCCATCGCCGCCGCAAGGCGGCGGTGGTTTTTTTTGTGACGGATCATGCCCTTTACGTTTTCCACAGAACGCCGTTTATCCCCTGAAATCAACTAAAAAGGGGGGCACCGCCCCCTTTTTGTGGCAATTAAAGCTGCCATAGTCCCGTAAGCCCTTAATGTCGACACTGAGCAATCTCTGTATCGTACGCTCATGCGGGGGGCACCGCCCCCTTTTTGTGGCAATTAAAGCTGCCATGGTCCCGTAAGCCATCGGTGTCGCCACCGAAAAGTCTCTGCTCAGCTGATTCATAGGGGCACAGCCCCCTTTTTGTGGCAATTAATGGTGGCAATACAGTCGGGTAGGCCTTTAGTTGCGGCCGTGAGAGATATGTGTATTGCGCTTTGTCTTTTGCTGGCCGTTTGTACCGGGCACATCTTGGCCGGTAGTAATGTTATGCCGCCGGCGTCTAATGCGGATGATTCGTCAGCAATAGCCCCAGTCGGTTCTGGATCGGTCCCTGTTACTATCAGGATCGATCTGCCCGGTTGCCGTTATCGCCGGGCGGATGAACGGCTCAAGCTCAAATCCAATATCACTCTGTCAGGAATTGATGTTGATCTACGTCTGAGGGGGGCGGATTCCACTATCAGGCTGTCGCACCATAACCTGGCCGCCCGGGATATCAAACGTAACTCCCACGGTGATATTCTCGCCAAGCGTGCCCCTGACACCACCATGCAATACACACTGCGCCTGGATCGGGCCGACACTCTGGATCTGGGCCTCGTTGTTTACGCCGCTCACGGCCGACGATTCACAGCCCGCGACCATGTGAAACCGACCACACGACAATACCGGATCCCGGCAGCTTTGAATCAGGGGCGGCCGGTCCAGGTCGAACTCCGGATCGACCAAGAGGGGGAGATTATCGTCAGGTATTGGTAGGGTTGACCGGTTGTAGGGGCCGGCTTCATGTCTTCCTTACCGCCGGCTGTTGAGTCGTGCCACCGGGCGAGTCGCTCAAGCACACAGGACCCACCTGACATAGCCGTCAGGCAGAGACGCCTGACGTCACGTGCTAACATGAACGTTGTCGAAACCCCTCCGGGGTGTCGCCCTACAAAAGAACTCCATCGAGACCTGCCCTTGTAAGAGGGCCGCCGGGCGGGTCGCTCAAGTACACAGGACCCACCTGACATAGCCGTCAGGCGGAGACGCCTGACGGCACGTGCTAACATGAACGTTGTCGAAACCCCTCCGGGGTGTGTCGACCTACAACTGCTAATCTTCCAACGCCCATAAGACACACCGCGTGTGTGTCGGGGTTTCTGCGTTCGCTAGGCTCACCCCGGAACCCGACCTTCGTGAGCCGCCCTATTCGTGACCACCAGGAACATGATGGTCCGGGTAACGCCCCATGCCTGCTACCGCAGTCTTTGACACCGGCGACAATAGTGCGCCGAGCGCGAACCGATCTTCTCACGGACTATCTTTGACCCACACCGCCCGCAGGGCTGACCCTCGCGACCGTAGGCCTGCAGATACTTCTGAAATCCCCCCGGCTGACCATTGACCCCGGCGTAGCTGTCGACCGAGGTTCCCATCAGACGGATCGCCTTTTTCAAGAACTGCTGCATGTGGTGGTATAAATCACGCAGCTTTGGTGTCGATATCGTGTCGGTCAATCGTCGCGGATGAATCCGCGCCGCCCATAGGGATTCGTCAGCGTAGATGTTGCCGATCCCGGCCAAAAAACTCTGGTCCAGAAGCGCCGGTTTGGTCATGCGATGAGTTTTCTTGAATAATGCAGCAAAGTCATCAGGCGCGATCTCTAATGGCTCCGGCCCCAAATCGGCCAGCCCCGGCTGCTGCCAGAGCTCATCGTTGGGAAACAACCGCAATCGCCCAAACCGCCGATAGTCATTAAACCTCAGGCCACACAGTGGCTCTTTTGGGCTGCGGGGCTTTCTGAAATGGAAAACAACCAGATCATGCTTGCCGGCCGGATCGGATTCGGGCAGATAGTAAAAATGCCCGGTCATCTTCAGATGCGCCCACAATGTCAGCCCGCCCGAAAGGCTGATCAGGATATTTTTGCCCCGCCGGTCTATGTCATTGATGACTCGGCCGGACAGCAATTGATCAAATCCAGTCGGCCCCAGCGAGTCGGCGACTACAATCGTGCCGGCCGGGGCGTTGATGTCGACCGAGGTGATGGTGTTCCCCAGCACGGTATCCCGCAGGCCGCGAACGACGGTTTCGACTTCAGGAAGTTCAGGCATCTTGTAATATGGCGTATGCTAAGCTTCAATCAGGTAGTATGGCGGACTTTTCCCAGGGCATTACACCTGCTGCGCGACCTTGGCTTTGGACGGCAGGATTTGCTTCAAAAACTGCCCGGTGTACGAATGGCGGACTTTGGCCACATCCTCCGGCGTACCGACTGCCAATATGCGCCCACCATCATCGCCGCCTTCCGGACCGATATCGATGATCCAGTCGGCGGTGCGGATAACATCGAGGTTGTGTTCAATAACCAGAATTGTATTGCCGCGGTCGACCAGTTCGTTGAGCACCTGCAACAGCATACGGATATCCTCGAAATGCAGCCCGGTGGTCGGTTCATCAAGAATGTAAAGGGTGCGCCCGGTGGCGATCTTGGACAACTCCGCAGCCAGCTTGACCCGCTGAGCCTCGCCACCGGAAAGAGTGGTGGCTTGCTGCCCCAGCTTGATATAACCAAGCCCGACGTTGGTGAGCGTCAGGAGCTTGTTTTTGATGCGGGGAATATTCTCAAAGAACTGCAGGCCCTCCTCTACCGTCAAATCCAGGATATCGGCGATGGACTTGCCTTTGAAGGTGACTTCGAGGGTCTCACGATTGTAGCGGCGACCGCGACAGACTTCGCACGGCACATAGACATCCGGCAAGAAATGCATCTCGATTTTGATAATCCCGTCGCCGTCACAGGCGGCGCAACGTCCGCCCTTGACATTAAACGAGAACCGTCCCGGCAAATAACCGCGCGCCTTGGACTCCGGCAGAGTGGCAAACAAATCTCGTATGGGAGTGAAGACGCCGGTGTAAGTGGCCGGATTTGAGCGCGGTGTACGCCCGATAGGCGACTGGTCAATGTCGATAACCTTGTCGATATGCTCCAGCCCGGTGATCTTCTCATAGGGCAAGGGTGTCTTGCGCGAATTGAAAAAGTGGCGGGCCATAATGCGATAGAGCGTCTCATTCACCAGCGTAGATTTTCCCGAACCCGAGACGCCGGTTACGGCCACAAAAAGTCCCAGCGGCACCTCGACATCAACACTTTTCAGATTATTACCTGTAGCCTGGTGCAGTTTGATTGTCTTGCCGTTTGGTTCCCGCCGCTGGGCAGGTGTGGGCAATTGTCTGAGCCCGGTAAGGTACTGGCCGGTAATCGACTTACGGCATCGAGCTACTTGCTTGGGGGTGCCGGCGATGACCACTTCGCCGCCATGAACACCGGCCCCCGGGCCCAGATCAATAACGTAGTCGGCCGACTCAATCGTATCGCGATCATGCTCGACCACCAGCACGGTGTTGCCGATATCACGCAATTCGGTCAGCGTGTTTAGCAACCTTCGGTTGTCGCGCTGGTGCAGGCCGATTGACGGTTCATCCAGAATATAGAGCACACCCACCAATCGCGACCCTATCTGCGTGGCCAGACGAATTCGTTGAGCCTCACCACCGGAAAGAGTCTGCGCGGCACGATTGAGGGTCAGATAGTCCAGCCCGACGTCACTAAGGAACTGCAGGCGTTCTTTCAGTTCCTTGAGAATCTGGCGCGCGATGGTTCGCTGCCGCTTGGACAAGTGGATCTCCTGGAAAAACTGCACGGCCTGCTTGATCGACATTCCAGTAACACTGTCGATGGTTTCCCGGTCGAGAATGACCGCCAGGGCCTCAGGTTTCAATCGGGCGCCGTGACATCCGGGACAGGAGGTGATGGCCATATAGTGCTCGATCCACTGACGCACGCCCGAGGATTCGGTCTGTTTGTAGCGCCTTTCCAGATGACGAATGACCCCCTCGAAGGGAGCTTTGTAAACCCCCGAGCCACGACCTTTGCCGGACGTGTGCTCAAACTCAAAAACCACCGGCTCCTTTTTGGTGCCGTAGAGAATACACTCCTGCACATTGGCGGGCAATTGCTTGAACGGCGTGCTTAGCTTGAAATCAAAGTGCTTAGCCAGTCCCTTGATCTGGTAGCGGTACCAGTTGGACATGTCGGCCCCGCCCCAGGGATGGATAGCGCCATCGGCAATCGACAACGACGGATTGGGGATTACCAGCGAGGGATCGATTTCCATCTTCTGGCCCAGCCCGTCGCAAATGGTGCAGGCGCCAAACGGTGAGTTAAACGAAAACAGCCGCGGGTTGGGTTCTTCGTAGCTGATATTGCAGTCCAGGCAGGCAAACTGCTCGGAATAAAGCAGATCCTTGCCTTTGATATTGACCAGCACTGTGCCGCCGCCGGCACGCAGACCGGTCTCAACCGAATCAGCCAGGCGTCTTTTGGATTTCTCTTTGACCACCAGACGGTCAACGACCGCTTCAATCGTGTGCTTCTTATTTTTGTCGAGCTGGATTTCATCCTCGGCCAGGACCAGCTCACCATCAATTCGCAAGCGCACGAACCCCTCGCGGCGGGCGTTGTCGATTATGTCTTTGTGCTCCCCCTTTTTGCCGCGCACCAGCGGCGCCATCACCATCAGGCGCGTGTCCTGTTCGAAGGTCAGCACCGAATCAACGATCTGCGAGACGGTCTGTTGGGTAATCGGTTGACCGCACTTGACACAGTGGGGCACACCCACCCGAGCGAACAGCAGCCGCAGGTAGTCGTAGATCTCGGTGATAGTACCAACCGTCGAGCGCGGGTTTTTGGGCGTGCCTTTTTGCTCAATCGAAATGGCCGGCGACAGACCCTCGATAAAATCGACATCCGGCTTTTCCATCAGCCCCAAGAACTGGCGCGCATAGGCCGAGAGCGACTCCACATAGCGTCGCTGGCCTTCGGCGTAAATAGTGTCAAAGGCCAGCGAACTCTTGCCCGAGCCGGACAGGCCGGTGATGACAGTTAGTGAGTTGCGCGGGATTTTGACGTCGATATTCTTGAGATTGTGCTCGCGGGCACCCTTAACATGCAGTATCTGACGGTTTTTTTCGTATCGATGATGGTTGTTGCCCATCGTCACTCCAACCAGGTTGTTTGCAATCATGCCCATTTTGGGGCGAAACAGCAATATAAGCGCGGCTGAGGCGATTCAAAAGCACTATTCGGCGCGTCTATTTCACATTTTGCCCCAGACCGCTTTGGATATAACGATAGTTGCTCGCGGAAGTTCAGATTGTCCGGGGCCGGGCCGCAAGGCGGGCAGGGGCTCGTAGCGGACCAACAAGTGGATATGGCCGGCTACGTATCCCTGTCGAGATGGCTACCTGAACGGGGAGTGTGTCTTTTCGCCAGACACACCCCCTAACCCCCTCTCGAGAGGGGGACAAGACAAAAAGCCCTTCCGTTGCTCATAAGACACGCTTCGTGTGCGCGAAGTCGGGAATCCAGACAGTTGGCGGAGCGCAGCGCCCATTCACACATCGAGCTGTCAGGAGCGCGGGGCTCCTGACCCACCGGCTACTGCGCTCGGGATTCAGACTGCCTTCGGGATTCAAAATGGCGGGTCCAAAGACGGATCCGCCCTACCTGCCACCGATTTTGTTTCCCCTCTCGAGAGGGGTGGCCGAAGGCCGGGGTGTGTTTCTTCGACGCCAA
>JBDRES010000028.1:0-84483 GCA_043819515.1 bacterium
CGGCCGTTAGTGCTCTTTTGCCATGGCAACGCCGGCAACATCTCCCATCGGCTGGAAACGGCCGAGTACCTGGTCGGGTTGGGGGCGGCGGTAGTGCTGTTCGATTACGCCGGGTATGGTCGCTCCGAAGGTCGGCCGTCGGAAGAAAACACCTACGCCGACGCCCTGGCCGCCTATCAATGGGTGCTCCGGGAGACAGGATTCGAAGCCGATCGGGTCGTAATCATGGGACGCTCGTTGGGGGGAGCGGTGGCGATCGATCTTGCCGCGCGGGTGGCTGCCCGGGGTCTGATCGTGGAAAGTGCGTTTACCTCGGCGCTCGATATGGGTCGGCGTATGTTCCCCTTTGTTCCCGTGGCCTGGCTCTTGCGGCATCACTTCGATGCCCTCTCCAAAATAGGCGTCGTAAATTGTCCGGTATTGATCGTTCATTCTGTTGACGATGAAATGATACCGTATGAAATGGGGCAACAGCTCTTCCAATCGGCCCGCCCGCCCAAGCAGATGGTGACGATTTCGGGTTCGCACAACAACCGCGAGTATTTCGATAACGAGGAGTACCGAGCTGCCGTGGGTCAGGTTCTGAAAGGTGCGACGCCGTCTCAGCGGGAGCCGTGAGCCGGTTGGGGCCTGGTACAATTAGTTTGACAATGGTTGGCGGCCATGATATTTTGGCCGCCGAAGCGTTAGCTATGAGGTGAAATTCCCGATGTCACTCTTGGATGCCAAACATCTGCAGGAATATATCGCGCCGGTGAAGGAGAACCTGGCGGAGTTCGACCGCCGTTTGTCTGACTATGTGCGCGGTGACTCACCCCTCATTGGCTCGATCGCGCGCCATCTCCTGAAAACCCGGGGCAAGCGGATCCGCCCGGCCTTTCTGTTTTTGTCTTCGGGGGCGGCCCACGCTCTGACCGCCGAATCGGTCGATGCCTCGCTGGCTATTGAGCTCATTCATACCGCCACGCTGTTGCATGACGAGTTGTTGATGAGTCGGAACTGCGGCGCGGGGCCAAGACGGTCAACGCCCAGTGGACCAATCTGATCTCGGTTCTGATGGGAGATTACCTGTTTGCCAAGGCCTTCCGGATCATGGTCGGCACCGGCTCTATGGAATTGATGCAAGCCGTTTCACAGGCCACCGAGCGGGTCTCCCTGGGGGAACTGCGCCAGATCGAGCAGACCGGCAATTATGAGCTGTCCGAAGAGGAGTACTTGTCAATCATTGCCGACAAGACGGCCTCGCTCTTCACGGTTTCTTGCGAAACCGGTCCTATCCTGATGCGGCAAGGTCCCGGCGCCCGGCGTCGTCTGGCCGAGTTCGGCGAGAAGGTCGGCACCGCGTTTCAGATTGCCGATGATCTTCTGGATTACATCGGCGATCCGGGGCAGACCGGCAAAGATCTGGGCAACGACGTTCTCACCGGCAAAATGACCCTGCCGCTCATCTATTCGATGCGCCAGGTCGGTCCGGAGAGCCAGAAAGAGATAGGTAGTATGCTGGCTGACAAGGACCGGGCCGACGAGGATGTTTTCCGCCGCGTGTATCAGTTTGTCAACGAGACCGGCGGCATTGAATACACCAAAGACAAGGCCAATGAACTGGCCCAACAGGGTCTTGAGGCAATTGCCAATCTGGATGACACCGAATACCACAGCAGCCTCATAGATCTGGTCCAGTACACCACCAGACGGGCTTCGTAACCACGGCTTCGGTATCTCAGGCCGAACCGACATCAAACAAACTCGAGGAATTTGTTGGGCCGGGCGCCTGATCCGGTCTATCTTCGTTGTATCCAAATGGGCGAACCGGCGGTATAAACAATTATGTTGGGTATCAATCAGATATCAGTCGAGTTTCTCAGTAACTATCTCTGGTTGGTAGTCGTGGCTGCCCTGATTGGACTTACCCTGGCCTGGTGGGCCTATCATCGCACCAATCCACCCCTACCTGGGTATCGCCGTGTCATTATGGCGGGCCTGCGAACCATTGCCATTTTGGCTCTTGTCCTGGCTCTGGCGGAGCCGATGTTGGCTCTTACTCGCGAATATCAAAGGCCGCTGCGCGTGTCGGTCCTGATGGATCGCTCGGCGAGCATGGACAAACCCGAAGCCGGCCTGAGCCGTGCGGCCAGAATGGACTCTATGCTTGTTTCGAGGACGTTCATGCGCTTGTCCGAGAATGCTGATGTGACCAAGTGGTACTTCGCCGCCGACCTCTCCCAGGACGAGACCCAAGTCACAACCGAGGCGACCGCGATCGGTGAATCGATCTACCGGTTGGCCCGCGAGCAAATGACTCAGCCGGCAGATCACTGGCTCCTGCTTACCGACGGCAACAGCAACTCCGGTCGTCAGGCAGCAGTGGCGGCGGCCGGTGTGGGGATTCCCATCTCGGCGGTGAATGTCGCTTTGGAGGTGGGCGAGTTTGACGTGGCCCTGGCTGATCAGCAGTTCAATCCGGTGGTGTTTTCCGGTCAACCGACGCAGGTGCAGGTACGCCTGGCTTGGAGCGGCGCCGAAGGACAGCGAATCCCGGTGATTCTGGAGTCAGACGGGCGCGTTCTCGACCAGACGACGATTGTTGCCGAGGTCGAGGATGGCTTGGGTGAAGTGACTCTCAAGTACACTCCTGAGGCGCCCGGTCAACAACTGCTGACTCTAAAAATCCCCGACCTGCCGTCGGAACAATCAAGCACCAATAATCGGCGTTCATTCTCGGTCAAAGTTCTGCGCAGTCGTATCTCGGTTCTGCTGGTTTCGGGGCGGCCCGATTACGAAGTCGGCTTCCTGAAGCGCTTTCTGGACCGCTCGGATCGGCATGAGGTCACCTTTGTTTGTACCGGATCCAAGAGTGGCAATCTCAGTGGATCAATCCCCAGCCGCCAGCCGGATCTAAATCGTTTTGACCTGATCATCCTGCATGACCCCGATCCCCGCATTTTGGATGCTCGTCAGGATGTCCTGACCTCCTACCTGGCCGACCGGGGGGGCGCCATATGGTTGATGATGGGGCGCGAATTCGCCAGGCGGACGTGCCCCGAATGGTTGCGCCAACTCCTGCCCATTTCATCCACCGGTGCAGGATCATTTACACAATTCGATTTCAGGGCCGAGCCGGACGAGAGTAACCTGCTGCATCCTGTCATCCGTCTGGCTGATGATCAAGCCGCCGTCCGCCAGGCGTGGGCTGATCTGCCACCCTTTGAGACCCTTATCCCTTGCGATAACGTAGCTGCCGATGCGACTCTGCTGGCCTACTACCAGCGAGGTGAGGGTCAGCGCTATCCGGTCCTCGGCGTGCGACGGCAGGGGCCGGGCAAGATTTTAGCTTCGGCGGCTTTGCCCTTTTGGACCTGGGGCTTTGTCAGTCTCGGACTGGGGGAACAAGCCGTATTCTATGATCGCTTCCTGGAAGGCAGCATGGCGTGGTTGACGATCAGCGATGACCTCGAACCGGTCCGCGCCCAACCCACCAAGGATGTCTTTACTCGCGGTGAGTCTGTCGTTTTTGACGGTTATGCTTATGACGCCGGCTTCCGACCCCTGACAGATGTCCTGGCCACCGTGAGACTCCAAGCCGAAGCCGACGGAGACTGGACGGAGACTGATTTTGTCGGATTGGGGGAGGGGCGTTTTCGGGCCGGTATCGATGCTCTGGCTCCCGGTACGTACCGTTGGGAGGCCGGCTTCACCAAGGCCGGAACAACCATCAGGATTCAGCAGGGTCGTTTGGTGGTGGAGGAATTTGCCCTGGAGGAGTTTGATCGGCGGTCGGATCCGGCCACTCTGGCCGCGATCGCCCAAGCCTCCGGCGGGTCATACTATGATCTGGCCCAGTTTGAGAGGTTCGTGACCGACCTGGCGGTGCGCCCGGTCCCGGTTCTCGATAAGACCGAAGCCGGCCTCTGGGGACAATGGTGGTTGCTGCTGGTGTTTGTAGCCTCACTCGGGCTGGAGTGGATAATGCGGAAGATTAACCAGCTAATCTAATTCGTTGTCCAACTGGCGGTATGCCGTAAGCATCATCTCAATATCGAAATCCTGACCAGCCTCAGGTTCCATGCAACTTAGCCTCTTTGCAGACGGCCGGATCCGTTCGGCGGCCGCGCTATTTCAATAGCCCCGGTTGACCCGGCCATTCATATCTCGCCAAACCAGGAGTGCACTTCTGCCGGAGCCGGGCATGGACATGCCGGCGGTCGTCTGTACAAGGATGGACCCTCTCCGGCTGGAAATATCTCCTTGAGTCCGCTTCTGTACCAGTTAATATGTTGCTATTGAGCGGGCGCGATCTATATTCGCTGCTAACCGCAAGAGGAGAAGAGTGACATGAAAATAGCCGTGTTGGGCGCCGGACTCATGGGCCGGGCTGCTGTATATGATTTGGCGCAGAATGATGATGTCGAGAAGATCGGGGTGTTTGATGTCGATGGCGACTTAGCCGTCGAGATAGCCAAGAAGTACGGCTACGGTAAAGCCGCCGCCGGGAAGATTGATGCCGGCAACGAGTCGGCCGTGGCGGCAGTGCTGGGCGAGTACGATGGCGCTCTCTCATGTGTCTCTTACAAGTACAATCCGGGGCTCACGCGAGCGGCGATAGGGGCTAAGTGTCATCTGGCCGATCTGGGCGGCAACAATGACGCCGTGCGGACCCAATTGGGTATGAATAGCGAAGCCGTCCAGGCAGGCGTGATTGTCATCCCGGACTGCGGCCTGGCGCCGGGGATGGTGGCGGTTCTGGCGGCCGACGGTGTCGCCCGTCTGGATAAGGTCTCATCCGTGAAGATACGCGTTGGCGGTCTGCCGCAATCGCCACGTCCGCCCCTGAACTACCAGATGGTGTTTTCGGCCGAAGGTTTGATCAACGAGTACTGGGAGCCATGCGTTATATTGGAAAACGGCGTCAAGAAGACTGTGAATCCGATGACAGCCGTCGAGCTGCTGGAGTTTGACGGCGTCGGTAAGTTGGAGGCCTTTTATACATCCGGCGGGACCTCTACTTTGCCCGACACTTACCAGGGCAAGATTGACTTTCTCGATTACAAGACGATTCGCTACCCGGGCCACTGCCAGCTCTTTAAGCCGATGCTGGAGATCGGACTGGCCTCTCGCCGTGAGATCAATATCGATGGTCGGCCGGTGCAGCCGCGGGAGTTGTTCAAGGCTGTTCTGGAACGCAATCTCACTCACGACGATCTGGACATGGTCTTGTTGCGCGTTGTAGTCGAGGGTGAAAAGGACGGCCAGGACAAAACGATCATTTACGAGCTTGTCGATCGGCAGGATGCCCGGACCGGTCTGACGGCCATGATGCGCACGACCGCATTTCCGGCGGCGATCGTGATTCAGATGGCGGCCGCCGGGGAGATTACAGCTCGCGGCTGCCAACCGCAGGAACAGGTTGTCAATCCCGCCCGCTTTATTGCCGAACTCAAAAAGCGGGGCATAAACTTGACCATCAGCGCCTGATTATCAGCCCCCGGATCGGCGCTGAATCCCGCACCAAAGCTCAGCCCCCAAGGTTGTAACGGCTAGAACAATGCCGCCGGGAAAGCGACGTCAACCCGAACGACAGAACCCGGGTCGACCCCGACGCTCATGCTAATGGTGTCGTTTTCCGGGATGAAGACAATCTGCAAATCGTGAACTCCGATGGGGATGCCGGTGAAGGCGAAGGAGCCGTCGGGTGCCGGGTTAACGGCGGCCGAGGCCAAATTGCCGGAGCCGTCGGGGTAGGTCAACCGGACAAGCAGCGAGTCAGCATAGCCGGATCCCGGGGACGATTGACGAGCATCACGGACGAACCCGGTCACCTGGTTGGACAGCAGAGCCGCTGAGGTGCGGGCGAATATCTTGTCGAGGTTTGATCCCGATCCGATCGACCTTATGAGAGTGTCGGTGTAAGAATAGACCACGCCCCAACCGTCGGTTTTGAAGTCATCGGCGTTCACCCCGGTGCCCATGTATGGTCCGGCCCAGGTGGCCAGGCCGCTGGGATTGGATCGTAGCGCCTCCAGGTTTGGCGGCAGGGCACCGACGTCGCCGACATAGCCATAGTCGGTACGTACTCCACCAACATGCAGATCCGGATTCCCGGCGATGGCAAAGGCCAGGGCGTTCAATTCCCTTAGGGTCTGCTCGTAGCGGGCTGACTGGATGGTGCCGGACATCTGCCGCACCGCGATGGTGGCCAGGATGCCGGTGATGACGATCACCATCACTACCTCGATCAGGGTGAATCCCCGCGGCCGTCTGCCTATAAACAAATATGGCGACATGCTATGGCCCCACGAAGCTGCGATTGAGAGTGTGTTTGACATAGATCGACGATCCCGGGAGGACATTAACAAAGCGGCGGAGAGTATCGGCCGCCGGCAAATAGACTACCAGCAGATCGTGGTTGCCGATAGGTACCGAGTCCAGACGAAAAAGCCCTCCAGGGTCGGGATTTGCGGTTCTGGTGGTAGTGCCCCCGGATCCGTTCGGGTGCCTTACAACTATGCTGACCGAATCGGCATAGTCTGTCCCCGGTGTGAAACCCAAAGAGTCCAGGATCAAGCCGGACACCGTGTTCAGAGTGAACTCATCAACAGCCGCGCCGAGTTTGCGGACAATGTCGCTTCCCGAGCCGGTGGAGATGATTTCCAAGCCGTTGTACGTATAGGGATGGTTCCAGGCATCGCGTTTGTAGTCGTCGGTAGCTTGCGCCACTTGGCTGCGAATGTACGGCCCATTCCAATTTGGGTCGCCAGGGTCGATGGCCAGAGCATCAAGATTGGGTGGCATAGCCCCGACATCCCCGACATATCCAAAATCCGAGCGCACGCCGTTGTTGTGCAGCGCGGGATTCCCCGTGATAGCGTGTTCCAGTTGCAGCAGCTCGGCTTTGGTTTGTTCTACTCGGGCGGTGTCACCGATACTGACAGCCGTGCGGATAGCTACCGTAGCCAGAATGCCGGTGATAATCATCACCAGCACCAGCTCTATGAGCGTAAAGCCTGACCGCGTCCTCCGACCTGTCATCTTCTAACTTCCCATATCGTATAGAGCCTGAACCTCGGAGGGTGTCAGGGCTCGGTTGTACAGGTGCACGTCATCGATCAGGCCGTCGAAAAAGCCGCTGCTGTTGCCATTGAGCAGGCCAATCACCAGAGGCGAATTGAGATTCGGGATTGAGCTGCTGCTCTCGGTGGCCGTGTGGATCAACGAGCCGTCGACATACACTTTGGACCGATTGGAGGCTGTCAGAGTGCCGTCGTAAACCACGGCTATATGATACCATCGGTTCTGGTGAAATGTCAGCGGACACGCAAATCGATTGTTTTGAGTGTTGATATCCACATTCAGGCGATCGCTGCTGTAGAAGAACATCGAGTATGCATATTGAGTCGTGTGGGAGACGCGTTTGGAAAGCAGCCCCCGGGGCTTGTTGTCCAGGATATGGGCATACACCCAGGCGGCCATGGTCAGTTGCTCGGTGTCGTCGAGGATATCGTCGTCGGGGATTATGACCCTGTCGTTACTACCGTCGAATTCAAGGGCACCACCGATCTTGCCCGTCGTCCATTCGCTGCCGGACATGTTGATCAAGGTTCCGTGGTTACCGTAGCCGCTGGCATCAGAAGCGGTCGTTCCGGAAGTCTCATCAAGTTTCCAGTGACCGACCAGGCCGCTATCACTGCCGCTACCCCCGCCACTCCCGCCGCCGCCGAAGTAACCGGTTGCGAATCTCAATCTCAGGTCCGGTCCGTTGTGGCGCGGCAGGACCGTGACTATTCGGGTGAGGGTATCGGCGACCGGGACATAAATTGCTTGCAGGCGATGTTGGCCGACCGGTAGGCTGTCAAGAGCGAATAGCCCGGCCGAATCCGGGCTGACCGTCCTCGTGCTGTAGGCCCCGGATCCATTTGGAGTGGTGATCGACACCGACACGGAATCCTTATAGATCGCCCCCGGCGTCGTACCGCCATCATCTGTCACAACTCCATTGACCGTGTTGACCAGGTAGTCCGAGGTCGCATCGGCTATGCGCTGAGTGATGGTGCTGCCGCCGCCAGTCGAGCTGATCGTGGTGCCGCCGCTGTAAGTGTAAGTGGTGCCCCATTGGTCCAACCGGTAGCCGTCGGTGTCCTGCGTGAAACCGGGGTCGATATAGGGACCATCCCAACTACTGTACCCGCCCGGATTCTGGGTTAAGGCCTGCAAGTTTGGTGGGAAAGCACCCACGTCGCCGACATAGCCAAAATCGCTCCGCATGCCGCCGGTCATGATTGACGGATCGCCGACTATGGCGCGACTCAATTCTTCCATCTCACGTTTGGTTCCGACTGTTCGAGCATCCTCTACAACGACCGTCAGCGACTGCATGGCGATTCCGGCCAATACGGCCAGAACGATGATCACGACGGTCAGTTCAATCAAACCAAAGCCATCGGGTCGGATGATCTTTTTCAATGGCACACCCCGGTGGAGAAAGTGAACGATGAGCCGTCAGGAAGATCGATTTGAATATCGACATCGCTCATGTCGATCTTGCTCCCGCAACTGCCGCTGGAATTGCTGCAGAATTCCTGGATCTCGACGAGCACTGTGTCGCCGGCCGCTACGTCGGTCGAGCTACCGAAAGTGCAGACCTGGCCGGAGCCGATCCGGGGATTGTTGCTGTTGTAGAGATTGGAGCCGTCCCAGCGGACGCGCTTGTAATAGGCGGTGGGCGAGGACCAGGTGGCGGTCAGGCTGCCGATAGTGATCGAACTCGCCGTGGGGTTGTAGAGCTTGAATTCCATTTGGTTGCAGTGGGCACCGGTAGTGGCGGCCGTACCGCTCACATATTCCAAGGTACCGCCGCCACCACCGCCTGAGGACGTATCACTCCATACCTCCGCATAGTAGCGGAAATCAACGTGGGGGGAAGCACCCGGATCCACGCTGATCAAGCGGCTGAGGGTATCGTTGGTCGGCTCGTGGACCAGGCGCAGAGTATGTTGTCCGATTGGTATTGAGTCGAATTCCAGAAATCCCCCGGCGTCAGGGTGGACCGACCGGTTGGTGTAGCCGCCCGAGCCGTTGGGGTAGGTTAACACCAGCTTGACCGAGTCTTTCTGCACCGCCCCCGGTGGGCTGTCATTGCGGTCGGTGACTACCGCCGTAAGCTGGTTGCGCAGCAGATCGTCGGCCGAGCCGGCGATATTGCGCGTCAGGCTGCCGGGGCCGCCAGTGGAAGTGATCGTCACGCCACCGGCATAGCTATAGGCTTGCCCCCAGGCATCCTGTTTGAACGACAAGGCCGCCCCGCCGCTGGAGGCATAGAATTCGTCCTGCAAGTAGGGGCCGTCCCAGGTGCCCAAGCCGGGATTGGACACCAGCGCGTCCAGATTGGCCGGCAAGCCGCCGACGTCGCCGACATAACCATAATCGATTCGCGAACCACCCGACACCAGATCCGGATCACCGGCCACAGCGTCAGCCAGGCGGTTCATGGCCCCGACAGTCTGCTGCGTGCGTTGATCTTCATCCACCTGCCGCAGTGACCTCATCGAGACGGCTGCGATGATACTGATGATGATCATCACTATGATCACCTCGATCAGCGTATAGCCACGGATAATCCGTCTTAAGCCGCCGTTTGTCCGCCGTCTAATGGGATCTCTCATATCTTCTGGTATCGGCAGAAACCCCGAATTCGTTCACTCGCTCCGGCAGGAGTCAAGGCTTTCTGATGCAATCTGTTAGAGGGACGGTTGGAGGGTCAGGTCAGGCTGCATGGCGCCCGAGATGGGTCAGACCAATTGATCGTCATTTTCATCGAGTTCCGATGGAGGAATCCTCACCACCAAATCACCGTTTACGATCGTCTGGCAGGCCAGGCGGGATGTTGATTGGCGATTTTCGGCGTCAAGCAGCATCTCATCCTCTTCTTCTGTCATAGGTGGCAGCGTCTCAAAACCCTGTTCTATCCGCACCTGGCAGGTGGCGCAGGCCATGTTGCCGCCGCAATTGTGGTGAATGCGAATGTTGTTGTCCAGGGCGACATCCAGCAGAATGGTGCCCTCACGGGCTTGGACAGTCTCGTTCTGAGGCAAGAAAGTGACCTTTGGCATATCTGACTCGATCAGCGGTTTAGAGCGTAAATTCCGCTGCAACTATTACCCTTCCGGCCGCCAGAAGCAAGTCCTTTGACTCCACTTAAGATGGATCTCTGTCCGCCTCCCTGGCAGTATCTCAAGGAATCCCCGAAAAAAGGTACACTTTACCACTTTTTTTGTGGACTATGTGTGTCCGTCTTCGTATAATGTCAAGAACGTGGAAACAAAGGGATACAATTGGTTGTTCCTGTGACCTTGTAGAACTGAAAATAACGCATGACCAAGAGGTGAATAATGAGACTATCCCGTAAGTCCGATTATGCTTTGAGAGCCGTCAGACACTTGGCCGGATTACCCAAGGCCAAGCTGGGTTCCATCAACTCAATCTCCGAGGCAGAGTCGGTGCCGCGTGAATTCCTGGCCAAAATCCTCAAGGACCTGACGCGCGGTGGCGTCCTGGTTTCCTTCCAGGGTGTAAAAGGCGGTTATACGCTGTCTCGCGACCCCAAGGACATTACGTTCCTCAATGTGATCGAGGCCATCGACGGCCCCGTGCATCTCAATTTGTGCACCGAGCCGGAGGGCTGCCGTTGTGAAAACTACAAGTCTTGCGACCTGCGCGGCTTCTGGGAGACGCAAGAGGTCAGTTTCAAAAAGGCCCTGACAAAGCAGAACTTCGGTCGCTATCGCCGTGCTCGCAAGTAAGACGGGCTGACGGCTGGACTAGCAGAATTGCCTGCCCCGCCCTTTTTGGGTGGGGCTTCTTGTTGGGCGGCATAGTAATAACGACCCGATACTGCCGGTTTTTGCTTAAGTCTTTGATAGGCAGGACTTGTGCCCGAGCGGCAGGGCATATTATATTGTGTAGTAGGTTCGATTGATCAATGATGCCGGCCCGGTCCGAACGACATAGAGAACCGGCCGCGTCGCGATGATAGGGAAGAAGAACAAGATCCGGAGGCACGATATGTTTGATCGATTTGACAACAAAGGGCACAAGGTCAAGGTAGGCCTGGCCGAGATGCTCAAAGGCGGCGTGATCATGGATGTGGTTTCGGCCGAGCAGGCGCGTATCGCCGAACAATCGGGCGCCGTGGCGGTCATGGCTCTCGAACGGGTGCCCTCCGATATCCGCGCCGATGGCGGCGTGGCCCGTATGGCTGACCCCGATATCATCGAAGCTATCAAAAAGGCGGTCACCATCCCGGTTATGGCCAAGTGCCGAATAGGTCACTTCGCCGAAGCTTATGTCCTTCAGTCGCTCGAGGTCGACTTTATCGACGAATCCGAAGTACTCACCCCGGCCGACTACGCCAACCATGTCGACAAATGGGATTTCAAAGTACCCTTCGTTTGTGGCTGTCGCACGTTGGGTGAGGCCCTGCGGCGGATCTCCGAGGGAGCGGCCATGATTCGCACCAAAGGCGAGGCCGGTACCGGCGATGTCTCCGAGGCGGTCAAACACCTGCGCACTATCGGTACCGCTATGAAGCAGTTGACCGTTATCCCCAAAGATGAGCTCTACACGGTGGCCAAAGAAAACCGGGTACCGATTGAGATCGTTCGCATGGTGGCCGAGACCGGCAAGTTGCCGGTGCCGAACTTTGCTGCCGGCGGAATTGCCACTCCGGCCGATGCCGCCCTGTGTATGTATCTCGGCGCCGAGGCGGTTTTTGTTGGCTCCGGCATTTTCAAGTCCGACAACCCCGAGAAGCGGGGCAAAGCGATCGTCGCCGCCACCACCCACTACCAGGATTCCCGGATCGTTGCCGATGCCTCGCGTGGTCTGGGGGCGGCCATGAAGGGTATCCAGGTCGACCAAATCCCCGAGGACGAGCTACTGCACACGCGGTGAGGTGGCAAGGGCAGGATTGACTTAGAAAGCAGGTCGGAGACGGCCTGCTTTTTTTGTCTGCGGTCACACTCGTGGGTCGCAGATCGCCGGGCTCAATCTGTCCCACACTTGTGATTCCCGGAGCCGGTCCTGGTACCTTACATTAGAACATGACCTCTCGCATCGAATGGACCCACGCCACCTGGAACCCGATTACCGGGTGCTCTAAAGTCAGTGCCGGGTGTGTCAACTGCTATGCCGAGCGGATGGCCCGGCGGTTGCAGGGGATGGGTACGCCCAAATATCGCGATGGCTTCAAGGTGACATTGCATCCCAAGACACTCCACGAACCGCTCACCTGGAAAAAACCGCGCCTGGTTTTTGCCAATTCGATGTCGGATATTTTCCACCCGGAAGTGCCGCTTGAGTATATCCAGCGGATTTTTGCCACTATGTATCAGGCGTCACAGCATGTCTTTCAATTGCTGACCAAACGGTCCGAGCGAATGCTTGAACTGGCGCCGCGACTGCCTTGGCCGGACAATGTCTGGATGGGCGTCACGGTCGAGCAGGCAAGCCTGACTTATCGCATCGATCACTTGCGACAGACCGACGCTTATGGCAAGTTCCTGTCGCTGGAGCCGCTGCTGGGACCCCTACCGGATCTGAACCTGACCGGCATTGACTGGGCCATCGTCGGTGGCGAATCCGGTCCGGGGGCGCGCCCCATCGAAGAGGCCTGGGTACTCGACCTTCAGCGTCAATGCCACGACCGGGGCGTGGCCTTTTTCTTCAAACAGTGGGGGGGAGCCAACCGGCGCAAGACCGGCCGTCGCCTGCGTGGTCGTCTCTACGAGGAATTGCCTGACCGGCTCTTTGGTACCCATCCGCAGATCAGCCTCGCTTTGTAATCAACCTCCCGCTTGACAAGGGCGCGCGGCGCCTTTAATTGTGCGGACGCTAGGGTAAAAGTGAGCGAGTAATCATGAAGACACTTGCGGACATACTTATGGGCGTCCTGGCTATTCAGGGTGACTTTGAACGCCATCAGCATCAGCTCGACTTGCTGGGTGTTGCCTGTCGCCAGGTACGTGTAGCCGGCGACCTGGAAGGACTCGATGGCCTGATTATCCCCGGTGGCGAGTCGACCACCATGAGCTATTTCTTTGACACCTTCGGGCTCCGTCAGCCACTCGGGGAGTTTGCCGCCATTCATCCTGTGTATGGCACCTGCGCCGGAATGATCATGATGGCCCGGCATATTGAGGACAACCAGGCCGGGGTCAAGCCGCTGGATTTGATCGACATCGACGTTGTTCGAACCGGATACGGTCGCCAGGTGTTCTCGTGTGAAGAACCGGTCGTGGCGCACCTCGACGGCCGGCGGGTAGAACTGACGGCGTCGTTCATCCGCGCTCCCAAGATAGCCCGATTGGGTGATGAGGTCACCGTCCTGGCCACTCACGCCGACGCACCGGTGCTGGTTCGGCAGGGACATTTCCTTGCCAGCTCGTTCCATACCGAACTGACCGCCGACACGCTTTTGCTTCGCTATTTCCTCGAAGGCCTGGTGCTGCCGGCCACGGTTCTCAGGTAGACCCATAGGAGCCCTGCCATGGATGACATGTTTAGAAGAGTACACGAGTTACTCCACCAACTAACCCCGGCCCGCCCGGTGGTGATGCAGGCGATGGAGGCACACGCCAGAGAGCAGCGCTTTCCCATCGTTGGTCCCCTGGTCGGTCGCCTGCTCTACCAACTGGCCAGGATGATCGACGCCCGCAAGATTTTCGAGTTGGGTTCAGGATTTGGATACTCCGCCTACTGGTTTTCCTTGGCAGTGCAGGAGAAGGGCCGGATTACTCTCACCGACGGTGATGAGAATAACTTGAACGCGGCGCGATCTTATCTTTCCGAGGCCGGCCTGAAGAGCGAATTTTCGTTTCTGGCGGGAGATGCCGTCACTCAGCTGGGGCGGCAAGGCGGGATCTATGACATCATTTACAACGACATCGACAAGCAAGGCTACCCCGAAACCATCGAAGCGGCAGCACAACATCTGCGCCCGGGCGGGCTGTTCATCACCGACAATATCATCTGGTCGGGTCGAGTGTGTAATGAAAATCCTGACAAGACCACGGCCGCGATAATCGATTTTACTAGCCGGCTATATCGCGATGAAAGATTTTTCACTTCGGTGGTTCCGCTGCGGGATGGCGTCAGTATTGCTATAAAGATATAGGAACCCATTTTAGCGCAGGCCGATTGAGTTCTTGCGGTCGCCATTGAAAATGCCCGGCAATTGTCGGGAACAATTGTATAACAAGAAGCGGTTACTGTCGTACTAGATCCTAAGGTCGGTTGCTAAGTTGCGGCCACCTTTTTCCGATACATGGTGTGAGGGTTTTTCCCATAGATGAGTTCGATACGTCATGAACTCACTGTCCCGATCACAACACCAAGGGTCTGCTGATCACAGCTCGTCACTAGCTGCACCGTGATTGTCAAGCCCGGGGTCAGTGACCTGAAATCGCGGGCGCCAGAGATGCTCTCGGGCGCAGGCTTCCATGAAAAGGGATGAATAATCTTGTTGACAAAGACCGGTTCTTGGCCGTTTATGTTGCTCCGAATGGTGTCGGGTCCGGTTGGATCCGATGCACGGCGGGTGACGCCAGGTGCCGAGGGGAAGTTCCTAGTTGGAACTGGTACTTTCGCGAACAGATTGAATACGGGTGGGACTGCTCGCGCGCAATGAGACAGAGTAGTTATGTGTTTTTTTATAGACAGGAGGTCCTATGGCTCCCAGACGTGCCCAATTCCTGAGTTACGGTGATGATGAAGCTTGTACCGGGACACGGGAGTTTATCGAACAAACCGGCGTACTCTTGGACTGTCGGGACATTGCTAAGCATCCGCTGTCGGTGCATGAGTTGCGGAAGATGATCGGCACGCACAACGTGGCACACTTCATGAACAAATCATCCGAAGCATATCGCAAGGCCGGATTCGACGTCAAGGTTCCCGATCTTGCCACCGCTGTTGAGGCTATGGCGAAAGACCACACGCTGATTCGTCGACCGATCATTCGCTCTGCCCGCCTGGTCACGATCGGGTGCGATCAGCGCCGAATCACCGAGATGCTGCAGCTCAACGCTGATCGGGAAGAAATTACAGAGCCGGAGCGTCGGAACCACGACAAGCCGCGTCGTTCGAGCCACGGTCGCAACATGCGTCATCCCGCTCGGGCGGCCAAGTAGAACGAAATCTTAATTACTTCCCTTTTGGAAACTCGTTCCATATATTCCATGCCATTGACTTGGGTCGCAACTCGAGGTGATAGGCATGAGTATCGAACGCGAAGTTCTTCCAATTGACATTCTCATAGTAGGCGCCGGTCCCGCCGGGCTGTCGCTGGCTTACAAGCTGGCCAAGCTAATCGAGGCCGATGACACTGTCGAGATGCCCGAAATCCTTCTGATGGACAAGGGCTCACATGTGGGCGCCCATGCGCTCTCCGGCGCCGTCATGGATCCGCGCGGACTGGCAGAGTTAATCCCCGACTTCCTGGAAAAAGGAGCACCGCTTGAAGCCGTGACCGGCGAGGCGATGTACTTGTTCGAGTCGCAGTCGGAATCGAAGTTCCCCTTTACCCCCAAAGCGGTCGATAACCACGGCAACTACGTTGTCTCACTCAACAGGCTGACCGCCTGGATGGGTGAGCAGGTAGAGGCGACCGGGATAGATATTTTTGCCGGTTTGGCCGGTTTTGATCTGCTGATCCGTGAGGGTCGCGTGACCGGGGTACAGACGGTGGATATGGGTCTGGACAAAGAAGGTGAGCCGCGCGGGAATTTCGAGCCGGGTTCGATTATCGAAGCCAAAGTGACCATCCTTTGTGAGGGTGTCCATGGCTCGCTCACCCGTCACGCCTTCGAGAAGATCCCACAGCTGACTGACGATAGCTTGCCGCAAGCATATCTCACCGGTGTCAAGGAAGTATGGGAAGTGCCTCAGGGACGCCTCGACTCCGGCCAGGTCTATCACACTATCGGTTGGCCCCAACCGTCGCGCGAATATGGCGGCGGCTGGATCTATGCGATGAGCGACACCAAGGTCTCCATAGGTTATGCGGTGGGTCTCAATTCACCCGACCCGACCAATGATCCCCACATGAAGTTCCAACGGTGGAAGACACATCCGTTTGTCAAAAAGCTCCTGAGCGGCGGCGAGATGCTTCACTATGGCGCCAAGACCATTCCCGACAATGGCTACCACGCCATGCCCAGGCTGTATCATGATGGTCTGATGCTGTGTGGTGACTCGGCCGGCATGCTCAATCCACAGCGGCTGAAGGGTATTCACCTGGCCATCAAGAGCGGAATCATGGCCGCTGAGACCGTGTTTGACTGCCTCAAGAACGACGATTTCTCGCTAGCCGCGCTGGCCAGATACCAGGAGCGATTCGACCGTAGCTGGGCCAGGCAAGAGCTTTATGGCTCCCGTAACTTCCATGCCGGTTTCAAGGGCGGTCTATACTCGGGGTTGTTCCACGGCGTCATGCAGATGATGACCGGGGGCAAGGGACTGTTTGATCGCCGAGAAAACAAACCGGATCATGAGTATATGCAGACGGTATCCAACTACGGCCGGGTAACCGGCGAGATTCTTCGCAAGGAGACGGTCAAGTTTGACAACTCCTATACATTTGACAAACTGACCGATGTCTATAAATCCGGAACCGCTCACGAAGAGGAGCAGCCGTCACACCTGGTTATTGCCGATCTCAACATCTGCAACAATCGCTGTACCGAGGAGTATGGTAATCCCTGCCGGCATTTCTGCCCGGCCAGTGTCTACAACATGGTTGATGATCCCGAGCGGCCGGGCCTGACGAAGCTGGAACTGACACCATCCAATTGCGTGCACTGCAAGACCTGCGATATCGCCGATCCTTATCAGATTATACGCTGGGTTACACCGCAGGGTGGAGAGGGTCCCAACTACGAAAACTGCTGATCACCAGGCCAGGGCAACGGCCGACTAGGCCGAGGTTGGCTGGGACGATTTTGTTATGTCGATTGCACCGGTTGTCTGGGGAACGTGTGGCGTCGGCCTGCTATTGGCCGCCTTTGCGGCCAATCTGCTGGGGTATGTGACCGAACGTGACCGCTTCTATTTGATCCTCAATATCCTCGGCGCGATGCTGGCCGCCTGGTATGCCTGGGACTCGGAGTTGATCCCCTTCGTAGTTCTGGAGATTGTCTGGGCCTTGACCGCCTCGGTCCGCCTGATCCTTGTTATGGCAAAAAAAAGGGGCGGCCACTGAAGGCCGCCCCGAAAGTTGCATCAGGATAGTGGCCTAGTACAGATCCGGCTGCTCACCCATGCGCTCAACATTATTCACGATTTCCGAGTTCTTGACAAGGTTCTCATACCACCGCCCCAGCAGTTCCTGCTGCTTGGCTTGGGTGAGAGAAGTGCGCAGAGAATCTCGCTTGGCCGTAAACTCGGTCAGATCCGGCTGGGTGCGCTCAAGAAGCTCAAAAATGACGACACCCTGGTCAAACTCAATCGGGGCTGACACCTGACCAGGTTCAGTAAGACTAAAGGCGGCACCAAAGGCCTCGGCCGAGCGACCAATCCCCTTAACATACGAACCCCGGCCGAACTCGGCGGGCAGCTCGTATTCTTCGCCATGTTTTTCGGCCGCCTGCTTGGGAGACATTCCGGCCTTGAAATCGGCCCATATGGCGTCGGCGGTGTCGTGGCACAGAGTAAGTACTTTGTCCTTCTGAAGCGCCGCCCGCACGCGGGCTTTGACCTCTTCGTATTCAGGCGGTCCGGCCGGGATACGCTTAGCTACTTCCGCCACGAAGTACGAGGCAGAATTCTCCATCACGGCCGAAATCGAGCGCTCGTCGTTTTCAAAAGCAAAGTCGCCGGCTCCCTGGTGCTGACCCAACTTCTTGATCGAGCCGCCGCGTTCGAATGGTCCGGAATTGTCAACCGGCAGACTCATCTCTTCGGCCGCGGCAAAAAAGCCCTTCTCTTTGGCGGCGCTTTCAAATTCCACCATGCGCTGATATAGGCCGTCCAAAGTCTCGCGGGAGGCATTAGCCTTGATCAAGATGTGCGAGCAGTTGGCTTCTTTTACCGTTTCCTGTTTGCCCTGGACGGTTTTGACGGTATCACGGTAGCCGTGGTGTTTGATTATATGCCAGCCGAATTGCGTCCGGATCGGCTCGGAAACCTCACCCTCTTTCATCGAGAAGGCGGCGCGATCGAATTCTTCAACCATGCGGCCGGATGCAAACCAGCCCAGGGAACCGCTGTCGCGGGCCGAGCCGGGGTCCTCCGATAGATCCTTGGCCAGCGCTTTGAAGTCGGCGCCGTCTTGGATTTGGTCGTAAATCGATTTGGCTTGGTTAAACGCTTCTTCCCAGTCGTAACGACCCGGATCCTTTGGCAGGATAACCAAATTCAGTGCGGCCCGATCGGGCATAGAGTAGTCTTCCTTATGATCTTCAAACCACTGCTGATATTCCTCGTCGGTGCTGGTGGGTGGCGGGGCGGAAAAGCGATCAAAGCCGACATTGATCATACCAACTTTGACGCGCTCAGCTTGGGCGAAGTAAGATTCACGAATTTCGGCCTCTGTCACATCCGCTGTCTCGATCAACATGAGCTGCAATTTGGTTTTGAGGATCTCGTTGCGCAAATATGGCTCCATCGAATTCCAAACGCTGGCATACTGCGGATCGGCCAGGGCCGATAGATATTTCCGGTAGTCAAACTTGCCGTCGGTCTGGAAATTTGGATGTGTCTGAAAATCGGTCGGCGGCGCCTCACGAAGGTATTGGTAGACTTCTTCGTCCGTAACCACAATCTGGTGCTTAGCCGCCTCTTGCAGCATCAGCCGTTCACCCAGGATCTGATTCCAGGCGTTTTGCTGAAGCTCCTTTATCTTGGCATCAGGGAGTTCAGCGTCTTCTTCAAGCTTAGCCACCTCAACCTGGACCAGATTGTTGTAGAGGCGATTGTAAGCCTGCCAGGAAATCTCCTCTCCGTTAACGGCCCCGGCGACATTGGCACTTTCGAAACCTTGCCGTGAGGACATTCCCAAACCCCATTGCAAAATGATCATTGCCACGAAGAAAAACAGGACAACGATAATAATGGGGAAAATCATTTTACGCAGTGCTTCAAACATCCGATAGAACTCCCTAAAACTATTTGCCGCCAGGGCATATTTTGTTCCAATCTCAATACCCGTTACCGGGTCAGCCTATGAATATAACCCAGCGCGGACGTTTATCAATAGTTAGTATGGTCAATATTTGAAAATTGCCCTGTTTTTTTTGTAAAAACTGTATAACTTTGAGCGCAAACTAAGGATCCGTGATATGTTGAAATACAACTGGTTAGGCTCTCACTTGCACCTCTTTCGTATATCGGCGATAATTCTTTGCATGTTGACCCCGGCCGGTGCGCCGACCGCAGCTGAGCGTTGGCCGCTGGGTCGTGCCATTGATCTGTCCAGCGGCTTTGGTGACTTTCGCGACGGCCATTTCCATGCCGGACTGGATCTCCGCACCGGTGGCAAGATTGGAGCCGAAGTAGTGGCTCCGGTCGACGGCTATATCTGGCGTATCAAGATGTCATATTGGGGGTATGGCAAGGGGTTGTATCTGATGGGCGACGACGGTCACCTTTATGTCTTTGGGCATCTGTCCAAGTTCGCCGCCAACATAGATCGCCGGGTCAAGATCGCTCAAGTGGCCGAGCAGAGGTACTACCAGGATCTTTACCTGAAGGACGACGAAATCAGGGTCAAGCAGGGGGATTTTCTTGCTTACTCCGGGCAGTCCGGCGCCGGCGGACCGCACCTCCATTTTGAAGAGCGGTCCGGCTCCGGCAATGTCCCGCTTAACCCGCTTACCCACGGCCTTATTCTGGCGGACAATGTTCGGCCCAGCCTGACTCGAATCGGCTTTCAGATGACCGACGAGAACTCGCTCTTTGCCAACGGCCGGCGCAAACTCTTCTTTGACCTTGCCCCAACCGGTCAGTTAGGTCAGTACCGGACTGATACCTTGCTGTACTTCAGCCGCCCCTTCGGGCTGCTTGTTGACGGCTTCGACCGGATGCGGGAGGGAGGGATGCAACAGGCGATATGGTCCTATCAAGTGTACCTTGATGAACAGCTCGTATATCAAGTGCGGTATGATTCGCTTGCGTTCGAGACCACTATATCGGTGTTGCAGGAATACGACTATACCGAAGCCAACCAAGGGCGCAAACGTACCCGCCGCTTGTTCTGCAGCCCAGGCAATGTTTATCCCGGATCCGGTGCGATCGGCGGCGGAGCCGGCATTTTGGGTGATGACATCGCCCTCACCACCGGCCGTCACCAACTCAAGATTCTTGCCGAAGATTGTCTCGGCAACCGCTCTGAAGCCGGGATCGGTTTCATATGGGGACCGGACACGATTTTCGACTTGGTGTCGTCCGGGGAAGTTGCTCCGGATACGACCGAATTCGTCCTCAGCAGGAATCCCCGGGCCGCGGCACTTTCTTTTGATTCGGTGAAGGTCCTTCTCAATCGCAAGGAACAGTGGGGCGAGCCGAGCGGTCTGAAGACGCGCCTGCTGCCCGATGGCACGCTCCGCATTCGCGCCGCCGGCCATTCCGTCGAGAGAGCAATCCTTCGCGTTTTTGCCTTCGTTGATGATTGTTCTATCGCCGACAATGTATTCAACGGCTTGCTTGAAAAGGCACCCGATCGCTGCTCTATCTACCACGAAGTGGTCCAGGACGGCCTTTTGGTGCACGTAGACGCCCGCGTAATAAATGGCGCCCTCGGACACATTCGGCTCTACGACGGCGAGCGTCTGTTGGGAGTGGAGTTTCTGCAATTTCTCGACATGGTGCACCATGTCTGTTTTGTCCCCCCACGGCCGGAATATGATCGGATAACCAGAATCGGCGTATGTATGAACCGTGATACAACTTCCGAGGTGTGGACCTTTTCCGATACCCTGGCGATTTACCAAGTGGGCCGGAACGCGCAAGAGTTCATTGATTACGACGGTTACTTGTATGTCAGGACCGCCGCCGAGGACTTCCACCAACCGCGCTTCATTGAGATTCGCTCCAGCAAACCGAATCGTATCGCGCTGTCGCTCAATTCGGCTCATTATCAGATTTTCCCCGAGGCTATCGAGTACCAGCGGGATTTTGAATTGGGCCTACTCGTGCCTAGTGTACGAGTCAATGCCTGGGTGAGCGGTATCTGTTGGCTTGATGCCGAGAACAACAAATGGATCTGGCTGGATAATGAGTTGCGCGGCGATACTCTGTGGGCCCCCACCCACGGCGGCGGTTCCTTTGCCGCCGTATTCGACAACGATCCCCCGTTGCTCCAGAGAATGACCGTCTTTGACGGGGCCACTTATCGTGACCCCAACAAACGTATCGGCTTTGCGATTGTGGACACTTTGTCAGGTATCGGCGACGAACGGGACATTGTCGTCAAGATAGACGGTCAGTGGCTGCCGGCAGATTATGACTTTGAGACCGGCTACTGCCAGGCCTGGCCGCTTGAGCCGCTTTCAGAAGGCAGTCACCATCTGGGTATTGTCGTCATTGACCGAGCCGGGCAAAGAACCGAACAATATCTGAATTTTATCGTTAAGCCTTAGTATAAGCCAAAACAGGGTGTGATCGCGAGGCGCTGACTTGTTTTTCCCGTTCCGAGATGATGTTCCCACCATACGTAGACCGTTCTTCACGGTCGGTTTGATCGCCATTAATGCGCTCATATTCCTGTTTTCCATCATGATGGGTGAGCGGGGTTTTCATCTGTTTACGCTGCAATATGGTTATATCCCATACGAGTTTGTCACCTCGGCGGAACTTACCCCCGAGATAGCCGCCTCGAGTTGGTTCACCCCATTTTCATCGATGTTCATGCACAGTGGCTGGATGCACCTAATCGGCAACATGCTGTTTTTGTGGATTTTTGGAAATAACGTCGAAGACTTCTTTGGCCCGGTCAAGTTCCTGCTCTTCTATATCCTTTCCGGCCTGGCCGCCATCACCATTTATACCCTCTTCGATTCCTATTCACAGGTGCCGCTTGTCGGAGCCTCCGGGGCCATCGCCGGTGTCATGGGTGCCTATATGGTTCTTCATCCAAACGCTCGCATTACCGCCCTGCTGGTTCTGTTTTTCATCCAGTTTGTCCAGATTCCGGCCAAAGTAATGCTCGGAATCTGGTTTGCCTATCAACTCCTGATGTCGTTTGCCGGCCTGGGCGGCAGTGCTGGTGGCGGCGTGGCCTGGATGGCCCATGTGGGCGGCTTCCTCTTCGGTTACGTGGTTATGCGCATCGTAGTGAAGATCAAGGGAACCGGGATAACTCCCCGCGGGGGGCAGCGCGTCTACCGCATGAACTGGAACTGATCCTCGCCGGCGATCCGCTCTCTCAATTCGATATTCTGTGTCGGGGCCGGACCGATCAGGGCCGAGGAATGCTCGTCCAGTTGTCGATTTTGAATCGGCATGACCCGGCCGGCGCAAAATTCTCCGCCGGGAAATGCGTTTTTTATTGCTCCGATTCACCCACGGGAGTAAACTTGTCCGGAATGGATTCGATATATATAGCATAGACCGTCTGTATTGTCTCGTACTTGGCGGCAAGCGATTATGCATGCTGCGGACGACAATTGAAGGGACCTCAATTGGGATTGTTTGACTCGCTTTCCAACGACATAGGCATTGATCTGGGGACAGCCAATACCCTGGTGTATGTGCGTAACCAGGGTATCGTTCTCAACGAGCCGTCGGTGGTGGCGATAGAACAGTCGACCGGCAAGGTCCTGGCCATCGGGTCGGCGGCCAAGGAGATGATGGGTCGCACCCCCAGCGGCATTGCGGCTATTCGTCCTCTCAAGGACGGCGTCATCGCCGATTTCGAAATCTCTGAAAAGCTCATTGCCGACTTCATTCGTCGCGTCGTCCGCCACAAGTATCTGATGAAGCCCCGTGTGGTCATTTCGGTCCCCTCAGGCATTACCGAAGTTGAAAAACGCGCCGTTCGCGATTCGGCCGAAAACGCCGGGGCGCGCGAGGTGTATCTTTTGGCCGAGCCTATGGCGGCGGCCATCGGGGTCGGGCTACCGGTCGAGCAGCCGTCCGGGTCGATGATCATCGATATCGGCGGCGGCACCAGTGAAATCGCCGTGATCGCCCTCAATGGCATCGTTAACGACACCTCCATCAGGGTTGCCGGAGATGAGCTCAATGATGCTATCATTATGTACCTAAAAAAGAACTACAATCTGCTGATCGGCGAACTGACTGCCGAGCAGATCAAATTGAATATCGGCTCGGCCTTCCCTCTGGACAAGGAACTCACGATGGACATCCGCGGTCGTGACCTGGTGGCCGGCGTGCCTAAGAACCTGACACTCTCCTCGGTTCAGGTTCGTGAAGCGTTGTCGGAGACGATCGATATTATTGTCGAGGCCGTGCGTCAGGCGCTCGAAAGAACGCCGCCGGAATTGGCCTCCGATATCCTGGAACGTGGCATCATTCTTACCGGCGGCGGGGCTCTTCTGCGCGGGCTTGACCGACGCCTGCGCCAGGAGACCAATCTGCCCGTCAACGTCGCCGACGATCCTCTCACCTGTGTCGTCCGGGGTGCCGGGAAAGTTCTGGAGGATCTCGCCCACTACATGAAAGTACTGGAGAAGAGCCGCAAAGACTGAGGCTGGAGCAGACCTGCGTTTTTGGTGTACCGGCTGACCGAGCCGGTATTTTTCTGCCCGGCGACGAGGTCTCCCGGGATACTCATAGGGCCATGGTGCGCAAGACATGGCTATTGTCTTCCATCAGTCGAATCGCGGTGATGGGTTGGAATGAATTCGGTCCCGGCGTTGTCATATGAGCAAACGAACGAACAAACGAATGAACAATCGAAAGGAGATAACGATGAAACGGACATTGATTGCAACAGTAGTTATCCTCGGCCTGGCCTCGGCTACGATGGCCCGCCCGGGGTTTGGTAAGGGTATGCGTGACGGTCAGGGCATGGGACAGCGTGGCTGCACGATGCAGGGCAGAGGCGGACCGGGAGCCGGCGGTGGCCTGATGGCGATGGCTGATGAGCTGCAACTTACCGAGCAACAGGCCGACCAGATTCAAAAACTCCAGACAGAGTTCCGTCTGCAGATGGTTGATCAGCAGGCAGCCGTCAAGAAGGCCAATATCGCCCTGCGCGCCCTCATGCGCGATGATGCCCCCGAGAGCAAAGTCACGGCCGCTATCGACGACTTGTCCGCGAAAAAGGCCCAGCTCCAGAAACAGCGGTATCGGCATCACCAGCAGATTCGTTCGATCTTGACCGAGGAACAGCAGCAGAAGGCAAAAAAGTTGCGCATGGATCGGGACTGTGATGGCGACGGTCCTCGTGGCGGCCGACATGGCATGCACGGCGGGCGCTTCTTTGACGATGATTCCGACGAAGTCAACGGCTAGATAACAACCCTCCTTCCTGACCCATACATCCCCGAAGAACCCGTCAATATGGCGGGTTTTTCATTGGTGTCGAAGGTAACTCGAATCGGATTCAGATCATGTAACGTACTGTCATGTAATCACGTATGGCCGCCGTGCCATCCAGCCGGACTGTCATAATGGCGCCTGGCCAGGCGATTACACTTGACCCCCCGCTGGTCGGCAGGTAACTTTGGGCCATGCCGCCCGATGCCAAACAAATCCTCGCTTTTATCCGCAACGACGCCGGTCACCCGATGAAGATCAAGGAATTGGCCCAGGCCATGGGAGTCTCGCGACCCACCTACGCCGAGTTCCGCGACCTGGTCAAGAATCTGATTGAGGCCGGCGATCTGGTCAGGCTAAAACGGAATCGCGTCGGCCTTCCCGATGAGATGAATGTGGTTGTTGGTATCATTCGCCTGACGCGCTCCGGGTCGGGCTACCTGTTGCGTTCGGATCAGGAGGATTTGCTCATCTCGGCCACACACACCCGCAACGCACTTGACGGTGATAAGGTCATGGCACGCCTGACCGGGTATCACTTTGATCGCGAAGCAGGGCAGGTGATCCGGATCGTGGAGCGCTCCGAGCGCGCTATCATCGGCGTTTTCAAACGGGGACGGGATTTCAATTTTATCGTCCCCGACAGCCCTCGCATGGAACGTGATTTCTATGTTGCCGAACATGACTCGCTTGAGGCGGTTGATGGTGAAAAGGTTGTGGCGCGATTGGTCGAGTGGGAGGATCCGTACCTCAACCCCCAGGCCAAGATAATCGAACGACTCGGTTTTCCGGGCGATCCCGGCGTCGACCTGATGACTGTAATACGTAGCCGCGATCTCCCTCTGGAATTCCCGCCCCGAGTTCTGGCCGAAGCCGAGAATCTGGCGTCCCTGCCGGACAGTGACGAGATCAGCAGGCGCGAAGACCTGACCGGCGAGTGCACTTACACCATCGACCCGGCCGACGCCAAAGACCACGATGATGCCGTCTCCGTTACTAAGATTTCCGGCGGCTATCGGTTGGGCGTCCACATTGCCGACGTTTCATTCTTTGTGCCGCCGGGAGGAGCCGTCGACGAAGAGGCTTTTCGGCGCGGCAACTCGGTCTACTTGCCGGGGATGGTCATCCCGATGTTGCCTGAAGTGCTCTCCAACGATATGTGCTCGCTACGGCCGAATCGGCGGCGTCTGGCCCACTCGGTGATTATGGACTTTGATACTGAAGGCAAGATGTTGTCGTGGCGGGTGGCCGACACCGTCATTAAATCACAGGCCAAGCTGGCCTACGAGGAGGTGCAGGCTCTGTTTGATGATGTCCCCGCGGTGCCGGATCGGGTAGCACGCGTGCGCAACTCGCTCATGATAGCCCGAGAACTGGCCCGGCTGATCGGTAAGCGGCGCTTTGAGCAGGGCTCGCTCGATTTTGATCTGCCCGAGTCCAAGGTAATTCTCAATGCGCGGGGTGAGGTTCTCGAATTGGCCAACCGGGTCCGGCTGGAAGCGCATCGTCTGGTCGAGGAGTTCATGCTGGCCGCCAACCGGGCGGTGGCGATGGAAGTGTTTCGCAAGGGTCAGGCGCTGCTGTATCGCGTGCACGAGCGGCCGAATATGGAGAAACTCAACGAATTCTCAGCCATGATGGGACGATTGGGATTGTCCTTCCCGGTGACCGAGGATCTGGCCCCGGTACATTTTGCGCGCTTTCTGAATGAAATTCAGGATCGGCCCGAAGCTGATTTCATCAATGAACTGATGCTGCGTTCGATGATGAAGGCTGTTTATCAGCGCAAAAACATCGGCCACTTCGGACTGGCCTTCAAACACTATACCCACTTCACTTCGCCGATCCGCCGTTACCCCGACTTGCTGGTGCACCGCCTGCTGCGCCAACTGCAAAATCGGTCGAGCTACCCACCCGCGTTCGCCAAGCGCGTCCTGTCGGTTATCGATCATGTGGGAGAACACTGCTCCGAAACCGAGCGGGTTGCCGAGGCTGCCGAGCGCGAAGCGGTAAAAATCAAGCAGGTATCCTACATGGCCAATCACGTGGGGGATGAGTATGGGGGCGTCATATCCGGCGTGACCAATTATGGCTTCTTCGTGCGATTGGACGGTATCGGCGCCGAGGGAATGGTGCGGATATCGTCGATCGATGATGATTTTTATCACTTTGACGAGGCGAATTTCAGATTGGTCGGTCGGCGCACCGGTCGCAGTTTCCGAATGGGTGATGCTGTGAAAGTTGGTGTCATGACTGTTGATCAGGCGCGCAATGAGGTCACTCTGTTCCTGGTACCTGAAAAGGCTTCCGGGCGAAGGAGGACGGCCAAACCGCCTTCACCGAAGCCAAGCGCCAAAAAGAAGTCACCACCGCCGAAACAAAAGGCCAAAAAGAAGTCACCGCCGCCGAAGCGATATACAAAAAATAAGGCAGGGAAGAAACGCCGATGAACCAAGCAGGTGCGATGGCTCGTGGTCGGGTGGTGGCCCTGGTCGGTCCCGACAACACAGACTCGGTAAGGGAGTTGGTAACCGATAGCGATGATGTCTTCATCGAACTGGCGCATCTTTATCAGAGAGCCAAAGAAGAGCGCCTCGACGTAATCCTGGTCGATGACTCCCGGCGTGATCTCTCTCGCGCCGTGGCCACCAGAATCCGGCGCAATCATGCGCTGACCGAACTGTGGCGGCTTTCGACCGACCCTCACCCGGAGTTGGACCTGCCCGAATATTTTGACGGCGCCATCGCCACCGAGCTCGGCACCGAGGCTGTGCGGGACAAAATCAACTCCATCCTGGCCTCGCAGGAACTGCTACGAAGGCAGAGTATCGTCGGTCGGTCACCGCGGATGAAGATGGTGGCTCAGACCATCGGACGCGTCGCTCCGACCGAGATGTCGGTTCTAATCGTCGGGCCTTCCGGCTCGGGCAAGGAACTGGTGGCCCAAGCCATTCACGATGGTTCCCTTCGCGCCGAACGACCGTCGGTGGCGGTCAATTGCGGGGCGTTGGCCGAGGGAGTTTTGGAGTCGGAGCTTTTCGGCCATGCCAAGGGCGCCTTTACAGGATCGGTGGGTAAGCGTGAAGGCCTGTTCCACAGAGCCGATGGCGGCACCATATTCCTCGATGAAATCGGCGACACCAGCCCCCAGATGCAGGTGAAGCTCTTGCGCGTCCTCGAGGACGGTACCTACTATCCGGTGGGGTCCTCGACCCCTCGCAAAGCTGATGTGCGGCTGATTTCGGCCACCAACCGTGACCTGACCGAGGCCATTGCCGAGGGAGAATTCCGCGAGGATTTGTATTTTCGCATTGCTGTTGTGAGGATTGAAGTGCCGCCGTTGTTGGATCGCAAGGAGGATATCCAGCCGCTGCTGCATCACTTCTGGCGAAACTGTCCCAAGTTGAGCTATTCCGACAGCGCTTTGCAGCGACTGATGGATTACGACTGGCCGGGCAATGTGCGTCAGTTACGGAATTTCACTGACCGTATGGTGGCCTTGGTCGGCACCGGTGTGGTCGAGGTCGCCGACGTCGATCAATTCCTGGATGAGCAACGGCAATCGACGACCCACTTGCCGGTATCCACCGGCAAAACGGTTGAGGAGGCCGGCCAGGAACTGATCTATCGCGCCATCATGCAACTCGGAAATGAGATCAGAATGCTGCGAGATCTGATCATTTCCAATCTGCCGGACAAGGACGGCATCACCATGCCCGAGGATCAGGCAGAAAGCCGAATGGCAGAGTTTGACGTCACTTCCATGGACCAAATGGAAAAGGAGCTGATTCGCCGTACTCTGGCCAGATACCGTGGCAATCGCAAGGAGACTGCCAACAATCTGGGCATCGGCGAGCGCACCCTGTACCGTAAGCTGAAAAAATACAATCTCTCGTGACTCGGTTTCGTTGCATACTACTGGTGCTCTTTCTTGTGTTCTTGGAGAAAGCGTCGGCTCAGCAGTTGTCGACCAATGTATATCCATCGGAAGATGAACTCCTGGAGGCAGTGCGCGAGGGTGATCTCAGCTACGCGCAATACCTACGATTGCAGCAGATCATTGGCCTGGGCATCGATTCGCTCACAGCGCATTGGCTTGACGAACTACCCAATCAGGACGCTCTGCGTCTGAGCGGCAGCTCATTCTACACCGATTTGGACAGACAGCAACAGGCGCCGTTTCTGGCTCGTAGTCCCGGCCGCAGTGCGGTAAACTACGAATTCGCTCAGCAAGTTGATGACGAAGGCGTTGATCGTTATCGCCTGAGTTGCCGTTTGGAGCCCTGTCCGGGTTGGCAGGCTGCGGCGCGGGTCCATCGCGAGTTTGCGGGCTACGAACGATGTACATATCGGTCGCTTCGATATACTCCCAATAAGCCGATGCTACAGATGGTCACGTTGGGGAATTTCTCTACTCGATTAGGTTTGGGTACCGCTGTCGGTCACCGTGGTCAGATATTGTCACCCGAGCGGCAGCTCTCGACGGAGTCATGGCTGGTGCCCGATTATGCCGGTTTCAACGGCCTGCATGCGGTCAGTCTGGCGGCCGGGATGCAAACGAGTATCATTGTCTCAGCCGACAGGGATGAAGACTTTCGCCATCTTCTCCTGGCTGTATCGACAGCACGGAAATCGGGGTCGTGGCAGCCAATGGTCACGGTCGCGTTTAATCGCCTGGACCGGCACGCAAGTAGTGACCATCACGACGACACCAAGATCTCTCCGGGACTGCGATACGGCTATCGTCAGGGTATGGCCACGGTCGAATTTTGTTGGCAGCAGTCATGGAGCAGCCGCCTGGCGGCTGTGGTGGCCGAGGGACGGCATCGGTTTGGCGTAGCCGAAATTCGCTATGCCGGATGGATCTACGCCGACCATTACCGCAACTTCAGCGGCGGCTCAAAGTCGGCCAATCTCGTTCGAGAATTGGAACTATCTGAAATCGGGTTAGTGTATTCCGATCGTCGATCGGGGCAGGAGGGATTGTATCTCAAGGCCGTCACCCTGCTATCGCCGGAGTCAAAACTTGTCACGTCCTTGGTCTACGGATCGCTCAACCAGGACACGTCGCTGGTCCAGGTGCTGACCGGTCTTGAAGTCAGTGCCTCACAAGCGACCGCGCTCAGATTGGATTATCTGGATCGATCCCGCCGCGGCCAGGCGCCAGATGGTCTCACCACTCATCGGAGGCGGTCGCGCTTGGAATTGCGCTGGCACCGCTCCGATCTTGCGTTGCGGAGCTATCTTGCTTACAATACCGAGACAAAGAGTCGTGACTTCATGTCATGGTTTCTTGGTGTGAAGTTTGATTCCAAGCGCGCCGGTAGTTGGGAAGGATGGCTCAATGTCGGTCGGGTCGACCATACGCGGGGCAGAGTCGATTACTGGTACGGTTTTTTGCGTCTGGAGCAAAGGCTCTACCGTTGGCTGTCGACCTACGCCAAGTTCACCCACAGTTACCGCCGTCCTTCATCGGTCTCTTCGACCATGATTCTAGGGGTACAGGCCAGTTGGTAACGCCAGGGTACAACGCTTCACGCGTGGGACTGCTATTGGTCCTGCTGCTTGGCGGTGTTCTTTCCGTCACCGGCCAGGTTGTCATAAACGAAGCCATGGTCAATGAACCGGGTGGCTACCAGAGTCTGGAGTGGATTGAACTTTATGCTACCTCCGACACGATGGTTTCGCTGTCCGTTCTGGATCTGCAGGTAGATGGTACCAGTCTCGACCTGCCACAGGCCGATATCGGGCCGGGGGAGTACCTGGTCTTATGCCGGAGGCTGGTGTCAATCGATGGTGCCGCTTCGTTTGAGGGGTGCTGGGGCGATTCGTCGGGTGTTTGGGGAGACACACCGTCAGAGCTGGCAATCCGGCAGCCCCTGGAAGTCACTATGCAGTTGCGTAACGATGACGGCGTTATCGAATTGACTTGCCAGGGCCAAATCATTTCGGAGCTGGCCTGGTCGGAGGCCGGTCCCGACGGTGTCTCGCTGGAGAGGATCCATCCCGATAGTGAACAGATTTCTTTGTGCCGTGCCTTGGGCGGTTCGACGCCCGGCTATATCAACTCACAGGCACCGGTCGCAAACGACCTGAGTATGACAAGCGCGACGGTAACCTCTCGGGACGGCTGGTGCGAACTGAGTGTGGGCGTTGTCAACTACGGGACTGCTGTTAACTCCGAGTGCGATTTGCTGCTCATATACCCGACCGATTCCACTCTGCTGGAGCAATTTGCTATCGTGGAGCTGGCGCCCGGCAGCCGGCAGATGATTCAGGGCACTTACTTGTTGGCCGGTATGCGGCAGCCATTGAGCCTGATTCTTCCCGACGATGACCGCGCCGACAACAACCGGCTGGACTTTTGGGCGCCGGGCGAGGAATTTCCGCCGGTCGTTCTCAGTGAGGTCATGCCCAATCCGCAGGGCAGTCCCGATGCCGAATGGGTCGAGATCAGGCTTATCGGATCGGTCCCCGCCGATCTGAACGGCTGGCAACTGGGTGATGCCAAGAGACTATGTCTTATCAGCGACAGCACGCTGATTGCCGAGCCGGGGGAGAGGCCGGTCCTGACCAAAGACTCTGTCGCCTTCCGGACTGAGTTTGGTTCCGACGGACCGACGCTCGAGCCGCTCTGTTGGCCGATTCTGAATAACGCTGCCGATACCGTCAGGCTGGTGGATCCGTATGGGTTGGAGGCGGACCGCTTTGTATACACGACTGTCTTGGGTGACGATTTCTGTTGGTCACGCGGTGAAGATGACATGGCCGCCGTCTGGGGGCGGTCGGCGACTCCGGGCGGGACACCCGGCCTGGAGAACGAAGTTGTGTGGCTCGATCAAGACGGGGCCGTGAGACTCTCGGTCAGCCCGAGAGTGTTTTCTCCTGACGCCGACGGAGTTGACGACTCCACCGTCAGTTCGATATCACCCGTTCCAAACGATTTGGCCATTCGCATCTTTGATCGCCAGGGACGCCTGGTCAAGGAGTTTGCTCAACATCAGGCAATGACCGGCCGCGTTGTCTGGCATGGAAAGTCCGACGGCGGCTCGGACGTGCCGATCGGCATCTACATCGTTTTGGTCGAGGGCGACGGTGAGGCGGCCAAGCAAGCAGTGGTGGTGGCGCCATGAGACGGGTCTTCATTACCATAGTCGTGATCCTGTCTCTTGCCGCAGGTTCGACCTCGGCTCTCGAGGCACCTGCTCGCCTCAGTGAGGGCTTGGGGGGAGCCGTTGTGATTTCCAATCCCACTGCAGGCGACTGTCTGAACACTCCCGGTATCATGAAAGATCGCAATGGCGGCAGCGTCGAGCTGGGTTATCGTCGTCAGTTCGAGATGAGTGCCCTGGACGATCGCAGCGTTTCGGCTATGCTCCGTCGCGGTCGACTTGGCTTTGCGGCCGGCTTGTCGCAGTTTGGCCAGAGCGAATTGTACGCCGAAACCCGGCTGCACGGTGCTGCAGCGATCACCTGGCGACGCTGGTCACTCGGCCTGGCCGGCACTGCGATGCTGGTCGAGTTTGGAGGGCCGCACGATAAGGTCTGGACATCGTCACTCGATGTCGGGGCGACTATGACGTGGGGACGAGGCTTGCTGGCGCTGTCGATCAATGACCTCATGCGTCCGCGGCTGACCGATCGAGTGGATCAGTTGCCGCCGCGCCTGTCGCTCTACGGAGAGCTGATCGGCTCCGGAGCATATTCGACGCTGGCCAGGGTTACCGTACAAAACGACCAGCGACCGCAGTTTGCGGTAGGTCAGGCCCTTTTTGTGTCCGACTACGCCTGGCTGCTGTGGAGTGTGTCGACGGCGCCAACCAGGTACGGCGGAGGTCTGCAGGTGAGCCGGGGCGCGCTGCGATTATCGTGGGTGACCTCATATCATCCTGATCTGGGTTTTTCGTATACGGCCGGTCTGTCATTTGATTTTCGGGCGTCGAAGCCGTAGATTACGCCATGCTGAATCCCTATACTCGCGCTGAGATAGAAAACGCGGAGCAGGCCAACCTGGCTCCATACGCCGCCATGGCCGCGCGCTCCCAAGGACGCGTTTATCCTCAGGGTGAACACCCGCTGCGCACCGCCTATCAGCGTGACCGCGACCGCATCGTTCACTCGGCGGCCTTCAGGCGGATGGAGTACAAGACGCAGGTCTTCATCCCTCACGAACAGGACCACTTCCGAACACGGTTGACACACACGCTCGAGGTGGCCCAGATCAGTCGTACTATGGCCCGCGCCCTGCGGCTCAATGAGGACTTGGTCGAGGCCGTGGCCCTGGTTCACGATCTCGGCCATACCCCGTTCGGCCATTCAGGGGAGGATGTTCTTGATGATCTTCTGGCCGACCGTGGCGGCTTCAATCACAATCGGCAGTCGCTGCGGGTGGTGGATACATTGGAACAACGTTATGCCGGACACCCGGGATTAAATCTGACCTACGAGGTCCGCGAGGGAATCGTCAAACATGAAACCTCGGTCAAGATCGAGCATCCCGAGTTCACGCATAATCACCCCACTCTCGAGGCGGCCCTGGTTGACATCGCCGACGAAATCGCCTACAACGCTCATGACATCGATGACGGACTGTCGGCCGAGCTGCTTTCGCTTTCGCAGATCAAAGAGCAGCCGTTTTTTGAGCGCCTGGAGGCCGAGTATCCCTATCTAACGCGACTTGAGGGCGACCCCGGCCGCTATGAGCTGGTACGTCATTTGGTCAATCTGGTAGCCACCGATGTCATCGGCGAAACCCTGCGACGGTTGGACGACAACGGTATTGCCACCATTGCCTCGGTCCGTGGGGCGACCAAGAAATTGGTCGGGTATTCATCCGGGGTACGTGAATTGGTGACTCAGTTGAAGCGATTTATGTTCGAGCAACTCTATCGCCACCCGGTCCTGCAGGCGCAGTCGACACGGGCGCGCGAAATCATCGAGGGGATCTATGCCGCTCTCATGGCCGATCCCTCGCTGATGCCCCGTCGTTTCCAGCTGATGTTTGTCGACCAGCCGACAGAAATTGTCATCGCCGACTACATCGCCGGCATGACCGATCGCTACGCGGAGAAGGTGTATGCCGGGATGCGTTAGGTGACACGGCCTAATGGGCATGTTGAAAAAGTGCCTGATCTTGTTGCGGCCGGTCTTGCGAATCTGCGCCGGCGGATGAGTGTGACCTGCCGTCGCAGCCTGACATAGCTACGGGTGTCGGGTCACAATCCGCCTGCGGCGAATCAAGACCCGACACAACGGAACACGAGCTATTCCAACAAGCCCTTATGCCTCGACTCTTTTTCGCTTGCCCGCCAGGACGTAGATCAATAGCCCCGCCGTAAACAACGAAATCGACATGAGATGATTGTAGGTCGGATGCATGCCCAAAATGTCTATATGCATGGCATCTTCGTAGTGGCGGACATACTCAATAGCATACCGGAAGACTGCTTCAACCATCAGGAGCACCGCCACCAGTTGCCCGTGGAAGCGCTTGTGTTTGCCCATCCAATGCAGCAGGCCAAACAAAAGCAATCCATATAGCGAGCTGTAGATCTGCGAGGGGTGGAGATGATCCGTTCCGAATACGGTGTAGGGTAGAGATCCCACCGGAAAGGAGATCCCCCAGGGAAGATCGGTCGGCGTCCCAAAACAGCAGCCGTTCAAAAAGCAGCCGATACGGGTAATGCCCAGACCCAGTCCGACCGTCGGCGCAAAGTAGTCGAACATCTCCAATACGGAATGTTTTTTCCAGCGGCAGTACAGAAAGGTGCCGATGATGGCGAGGATGACACCACCCTGCATGTTCAGCCCGGCGATGCCGTAGCCATCCCCGCCGAAAGGATTGAAAGTATCCGCCCAGCGTCCGGCGAATTCATCCAGATGAAACAAGACATAAGCCAGCCGGGCGCCCACAACGCCGCCGATTATATTGATATAGGCGATTATCAACAGCGGTTCAAACGGCTTACCGTCCCGTCTCGCCATACGCTCGATATAAAACACCCCTACCAAAAAGGAGAGGGCCAGCATGAGCCCGTAACTTCTTATCGGAAAAGAACCAATGTGGAACAACTCAGGATACATATTTGGCTTCCTCGATCACAGGTGACGGCGTCGGATCAGTGTCACGCCTGGCGATGGGCATCAATTTCCACACCAGTAATGTTACACCCGAGCCCAGTAAGCCGCCCACAAAAACATCGGAAACATAATGGTATCGACCCCACACGGTACCAATGCCCAAGGCCACCACCAGGGCCAGCACCGGCCAACGATACTTGCGGTAGAATCTAAAAACATACATTGCGATGACCAGGGCGACGGCGAAGTGAGAAGACGGCATGCAGCCGCCGCGAACAGCGGCATTGTTAATAACGAACTGAGCCAGATGCCGCGCTATCGGGCTGGTGACATCGTGGTGGTATTGCTCGGCCAGGAACCAGCGCGGTCCCTCCAGAGGATAGAACATGAACATCAGGTAAGAGCAGAAGAAGACGGCGCAAAAGGTCGTCATAACGCTCTTTAGGATGGCCCAGTCCTGGCGTCGGTAGATGTATATCAGGAAGGCCGGTATCATCAGGTAATAGCAAAAGTAGGCCAGCGAGAACAATTCGTTCAAAATCGGGTTCAGGGTGTTTTGATCGATGAAGATGGTCGGATTGACGCCCAGCAGGGATCGTTCCCAGGCAGCCAGTTGACCATCAAAAAACTGGTCGAAAAAGAGGAACATCGTCCCGCCGGTAGCGCGGTAGAAAAAAGTGAACATCAGCGCCGGATACAACAGCCGCAGCGACCGCGACCAACCCGGGCGGGAGGCGTCGAGACAGCGCACGGCGAGGATGGCCAACACCATCATGAGGCCATAAAACACCAGCTCGCCCACAAAGTCACCGAGCGGTCGCCCCATCGTCAACAGCAGCGACAGCATCAAAGCGCAATAGATTACCACCAGCCGGTCAAACGGGTACCACTCCCGGGCAGATGTCTCGTGGCTATTCATCTTGCGCCTCAGTCTTCCGCATCAAACCGGTGCCGGCGACAACAATCACAATCTCGCCCTTGACCTTGCGGTCACTATAAAGCTGGGACATCTCCCCGAGGTTCATGCGAACGAACTGCTCGAACTTCTTGCTTATCTCGCGGGCCAGGCAGGCCGGTCTGTTTCCCAGGACCTGGTGCATGTCGACCAGACTCTTGAAAACGCGGTGGGGCGACTCATAAAAGACGAGAGTGTGCTCAAAGCCGGCCAGTTCCGCCAGCCGTCGCTGTCGCGCGGCGGACTTGACCGGAAGAAAGCCCTCAAAAAAGAAACGGTCGGTCGGCAGACCGGAGGCGGTCAGGGCGGGAATGATAGCGCATGGTCCGGGCAAGGCAACAACCTCTATAGCCGCGTCCAGGGCCGATCTGACGACGCGATAGGCCGGATCGGAAATCCCCGGTGATCCGGCGTCGGAAATGACAGCGATGCTCCGACCAGCCAGGATTTGCTCGACCAGCTTCTGCGCGCGGCTGCGTTCGTTGAACTCGTGGTAGGCTACCAAGGGTTTCTGGATACCCAGCTCTTTGAGCAAGTGTCCGCTGTGACGAGTATCCTCGCAGGCTACCAGATCCACTTCACTCAGGACCGTGATAGCCCGCCGGCTGATATCGGACATGTTGCCGATGGGGGTCGGGACCAAATAGAGTTTGCCCGGCATGTCGGTCATGAGTCCTGCCTCATTCCGCCAGAGCTATCTCATTGGGAAAATCGGCTTTCCCAAGGGGCGCGATTTCGGGCATGCGCCGTTTGAAGGCATTGCGATTGAACAGCGACACCACCCGACTGACATCGACCGCGGCAAATCCGTCGCGCTCCAATTGTTTCAGCGAGCGCTCGCCATCGTCGATCAGACGCCGCAAGATCCCGTCAATTTGCTCGTAGGTGACGCCGATTTCTCCTTCGTCGGTTTGATTTTGCCACAAATCGGCCGAAGGTGGTTTGGTAATTATCGATTCAAGTATCCCCAGTTGGCGAGCCAATTGTCGCACCTCACCCTTGTAGAGCTGGCCGATGGGGTTTAGCGAACAGGCGCTGTCGCCATACCAGGTAGTATAACCCAGGCAGATCTCCGTGCGGTTGCCGGTACCCAGCACCAGATAGCCGAGTTCCTGGGCAACGTCAAACAGGATGGCCATCCGCTCGCGGGCCATCTTATTGCCGGCTCGAAGACGGTTGGAATCGTCGATTGCCGAATAGTAGGCGTCGATCATCGGTGAAATATCGATTTGACGCCAGTCAATGCCGAGCCCTTCGATCAACTGCCGGCCGTGAACCAACGATTCACGCGACGACGTACGATAGGGCATCATCAGGCCAAACACTGCCTGCGGTCCGACCGCTTTGACGGCCAGGGTTGCCGCCAGAGCCGAATCGATGCCGCCAGATATCCCCACCACGTATCCCTGGGCAGGTGTCCGATCCAGCATGCCGCTCAGAAAGCGCGTGATTTTATTGACGGCGCCCTCGTAGTCAGTTGGTGTGTCCATGCGTTGTTCCTTATGGGTCGAGTCCACGATATGTGCTCAGGGCGGGTCCATCAAGGAAAATGTTCGGGCCGGTATCGCTCAAATGTGAAATCGACCGGCTTGACACCGGCATCCTAATAGCCAATATTAGGCTCACAAAACCAATCCAAGCTTAGAGGATAACATGAGCGTTAACAAAGTCATTCTGGTCGGTCGGTTGGGCAAGGATCCCGATCTCAAATATACCGCTGGTGGGTCGGCCGTAGCCAATTTCACCCTGGCTACCGATCGATCATGGAAAGGACAGGACGGCCAAAGCCAGAAGGAGACTACCTGGCACAACATTGTCGTTTGGGGACGGCAGGCTGAGGTGATCAAGGAGTACCTCAGCAAGGGCCGACAGGTTTACATAGAAGGCCGGATCGCCAATCGTTCCTACGATGACAAGGAGGGCAACAAGAAGTATATCTCCGAGGTCGTAGTGGAGCAGTTCCGCTTCCTGGGCGATCGTGGCGACTCCGGGGGCGGGTCGCGCTCTGATGCGCCGCCGTCGGATGTGCCACCACCGCCACCACCGGCCGATACCGGTGATGACGACGATCTGCCCTTCTGATCATCTGCCGTACAAAGCTGCTCAAAACCCTCGCATCAAATCGATACGAGGGTTTTTTCGTTATCGTTACGAAGCCGTTCGTTGTCGAGTAAGTAATTGTGAGACAGTAATGTAGCTTCTAATGCTTAGGGCGATACTTAAGTGGCATGGAGTTTGCACAGCTACTTAGCAAAAGAGGAGGCTGCCGGCCAATGATCTCAGAGATACAATTGCCCAGTGGAGACAGTCGCTACCGTTCGGATCGAAACCCGCTGTGGTCACCGTTGGCGACAATGTCATTGTCAACGCTGGTTGTCTCAGCGGCTATTATAGTGTTTTTCGAGGGGACCGGGGCCGAAGGGCCATGGGCGCGTGTTAGCGGCATAATGAGCGTGGCCGCCGTAACCTTGATGCCGTACATGATCTCAGCGGCAGTGGCCGCTACCACTGCCGTCGGCATCATGTTGATATGGCCGTGGATTCGCATTCCTTCAGCCCTGAGTGCCGTTCAGGCGCGGCTGCGAGAGATGGCTGTTGGCGATCTGGCGTCACGAATCAGGATCAGCGGCGACAACGAGATGGTCAGCGGACTTGCCCGCGAGATAAACGCCACCGTCGGTGAACTGGGCAATCTAATCGCTCGCTGGAAACTGCTGGACCGCGGTCAGTGGGACCTGCTGGAGAGCATTCGCCTGGCCGCCACCAAGGGTGACACCGAGACAATCGCCCGACAAGTGAAGTTGCTTCAAGAGAATTTTGAGAAGATAGGTGAGCTTCACCAGCAGATAGTGACTTGATCAGTCGTCAAGCTTCTTCTCAATGCGCCGAAGACGTTTTAGAAGTTCCGGCAGGTGCGCGGCGGCGGCCAACTGACGCCGGGCATCCTTGATATCGCGAGCGGGTGAACCCAGCACCGTGGCCCCGGCCTCAAGCGAGCTGTTCACCCCCGACTGCGCCCCCACTCGAACGCCATCGCCAAGCTCGATATGGCCGACGATTCCGGCCTGCCCACCCAGTTGTACACCCTGGCCGATTTTGGTGGAACCTGAAATCCCGACCTGGGCTACCACGACCGAATGGTTGCCGATTCGGACATTGTGAGCTATTTGCACCAAATTGTCAATCTTGGTGCCTTTCCCGATGCGCGTCGGCCCCAGGGCGCCGCGATCAACGGAACAGTTGGACCCGATCTCGACCTCATCGTCGATCTCCACCCAGCCGACCTGCGGGACCTTCATGAGTCCCTCCGGTCCCGGGGCGAACCCAAAACCATCGGAACCGATCACCGTCGAGGCGTGGATGATAACGTTATCGCCCAAGCGACAGTTGTCCATAATCTTGACGCCAGGATAGATCAGGCAGCCGGATCCGATGCGACTACCCCGACCGACATACGCTGATGAAATCAGTTGCGTGCGGGCGCCTATGTGTGCCTCCCGGCAAATGTGGCACAGCGGTCCAACGGCGGCCTGGCTGTCTATCTGTGCCCCGGGTTCGATCACGGCTGATGGGTCAGTACCGACAGGCACGATTTGTTCGGGCGGGTAGAGCAGATCCAGGATCCTGGCAAAAGCTAGGTATGGCTGGGGGTGCCGCAGGACATTTTTGCCCTCGGCGATTGTCTCGGTATCGAGCACCAGGGCGGCGGCCTGCGTGGTCGATAGAAAGCACTTGTACTTAGGATTGGCTAAGAAGGTAATCTGACCCCGGCCGGCATCTTCAATAGTTGCGGCCCCGGTAATTTCAATTTCCGGATCGCCCTCAAGTCGGGCATTCACGCGTGCGGCGATGTCGCCCAGGGTCAGGACGACGGCTTTACTCGATCTCGTCAAGCTTTTCGAGCACCTTGTCAGTGACGTCATAGGATGGTCGGATATAGCCGAGGGCACTTAGCGAGGTAAAGATGACATCATAGTTCTCCTCTACGGCCACGGCTTCGATAGCGCGATTGATAGTCTCGATCAGGCCGTCGACCAACTGAGCCTGGCGTTGCTCGGCCTTGCCACTCGGACCGTAAATGTCGCGAGTATAGGCATCCAGCATATCACGCTTGGAATTGATGGCGGCCTCTTTCTCCTGCTTTTTCTCGTCGGAGAGGATCAGCTTCTGCTTTTCGTACTCGTCGATTAGATCCTGCACCTCCTGCTGCATGGTCACCGCTTCATCTTCCCAGGCCTTAGCTTCGAGCTCCCATGTTTCCTGCGCTTTCTGCCAGGCGCGGTATTCGGACTTTATCCGCTCGTCGCTTACATACCCGAGCTTGACCGCCTGGGCGTTTACGGGCTTGGGCGCCACGGCCAGCAGGCCGGCGATAACAAATAGCGCGCATACAATCTTGCTGCCGATGTGCATCTGTATCTCCTGTAGTGATCAGTAACGAATTATCTAAAGGTTGTGCCAATTTGAAAATGCGGTTTCCAGCCCTTGCCTGCGCCGCGGTAATCGTCCAGGGCATATCCAAAATCAAAGCCGATAGTGCCGATTCCCGGCACTACCACGCGGAAGCCAACACCCAGACTCTTATACAATCCGGTCAGCGGTTTGATATCCCGTCGATGCAGCCAGGAATTGCCGGCATCAAAAAACAACAAACCGTAAACCTGTTGCTCGGCAATTGGAAACTGCAGCTCTAGATTACTTACCAACATGTATTTACCGCGGACCCGGGTCTGGTATACATTAAAAAGGGTATCGTCCGGGGGATCGATGCCGACCACCACGTCGTTGTCGTAGTAGAAGAAGGCGGTATCGGAGGCTTTAACCAGCGAATCGGGGGTCAGCGAACCGCCGTCATAACCGCGCACGATGCCATCGAAGTCGGTGCCGCCGGGAGTGAAGCGGTCGGAAACCAGAATGTGGTCATCACCCGAAGGTGAGGTCACGACTCCATATTGCAGTTTGGCGGCCAACGAGAATTTCCAAAACAGCGGCACAAACTTGGCCAGCTCAAGCGAGTGTTTCTGATAATTCCAGAAGCCGCCCAGAAAGCCGCCGGTGTGCTCAAAAGTGTAGGAGATTATGGAGCCGTCAGTCGCAAACTGGGGCAGGTTGCGCGAATCACGCTTGAGCGTAAAAGAGACTCTTGAGGCGGCCAGCCATTCTTCGTCATAAGAGACGATGGAGCCCGGGTAGATGCCATAGGTGCGCTCGGCCAACTGCGCATCATAAGGGTTGCTGTCGTTGCGAGCGTCATACCAATAGGCCGATTTGTATGAACTCTCACTGATGAAAGCATCGTCAAAGTCAAAAAAGCGGTTTCGCTCCAGCAGATATGAGGCATAGACGCGGAAGTAGTTATCCGGCCAGCGCAGCCGTCGCCCAATCCGTATCGAGCCGCCCTGACGCCCTTCCGTATAGTCTTCATACCAGCGCCGGTTGGTCGTATAGAGCGAAATGCCCAAAAGAGTCGGGCGACCAAACATCCACGGTTCGGTGAAACCGAGCGAGAAGGAATTGCGGCGTTGTCCGAAATCGACATTAAACTGTACCCGCTGGCCTTCGCCTCGGAAGTTTGGTATTCCCAGCGCCACATTGCCGACTACCTTGTCCTGGCTGTTGTATCCGGCGCCGGCCATGATCTCACCGGTGCGCTTTTCGTTGATCTTGAATTCCAGGTCGACATCGCCATTCGGCAGCGCCAGCGGAGTCGGAAGCACGCTCTCGAAATAGTTGAGGGCCATGCAGTCACGAACCGAACGAATCAGCAGCGATTGATTAAAAATCATGCCCGGCAACATCGAAAGCTCACGCCGGATCACCTTCTCTTTGGTCTTATAATTGCCGACGATCTGGATCATATTGACATGCGACGGTAGGCCTTCGTTGATCTCGTAGCTGACGTCGACTATTGAGTCCTGACGGGTGGTGCGTTGATCCAAGATCTGGGCATGGAGGTGACCTATCTCCCAGTAGGCGCTGTTGAATTCATCGATGGACCGTTCGTATTTCTCCTCGTTGAAGACGTCGCCCGGGCTGAACTTCAGCATATTCCGCAGGGCGTCGGCCGGCCATTTGTCGTTGCCGGCGAAGGTGACCTCTCCAAAATAGTATTTCGGTCCTTCGTAAATCTCCAGGAAGACGGTCATGCGATTGCGCGTGGTGTCGATGTCGATGGAATCCGAGATAATGTAGGCGTCGATGAAGCCTCGCTTGTGGCACTCGGCAATCACCTTGTCCATGTCTTCGTCGAATTTGTCCTTGGCGAAATCGGAACTGCGCAAAAAGCCGCGCTTGCGGTTGCGCATCTTGCCGATCAGATCATCGGGGTCGATACGTTGAGCGCCGCTTAGCACTACCTTTTCGACTTTGACTTTGGAATTCTCGGCGATTCGATAGAGCAGCCGGGCCTGCGTGGAGTCGTCGGTGTAGGTCAGGATCGGCTCGATCTCGGCCTGAAAATAGCCCTTCTCGGCATAAAGCTCGTCGATTTCGGCTTTCTTCTTCTGAATGAGATATGGTGAGATGTAGCCGCCGACACCAAGGCCCAGTTTATCTGTCAGATCTTTGGATTTGAGTTTTTTGTTACCCTCAAATTCCAAAGCGACCAGCTTGGGCAACTCCTCCACCACGATATAGACGCTGAGGCCGCCGTCGGCCGGCTCGGCTTCAATCCTGACGTCGGAGAAAATGCCGAGGCCGTACAAGCGACGGATAGTCTCACTGATGACCGTGGGTGTGAGGGATATCCCGGGTTCCAGCGAAGCCACGCCCAGAATCAGCGATTCGGAGGCAATGCGATTACCTTCGACCTGAACCTCGGCCACCCTGAATTCGTTCTGGGCGGCGAGGCTGGCGGCGGACAAAAGAATCGTTAACGCAACAAGAGCCGTCCGTGCTCTTTTTCTCACCAGGCCCTCCGGTGGATCTTAGGCTTGCGGGGCAACAATACGGTTGATCTTCAAGTCCGTGTACGCTTGCCGATGACCGGTCTTGCGGCGGTACTTGGTGCGGCGTTTGAACTTAAAGATGACCACTTTGTCTGCCTTGCCGGAGCCTATCACTTCGGCCTCGACCTTGGCGTCGGCCAAAAAAGGTGTGCCGACCAGTGACTCTTCACCTTTGCCGATCAGCATAACCTCATCAATGTCCAGCTTGCCGCCCGGTTCAAGATTCTGTTCGGGAACGCGAACGACTTCACCTTCCTGGACCGAGTACTGGAATCCGGACAGTTGAAAAACGGCGTACATACTCATTACTCCATATCGAAATCATTTACCGGCATGAGCTTAAGCCCAACAAGGTAACATGTGGCACCATATAGTCAAGGTCTTTTTGCACCGGCATCGATACCCTTGCAAAAATCCGGAACAGTCCTTAAACTATTGTGGCCGAAGCGAGTTCCAAAGGATATTGGCCCAAAGCGAACATCTTTTGTGATTGAGGAGCGGCCGCAATTTGATATATTGGGCGGCGATACGTTTATAAGCGATGACTATAATGACCAAACCGGAATCTAAATCCCCGGCCGCTGAGCCGGCGCAATTCCGTCTCAAGTCGACCTTTGAGCCCAAAGGGGATCAACCCCAGGCTATCGAAGAGCTGCTGGCGGGGCTGGAGGCAGGGCGGAGCCATCAAACCCTTTTGGGCGTGACCGGGTCAGGCAAGACCTTTACTATGGCCAACGTTATCGCCCGATATGGTCGACCGACGCTGGTCATTTCGCACAACAAGACTCTGGCGGCTCAGCTTTACGGTGAATTGAAGGCCTTTTTCCCCGATAACGCCGTTGAGTTCTTCATAAGTTATTACGACTACTATCAGCCCGAGGCCTACCTCCCCACCACCGATACTTATATCGAGAAAGACACCCAGATCAACGAAGACATCGACCGCTTGCGTCTGCGGGCTACCGCTTCGCTTTTAGAGCGACGCGACGTGATCATCGTGGCCTCGGTTTCGTGCATTTATGGTCTTGGCTCTCCCGAAGAATACCGGCGGCAGTTTTTGCAGCTTGAGCTCGGGCAGGAGTACGATCGTGATACCATGATTCGCAAGCTCATCGACATTCATTACAATCGCAACGAAGTGAATTTTATCCGCGGCAATTTCCGTGTACGCGGCGATACTGTCGAACTGATCCCGTCATACTATGAAAATGGGATCAGGATCGAGTTCTTTGGCGACGAGATAGAGCGCCTGACCGAGATCGATCCGCTGACCGGCGAGATTCTGGATGAAAAGAAGCGGATAGCGATTTATCCGGCCAAGCACTTCGTCACCTCCCGCGAGCAACTCAACACCGCCATGGTGGCCATCAGGGCTGAACTCAGAGAGCGGCTTCAAGAGCTGCGCAATGAGAATCTCCTATTGGAGGCACAGCGCCTGGAGTCTCGAACCAGGTACGATCTGGAGATGCTCCATGAAGTCGGTTATTGCAGCGGTATCGAAAACTACTCCCGGCATCTGACCGGCCGCAAGGCGGGGGAGAGACCGTTTACATTGATTGATTTTTTTGGTGATGATTTCCTGACGATAATCGACGAATCACACCAAAGCATTCCGCAAATCGGGGCTATGTTCGCCGGTGACCGCTCTCGCAAAGAGACCCTGGTCGCCCACGGATTCCGATTGCCTTCGGCCCTGGACAACCGACCGCTGCACTTTGAAGAGTTTGAGCAGCTCATTCAGAATCGCGTTTATGTCTCGGCCACTCCGGCCGACTATGAACTTGAGCATTGCGAAGGAGTCATTGTCGATCAGGTCATCCGCCCCACCGGGCTATTGGATCCTGTTATGACCGTTAAGCCCTTGGCCGGCCAGGTGGACGATCTCCTGGAGCAGATCAAGCAGCGCCAGGCCAAGGGGGAACGCGTTCTGGTGACGACCCTGACCAAACGGATGTCCGAAGATCTGACCGATTATGTCAGCAAAGCCGGCATCGGCGTGCGTTACCTGCACAGCGAAGTAGCCTCGATCGACCGCACGGAGATCATTCGCGACCTGCGCCTGGCCGTCTTTGATGTCCTTATCGGAGTCAATCTTCTGCGCGAGGGACTCGATCTGCCCGAGGTCTCGCTGGTGGCCATTTTGGATGCCGACAAAGAGGGCTTTCTCCGCTCGGCGCGCTCACTGATCCAGACGGCCGGTCGCGCCGCCCGCAACAAAAACGGCGAGGTCATTCTGTACGCCGACAAGATCACCAATTCGATGCGGAAAGCTATTGACGAAACCGAACGTCGGCGCCAAAAGCAACTGGCCTATAATGAGGAACACGGAATCAACCCTGAGACTATCTTCAAGACCCGCGAGGAAATCCTACGGGCAACCAGCTTTGCTGATGCTCATATAAGCGAAATTGAAGCTAAGGTCGACAAACCGTCCAATTTTGCCCAGATGAGTGCCGAAGACCAAGTGGCCTTCATGATGCAGGCGATGACCAAAGCGGCCGACAATCTTGACTTCGAGACGGCTATTATGATGCGCGATGAGATCAACGAGATGAAGCAGAAGATAAAGCAAAGATCAAAACCACGACGTTAAAATATGCCGCCAGGAAATATACATATGCCATCCAAAATAAGAAAGCAGTTAGCCGCTGGGACGATCCTAACACTTGTCGCCTTGGCGATTATCTCTCCAACCGGATGTTCCAAGGGGCCGGAAGTTTTCTCATTTGATCCCCGAGAAGGTGTGCTGGACTACATTGAAAGCCACCCGGTGGCAAGGGATCTGTTTGCCACCGATTATCTGTTTCGGGAACTGCCATATACTAAACCCTGGGACACGGAAGCTGTCTTCGTTGATCGCGTAGATTCGTCCTACCGCAATGTTCGTGTTGTGGATACAACCGGTGTCCACTTTGAGAGTCCCATAGGGGAGACCGACATGGCTGAGGCGACCATCTCCGATTACTTCCTGATTAGCACAGAACGGATCACAGCCGACACTACTGAAGTAGTCCAGACCAACTGGCGGGTGGTGCTGCGCTACGGACTGTTTTTGCGTCTGGGCTCGAGCAGTCAACCGTATCTGGGATGGGTTCTGCGTGGGTTCTCAGGCGGCTTCCCCCGAGCCGGCTTGACACACGCCGAGTCCTCCAGCGGTGTGACGTTCTGGGCCGACGGCCTCAACCAAGAGCGCTTGCGGTACCTGGTGATATTCGGCTACAATGTGACCGACACGCTGGGCATCAATCACTGGATTGTAGATACCGTGGCGCGCCAGACCGAACACTATTACTTGGTACTGGACGAGATTCCCGAAATCCCCCAGGGCGACACAGTAGCATTCACTACCTCCGGCATGGATGGGGACAGCCCCACCGGGACCGGAACAGTATATCAATTGCTCACGGCCGAGACCAAAGGCGGGCCGGTGGTGAGGCGCATGTCGGCGCCTGACCGACATACCTACATCGACACGATTGTTACGCCAACCAATAATCGGCGCGAATGGAATGTCGTCCTTTTCCAGGAATTCCGACGACCCGATCGTTATGGCGCCATTTGGACGGTGCCTTACCGAACCGGGCGGTAGGGGTTTGTTGTCAAACTTCGGGGGGTGTTGTGTCCGGTCTTGATTCGCCGCAGGCGGATTGTGACCTGACACCCTCAGTATCACCTGGCGCCCGATCCACCAAGATGGACGCTATGTGCCCGATCCTAATTGAATTGACATCCCTGGCGCGAGTATATACGTTAGCAACATCATTCAAACTGAAGTTGAAGACAGTTGTAAATTCAATAACAAGGAGGTTCCATGCGTTCACAAGCCACAAGACTACTGCCGTTGTTGGTCATCCTGATCGCCGTCAGCGGCATGGTCGGTTGCGGCACCCAGGTTCCGTCGGGGCACCGCGGTGTTTTTTACTACAAATTTGGAGGCGGTACCGAGTTTGGAGACATCATTCAGGAAGGTTTCACCTGGCATCTGCCCTGGAACTCGATCTTTGTCTACAAGATACAGCTTCAAGAGGCCAAAGAGAATTTGACCGTCCTGTCTTCGGACGGGGCCACGATTGGATTGGAGGTTTCCATTCTGTACCGGCCTGATGCCAGCAAGTTGGATTCGCTACAGGTCACTATCGGTCCCAGCTATTATGCCGTTTCAGTGGCGCCATCCATTCGAGGTATCGCTCGCTCGGTGGCCGGACGCTTCAAGCCGGAGGAGATCTATTCAACCAAACGGGAGGAGATGGCCAAGGCGATCGTGGACGAACTTCGGGCGGCTATGTCGGACAAATATGTGTCTATCGAGAATGTGCTGATTCGTGATGTCCAAATCCCCCAAAAGATCTCCGAGGCGATCAATTTCAAGCTGACCGCCGACCAGGAAGCGCAGCGAATGCAGTTCACTATCGAGAAAGAGAAGCTCGAAGCTGATCGCAAGCGGATTGAAGCGGGCGGTATCGCCGATTTCCAGGATATCGTCAGCAAGGGCATCACCAACTCATTGCTGAAATGGAAGGGAATCGAGGCCACCCTCGAGATTGCCCAATCGCCCAACACCAAGGTTATCATCATAGGCAACGATGCTGGTGGTCTGCCCGTCATTCTGGGCGGCGACGGCAAGTAACTCTGTGAAGCACAGGGGGCAGGCTAGTACCTGCCCCCAAATCCACAATCTGGTACGATGTTTTCGGGATACGGCCGGATAGTCTTGATGCCACAATCGCTGACGGAGTCAGGTTCCACGTCGATGAGGTGGAATTTTGGCTCGACCTCATCGGCCTTTCCCAGAAAGCATGCCCTACCGTAAGGCATATCACGACTGTACTCATACAGACAGTCGATATCCACAGTAGATCTGTCCTGACATACCACGATAAGCAGAAGCCCACCGTCTCTTTGTACCAACATCTTGGCCCCAACAATCTCCATCAAATTTCGTCGCGACGTACTTACGTGGCGAGTTACTTGAGCCTTCAAGAACCAGTCTTGATGATCTTGACCGGCGGATAGTACGACGTCAAAGTCGCCGTCATAGATGATGCTCTCCCTATGAGTTAGGAATGAACTAGGGATGTCACACATTGGGTCACTTTGGGGTAGGACTCCTGGGCGAACTGGGAAGCCAGCGCATACCGGTATAAATGGAATTGAGAGGAACTTGGTTACGGCGCACGCCGCCCATAGTTCAATCGCCTTCTTGTTTTGGTTCAGCAGATCCTGATTTCTCTCGAAGTCTGCAAGAATCAGATCTACCGGCCATTGGACTGTGTGAAGCCCCTGTAATTCGTCCATTTGTCTACTTCAGCAGGGTCATCTTTCTGGTGGCCGATTGTTCCCCGGCGGACAGGCGATAAAAATAGACACCCGAGGCAATGTCATCTCCCGAGGCGTTGGCCCCGTTCCATCTGACCGTCTGATATATCCCGCCATACATCCACTCGTTGTCCACCAGTCGCGCCACCTGCTGCCCCAGGATATTATAAACATCCAGGCTGACCCGGCCGGACACGGGCAGGAAAAACGAAATAGTCGTACTCTGGTTGAACGGGTTGGGGTAATTCTGGGCCAGTTGAAAACCTTTGGGCAACGGTGGCGGAGCCGGTTTCGGCGGCGGCGTGAGTATCAGATAATCAATCAACTCCCGCGCGCCATCTACCTGCATGCCCCAGAGATGGAACGAAAAGACATTTACTCGCGAACTATCACGATTGATCCGGATGCCGCAGGGAAGGTCGACCAGTTCGGATGTCTCAGGATAGTGCGATCCATATCGGTAGATCACTTCGGCGGAGCTATCGGGATAAAACGCCGGTGTATACGGCAGGCAGCTATCAGTGATGAAGAAGCTGCGAAATACGTGGGTGAAGCAATTGCGGTCGGGGTCGTGATACAACCGTGGCAACCCATCAGACTCCGGCCTGGCTGCGTCAAATCCAGCCAGGCTGTCGGCGGTGCCGAGGATGGCGCCATAGTGCCCGGAGAAGCTGCGGATCAGAGCGCTGTCCAGCCCCATGTACTCCTTCTCAAAACTGTCCTGCCGGTAATCTACTTTGCCGAGAAACCCGGTGAAGGCTGGGTCCTGGTCGCCGGGCGGAATTCCGAAATAGGCCACGTTGCGACCCGCCTCGATAAGTCTGGTTAGAACCCGATGCTCCTGCTCTGATTGGGGTCCGAGTACTCTTGGGCGGGGGCATTCTTCGACAACAACCAACTCATAGTCGGCCAGGTCCCGCCAGTCGGTCCGAAAATCTGCTGTCGAGATGTTAGTGTCGGTCCAGACATACAAGTCGTAATCCAGTCCGGCCAGCAGCCGGTCATAAAACGCGGTCATCGAGTCCTGCAGGGCAAAATCGGTTTGGTGGCTGCCGGCCCCCAGAACCACCAGGATATCCTTGTCAGCGGGGGCGACCCTTTCCCAACGAACAACGTCCGAGACATTGGATTCCACCCCGGAACTCATTACCGCGGTTACCCAGTATTGATCGCCCGGCCGGGGTTTGGCATCGGTGTATCGATAGAGATAGCCCGGCACGGAATCATAAGGGGTCATCTGGTAAAGGCACAGCGTCAGCCCGTCGTAGTCGTCGCAGCTAACCGGCGTTGCCGCGACCGCGGCGCTATCGTCGGAGATAGATCGGCTGTAGCGATCGGCGACAGTGGCCGAGTCGCCGCTTCGATAAATGCGGTACCAGCGAACGTCGGATGAGGTTGGCGACCACGAAAACCGGACTGCCGAATCCTGCTCGGTTCCAATCGCGAAGCGTTGATTCATCTTTGGTGCAGTGGGTTTGGCGGTCACATCCGGGTCGCTGATCAGGATCGGGATGGAATGGCTGCCCTCACCTTTGTCGGTGACATGGGCCAGGCTGGCGATATACGGCCGTCCCGGCGGCAGGTCATAAAGCGCTGTCTGGCGCGATCCGGCCGGGATATGGATAGAAGACACCTGACTTTGCTTATCCGTCGACCCTTTCTCCGGCGACCCGCTCGGCCAGGCGATAGGACGGACATAAAGATTGTAGCCGGTCACCTCCGGGAAGACCCACGGATCCCAGCGGATGACCACCGAATCGGCATCGATGTAGTGCTGTCGCAGGCCGGTCGGCGGCTGCATCGGATCAAGGACATAGTCGGTCATCTCCACGGCTCGCTCGGCGGTCAGGCGCAGCAGGCCAAAATGGAGATTGTTGTAATACTCGTCGGGCCTTCCGCTCCAGAGATTGCGGCCGTTAAGAGGATCGACATGCACAAACTCACCGGCGAAATAGGCAAAGACCGCTCGCATCGAACTGTCCGGCGGCAGATCCACCGGTCCGACCGACATAAACATGCGAGCATCATAGCCGTAGGCGAAGTCGACGACAGAGTCAGCCGGGCCGGGATCCATCCAGAGCGAATCATCCGGTCCAATAGAAGCCGTGCGGAGCATATCATAATCCCACTCTGGATGGCTCATGAAGTAATACCGTTCGACGTCATTCGTGGCGACCCCGGTGCCGCCTGATTGGAACTGCCGATAGGGATCGCCCTCGGTCGGTCTTAGCCTCGGGCCGAAGTTGAGCTCTCCTGACCAATTGTCAACCCACCAATTGAAATTGGTATCGCTGACATGAGGGTAAATACGGGTTGGACGAAAACCCATAGCGTCTACTATACTACGGTCAGGGACAAAGCTCACTCCGGCCGGGTCGCCGTCGTCGTCGATGGCATAGCAGGTGTTGATATCCCGCAGTGCCCCGACCAAGTCGTCAGTGTAACCAGCATTGTCGTTCGGGCCGTAGTACACGTCGGCATCGGTATGCAGGCCGATAAAGGCATCTTCGATTGTGGATATACCGACGTTGGTTATGGTGAAATCGATCAGGACGATCTTGTCAAAGGGGTGGATATCGAGAGAATACGATCTCTGAACTACTTCAATACCGAGAGGCATATGCCTGGGAGGCCAGTGTGCGGGATTCGAGACGGGGAGGGTGTCTAAGAATATGGAGCGATACGAGGTCCGATCGCCAAATGAGATCGGCGCCAGTGAGCCTCCTAGCTCAGTAAAGGGCAGCGGAGGAACAAACGTTTGGCGCGGGTCCCAGCTCAAGCCGCCAGTGCTGTCCCAGAAATATCCCTCGAAAGGCTGTGAGACAATAGTGTCACCGTCGACAATACCGCCGACCCACAGATAGCCCTGATATAGATAACGACACCCACTCCCCTTGGGGAATTCGAATCGCGCTTCCTGAGGGCCGTAGATTCCCACGCCACCGTCGTAATCGGTGCTCAGACGAAGCTGCGACGTCTCATGGACTCCGGTCCGCGCCGGCCAGCCCGAACTTTCGGCCTCCTGTGCCAATCGGCCAGGATCATTTAGATGCCGATAGTACTCCACCTTGTCCTGAGCCACAGCCGCGCAGACACTCAGGACTATCCATACGACAACAGGAAAACCTCGATACGCCATAAAACCCCTCTCTGCCTCAATATACTCTTGCTCCCTGAGCGTTGCCAGGCCTTTTATGGCGTCGATTCTGCGCTTTGGTCAGAGTCTAGACGATTATGTTGGTCCGGGTGTTGCAAAGATAAACCACGCATGTATGACAACCGGTTCATATTTGCCGCACCGGCTTGCGTTTTCCCAGGAACGCCGTTGCTAACTGCCGGTAAAATAAGGAATTACCTGCTTGGCCTGATTCTTGCGTTGAGCCTTTGGCGAGTCAAACTCTGTTGACATATTCGGCTGAGAAAGTATATTAAGATGCTCGATTATAGGAGCTCGATTACTACAGACGCTTACTACGGACAAGCACCGGCCCTAGTAGTAGCACAACAGCCTGGTCAGAAGCAGCCAAACGGGGGCGATACCGTTGATGCCCATGACCTGCATGCTCGGGTGAGCAGAAATGACACGAATATACTTCCGACCTGCGTGCTCTGCGGGTCAATTGAATACTATCGGAGGAAATGAATGATACGGTCCTGGTCCAAGTTAATCGTCTTGGTGGCCCTGGCTTGCTTCTGTTTAGCGCCGGCTTTGTTGGCGGGCGACGGAACTACCGCCGGCTCGGACACCGGACCCAATAGCTATCCCGACGGCGGTCCGGGCTTAAGTCTCACTTACACCGGCAAGTCTGTCGGCGACACTATTACTGTCTCCGGTCACGGGTTTAGTGCCTGGGAGACCGTTGAGATTCGGCTGCAGCGATACGAAGCGACCGAACGTGGTGGCGAGGAGTATGATCGCTGGAACATCTCAGCCCAGAGCGATGGTGTCATATCATCGCAGTGGGTGGTTTCCAGCGCGGCCTACGCCGGACAGCCGATGATCTTCACCGCTTTTGGATACGAAAGCGGCATCCAGGTCTCGGCCACGACTATCGAGGTCGATTCCCGGGTGACCATCGTCGCCCGGCCCGATACGGTTGTCGCCGGCGAGCCGTTCACAGTTACGGCTCTACTCGAAGAGAACTGCTGCGACGGACTTTTTGCGCCTATGCCCGGGCGCGATGTAGCCTTTTATGCCCATCTGGAAGGCTGCGGCGTCGATCTCACCCAGGCTCCGCTGGCAGTGGTCACCACCGATGAGAATGGTCTGGCGTCGGCGACGCTGACCTTGGATGACGTGGAATACTTCACCATCGCCGTCAAGTATTCTGGAGAAGCTGCCCCCGGCGATCAGGGCCAGCCCAACTCGGCTTGCGATCCCGAAGCCCGCGTCAGTATTTTGGCCGCGATCGATTGTACTCACACTCAGGTGATTCCGCTTCCTCCCGAAATCGCCTGTGTCTCGGACAATCTCTCGGCCGTTTGCCAGGGCAGTGCTCATTGTTTTTCCTCGACCATACTTGAATACGGATACGGCCAGCTGACATTTTCGATACCGGCCGGCCTTCCGGCTACGATCGATCAGGGCACCGGTGAAGTCTGCTTGACCATGGACACCAGCGGTTATTACGCTATAGAAATCACAGCCACCGACGAACTCGGTCGCTCGGCCGTCTGCGCGGCCACCTTCGACGTCGAAGTCAACAGCGCTCCGGAAATTTGGGCGTTGGCCGATACCGCTTTGTTCCTCTGTGCCCCGCAGCAGGTTTGTATCCCGGTGCAAGTGACCGACGTTGATGGCAACCAAACTTCCGTTACCTCCAGTCATGGGACCTACGCCAACGGCCATGTTTGTTTTGTTCCGTACGCCGGCGGTGTTTACGAAATCGAGATAACGGCCTACGACGATTGCGGCGCCAGCGCGTCGACCGTCTCGACCGTGACTATAATGACCGATCAGGACATTTCCATTACCTGCCCCAATGATACGACAGTTTTTGCGTGCGATGTGGACACTTTCTGTTTCCCCATTGAGGGTATTCCCGAGGGTGCCGGTGTAGCTGTTACCGGCCTGCATACCTGGTGGAATGCCGACGACCAGACCGTCTGTTTCTACAGCGCCTGCAGCTATACCAATACGATCGGCGTTCAGGTCACCACTCCGTGCGGCACCCACTCCTGCAGCTTCCGAGTGCACGTCGACTGCAACGAAGCGCCGCTGGTGATTCTGCCCCCGGATACGACCTATTGGATTTGCGATGTTACCGAGATCTGCGTGCCGGTTGGCATAAGCGACGCCGACGGCAACCTGGCTTCGATCGCAGTTGAGGGCGGTCAGTACAATGCCGCCTACGGAACTGTCTGCTTCACCGCCTACGGCAGCGGTACCCATACTGTCACCGTCACGGCCACCGACGAATGCGGCGACGTGACGACCGACCAGATCGTCATCATTACCCATGTCGGCGAGGATCCGGTCTGCGAGCTGCCTTCAGGCTACGAGTACGATTTGCAGCTGTGCGCGGCGGAGCCGATCATGATCCCGGTTACCGTCAGCGACCCCACGGCCACCTGCAGTGTCTACAGCGGCCCGGGTGAGATCGCCAATGGTTACTGGGTCTATACGCCGTCTGCTTCGGGCGCGTTTGACGTCACTATCCGCTGTTATAACATCTGCGGCAATTATTGTGAAAAGACCTTCTGGGTTAACATCGAATTGGATAGCGAGCCGGTGGTCAGTTGTCCGACCGAACAACAAATCCAAGTGTGTGACCTCGGTTCGATCTGCGTTGAAGGTTTTTCAGTATCCGATGTAGGCGGCTACCTCAGAGTGGTTGCTACGGTCAATGGCTCCAGCTTTGACGTGTTTGAATCTGATAACAGCTCCGGCGGCTGGAGCGGCTCGGTATGCTTTGTGCCGGTTGCCGGCCCCAATGATATAGCTCTCACCGCCTTTGATGCTTGCGGTCATCAGGTTTCGTGTCAGACCGAGGTCACGGTACGGCTTAATGCCGGGCCGACGTGCGAGGGACCAAACGACACCACCCTCTACCTGTGTGGCGCGGGCGAGGTTTGTCTACCGATTGAAGTCTACGATCCCGATGGTGGCATTACCGACCTGCAGGTTATCTCGGGCCCGGGATCGATCACGGACGGCGCGTGGTGCTATCCGGCTCAAACGTCCGGTGCCTTTGGTGTAACGGTCCAGGCCACGGATGACTGCGGTGTTTCGTGCACCCAGACCTTTGTTGTCACTCTCGAAGTCAATCAGCCCCCGACGGCCAACTGTCCGGTCGGTTTCGAGTTGTTTGTTTGCGATCTGTCCGAGGAAATTTGCCTGGATGGATTCACTGCGACCGACGCCGACGGTAATCTGGCCGTGACGACCATCAACGGTGTTCCCTTCCCGGGCGGCACCTACTGCTTCGCACCTCAGATTGGAACCAATACCTTTACGCTGATTGCTGCCGATGAATGCGGTCTGGCCGACACCTGCACTACTGAGATCTACATCGGCTACAACCGCGAGCCTGTCTGCGATGGACCGACTGACACGACTATCATTCTCTGCGCTCCCGAAACGGTCTGTTTGCCGCTAAGCGTTGACGATCCCGATGGCAATTTCAGTCGTTGGGAAGTGACCTCGGGTGGTGGCGAGATTATCGACGGTCAATGGTGTTTCACACCTGCCGGTTCCCGAGTGGAAAATGTCACGGTTCGCGCCGTCGACTCCTGCTGGGCCTGGTGTGAACACAGCTTCACCGTCAACTTCACAGTAAACCGTCTGCCTGAAATTACCGACCGGTATACCTCGGCGCATCTCTGCGACTACGGTACCCTTCGTGAAGTTGGCGTTCTGGCCTATGATCCTGATGATGATCCGTTGACATTTGATCTGCTCTCCGGTGAGGGTTCTATTAGCCCCTCCGGTCTGATCTCCTACACTCCGACCGCCGCCGGCGTTTATGTCTTTGAAGTAGCCGCCTATGATACTTGCGGCGGCGACACCGGTTATGTGTACGACACCATCACTTTCAACAATCCGCCGGAGTTGACAGCCTACGATTCGACTTACCGTCTGTGTGCGCTTGAGGAAATCTGCTTTGACGTTGTCGGTTCCGATCCGGACGGCGACGCGCTTGATATCTACCAGCAGGAGGGCCCGGGCGTCTTCACGCAACTGACCGACAGTTCCGGCCGGACCTGCTTCATGCCCCAAAATGTCGATTCCGCCACGTATGTCTTTACCTATTGCGTGGTCGATCCTTGCATGTATGCCAAGGATGGGGTAGAGCCGCCGGCATGTCCGCCGTGTGATCCCGACACCATCCGGATTACAATAATTCTCGATCGCCCGCCGACAATCGAATGCCCCGGCCCGCAGGTTTTCTCCACTTGTGAACCGGACACCTTCTGCTTTGTCGTCACGGGCTTCGATCCCGATGGCGGCCCGCTCTCCTATGCCGTCCTGTCCGGCAATGCCGAAATCGTCGGCAACCAGGTCTGTGTATTCGCCGAGGGCTCGACCAGCTTTGATGTCATGGTCGCAGTAACCGATCTATGTGGTCAGGCCGACACCTGCACCGTTCCCGTGACCATAGAAGGCAACCACGGTCCTACCGTCGACTTGGCCGCCGATTTTACGGCCAACCTCTGCGAACCGGGTGAGATTTGCTTTGACGCTGTTGTGGATGACGCCGACGGCGATCAGCTTACGGTGGTGAGCAGCTTCGGCAACTACGACGCGGCCGCCGACCGGATCTGCTTCTGGGCCGACACGGCCGGTGTTTATGCTGTCTCAGTTACTGCCACCGATGAATGCGGAGCCGAAGCTACGGCAACGATCTATGTCACCGTTGCATTTGGTGGTGTCCCCACCGTCGATCTGGGTGATGACTTCTCCACCGCCTCCTGTGAAGCGCTGCCGGTATGCGTTGATGCCAACATCTCCGGCGGCTACACTTCGGTCGTCGCCAGCCTGGGCACTTACAACAGCCAGACCGGTCAGGTCTGCTTTACGCCCGATGGCGCCGGACAGTATATGTTGATCGTTGATGTCTTCAGTGAGTGCGGTAATAGCTCTGATACGGTTGTTATTGACGTTGAGCTCAACGATCCGCCCTTTGTCTCACAACTGGCCGATACTTCGGTCTTCCTTTGTTTCCCGACTGAGATCTGCTGGCCGGTTGAAGTATCCGATGTCAACGGCAATATAGAATCGATAGAAGTGTCCCACGGCACTTACGCCGACGGAGAACTCTGTTTTACGCCGTACGACAGCGGCACCTATGAAATCATGATTACCGTCACCGATAGCTGCGGCGTCGTGGCCCGGTCGGCAGCGATACTCACGGTCCAGACCGATCAGGGAATCCAGATAGTATGCCCCGACGACACTACCTTCTTTGCCTGCGACGCGGACACCTTCTGTGTCCCGCTCCAGGGAGTGCCGGAAGGTGCCGTGGTTGAGGTGACCGGCTTCCATACCTGGTATGACGATCAAGCCCGGACTATCTGCGTTTGGTCCGAATGCGGCATCTCAGAGACGGTCGGTGTTAGTGTCACGACCGCCTGTGGGACCCACCGTTGCAGTTTTGTTGTGACCATTTTGTGCAACCATGATCCGCTGGTGGTCCTGCCGCCCGATACTTCGTTCGCCCTTTGCGAATGGCAGGACATCTGTGTCCCGGTAGGTATATCCGATCAGGACGGCAATCTTATGGACATCCAGATTGATGGCTATCCGTACCTGTACTATGATACTGCTGCCGGTACCGTCTGCTTCTGGGGCGACATGACCGGCGACTATGAGATCATCGTCAGGGCCGAAGATTCCTGCGGAGCTATCGGCGCCGATACGATGATCGTCCATCTCTGGGCAAACACGCCGCCGCATATCAGTTTCTGCTGCGATACCGTTATCACTACTTGCGAGGCGGAAGTATGCGTGCCGATCGATGTCTTTGACGGTGACGGCGACGAGACCATCACCGACATCTATACCGACTACGGCTACTACAATTGGGACACCGGCGAGATTTGCTTTATCGCCGATTCCTCCGGTCACTATTGCATCGAAGTTGTCGCCGTCGATACTTGTGGCGCCGTCGATACGCTGCTGGCCTGTGTAAGTGTCGTGGTGACTGACTATGTATATATCGATTGTCCCACCGGGGTTATCCAGACCCTGCCGATGTGCGGACCTGACAGCGTCTGCGTACCGCTGGAGATTGTCGGCGAAAACTACTCGGTGATCACCGATCACGGTGTATGGGCGGACGGTCAGCTCTGTTTCTGGGCCGATACCACCGCAATCTTTGCGGTTCAGGTCTATCTCGACGGACCTTGCAACGATGACTCCTGCGAAGTCCTGGTGGCGGTCGAAATATCGGACACCAACCTGGTGTCCTGCCCCGGCGATCAGAGTGTGACCCTCTGCGAGGCCGACACAATCTGCTATGACTACATCGTATCACCATCGGTCACCGAAGTGCAGGTGAGCGGAGGTTATCTGGCCGGCGGGCAAGTCTGCGTGCCGATCCTGCAGCCGGGTGAACACACGGCGCGCTTGATCGCGTTCAGTCCTTGCGGTGCGGACACTTGCGACTTCACGGTCACGGCCGACTTCAACTCCGGTCCCACCGTGCTGCTGGGTAACGATACTACTATTGTGGGTTGTGATCCGTATCAGATCTGTCTCCCGTTCAGCATCACCGATGCCGAGGACAACATCGTCCAGATCATCACCTCCGAAGGTGCTGTTATCATCGATGATGAGATCTGCTTCACGCCGCCCGGCGCCGGCACCTATGCCGTTTACATCACGGCGCTCGATGCCTGTGGCCTGGCTGACACCGATTCACTGTGGTTGACTTTCGAGTCAGGCGGTACGCCCTGGCTCAGTTGCCCGCCGCAGACTATTGTGGTGGCTCAGTGTGAACCGGACTCGATTTGTGTGCCGGTCCTCATTCAGCCCAGCGATGCTATCGTTGAGATCCTGCCGGCCGGCTCCTGGAACCCCGGTCGCCAAGAGGTTTGCATCTGGGTCGACCAAACTCAGCTTTATGAAATCACGGTCAAGGCGACCGCCGCCTGCGGAACTGACAGCTGTAGCTTCACCATCGACGCCCATCTGGATGAAACACCGTCCGTCACTTGCGTCGGCCAGATAGATACCCTGGTCTGCTTCGAGCAGCCCGTTACAATCTGCTATCCGGTTACGATCACCGGTGCCGGGGCGACGGTAACGGTCGATCCGATCGGGACCTATAATGCCGGTGAAGTCTGTGTGCCGATCGATACTGCCGGTACTTATGTTATCGAGGTCGTTGCCGATGCTCCTTGCGGGGCCGACACCTGCTACACGACCATAAATGTAGCCGGCGATGAACTGCCGACGCTATACCTGCCGACTGAGCAGCTTACTTTCGAGCGTTGCCCTGACGATTCGGATATTATCTGCATCGACGGTATCTTTGCCACGGATGCCGAAGGTATCCAGTCGTTGACCATGACCTGCGGCCCGGGCAGCTTTACGTTTGCGACCAACGATTCCGGCTATGTCTGCTTGCCGGCCGACATTGCCATCGGTACGTATGAGTTCTGCTTTGAGGCCTTTGACGGTTGCCACCTGGTGGGCGGTTCCTTCATGGTCGATATCATTGCCAAGGAAGACTGTGATGTCTGTCTGACGGTCCGCATCGAAGGCGGTGTCTGCGTCCCTGTCGGCGGCATCAAACACGTCGACCTGATCATGGAAAGCGACACCTACCTCGGTGGTTTTGATGTTCTGATAAGCTTCGATGCCTCGGTCCTGAGTTTTGTTGATGCCACCATCGAGGGGACTGAGATCGACGGCTGGGAGTATTTCGATTACCGCGTGAACCAAGCCGGTTGCGGAGGCAATTGCCCCTCCGGTTTGATTCGGTTTGTGGGCATTGCCGACATCAACAACGGTCCGGCCCATCCGCCGCACGGGACACTGCTGCCCAACGGTGTTATTGTCGACATGCGTTTTCAGATTGCCAATGACCAGAACCTGGGTGATCAGTTCTTGCCGATTCGCTTTGTGACATACGACTGCGGCGACAATGGCTTTTCCGACACCACCGGTAACGACTTGTATGTCGACATCCGGATCTTCGACGCCGAAGACATGTTGATGTGGGATGAAACCGACGACGTCAACTTCCCGGAAAGTTCCCGACCCTTCGGTATGGGCACGGCGGACGACTGTTTTGGTGAGGGTAAGGTCGATCCTATTCGCTGTGTCGAGTTCTATGACGGCGGTATCTGCATTCTACATCCTGACTCGATCGATGCTCGCGGCGACATCAACCTCAACGGCGTCGCCTACGAAATCGCCGATGCGGTGGTCTTCTCGAACTACTTCATCTACGGACTCCGTGTCTTCACGGTCAATCTGCCCGGTCAAGTTGCGGCCTCCGATGTCAATGCCGACGGCGCCACTCTCACCGTGGCCGATCTGGTGATGTTGATACGCGTCATCATCGGTGACGCCGATCCCGTGCCGAAGCTGACTCCGCACGCCGAAGCCTTGAGCATCGATACCGATATGGACGAGCATGCCTTCAGTCTGAGCACCCAGTCGGCGGGTGATATCGGCGCCGGTCTGTTTGTCTTCGACCTTGAGGGCGATATCACTATTGACACCCCTCGACTCGGTGATGATGCCGCCGGTATGGAGTTGCTGGTCGGCGAACATGACGGCCGGTTGCGGGTCCTCATCTGGGATCTGGGCTCTGATCGTATCGAATCCGGTCACCGGCAAATCCTGACCATCCCATACTCAGGTACCGGCCGACTTCATCTGGTCGAAACCGATGTCGTCGACTACCAGGGCCAGGCCTACCATGTTCAGGCGAAAGGTTCGCAGTTGCCCGACGACTTTGCTCTGGATCAGAACTATCCGAATCCGTTCAATCCGACCACGACTATCGGCTTCGCCCTGCCTCTGGCCGCCGACTGGAGATTGACGGTCTACAACATCAATGGCGAACTGGTGAAGGAATTTGAGGGTACTTCAAATGCCGGCCAACACCAGGTTGTCTGGAACGGTACCAACCTGGGCGGCTCGTCGGTTGCTTCTGGAATATACTTCTATCGCCTTGATGCCGACGGTTTCAGCGCCACCAGGAAGATGGTTCTGCTTAAGTAGTCGACTCGATTCATAGAAAACACAGCGCGCCCGATCGCTTTGCGGTCGGGCGTTTTATCATCTGTGATAGTCGGTTCCGCGCAGGATTGAATAAGCGCGGTACAGTTGTTCCAGAAGGACAATTCTGACAATCTGATGGGAGAAAGTCATCGGCGAAAGGGAGAGGATGTGATCGGCCGCGCTGAGGATATCGTCTGCTAGGCCGTAAGGACCGCCGATGAGAAACTGAATGGTGCCGCGTGATTCGATCTGCCAACGCTGAAGAATCTCGGCGAACTGAACTGAACCGAGACTTTGGCCGCCGTCGCTCAGAGCAATTGTCAGACCTTTGCCCAGCGCCCCGACGATAACCTCGCCCTCGCGTTTCTTGATCTCGGCCGGGGAGAGCTTGCCCGGCTTGACGGCCTGCAGAAATTTGAATTCGACTTCGGCGTCGCGCCCCAGCAGTTTCTGAAAGTGTCGGCACGCATCCGTGACCCAGACATCTTTGTCCTTGCCGATGGCGATGATGCGGATCTTAATCAAACGATGCGACCTTAACTACCATCCGTCGTTGCCGCGGGCCGTCAAATTCACAAAAGTAGATACCCTGCCAGGTACCGAGGAGCAGGTGGCCCGCCTCGATCAGGATTTGCTCGGACGCCCCGACCAGAGTCGACTTGACGTGGGCGTCGGAATTCCCCTCGGCATGGTGATAGCCGTCGGCTTGCGGGATTTCCTGGTCAAGCTTGTGCAGGATATCGCGCCTCACCGATGGATCGGCGTTTTCATTGATGGTAACGGCGGCGGTGGTGTGGGTTACAAAGCAGATCGCCATGCCCGACGCCACACCACTCTCGCTGACGACCCGCTGAACTTCGGCCGTGACATCAACCATCTGTTGCCGTTGCCCGGTAGCGATCGTCAACGTCTTGATCATGAAAAAAGTGCCTCGGCATACTGGGCGGCCTCGAACTTCTGCAAATCGTCGATACCTTCGCCCAAGCCAATGTAATCGACCCTGACACCCAACTCCTCGGCCACGGCGATCATGACGCCACCTTTGGCGGTGCCGTCCAGTTTGGTGACTATCAACCCGTCGCAGCCGACGGCATCGGTAAAAACCTTCACCTGAGACAGGGCGTTCTGACCGGTGGAACCATCGATGATGAGCTTGCTGCGGACCCTTGCGCCGGGTAAGGCCTTGTCAACCACCCGTCTGATTTTTTTCAGTTCTTCCATAAGGTTGGCCTTGGTATGCAGCCGCCCGGCGGTGTCGACCAACAACAAATCCGCCTTACGAGCCTTGGCCGCCTTGGCGGCATCAAAGGCTACTGCAGCCGGATCGGAGCCGCTTTGCGAGCGGACAATTTCGACATTGCTGCGCTCGGCCCAGATGGCCACCTGTTCAATGGCGGCGGCGCGAAAAGTGTCGCAGGCGGCGATAATGACCTTCTTGCCCTGGCGGGAAAACAACGTGGCCAGCTTGCCGATGGTAGTGGTCTTGCCGACGCCGTTGACGCCGACGATCAACCATACTTCCGGTCCCTGACCGCCCTCATCGAGAAGTTCGTCCGGTTTGCGGCCTAAGATGGTAGCAATCTCCTCCTTGAGCAAGGCCATGACGTCATCACCATCAGACAGACCCCGTTCGCGGGCTCGTTGTTTGACGCTGTCGATGAGTCGCATAGTGGCCGGAACGCCAACGTCGGCTTCGATCAGTATCTCCTCGATCTCCTCGAGCAGATCATCGTCGATCTTGCGACGTCTCACCACCTGGGCGATTTTCCCGATCAGGCTGTCCTTGGTTTTGGACAGAGATTTCTTCAGCTTTTCAAAGGGATTGAACATGACCCGAGACCGCCTATTCTTCTTTGTCGGGCGATTCGTTAACGGCCACGTCGGAGTTCATCCGATGGATAATGGCATCCGGCACGCTGATCGTTTCTTCGGGAGATTCGGCGGCGGTCTTGGGCACGCCTGCGTTCTCAACGGCCGGGGCATACGGAGTCTGATCCGGGCTCGCCAGCGTGGCGGCACCGGATTCGACCGGAGTATTTGCAAAGCGCACCGCTACCATTTTCGAAATGCCCGGTTGCGACATCGTCACGCCGTACAGGTTGGAGGCGGTCTCCATCGTGATCTTGTTATGGGTGATAATGATGAACTGGGTATTGCCCGAGAAACTCTTGATGATGTTCAAGAACCGGCGGCAGTTGGCATCGTCCAGCGGGGCGTCGATTTCGTCCAGAATACAAAATGGGGAGGGCTTAACCAGATAGAGACTGAACAGCAGTGCAATCGCCGTCAAGGCCCGCTCGCCGCCCGACATCATGGTAATCGACAGAAGCTTCTTACCGCTCGGCCGGGCGATAATGTGAATATCCGATTCCAGCGGGTTGCTGGGATCTTCCAGGAAAATATCCGCTTCTCCGCCCGTAAAAAGCTCAATAAAGAGCTTTTTGAAGTTCTCTTTCACCTGACCAAAAGTGTCGTTGAACATCTGGCGTGCGCGCTTATTGATCTGGGTGATCGTGTCCGAAAGATCCTGTTTGGCGCTGCTAAGGTCTTCTATTTGTTCGCTCAGGAACGCTTCACGCTCAACGGCCGTCTTATATTCTTCGAGGGCCAGCAAGTTGACGGCGCCAAACTGCTTTAGTCGTTCCTTCTGTTGGGTCAGATGTTGCCGAGCTTGGACGTCGTCCATTGTCTCGTCCGGACGCTTGGTGTCGACCGTGGTCAAGTCGACTTCATACTCCTCCATGATGCGCTCGGCCAGCGACCGTAGTTCCGCAGCGGTAGTATTCAGGTGGATCTCCACCTGGTGCCTCTGTTCGGCAACAGCCTCTTTCTCCGCACGGGACTGCTTCAGTTGCCCCTCGTGGGCATCGACACGCTGCTGAATCTCAGCCTGAAGAGTCCGCAACTGCCCCTGGCGTTTGGTGGATGCCTGCCGCCTACCGAATACTTCTTTGAGTTCGGTCTCTAATTCGCCCATAGTCAAGGCGGCGGCTTCTATTTCCTCTTGGGCCCGGACAATCTCCTTGTCCTTGGCGGCCACCGTTGTCTCTATCTCGGTCTGCAATTCCTGCAGGTGTGTCAGTTTGCTCTGGGTCTGTTCAGTGCGGCTACGGGCCTCCACTTCCTCTATCTGGAGTCGCGACACCTGCCCGGCAATAGTTGTGGCGGCTTGCTCCATTTGCTGAAGTTGCTCGTCGGAGGCGCTCAAGGCATCGACTAGATTGGCCTTGTCCGAGGTCAATTGATCGAAGTCCAGCCCCAGGCTGTACTGGCGATTTCGTATCTTCTCCAGTCTCTCCGACTGGCTCTTGGAATCTCTGGTCAGACGATCCTGTTCCCTCTGCTGGGCCTGATACCGCGCTTCAAGTTCACTGATTTTCTCACGCCCGGAGCTGTGTTCTTCACCCAGGGAACTCAGGAGCTCGGACAGGCGCGATGATTCGGCGCGGTCAGCGGCGATGGCCGCCGTCAAACGACCCTTGAGTGTCCGCAGTTGATCGATCTGTTGTTGCAGCTGCCCGATTTGGGTGTCCTGCTCATCCAGACGTTCCTGCCGCTTAAACAAGGGCAGCTTGGCCTGGCTGCCGCCGGAGATGATATTCTTGCTGTACACGCGACCGTCGGTCGAGACGGCGGAGAATCCAAAGGGTAAACGCTCCAGCAGGTTGGTGGGATCGGCCCCTGCCTCGAAGGCTGCCGTGCGGGCCAGGACGGCCTGCATCAGGGGTCGCAGACTCTCTTCCACGTCAATGTGAGTATCCAGCCATCCCAGGAACTCCGGCAGGTCGATTTCCGGCCGCTTGACGACCGGGTTGAGAGTGCCGGTGTCGGGCACCAGCGCCCCAACATATCCGGCCTCGTTGCGGCGCAGATAATCGATTATGGCCTCGGCTGCAGACCGCTTCTCACAAATGAGAAACCCGGCCATTTCGCCCAGGGCGGCTTCAACGGCCACTTCGAATCCCGGGGAAGGGATGAACTTCTCTGCGACGGTTCCGATCAGCCCGGGAAACTGCTCGCGGTCCTCCATCACTGATACAACCCCGGCTGAATATCCCTCGTAGTGCAGGATCATATCTTCGAGCAGCCCTTTGCGAGCCTGACAGGCCTCAACCGAGGCGGTCAGTTCGGACAGCTGATCGCCGAGGTCTTCCACCTGGGCGGCGTTGCCCTCCAGCCTTGCCTGGGCGGACCGGCGATCATCCTCGACCTGGCTTCGTTGCTGCGACAGGGAATCAAGCTGCCGGCGCTGATTGTCCAGTTGTTGGCGCAGATCCAAACCGGTGGCAAGGTTCTGCTCGCTCTGCTCTTTCAGGGCGGCCACGGCCTGAGATAGCTCGTCTTCCTGCCGGCGAAGACTGTCATCCTCGGTCCTGCCTGAGGAAAGCTTGCTCTCCAGTTCGATTAGCTGGGTGTTATCCTGTTCTTTTCCGGTTCGGGCCGCCAGCAACCTCTCATCGGCGATTCTCTGCTCCTGCCGGAGTCGGCTCAGCTTCTCATGGAGCTCCTGGTGCGACACCTCCTGAGCTTTGAGTTCGGCGATGGTGTTCTGGGCTTGCTCGACCAAGATTTCACGCCGCGACTTGAGGGCTTCGATGTCGTCGCGATTGCGCTCGGTCAACTGTCGGCCGTTGGAGCGTTTCTCGACCAGGATGGATATCTCTCGTTCGAGGGAGTGAGCTCGTTCCGAAATCTCGTATACTTCGTTTCCGATGGCAGTCAGTTCCTGCTCCAGATCGATTTGTTCCTTGCGGTCGGTTTCGAGCTGGCCGCTGATGCGATCAAGGGCGGTTTGTTTTTGCAGTCTCTGATCTTCGAGCCGATCCAGATCAGCGCGCTGCTGGCGTTTTTCCGTTTCGAGCTGCCGGGCGCGAGAACTGCTCAGGCACAGCTCCCAATCGCGGATGTTTTCGACTACCGTCTGATAGCGCTGGGCCTTTTTCTGCTGTCGGTTGAGCGCGCGGACCTGGGTCTGGATCTCGGAGAAAATATCTCTCAGTCGCAACAGATCGTTTTCGGTCGCTTCCAGTTTGCGCAGGGCCGCTTTCTTGCGCTGCTTGTATTTGGTGATCCCAGCCGCTTCCTCAAACAGAAAACGCCGCTCCTCCGCTTTGTCGGAGATGACGGCGTCGACCATGTCCTGCTGAATAACGGAATAGGAGTGAGCCCCCATGCCGGTATCAAAAAACAGCTCCAGAATGTCCTGGCGTCGGCAGGGAACCTTGTTCAGCAGATATTCTGATTCACCGCTACGGAACAGTCTCCGGGTGACCTGCACTTCGTTATAGTCGGTGGGTAGCACACCGCGATTGTTGACTACCGTAAGCGTCACTTCGGCCATCCCGAGCGGTTTCATATCCCGGGTGCCGTTGAAAACAACCTCTTCCATTTTGCTGCCGCGCAGAAGAGTCACCTTCTGCTCGCCGAGCACCCAACGCAAAGAATCGAGTATGTTGGTTTTGCCGCAACCATTGGGTCCTACAATAGCGGTAATGCCGGGGGAGAATTGGATGATGGTTCTATTGGCAAATGATTTGAATCCGAGAATATCCAGGGTCTTGAGATACACATCGCCTCCGTCAACTAGTAGGATGTGTGTTGAGGTCCGGTTGCGTATCGGCCGGGCCTCGTTTGATGATAGTCAGCATGTTCAGAAGGGACCGGTAAATATTGCGTTCGTCGCGCAGGTACTTGGTCTTGATCTCCAGATTATAAAACGGTTCACCCAAATAGTTGCCGCGACCGACCCGCACTGCCTGCGGCTGACCTAAGAGAATCCCGCGCGTGAACGGGGAGGGGGAGAGGTTCATATCCAAAACCAGATCAAACTTGTAGCCGGCCAGCGTCTCCAGGTAGCTCTTTTTCGGCAAACCGGACCAGGTCACCTGATCGGCCGAAGGGCACAGAATTTGGAAACCCTTGCGAGGGTAGATATCGTTTACCCGGATGCCGGGCAGCGATAACAGCGTGATCTGCGCCGGTCGGAAAACCTCTTTTATCTGGGGCAGGAACTGTTTCACTAAAGTCAGCTCGCGCAACCCGGCCGGTAAACAGATCAGTATATTACTCGTCTTTTGCACCGATTCGGGGAAGGCCAGGGCCTTCGGCTCCAGATGCCTTTTCATGCGATTGATTTTGATGCCGCCAACAATGGATCGCAGACTCATGGCTGGTCTCCTTCTGCATTGTTGGTATCATTCCCCACGTCAGGAGCCTGATCCTGGACTGCGGCCTCTTGCGGGGCAGACGGCCGACGCTCGGGCAGGGCTGGTTCGGTCGCGGACGCGGAGGATTGGCCGGGAGCCTCCAACCGAGAGGTAGGGACTTCCCAGATTCTTTTCCCGGCCAGCAGCTCGGTTAGGTTCAACTGAGTGACCTCGGCTTTGCTGATTCGTCCGGCGGCGTTGCGTAGATCGACCGGCTGCCCGTTGAGCTCGACATCTATCTGCGAGGGTACGCCGATCGACACCAGCAGACGGTAACGGGCGCTGACCTGGCGGACCTGATCCGGCCGAAGGGTCCGGTAAAAAGCGGTGTCTCCATCCGCCATGACGGTAGCCCAACTCTCGCCCCGGGCGCGCAAAGTCAGTTCAATCGGTTCCGGCTTAGCGGTGGGCGGAGTGCCCCACTCAAAATCAGCGAATATCTGGGATGTGGGAGTGTCCAGGGGCGGTGTAGTCAATTCCTCGACCGCCGGCTCGTCGGCAATGGTGGGACTATCGGGATCGACGTCGCCACTTAGGAAGAACTTACTGATCAGGATAAATACAATCAATATCAGCACCAAACCACCCAGCAGATAGGCCAGCTTCTTGAAGAGTGCCGTGCCCTCGACCGGCGCTTTTGCCGTTCGATCATCATCGGGAGCGGCCGGGGTTGATGCCGACGAACCTTTGGCGACCGGCGGTCGCTGTTCGCCGTTCGGTTCCAGGCTGATGCCCAACTCCTCCTTGATGGCCTGCATGGTAGCCTCGTAGTCGATGCCCAGCATAGTGGCGTACGACTTGGCAAAGAGGTCGAAATAGAGCTCGGAGGGCAGACCGGACGCATCGCCGGACTCAATACACACCAGATTGGCCTTGGGAATCTTCAGTTCCGATGCGACATTTTCCAACGGCATTTGTCGGCGATTGCGTTCAATCGCCAACAACTCGCCCAATTTTTGATGTAACTCGCTCATAGCCAGTAAACTAAACGGCTCACAAAGCCTACAGCTCGGTGAGCACCTGCGCGGCAAAACGGTCCAACAGTCGCCGTGGCAAACCGATGACAGTATCCAGGTTTCCCTCAATAGTGTCAACCAAAAAAGCCCCCATGCCCTGGATCCCGTAGGCTCCGGCCTTGTCCAGCGGCTCCCCGGTGGCAATGTACTGCCTCAGGCGAGCGCTGCTGACCTCATTGAATCTGACCGTGGTGACGTCATAGCCGGACGCCAACACCCTCTCGCCGCGACTGAAGGCAACGGCTGAGCAGACCTGGTGCTGCCTCCCTGACAGTTTGGAAAGAGTTTCCAGGGCGTGATCAGGATTCAGCGGTTTGCCCAGAACCTTATCACCCAGCACCACGATGGTGTCGCAGCCGATCACGATGTCGCCCCGGCCCAGCGTGGTCGATATCGACAGGGCCTTGCTTTCGGCCAGCCGTAAGGCAAAGTCGAAAGCAGGCTCACCTTCCAACTGCTGTTCGTCGACCTCCGGGCAAATCTGGCGAAACGCCACACCCATCTCGGTCAGAAGTTCCAGCCGTCGCGGGGAACTTGAACCCAGAATCAACGACACTCTCCCGGCCAGCTCTGTCAGGGATTTATAGATCATGGTCGACAATGATGGTCACCGGTCCGTCGTTGGTAAACTTGATCTCCATCTTGGCACCAAAAACACCTGTCTGCACCGGAACACCGGCATCCCGGACGCATTGTACGTAGCGATCATATAACTTCTCGGCGGCCACCGGCTCCATCGCCTCATTGTAGCTGGGCCGTCGGCCCTTGCGGGTGTCGGCGTAAAGCGTGAACTGGGAAACAATCAAAACCTCGCCCCCTTCTTCGATGACGGAGCGATTCATCTTGCCCTGATCGTCCTCAAACAGCCGCAAGTTGACCGTCTTCAGAGCCAACCACTGACAGGACTCTTCACAGTCACCCTGCCGGGTACCAAACAAAACCATCAACCCCCGGCCGATTTTGGCGGTACACTGGTTGTCGATCCACAATTCGGCCTTGCCGGCTCTTTGTATTACCAGGCGCATCAGGCTTTCCCTCGGTGATTTGCCGCCCAATATAGAACTACGCTATGAAAAACCAAATGTATTTGACCGGCGAGCGTAAGATATGTAAAATCACTTGCATACTGCTTGGGACCGGGCTTGATTTAGATAATGCGGGCAAAATACTCCTTAGGTATTGATATCGGATCGGTCTCGGTCAAGCTGGTGTTGCTTGACCAGGACCGAATAGTGGATTCAGTTTATCGACGTTTCTGCGGTGGGCCGTTCGAGACCCTGACGGCTATTCTGGCTGAGCGGCAGGCCCAATGGCTGTCGGGTGAGGTCAATCTCGGCTTGACCGGTATCGGTGGCAAGACCGCTCAGTCTATTCTGGGCGGCATGTTCTTTGGCGAAATTGCATCGCTGGCGGCCGGCAATTTTCTTTTGGCCCCCCATGTCCGTACTGTCATCGAGATGGGTGGCGAGGACTCCAAACTCCTGCTCCTGAACCCGGAAAACGGTGTCGTTGATGATTTTGCGATGAATGCCCAGTGTGCGGCCGGGACCGGCTCCTTTCTGGATCAACAAGCCGGGCGCCTCAATATCAGCATCGAAGATGAATTTGGTCACCTGGCCCTGAAATCAAAACGGCCACCCAGGATTGCCGGGCGCTGCTCGGTCTTTGCCAAGTCGGACATGATCCATCTGCAGCAAGTGGCCACTCCCGATTATGACATTGTGGCCGGGCTCTGCTTCGCTGTCGCCCGCAACTTCAAGAGCTCTATCGCGCGCGGCAAGAAGTTTGTCCCGCCGGTCGCTTTTGAAGGCGGCGTGGCGGCCAACCCGGGCATGGTGCGAGCCTTTCGAGAGATCCTGGAGCTTGATGCTGAAGACCTCATTGTCCCGGAGCACTTCAATGTCATGGCGGCCGCCGGCGCGGCCCGCCTGGCCGCTGTCGAGGGATGTGGCGTGACCGCTATTGACTCCGAGGCGATCCGGCAGTATCAGAGTAACCGGCAAGCACCCCTTTCGACAAGAGCGGCGCTGTCGTTCGATTTCCCGGATCAAAAATTCTACGAGACCACCCAGGCCGCCATGCCTGGGGATATTGACGGCCGCGAAGTTTTCCTCGGCATTGATATCGGTTCGCTGTCGACAAACCTGGTGTTGATCGACCAGGCGCAGCAGGTAGTAGCCCGTCGTTACCTGATGACGGAAGGGCGCCCGATTGAAGCGGTGCGCCGCGGGTTGGCCGAAATCGGCGCCGAAGTCGGTGATCGGGTCAAGGTGGTGGCTGCCGGCACGACCGGCTCGGGTCGGTATCTGATTGGTGACTTTGTCGGCGCCGACATTGTCCGCAACGAGATTACAGCACAGGCAACTGCGGCGGTCAACATCGATCCCGGCGTCGATACCATTTTTGAAATCGGCGGCCAGGATTCGAAATATATCTCTATCCGCAACAAAACCGTGATTGACTTTGAGATGAACAAAGCCTGTGCCGCCGGGACCGGCTCGTTTTTGCAGGAGCAGGCCGAGAAACTTCAGATTCAGATCGAAAACGAGTTTGGGGAGCGAGCTCTCAGCGCTTCCTGTCCGGTCGGATGTGGCGAACGTTGCACGGTCTTCATGGAGTCCGATCTGGTTTCGCATCAGCGCTCCGGAGCCACCAAAGATGATCTCCTGGCCGGATTGGCCTACTCGATAGTGAGCAACTACCTGACCAAAGTTGTCGGCGACCGCAAGATCGGCGATCACATCTTTTTCCAGGGTGGCGTCGCCTGGAATCAGGCGGTCGTGGCCGCTTTTGAGAAGATGACCGGCAAGGCGGTCACAGTTCCCCCGCATCACGATGTGACCGGGGCTATTGGAGCCGCCATCCTGGCCAAAGAGCGTCATTCCGCCGGCGATCTGACCAGCAAGTTCCGCGGTTTTGATCTCCACCAGCGAAAGTACAATGTCGAGTCGTTCGGTTGCGAAGACTGCTCCAACCAGTGCGAGATCCACAAGGTCGAGGTAGAGGGTGAGGAGCCCCTGTATTATGGCAGTCGCTGCGAGAAATATGATGTTGGCGGCCAGATCGATAATGATGGTCACCCCGACTATGTTAAGATACGGCAGAAGCTTCTTTACAAAAGATATCTGACCTTCAAACGTCCCGATGTTCCTCGCGGCCGGGTGGGGCTCCCGCGGGTACTGCACTTCCATGAGTACTTCCCGTTCTGGCAGGCTTTTTTTGAGGCGCTTGGTTTCAAAGTTGTGAATTCCGATGTCTCCGATCGTCCCATCACGGAAGCAGCTCTGGAGCTATTTGCCGCCGAGACATGCTATCCTATCAAGCTTGTTTATGGTCATATCGCGAATCTGCTGGCCAAGGATGTGGATTTTATATTCCTGCCGTCGCTTATCAAGGTCCCGGATGACGACGCGGACAATCCCAGCGATTCATACATATGTCCCTGGGTGCAGGCTATCGGCTCATCGATCCAGAGTCGTTTTGATTTCGATAAGCATCGGGCCGAGCTCATTACGACGCCCATTCGGCTGGCCTTCTCGCAAAACGAGCTGGAATCCAACCTGCGCAAATTGGGGCCGGCCCTCGGGTTGACCGGTCGCGAGTTGAATCGCGCTATCCGCGCCGGCAGCCGAGCCTACGGCATGTACAAAAAGGAACTGCACGAGCAGGGCCGACGCATATTGGACTCGCTGGCACCCGACGAACAGGCCATGGTGATTGTGAGTCGTCCCTATAACGGCTATGATCCCAAGCTGTCGATGGAGTTACCCGACAAAGTGCGTAACTTGGGGGTCAAGGCGATACCGGTCGACTTTCTGACTCTGTGTGGCGGCGAAACTGACTTTCCCTATATGTACTGGCGTTACGGTCGTCGGATTCTCTCGGCGGCGGAGGCCATTCGTCGCCACCCCAACCTCTTCGCGATCTACATCACATCGTTCGGCTGTGGTCCGGATTCATTTATCAGCCATTTCTTCCGCAAGGAGATGTCCGGCAAGCCATACTTGCAGTTGGAGCTTGATGAACATTCAGCCGACGCCGGCTTGATCACTCGCTGTGAGGCCTTTGTTGATAGTCTACGGTTTTATCGGTTTACGCCGCCGATTGCCGACTTTAGTCTGGCCGAGAGCCATTTGGATCCCAAAGGCAAGACTATCTTCATTCCCAACATGTGCGATCATGCCTATGGTATTCGGGCTGCTATGGCTAAGTATGGCCTGACAGTGGAAGTGATGGATGAACCCGACGAAGAGACACTGGAATACGGCAAGAAATTCACCTCCGGCAAAGAGTGCTTCCCTTGCCAGATCACAACCGGCGATGTCATCAAATACCTCAAGCGAAAGGACTTTGATCGTTCGCGGGCGGTCTTCTTTATGCCCGGCGCCAACGGCCCCTGCCGTTTTGGCCTCTACAGCCAATACCACCGCTTGGTCCTTGACGATCTCGGCTATACCGATGTCCCGATCTTGTCGCCCAATTCCAAATCGGGGTATACTGAATTTGGACTCGATAGCGGTTTTCGACTGCTTGCCTGGCGGGCCATGACGTTTATAGATGGCCTGACCAAACTGCTCCTGCGAGTTCGACCGTACGAAACAACCAGAGGTGAGGCGGAGAAGACTTACTTCAGCTATATCGGCAAACTCGATCATGCCGTCGTCAACGAGGAATCTCTGGAGAGCCTGGCCCGCCAGGCAGGGGAGGTTTTTGCGGCCATACCTGTAGCCGGGGAAGCCAAACCTCTGGTGGGGGTCGTGGGCGAGATTTATCTGCGCAACAATCGCTTTTCCAACAACCACCTGATCACCAAGCTCGAAAAACTCGGCCTTGAAGTCAGGCTGGCAACCTTCTGCGAGTGGCCGATGTATACGTCGGCCGAGTTCCGTCGGGACTCTTTCCTGAAGCGTGATTGGCGCGGTCTGCTGGCCGGGCAGCTACAGATTTCGGTGCAGCACCGACACGAAAAGCGACTGATGGATTCGTTCTCACGCCATTTTCCGTTGGGCCACGAATGGTCGGTGGAAAGGGTTTTACGCGAGGCCGCCCGCTACATCCCGCGCGACTGCAAAGGGGAGGCGTTGTTGTCTATCGGCAAAGGGGTCGAAATGGTCCGGGATGGGGCTGCCGGAATGGTCAATGCTATGCCGTTCAACTGTATGCCCGGAACCATCGTCAGCGGTCTGTCAAAGCAGATCTCCGAGGATCTGGGGGGAGTGCCGTGGCTGAATATCAGCTATGAGGGGCTGCGGGATTCGGGTGAAGATACCCGGTTAGAAGCTTTTGCCGATCAAGTCGTGTCTTTTGATGGCCGTCGGACGTCGGCAGCACCTTCTAACCGGCTGTTGCCGCCCGCCCTCAGTCGACCGGTCTAGTCGCCCCGCAGAGATTTGTGCTTTCGCTGCATCATTTTTGTCCCTATAATATCAGACTATTGTATGGGATGCCGAGCCCCGGTCGCGGCTTCCTTGGCCGCCACTCGATTCTGTGGCAGCAGGGCACTCTTTACGGAACCGAAGTGCGGTTGCGGTGTTGAGTCAGACAAGTATGAAGGTGTTTGTTATACTATTTGGAGGTTGAACATGAGCACGCTGGTTGAAGTAACCGATGATTCGTTTGAAGCCGAGGTAATTCAGTCTGATAGGCCGGTGATTGTTGATTTCTGGGCGACCTGGTGCGGTCCCTGCAAGATGATCACGCCCATCCTCGAGGAAATTGCCGGAGAGTACGAAGGCAAAGTGAAGGTGACCAAGCTGGATGTGGATTCCAATAATAAGACGGCCGGCAAATACAACATTATGTCCATTCCTTCGGTACTGTTTTTCAAGAACGGTGAGGTTGTGGATCAGATAGTCGGGGCGGTTCCGAAAGCCCAGTTGATCTCGCGACTGGACAAAGCGTTGGCCTGAGCCGATACCCTCGGTCCGACGACCAAAGACGTTTGCGGGCGACAGACATCAGTTTGTCGCCTTTGTCATGCGGTTGGCAAATTTCACTGGCGGGAACTTTTTGGCCTGCCGATCTATCTAATGAGTAGAAGGATCCAGGCAATCGCTAATGCTCTTTAGAAAATTGGAAGCTGTCTTATGAACTGGACTGATCTGTTACTTCTGGTGGTGTTTGCCGGGATCTGGGTGGTGCTGATGCATAAGATCCTGCCGCGGATGGGCGTTGGCGGCTGAGTACCCACCCCCAGTGATCTCCAGGATGGAGACAAACAGCCGCCATCCAACAAGGCTTGCAAGCGCAGGTAAGGGATTAGTTGTGGCTAAATATACCCCAAGAGAATCGTTTGATACCGGTAGATGATCGATATGCGAGGATTTTCAACTCAAGGCGGATTTTCGGGACGGCGGGCCGGCTTTGGTCCGGGATTGCTGCCACCTTTTATCAAGGTCATGTTGGCGGCCAACGTCGGCGTTTTTATACTCCAACTCTTCACGCAGGGCTTGATAGACACCCTGGGCCTGACGCCGGCCAGGTTTTTTGCCGAGTTTCCGAATTTGCTTTATCAACTTGTGTCCTACATGTTTCTGCATGGCAGTTTTGGACATATCTTTTTCAATATGTTTGCGCTCTGGATGTTCGGAACCGAGATCGAGCGCACCTGGGGTAGCAAGTCTTTCGGCCGCTTTTACTTTCTGGCCGGCATCGCCGGCGCGGTCTTGACACTGATTGCAAAACCGGCTCAACCCTATCCGATGATTGGCGCCTCGGCGGCGATCTACGGAATCCTGACGGCCTATTGGGTGATGTTCCCCAATCGCATGCTCTATATCTACTTCCTCTTTCCCGTCAAAGTCAAATGGGCTGTGCCCGGTATGATGCTCCTTGGTTTTCTTTTTGGTGGCAGCTCTGTGGCCCATTTTGCCCACTTGGGAGGGGCTGTTTTTGGTCTCATTTGGCTCAAGATGGACTGGCGCTGGCTGGCTATCGGCAGCTGGTTAAAAAGGTTGCGTTATAAACGTCAAACCGCTAAGCTGAACAAGAATCGGCAAAAGGCCGAGGATGTTATGAAGCGAGTGGATGCCATCCTGGATCGGATCAACGAAGTGGGTCTGGAGAACCTCAGTCGCGAGGAGCGTAAATTCCTGGAAGAGGCCAGTTCCGAGTTGACCGACAGGAAAGCTCAAGATTAGCCCGGGAGACCAATGAATCGACGAGTCTTACTGGCAGAATCCTCCGAGGCGATTCGCGGGGTTGCGGAGCCGGTACTCCGGCAGAACGGTTACGAGGTCATCTCGGTAGCCACGGCTGAAAAGGCCCTGCAGGTGCTGGAGTTCAGTCGCCCCAATTTGATAATCGCCGGGGCCGGGCTGCAACTTCAAAGCGGCCAGCCTTTCCACGAACGCCTGGCCGCCGATGACAGACTATCCCGACTACCATTGCTCTTGGTTGCTGAGGCTTCTCAGGCCGACTCCCCGGTGCCCCCCGAAAACGTGATTGTACTCCCCTTTGAGCCGTCCGACTTGGTGAGCAAGGCTCAGGCCTTGATCGGTTCGCCCAACGCCGGCTCCGCCGGACAACCAAAGAACCCGCTGGGCGGTGCCTGTGTTGACGATGATCTAATCGATGCCGCCCTGGGGCTTGACCGGATCGAAGTTACTGATTCAGAAGTAATGGATGAAACGATGCATACGCGTCGTCGTCGTGAAATGGATAATGGCTTGGCGGCGGCCCTAAGCAACGATGAACTCGGCGAGACGGGGCGGGTCGAGTCGATTGTCATAAGCGACGACACCACCGACATCGTGGCCGGACGCTCGAAGTCTGGTATCCCTCGTGAACCCAGTGATTCAAACAAGTTGGACATTCTGTCTGAAGCTGATCAATACGCCCTGAGCAGCTCGGAGGATCTTCAGGCTTTTGGCGAGGGGCGCGATCATGACTATGACTGGTTCATAAATGAGATGCGGAGGGACACTCATTCCGACGCGGCCTCCGGCTCGGCCGACGATGGGAAATTTTCGGTTGAGTCATTGCCGGATGCCGAGCTGAGCTTTGAGGATCACGCCTCGCAGACGGAAGGCGTCTCGCAATTCCTGGACGAGTTCAAGCGGGAAGTCAAGAAACTGGATCTGGATTTGCCGGAGAGCCTTGTCATCCGCGCCGAGGGTGAAACCGTTCCTGACAAATCGTCGGAGAATACTCAGTGGGTGGATTCATTGGAGACTATTACCGGCGATCAGCTGGAGATTTTCACAAAAGAGTTTGCCCAGGAATTGGCCGAACGCGTTGCTACCAAGATTGTTGACAAAATCGACACCATTAAGCTGCTGAACCTGATAAAATCGGAAGTTATCACCCGCACCAAACAAAAGAGCGGGGCATAAGAGTGGGGCCAGGACAACGTTTTGGTTGGTAGACCCCTTGCGGACATCGGACATCTCACAAAGAGCATTGGAGCCATGACAAACAACAAGCGCGCGGTACTTTCGACCGTCACCTTCCTGACGGTCTTTCTATTACTGCTGGCATCTTCCCTAAGTGCCGACATCGGCTTTGACAATCAGGCAGTCGTCGCCGAGCCACCGGCGGATATTGTCAAAGTAAGTTCGGCGTTCTCGTTGACTTCGGCCCCGGCTGGCGGCAGCTATGAAGCGGCGCTGGTAATTGAGATAATCCCTGGCTGGCATATCAACTCAGCCTTTCCATATCAGGACTGGTTGATTCCCGCTCAAGTGACCTTTGGAGAGGTGACCGGAATCACCTCGGGCGAAGTTAAGTGGCCTGAGGCGCAACAGGCTAAGCTCCTGGACGAAACGATGGCTGTCTTCGGCGGGCGAACGATAATCCCGTTTGAAATTGTGATTGCTTCCTCGACGGCGCCGGGTGAATACCAACTACCGGTAAGTTTTACATTTCAGCCATGTAACGATCAAACATGCATCGCCCCCGAGACGGTCGAGGTTCCGTTGGCGATCACAGTTGGTGAGGCCGGGCAGCCCGCCAACACCGACGTCTTTGTGACGTCAAAACCGACTACCGAATCCGCATCACCGACCGAGCAGTCTGTGCAAAGCGATAATGAGATTCAGCGACTTATCGATGAGCACGGACTTTGGGGTTATTTTATAGCCCTGGGGCTGGCCTTCGTTACCGGGCTGCTGTTGTCATTCTCGCCCTGCACCTACCCGATGATCCCAATCACCGTCAGCATCTTCGCCGGGCAGGATCGCTCGGTGTTTAAGGGTTTCATCATGTCCTTGTTTTACGTCGGCTCGATGGCGGTCGTGTATGGTATCATGGGGCTGATTGTGTCCTCGGTAGGCGGCGTCTTTGGCGCCTGGCTGGCGTCCAAACCGGTAGTGATCGGCATCGCCGTGGTATTTGTTATCTTCGCCCTGTCCATGTTTGGGCTCTATGAGATTCAGGTGCCGATGTTTTTGCGCCAGAAGCTCGGCACCACCAAAGGCGGGGGCGGCATCGGTGGCGCCATCGTCCTGGGTTTGGTCGCGGCGTTGGTGGTATCTCCGTGTGTGGGACCGTTTGTAGCTGGAATCCTCCTCTATGTAGCGACCAGCGGGTCCCCTTTCATCGGTTTCATTACGCTTTTTGTTTTTGCTCTCGGGCTGGGGACACTGTTTGTCATTATTGGGACGTTTTCCAATGCTATCAATAGACTCCCGGGTGCCGGAGAGTGGATGGAGCAGGTCAAAAAATTCTTTGGCTTTGTCCTGATCCTGATGGCCATATACTTCCTGAGGACCATTGTGCCGGTGTCGGTGACGGCCATTCTAACGGCCGTACTCTTGCTGGCCTTTGCTGTTTTTGGTGGTGGCCTTGATCGCTTGACACCGGAGGCCGGCTTTTTCGCCAGGTTGAAAAAATTCCTCGGTTTGGTGGCGGCCGTTCTTGGTCTCTATTTGCTGCTTGGTTCCATATTAGTTAGTGGATTCATTTTGCCGCCGGCCAATGAATGGCTACCGGTAGCAAGCGGTGGTACTGCTGCCGCCGAGCAGCACATTCCCTGGGAAACCAATCTCACCACCGGCATGCAAAGGGCGGCGGCTGAGTCCAAACCGGTGGTTATCGATACCTGGGCCACCTGGTGCGCCAATTGTCGGGTGCTGGAGAAGAAGACCTTTGGTCACCCCGACGTAATCATCAAGGCCGACCGCTTTGTCGCCATAAAGGTCCAGCTGGAAAATTCGCAGACACCGGAAACACAGGAATTCATGACCCGCTTTGGTATGAAGCACTACTCCTTGCCGACCACCCTGCTGATCGATTCCAAGGGTACCGTCCAGAAGGTCATCCAGGGCGTGATCGGGCCCCAGGAGATGGCCGCAGAAATGGACCGGATCCATTAGGTCTGTCGGTGTCTGTCTCGGTCTCGACCGGGGAGCCCTTTTTCTCCAAGACTAATGTTGTTGGTCTGGCTTGACTGGCCACGGGGACGCTCTTATATTGGCCACCTAAAGATAGCAAAGCGAGAAAGTATGCCAGTTAAGAATATTGCGCCGTCGGTGATTGCCATATGCATCCAAGAGCCCCTGGAGGATGGTTCCACCATGGATCTCGGGCCGATAAAAGGAGCCGACCTCAGCCGACTGCACCTCGGATTTGTCAAAGACAGCGTCACTCATGCTCTCAGGGTGAACGAATCTGATACCCGTCTATACTATATCGATTCCGCCGAACGCCGCAAGTTCGTCGGCTCCGTCCTGGAGTTTCTCGGTGGCAAGGACGGCCGGGGCAAGGCCATCCCGAAGAGTTTCAGTCATCACGGCATGAAGAAGCAACGGTGGGGGCTTCGCATTGAGAAGGTGTTCTCCGAGTGCTTCGCTGCCGGTTACAAAAATGTGCTGGTTATCGGCAGCCGCACGCCAACCATCAGCCCCAAGATGATTAAGCGGGCTTTGCGGATGCTCAAGGAATCCGATGCCGTCTTCGGCCCCACTCCTGAAGGACGGTACTACATCATCGGCATGACCGGAGCGCCAAAAATAGACCTATCGGCCTTCAATTGGAAGTCGCCGTCGATCTACTCCGAAGTGGCGGCAAAATTCATTGAACAGGGCCTGGCCTGGTCGGAGCTCGAGATCTGGTACACAGTGGAATCACCCGAGGAACTCGAGCTCATGGCACGCGACATCAACCAGTACCGCTTCGAAGATGACGAAGTCACGGCCCTCGAGACCGAACGTACTCTCGAGCAGATCTTGGAAAAACTGGGGGCCTGATGGAACGTCAGCTCCAAAGATTGCACTGGCTGCGCGTCAGAGAACTGGTTCCCGATGAGATTGATACGATTCTTCTGCCGGTCGGCACGGTCGAGGGGCATGGCGCCGCCTGTCTGGGGACCGATAATGTCATCCCGGAAGCATTGGCGGCCGATCTGGCCGAGCATCTGAATGCCCTGGTGGCGCCGGTGGTCCCGTATGGTATCACCAAATCACTGTATCGCTATCCGGGTGGATCGAGCATCAACCCCGAGACATTCTCCGCCTATATTCTGGATATCCTGCGCTCCCTGGCCGATTCCCGATTTGTCAATATCCTCATTATCAACGGCCACGGCGGCAACAATTCCGCCCTCAAAGAAACAGCTTACCGCTTCCATCGTGAATGCAAAGCTCGGGTGGCGGTGTTGCATTGGTGGGAGTTGTGTGCCGAGATGACCATCAAGCACTTTGGTCACGCCGGTGGCCATGCCGGCACCGACGAGACGGCTATGGTTCAGGCCATCGATGAAAGCCTGGTTGATCCGGCGGCGCACGACGATGATCTGGCCTGGTTCTATCGTCCCGGTGCCGATGTGTTTCCTATACCCGGCTCGATTTTGCTCTATAAAGAGAATGAGGGCGTTCCTAACTTCGACCTAGAGCAGGCGCAGGCGTATTATACCAAGGTGGTTCAGACCGTGGGGGATTTTGCTCAGCTGGTACTCGACCGCTGGCGCAAGTACGAGCTGTAGAGCGGGGGCAGCTTATCAGGGCAGTTCTCGAAGAAGTGAGACCTGCCGCTTTTCGTTAGGTCGCAACATTCGGGAGCGTCAACAGCGCAGGGCTCCTGACCTACATGGGCTGGCTAGAACCGATCAATATACGTGATGCGTATCTCACGCGTGAATGTGTCCGAATCGCGACGGTTGACCAACAGATCCTTCAGCAGCAGTTCCAGCTCCAGATTCTCCGTAAACAGCCACTTGAGTCCCAGGTTCAGATAGCCGCGACCCTTCCCGGCGAACAGATTGGATTGGCCGGTAGACGTTGTGTCGGCCAGGCTGCTCGGTATCGTTGAGCGGTTGTCATTTATAGCGGCATCATACTCAGCCTGGAGGGCCAGATTGTATTTGAAGGTGGCGTCCCAACCGCCAAAGAAGTTGATGTCTTTCTCTTCGTCGACTTTGTTTTCCATCGTGTAGTTCATGCCGACATGCCAACCGGAAGTCCAGTTGTAAAAGTAGAAACTGCGACTCACTACAGCATACATTCCCGGTGACTTGAAGGCATACCGCTGCCAGTCCCGATTCCAGCGACCGCTGCCCTGAGAGGCAAAGCCCAGTGTCACGGCCGGGAAATATTCCTGCTCATCGATGATGCGCAGTTTGACATTGAACTCAATGCGCGGATTCCAGTTTGGTTCCACCGATGACAAAACACCCTCGCCGCCGAAGGCGATACCCAGCATGAGCCGGTTGGAGAGACCTATATCGGTACTCATGATAGTCCCTCCGGCCGGGTATATCCGGCAACCAACGTCAAAATAGGCTCGTGGCAGGGTCCCGGCCGTCGGCATATCAATCAGCCAGCGGGGGGGGACATCATACAGACTGCTCTGGGCCGACAAGTCAGAGGGCTGGCCCATGATGATAGGAGACAGCAATAGCGTGACTATGCTCAACAGAAGAACTATCCGTTTCATACCGGCGACCTTTCCCTGGCATCCGTGATGCAACTATCAACGGACTATAGACCACTGCTACCGGCCAAGTCAAATAAAACCGAATGTTACGATATCCGACCGACTTAGTGATGATCAGTCGATACCGACCTGACGGCGGAAATGAGCCGACAAGAGCGCCGCCGCCGGGCCCGGTTTGAAGCGATAACGGCGCCTACCAACGCGGATCTCGCCGACCGGCAAGACCAGCTTGAGTGATGATGAAATCAACACTTCGGGGGCCTGCAGCAAGCGCGCCAACGAGCACCGTTTTCCCGTGATTGTCAGGCCCAGTTGGGCTGCTTGGCGAAGGACAATCTTGCGGGTCACCCCCTCCAGGCAACCGGCTTCCAGTGGTGGAGTGTAGATGCGGCCATTTTCAACCCAGAAAACATTGGCCGAAGTGACTTCGGCGACATTGCCGCGCTGGTTTAGAAGCAGGGCATCGTCATAATCCATCTTGTGGGCCTGCTTCAGGGCCGCGGCGTGGATAGCGTACGAGAGGGTCTTGATTTGGCGAAACTCCGAGTGATGGTCGACCCGAAAGTCCGATACCAACAAGCGAAAAGGCTCCGTCGGTACCCGGTGGGGGGCGGCGCTTAGGATAATTTGCGGTCGTCCTTGTCGCCCCAACCAGCGTCCCGATTCGCCGGCGGTCAGCGTCAGCCGGAGCTTCTTTATTCGATCGGGATGAGCGCGCAGTGTCTTACGACACCAGCGCATGATAGTATCCCGTGGCTCTGGAATCTCCAGGCCAATCACGCGGGCGCCGCGATAAAGACGAGCCAAATGCTCCCGGGCGAACACGGGTTCGTCGTCGACAGCCAGAAATGTCTCAAAGAGACCCTCGGCATATAGCAGAGCATTATCAAAAACAGAAATGCGGGCCTGGACCTTATCCACCAGCCGGCCGTTGATCGATGTTATCGTCTTTACCATTTGATTTCCTCCGTGTCAACGCCCAACGCCTTCAACATCCCCGACGCCTTCAAGAGCATCTCCTCATATTCCGCATCAGGATCACTGTCGGCCACAATGCCGCCACCGGCGTGGACCTGGTATGATCCCTGGCGATGAATCATAGTCCTGATAGCGATGCTGAAATCAGCATGGTTGCCGTCGATATAGCCGATCACACCGGTATAGATCGATCGAGGAGTAACCTCCAGTTCATCGATAATCTGAGCGGCCCGCTGTTTGGGCGCGCCGGTAATCGACCCGCCCGGCAACAATGCTGCGAAAATATCAGCATAGCCGATCTCAGGCCGCAACTGAGCGCGGACATCGGCAACCAGGTGTATGACCGAGGAGTACACCTCCGGGCGAAAAATGCTGTCGACCCGGACTGAACCAACCCGGGCGATACGTCCCAAGTCGTTGCGCTCCAAATCAACGATCATAAGCAACTCGGCACGGTCCTTCTCCGAGGTCAAAAGCCGCTGCCGATTGATCGTGGCCGCGCATTCCGAATTGCCGGATGAAATGGTCCCTTTGATGGGGCCGGTCGTGATGTTATCGCCGTCGCGTTTGAACATGCGCTCTGGCGACGACGAGAGAACCTGATAGTCGCCAAAATTCAGAAAGGCGCTGTACGGCGCCGGGCTAACGTGTCGCAAACGAAGATAGACATCCAAGGGATCACGATCGGTCTCGACGTCGATCCGATTGGTGAAATTGGCCTGATAGATGTCGCCCTCGCGAATGTGGTCTTTGATCGTTGCGATTTTTCCGAGATAGGCCCGGCGGTCGAGAGTCGGTCTGACGCCAACCGATCCACGGCGGTACGAAGATCGGTCGTCAGAATGCGATTTGATTCTCTGGGAGTCGTCGAATTGATCTCCCTCGACTTCAACAACCGATGAATACAACAGAAACCGGACATCAGGCACGGCTGCATTAGCACGGCGGGCGCTAACGCCCAGGTTAGGCAGCGTGGCTTCATAGCTGATATAGCCGATGGCCGGTCCGTTGTGAGCGGCGATTATCCGCTCCAACTCCTTCAGGCTGTCAAGGCATTGATACTGCCGTCGGGTGCCGTCACGCTTGATCAGAGTGACAATGTTGCTCTGACAAATGACATCAAGTTCCGGGTCGGTGGCGATCAGGGAGGTGTGGCCACGATCGCCTATGCTCAGGGATGAATCCAGCCAGACACTCCCCGGACGCCGGGCAAGGGTATCCAGCAGATGGTCGCGCGTCTGCGCCGCTGAGGTGCGAGCCGAACTAGCCATGATCTGTGAAGCTAAGGCTGCCGGCGGGAAAGTCAAGTGGGCCGACACGGCAATTGGTTTCTGAGCGCCCAATGACAGTCCTGGTTGACGACGGTGTCGCCACCGCTTACTTTGCGCGATGGACGCCGCCAAACTAGTTCTCATCATGCTGCTGATTGTTCTGGCCATCCGGTACAAAGTGTCGGTCGGGCTGACGCTCCTGGTGGCCGGGATCCTGACGGCAGTCCTGTACGGAGTATCGCTTGCTGATCTGCTGAGTGGCTATTGGTCGCTCTTGGGCTCACGCAAATTCCTCTTTTTGATCTCGGTGGTCATTTTGATAACCATCCTGGGACGACTTCTCCAGGAACTGCATTACCTCGATCGCCTCACCGGTGCCGCCGGATATCTGCCGGGCGGTTCGCGCACGGCGGCGGCTGTCATGCCTCCGCTGATCGGCCTCATGCCGATGCCCGGGGGAGCGCTTCTTTCGGCTCCGCTGGTAGCCCAAGTGACCAAAGACCGACCCTACCCTCAGGAACTGCGAACCGCAACCAACTACTGGTTTCGTCATGTAGCCGAGTTTTGCTGGCCGATCTATCCCGGATTGATTTTGACCGAGGCAATCACCGGTTTGCCGCTCTATCACGTATCCCTTCTCCAGGCACCGATGACGCTAATCATGATAGTCATTGGAGCGGTAGCTTATCTCCGTCATTTGGATTCGGCAAGGACCGGCCCGGTGCACCTGGGCCGCGGTCTGGGGGGGCTGTTGGCTGCGGTGTGGCCGATTGTGCTGGCTATCGCGGTCTATGGCGTCTTCAAGATTGAACTATCACTGGCCGTGCTTTTTGCCATCGGCGCCGTCATCTTGGTGTCGCGGCCCCGACCCGCACTGCTGTGGTCGGCCGTAAAACAGGGGATGAGTTGGAAATTGATGCTTCTGGTATTTGGGACGCTGTCATTTCAGACGGTGTTGGAGCTGGCCGGTGCTATCGGATCAATCCCGCACTTGGCCAACCAGTTGCATCTGCCGCCGGAACTGGTGATTTTTCTGGTCTGCTTTGTGGCGGGTCTCTTGACCGGGATGGTGGCCGCTTATGTTGCCCTGGGCTACACAATCCTGGCGGCGTATCTCTATCAGCCGCAGATCGTTCCGGGGTACATTTTGCTGGCCTACCTGGGCGGCTATGTCGGCATCATGCTGTCTCCGACACATCTCTGTCTGATTCTGACTAATGAGTATTTTGGAAGCAACCTCTCGCTGGTTTATCGGCGCCTGGCACTGCCCATTCTAGCCCTGACCCTGGCCGGTTTCGGGCTCTACTGGCTGGGCTGGGGCAGTTGGCTGGTCTGATATTGGCCGGCCGCATGCGCACCAATCTTCTTGCGTTGATGGCGTCGATGTAGCTATAATTTTGTGTGGCAATAAGATAGCGTATAGCCATGGCTGCATAAATTCCGGAACTTGTGCCCCAAAATCCGGTACAATAGATAGGAATGCCCAAACCAAGGTGGTCTATGGCGAAGCAGACAGAAAAAGACATCGACTACGGCATAATGCGCGCCATCCAGAACGGCGACATGGTCGCCTTCAACAAGATGGTTGACCGTTACAAGGGTCGTCTAATGAACGTAATCGGGCGTATGTTATCCTCGGCCGAAGAGGCCGAAGATGTTGTCCAGGAGACATTTGTCAGAGTGTATCAACATCGTCAATCATTCAATTTCCAGCACTGTTTTTCAACCTGGATTTACACTATCGCCCTGAACCTGGCCCGCAACGAACTACGCAAGAGAAAGAAGTTTAAGTTCTACGATATCACTGAAATGCAAGGCAACGAGGCGGAGTTTGCCGTAGAGGCCAATATCCCCAGTCGCCTGCCCGAGGTTCTGACGGAGGCTGTCAAGACTCTGCCGGAGAAGTACCGAACGGCTTTCATGCTTCGCGATATTCAGGAACTGCCGTACGAAGAAGTGGCCAAGATTCTCTCGGTGCCGTTGGGCACTGTCAAGTCTCGGGTTAACCGGGCGCGAATGATCTTGCGCGACAAATTAAGACCCAGAATGGAGGAATACAATGCGCTGTCGAAAGGCACGCTCCTACCTATCAGCCTTCTGTCATGACGAGCTTGCCGGCCGTCGACGGCTGGCAGTGAGTGAGCATCTTTTGAAGTGCAATTCGTGTCGTGAGGAAGAGG
>JBDRES010000029.1:0-44892 GCA_043819515.1 bacterium
CGGCGTACCTACGTCTTCATAGACGAGATTCACCGCTTCAACAAGGCTCAGCAGGACGCCTTTTTGCCCTACGTCGAATCCGGGGACGTGGTCCTGTTGGGGGCGACAACTGAGAACCCGTCGTTTGAGGTCAACTCGGCCCTGTTGTCGCGGATGCGAGTTTATGTCCTGTCGCGATTAGATACGACCGCTATCGAGACAATAGTAAAGCGAGCGCTGGCCGATCAGACCAATGGACTGGGGGCCGCCAAGATTGAGATTGACGCCGAGGCTATCGAAGTCATCGCCAAAGCGGCCGATGGTGACGCACGCCGCGCCCTCACTCTCCTGGAGGCATGCGTCGCCTACAATGAAAACAACCAGCCAATCACCGTTGAAATGGTCGGGCAGGTCCACCGCAAGGGGACGGCCGTTTATGACAAATCGGGCGAAGAGCACTTCAATATCATCTCCGCCCTGCACAAAACCATTCGTGGGGGTGACCCTGATGCCTCGCTATACTGGCTGGCCCGGATGCTTGACGGCGGTGAGGATCCTATGTACATCTTGCGCCGCCTGGTCAGGTTTGCCACCGAGGACATCGGCCTGGCCGACCCCTACGCCCTGACCCTCACCCTCAACGCCCGCGACACCTATCATTTTTTGGGTTCGCCCGAGGGGGAGCTGGCCATTGCCGAGGCGGTCATATACATGGCCTGTGCGCCCAAGTCCAATTCCGTCTATACTGCCTTTAAGCAAGCGCAGGATGATGCTCAAACCAGAGGATCTCTACCGGTACCGCTCTGGTTGCGCAACGCGCCGACTGATCTCATGAAGACTCTGGGTTACGGCGACGGCTACCAGTATGCTCACGACTATGAAGGCGCGATGACCGACCAGGAGTACATGCCGAGAGAACTCAGGCAGCGCCGGTATTACCAGCCCACGGGCGTGGGTCGCGAACAAAGGCTGAAGGATTACCTGGATAAATACCGAGAGTATCGCAGCCGCCTGGCCGACAGCTCCAAGACCGAGAGATAGACCGCTAGTGTGTATCCGGTTTCGGCGCTTTGACAACCTTGGCTAATACCGGTCGCAGGACATCTTCCAGTATCTGATATCCCTTGTCGTTCAGATGAACCGGGTCTACCGAGCAGTCGCGCGGCAGGAAACCGTTGTCGTCCTCTAAGGTCGAAGCGAAATCGACCAACGGATAATCATGGTCCGCCGCAAACTGGCGAACCCAGGCGTTAAACGACTGGAGCGAATCGACTACCGAAAAATCGCCGATACGGGCTTCCGGTTTGCCGGCCGGAATGATCGTGGCCACGATCGGCGTGATGCCCTGTCCCACGGCCAGTGACGTCATCATTGACATGCCATCCTTCAGGACCTGCAGTGGCTGCTGGGGACGGATGTTGATCGAGCAGAATTTGATGATGACCGCCTGCGGCTTAAGATCGAGGACATCACGTTGGAACCGGGCCATCAGAGCCGGGACCAATTGCCCGCCGACGCCGCGGTTGATCAGGTTGAATTCCGGTCGCATGGCACGATCAAAATCCCAGCGCTGGGTAATGGACGCCCCAAAAAAGACAATCCGTCCCGGCGCTGCCGTACCGTTCTCTATCTCGGCCAGGAGAGCCGCATTCTCGTCGGCGTACGGTACGCCGGGAGTGCTTTGATGGGTAGTCCCGGTTAGTTTGCGCTTGAGTTCGCCCAATGGCGAGCCGCCGTATTTGATGTAGTGGAAGAAACCCCACACGGCGACCAGATTGAGTGCAATTGATCCTATCAGCACCACCGCCCAGAAATACTTCATTGATCGACTCCGTCTTTTCCCGATGGCCTAATGCCGAGATCGAGGTTCGCTTTGCGGGCCGGATTGCCCATGAAGGTACTGCCATCCGGAGCATCTTTATAGAGAACCGCCCCGGCGCTGACAGTACAGTTTTCGCCTACGTTAGCCATCACAATAGCACCCTGGCCGATCCAGGAATTGCGGCCGACGGTCACTACCTGGTATTGTACCGAGGGAACTTGGCCGTCGATGCGATCCTCCGGTCGCCCGTGCTGATATTTGCCTGACAGCAGCGACACGCGCGCGCCAAAAAGCACGCCCTCGCCGATGTCCGCCTTGCCGATGATAGTGTACACCCCCACCACAACACCGCGGCGGATTATTGTATCGCGGTGAGCGATCATTGATCCAAACAGCAGGCTGGCGTCCGGTGAGACATACCGACATACCGCACTGTAATAGCCCAGCCGCAGGTATTCACCGACTATGGTCGGCACCAGCGCCAAAATCTCCTTGCACCAGGCCAGGATGCGTTCGTAATCGCGCCCCAAGATCCAGGCCTCCAGCCAGGTAAGGAGGATTAGTGGAAACGTAAGCGCCAGCCCCGTCACCCACAGTACTCTCTTGAGAATCAATTTGATCATGGTATTGGCAAAGATCCTCTCAACGGCGACAAGTTATCGCGTGCGGCGCCGTCGGGTTGCCGGCATTTGGCTGTCAGGCCATATTCCGGCCGGATCAGCCGCCCTGTTTTCCCTCGACAAAACGAACCAGGTTGTTGATGGTGTCCAGGTTGTCGGGTATCAATTCGTCATCCTCGACGGTGATTGCAAAGGTCGCTTCCAAATGCCCTACAAGTTCCAGGACGCCGGTGGAATCGATCACTCCCAGATCAAGGAGCGAACTACTATCGCTCAGTTCCTCAGGATCACGACCCAGCAGGAAACTATCAACGATGAAATCTCTCAGATTGGTGCGTATATCCAATTCATCCTCCAAAGTGGTAGACGTCAACAGGCATCAGATCATAACGTCCCATAGTATTCGTTATCGGCCCGTGACGCCGTTAGATAAGCAGCCATCAGAGACGGCGCAAGTCTTGTTTGTTCCGGCCGGTCGTGACCCCGAGCCTCTCGCCGTCGACCCAGACTGTAAACCGGGGTTGCTCCAGCGGATCGGCGACCCGATAATGTCGTAAGAAACGTTCCCAAAGCAGCTGAGTCGACAGTATTCCGATAAACGACATATTGTCCCCAAAAGACAAGTGAGCGTGCGACAACTTCGTTGCCTTACGTCTCAAGGCCTGAACCGCCTGCGGCTTGAAGATACCTGCTTGCGCCAAGCTTCCCTCAGAAAGGGTTTCGTTCACATACTCAGGTGAGTCGTCTTGCACAAAACAGTTCGAGTCGGGCGCCATATATGGTTGCTTGACTCGATTGATGATTTCGGCCGGCAGCTCGGCGGCCATGGCTTTCTTGAGAATGTACTTCTCGTTCAAGCCGCGCAGCTTGTAATAGGGCGGCAACCCGGAAGCAAATTCGACCAGACGGTGATCCAAAAACGGATACCGTCCCTCCACCGCATGAGCGGCCGACATACGATCGCCCTGGGATGACAGGAGATAACCGGCCAGCAGCGAGCTCGACTCCAGCCACTGAGCGCGGCACAAGTGATGCCAATCGGCAAATGCTTCAGGCAGATCAGGTTCGAAAGCGGTGATAGCCTCATAATTGCCGATTTCTCCGCGGAAGTCGTTGGTGAAATATTCCTTAACCCGCGAAGTAGTATTGATTCTGGGCAAGTGCGAGAAGTGATAGGCCTCGGTGTCGGCCAGGCCTTTGCGGTAGAATGTTTCGAGGTAGAATCTGGCCCGCGCCCCGGACAACGGCAGGGTCGGATACAATCTCCCGAGAAGCAACGGACGCCACTTGGATTGCGGTTGCCGCGCCCAAAATCGTCTGATCAGAGTCTCTTTGTATAGATCATAGCCACCAAAGATCTCGTCCGATCCCTCACCGGTCAGGACAACCTTGAAGTCATGCTCGCGAACCAACCGCGACAGCAAAAACAAAGGCGTCGGAGCCGTTCGCACCAGCGGTCGCTCGGTATGCCAGATCACATCGGGAAAAGCCTCGGCAATATCCAGATGACCACAGTTAATCCGGTGATGGCGCGTTCCGAGAAAGGCGGCCATTTGATCCTGGTAGTCGGATTCGTCAAAGGCTTTGTCCTGAAAAGCTACCGAAAATGTTTCGACGGGGGTGTCGGTGAAATTTCTAATAAGGGCGGTGGTTGCTGATGAATCGAGGCCGCCGGACAGATAGGCTCCCACAGGCACATCAGCCCGCAGCCGCAAGCGGACCGAGTCGACCAGTAGCGCATGCAGCTCCTCGGTCCATGATCCAAGCGACCGACTGTGATCAAACGTGGTCGCAAATTTCTGGCTCCAATAGCGACCTTGCTTGACACCATCGGCCGTAATCTCCAACCAGCAGCCGGCGGCTAGTTCGCTAATGCCCTCGAAGGCGGTTCGGGGCGGGGCCGTTGTCCACCACGTAAAAATCTGGTCGAGACCGACGGGGTCGATGGCGCGCGGCAGCGATAGATCGCAAAAGATCGCTTTGATCTCCGATGCAAAATAGAAGCGCTCTTGATGGCGGGCATAAAAGAACGGCCGAATTCCAAGCCGATCACGAGCGGCAAAGAGGGATCGGTTGCGGCGGTTGTACAGGGCAAAGGCAAACTGACCGTTAAAGCGATCAAGGCAGGCCCGTCCCCATTGTTCGTAGGCGTGGACGATCACTTCGGTGTCGGAATTGGTGCGGAAACGGTGGCCGGCCTTGATCAATTCCTGGCGTAGTTCGAGGTAGTTGAAAATCTCACCATTGAAGGTGATCCAAATACTCTCATCCTCGTTGGCCATAGGCTGAGAACCGCCGCTCAAATCAATGATCGATAAGCGGGCCTGACCCAGAGCGCAGGTCCGGTCGAAATAGACGCCGAACTCGTCCGGTCCGCGATGCTGCAACGAGGCAACCATGCGACGGATCAAGGTCGTGTCCGGAGTACCGGGTTGACGGGGTTGGAAATATCCTGCTATGCCGCACATAATCTGCAAGTGAAGGCGAACATCACCGACGGTGGTCGCCTCTAACCGTCGATCTCCAACGGTTTCATGCGAAGATACTCGGTGGCCACAATCTTGCGTTGAATGCCGGTCATGGCACGCCTGACCTGCTCTTCGGTGAAGTTAAGCACGGGGGCTACCTCTGAGGCCGGAACATCATGTTCCATCGCCCACCAGATTAGATCCATGGTATCAAAGTCCAGGCCGAAGAAGAACTCCTCCTGGGTGACCTCCGAGCTGTAGGTATCGGTGGTTGGCGTTCGCTCCATTATCGATTTTGGTACGCCCAGATAGGCGGCCAGTTGATACACTTGCACTTTGTACAGGTGAGCGATCGGCTTCACATCGGCGCCGCCATCGCCATACTTGACGAAAAAGCCCTGCATATGTTCGTCTTTGTTGCCGGTGCCGATCACGGCCCAATTGCGACGTTCGGCATGGTAATACAGGGTTGTCATACGCAGACGCTGCTTGAGATTCGACGCCGCGACTACTTGAAGATAGGCCGACAACGGCATGCGCTTGGTGCTGACCCGGCCGTGGTCGTCTTCGATAGTCAGATTGAAGAAGTTAAGGGCATTGGAATCCAGGATGCGGTTACCGATAGTGATCTTGGATTTCCAGGTCGGCTGAAAGTCCGGGAAGACCTGCTTGATAGCCTCGTCTCGGCGCTCGTAACAGCCCATACCGGCCAGGCCCCCGGTGATTTCCTCGACCACTGTCTCAAACCCAAACGTGGCCGCCAACTCTTCGGCCAACAGGCGGCTTTCAGGCGACGAATCCTGCTCCGGCATCATGACCCCGAGGACCCGCTGGGGTCCCAGGCTCTTAGCGCAGAGCGCAGCACACAAGGTGGAGTCGATGCCTCCGGAGATCCCGATAACCACCCCCGATTTTTTTAGCTTGTCTCGCATCTGCCGGACTAGATTATCAGACAACTTCCGGTAAGTTGCCGCACAATCCAGAGTCAATACATCTTTACTAAACGCCACTGACCTTGCCTTTCCCGTTGATTCCATTTGAAACACTTCCCTGTTGTAGGCATCAGGAACTCCCACGCAGCCGGGGGGAGACCGATTACCTCCGAATCATGCCGCTTTCAGCGATTCGTCCTGCTTCACCCACCATGCTATACGTATCGGTCTCACCGGATCGCCGCTTAATCAACCATTTTTACTAAGTAACGAACCATGAACAGCTTGCGACAGCTATTGGAGCCCCTCACGATAATGGGCCGAGTGCTGCGAAAGCTGAGCTATATGTTCCGGACCAATGCCGCAACAGCCACCGATGATACCGGCCCCGGACTTACGCAGGCGGACAGCAAATTCCGCAAAATCGTGCGGGGAAATCTGTGGTCCGGTCGGGGGGCTGTCAATCGACGATAACCCGGCGCTAGGGCGCACTACCACCGGCACCGAGGTCACGGCGGCCATCGATTTGACGATCTGGATAAGTTGGTCATCGGGCGGCATACAGTTGCAACCGACGGCCCGTACCCCAAGGTCCGTCAGCGATAGGACGGCTTCGGCCGCAGACGATCCATCAACCAGCCGCCCACCCTCCAGAAAAGTCAGGCACACCCATATCGGTGTGGAACAAACGGTCAACACAGCTCGAACCGCCACCAAAGCTTCGGTCAGGCTGGTCATGGTTTCGACAGTAATCAGGTCCACCCCGGCCGTGGCCAGAGCTTTGGCCTGCTCGGCAAAAACTGCTTGGGCCTCAGCCCGGTGAGCAATCCCGAACTGGGCCTCCCAACCGGTAGGTCCGATGCAGCCGGCAACGTAAGCCCGCCCGCCGGCTGCTTGCCTGGCCAGTCCGACCATTTCCTGGTTGAGCGCCCCAATTTCTCCATCACCCCCGGCCTTTGCAAGGCGGCCCCGGTTGGCGCCGAAAGTAGCTGCGGTGACAATCTCGGCTCCGGCGTCGACATACCGAGCGTGCATGGATAGTACTATATCGGGATGATTCCGCGCCCAGATATCCGAACTCCCATCGCCTGACCAGCCCAGTCGCATCAACTCTGTTCCGATGGCGCCATCAAGGCAGTGAATGCGGCTTGGATCCAACTGAGGCAGTGGACGAGGTGGTAGGGAGTTCATCAAATAGTCTCTCCGGGCCGAGGCAGATAGATCACAGATGGCCAGTCGACACGTTGGGCGTGTAGGCCACGAACATCCTCAGGCGACGTTCTTTGCTTTCGCCGTCCAGCGCGAGTACGTGAAAAAGGGCCGTCGCCCGATCCGGTGTCATCAGCCATATCCAATCCCCTTCCTTGACGGCGACACGATCATCACCCGGAGGTGAACCGGCCGCTTCAACCGTCTTTTCGGCGTCCCTGAGACTACCACCGGAGCGTATCTTCCTCAGTTTGGTGGCCCTCAGAAAACCATCCAACCGGGATGGCGAGGCCAAATAGTCGGTCCCGTCTTTGGAATAGAAATAGACATCGTTGGCGACATCATCGGAGACGACATAGTCGTTACGATCAAGGGAAAAACCGGCCTGGGAACCCGCATATCGAAACTGCAATTCGATTTCGCGGCGCGGCCCGCACACGGCGTGGATCTCTTTTGTCGGTTGCGACAGTCGACCATCCGGGTAGACCACCGCCACCGACACGTAGTAATCAGTACCGTTTATCAGCCCCACAGCTTCGTAGTGTTCGATACCGTCGCTGGGGTCGATATCACCAGCAAAGGTAGAAGTGTTAAACGGTTCGGTGTCGGCCACGTTGCCGGAAAGGGCCGAGCGAGCTAGGTAAATATTGTAGCCGCTGATCAGTCCCTTGCCGGCCACCTTCCATGATACCGTCATCATGCCATCGTTGACCTCCGCCCGCAGATCGTAGGGATACTTCGTGTAGGTGCCTTCTCCCGCCGGTTGCGGCGGAGCGCATGAGATCATGGCGACCATAAGCCCAAGCCAGACTAGGGCGATGAGAAACCTCATTTGACAACTAACTCCGTTTGGCGGGGACCCAGGAATTCAGCCCTATCGGCAGTTATGCGAACATCTTCCTCGAGCCCGACACAACCGATGCCGGGCAGAGCGATTTCCAATTCCAGCGTGAAGATGTTGTTCTCCTCAAGTAGGATCAGCGGCGACTTGCCATAGCGCGGCCACTTGGGACCCAACAGAGCCCCGCCATCATGCACGGCCCGACCCAATTGATGCCCCAGGGCGTGCTGGTATTCGGGATACCCTTCATCGCCTAGCATGGTACGCGCGATCTGGTCGATGTCTTTTCCCTTCTTGCCCGGTTTGCAGGCCGCCGCCGTAGCGGTTATGATGCTGTTGACACAGTCGAACGCCTGGGACAATTCATCCGGTGGGGCACTCAGATGCGAGGGTTGGAAATAGACCAATCTTTGCAAGTCGGAACAATAGCCCTGGTAGCGGGCTCCAAAATCAACATGAAGCAGATCACCCGCTGAGATACGAGCGTCGGTCGGGACACCGTGACCAGGGCTGGTTTTGTCACCAGCATTCACGATCGTCGGGAACGACGGCTCCACCCCCAGATCACTCAAGGCATGTGTGATGAGCGCGGCTATCTCCCTTTCCGTCTGGCCTACCTGCAATTGCGGCAAGACTATCTGCCAGGCGAGATTGGCCTTTTCGACGGCCGTGCGAATCAAATCGATTTCGTCAGGGAGTTTCCGCGCACGGAGTTTTGTGACGATATTCTCGGCGGAAACCAGATTGTCGGCGTAGGGCGTGCTGTATAGATGATCGCGCAGAGCCAAATACATACCATGCGTCAAGCCGTCGGCAGCCGGATCATCGACCGAATAATTGACCGCCAGCGTTTTGGGGTCACACTCGGCAAGTAGGTCGCGCAGATTCTCGCCTACTCCTTCGGTATAGGTGGCCACGTCGGTAAACCACTCGGCTCGTTTGAAGTTGTCGACATCAAGGTTGCCGACCAGGGCCATCGCGCGACCGGATCGGGTGTAAACAAAAAACGACTCCCAGGTGACTTCGTGACCGACAACCATACTCATGGCCGGGTCGGCCATGAGATTGCTTTCACGAGAGACAATCAGCCAGGCATCGATGTCGAGTTCATTCAGAAGCCCGATAGCTTGTTTGACTTTGGCGGCGATCAATTTCATGGTCCTAAACCTAAGTGCTGCTCAGTCCTTATACAAGTACAAAGGGGGCTATAATAGCCGCGAATTCCTCCTATTCAGATAAATCCGCACCGGTTACGGGGATAGCCCGGACCCATAGGTGACTGGCTGCCGAAACGGCTGTTGTCTATGATTGGACAACCGTTAATACCCACCCTGCAGCGGTCGAAAACTAAAGAAATCGAGCCCAAGTGTGAGCATCATTCCAAGGAGAGCATTATGTACGATCCCAACCCGGCGGCCGGCTTGATCGGCGATTTCCTTCTTGTCGCCATCCTGGGACTCTACCTATTCTGCGCTTATACGCAATACCGGATCGCCAATAAAGTTGGTTGTTCCGACAACGCCTGGTGGTCCTACATCCCCATCATGAATGCTATCCTGCTAATGGACATGGCCGGCAAGGAACGCTGGTGGACCTTTTTGTGCCTGGTGCCGCTGGTCAACATCATAGTCTTTGCGGTGGTGTGGTTCGAAGTAGCCAAGGCTTGCGGTTTTGACGGCTGGATCGGCCTTCTTGTATTACTCCCCGGGCTCAATCTGATCGCGTTGTCGATTCTGGCCTTTGCCGGAGGTTCATCTGCGCAGGGTGAGACGCCGCGCTCGGGACAGATCGACCCCAAGAAGCTGACGCCTGTAGGGTGAACGTCACCATCCCAAGTCAAAAAGCCGATCCGAGACTGGACCGGCTTTTTTGTTAATCATTCGGGTTCGATGAGGCGAGCTCAGCCGATCTCTCTGGGGGGCGGGCCATCGTATTCGTACGGCAGCGGGCCGAGTTTACGCATCGGCTTTTCGCGGGTCATCTCCTCATAGGCGTGAGCGACCAACCCCGGCACCCGCGAGATGATAAAAAACGCCTTGCCCAGCCGCCAATCAAAACCCATGTCCGAGATCACGGCCGCGATCGCCCCGTCGACATTGACAGGCAACTGACGCCCGGTCTTCTCGGCCAGAATCTTCTCGATAGCCTGACACAGCTCAATATGGCGGCCACTGTAACCGTGACGAGCCGCTATCTCGAAAAGCTTTCCCGTGCGCGGATCGACTTTGTGCAGCCGATGCCCGAAGCCCGGCATGCGCGCTTTGGTTTGAGTCAACCAGTCGACCAACTGTCCGGCCAGTTCGACGGGGGCTCCCTCTTTGGCCGCCCACTCTTGCATGATACGCGCCGAGTTTTCGATGGCCCCACCATGGGTGTCACCGATCACCAGGACGCCCCCGGCCACCGCGGCATTGAGCGAATTGCCGCCCGACATGATGGTTCTGGCTCCCAGCACCGAGGGTGGTGAAGCCCCATGGTCGATTGAGGCGACCAGGATGGCATTCATAAGGGCGGCTTCCGGATTGGAGGGCAGCTCTCCCTTGAGGATCAGATAGACAACCTCGGCGTAGCTGAGTTTGTCCATGATGTCGGCGATATCATAGCCTTTGACCCGGATCTTGCCCGGGCCGATGTCGGTAATGGCTGTTTTCCAGTTATCCAACGAAGTAGCCTTTCTTACTGCCCACCGGATTCATCGGGCTGAACCGACCAGGGCATCTGTTTTCTGGGTGGAATTTCCCCCCGGTTTACGCGATATACATAATCGAGCCACTCTGTTTCGAGGCTGTCAGCGCTGATCTTGAAAAGTCCCTGAACAGTTATGTCAAAGGATGATTCAGCCAGATAGAGAGCATGCAGGGCCGGCATTCCATAGGTATACAGCATGAAATCAATAAACGAGGCTCCTTCCCCGGACTGATAGCGCTCTTTGTCTATATCCATGGCCGTGTCCACGGCCAGATCAGTCAAAGGGATAAAGACAGCGCTGTCCACATAACGCTGCACAATGTCATGATAGTCCCGCTTGGAATCGTCCACCAGGCTGATCAAGCCATTCTTTAGAAACTGATACCGAGGCTCCTTGGCGATCCAGCGCGGCAGAAGCCACTGCATCAAAGTCGCTCCCAGCGGCGCCGGCATCCAGAAATGGATGGTATCGCCGACCACAAACGGATATGGACGACCGGTCATCTCGCGACCTTGGCCATAGCCGGTGTAGTGATACACGATCAGGGTATCGGTTGGCGTTGGAATCTCAAGGAGATTGCAGTCCCTTTTGATGGCCGATATGTAGCCGCGAGTGAGATTGTACATTTTGTCTGCATGGGGGTGGTCCGGCGGATATAACAATCGTACTCGCTGGTAGGAGTACTGTTTCCAATTATCATAGTTGGCGGCGGGAGCATCGGAGATGCCTTCCGGCTCTTTCTCGGAACCGACGCAGTCGAGAAACGCTCCCAAAATGAAGATTGACAGGCCTACCAGGGTCACCTTTGTCCAGCTTCGAAGGTCAGCCTTTAGAACACCCATTTAAGCCTTCATCCCGTCACTCGGAAAGATCGCCGTTTATAGCTAACTTAATATCAGTTATCAATATATGCCGCTCGCGAGGCGCTGTCAAATGGATTTGAATCGTTATTTTTTTCACATATCGGCTTGACTTGCAATCGATTGCGTAACATATTATGACAAAGTGAAGGCTTACGGAGAATATGGGTCGCCGCGGTCCCATTTAAGCCAAACGGGAAAGCCTCTTGCGGCTTCGCCCCTAAGGACCTGTAAGATTAAGGTGGCCATAGATTTGTCGGCACGACACACCAAATATCCGAGTTTTCAGCAGAAGATCATCATTATCGTTGGTGGCTATGGCAGCGGCAAATCTGAGATTGCGGTGAATCTGAGTTGCTATCTGGCCGAGTCCGAGACCGAACCGGTCACGATCGCCGATCTGGATATTGTGAACCCTTATTTCCGGTCTCGTGAGGCCTTCGAGATGCTGGCCCGGTTGGGTATCCGATCGATAATTCCACCCGGTGAACAACGTTATTCGGAACTCCCGATCATACTGCCTGAGATTCGTGGCTCCATCGAACATTGCCAGGGTTGGCTGGTGCTGGATGTGGGCGGCGACGATGTTGGAGCCAGGGTCCTGAGTTCCTTGTCCGATGCCTTTGAGGCCGGTGCCTACGAGATGTTGCTGGTGCTCAACGCCAATCGACCGTTCACATCGGATGCAGCCGGTAGCCGGAGGATGATCACCGATATCGAGGCCTCCTCTCGCCTTCGCTTCACAGGACTGATTTCCAACACCCACCTGATGGATCAGACCACTGTCGCCGAAATCGAACGCGGCCTGGTCCTTGCTGAGAGCGTGGGCGAGCTAACCGGCTTGCCGATTTGTTTTTGCAGCGCCACAGAGGACTTGGTGGCGAAGTTTGATCCGAAGAATTTTCATGTGCCTGTTTTGCCCCTGAGGCGCCAGCTGGTGAAGCCTTGGGAGCATCGCACAGGCTAAATAATAAAGCTGCGGGAAGTTTATATGCCCGGTGTAAGAATCGACAAGAACCACTGCAAGGGTTGCGAGCTCTGCGTACGCTCCTGCCCGCAAGGGATCTTATCGATGTCGAAAGACATCACGGTACGAGGCTACTTCTACGCCCAAGTCCACGACCCCTCGCGTTGCATCGGCTGCCAGATTTGTGCTATTACCTGCCCCGATGCGGCCATTGAGGTCCATACCTATGGGCTGTCGTTTAGTCTCTTTGAATATTAACGGAGCGGAAACAGGATAATTGTATGGCAAAAGTTCTGATGAAAGGTAATGAGGCCATCGCCGAAGCCGCTCTGCGTGCCGGAGCTACCAACTATTTCTGCTACCCGATAACACCCCAGACTGAGGTGGCCGAGTACCTGGCCAAACGCATGCCGGAGGTGGGCGGGGTGTTCCTTCAGGGCGAGAGTGAGTTGGCGGTGGCCAATATGATTTTTGGGGCGGCCTCTACCGGCAAGCGGGTATTCACGACCTCATCGAGTCCCGGCATCAGCCTCATGCAGGAAGCGCTATCCTATATGGCCGGGGCCGAGTTGCCGGCGGTGATTGTAAATATCATGCGCGGCGGCCCGGGTCTGGGCGGTATTCTCCCGGCCCAATCAGATTATTATCAGGCCACTAAGGGGGGCGGCCACGGCGACTATCGCTTGCTGGTGTTGGCCCCGTCGTCGATTCAGGAGGCGGTCGACCTGATGATCACGGCATTTGATCTGGCCGACAAGTACCGCAATCCGGTGATGATGATTGGTGATGGCATGATTGGCCAGATGATGGAGGCGGTGGAATTCCCCGATGAAGGGCAGACGATGTCGCGGCCGGAAATCCTTGGTGACTGGGCGGCGACCGGCGCCGACGGCCGGCGACCGCGAATCATCAAGTCGCTCTTTCTCGACCCGGTCGCTCTCGAAAAGAACTCCTGGAAGTTGCATGCAAAATATGAACGCATGAAGGCTGAGGAGATCAGGTACGAGCTCTACAATGTCAGCGAAAAGAACAGTATCCTGATGGTGTCCTACGGCACCATGGCTCGCATTTGCCAGACGGCCATCGATGAGCTCCAGGCCGAAGGCGTTTCAGTCGGATTGTTCCGCCCCATTACCCTCTTCCCTTTCCCCGAAAAAGAGATCTTCTCCGAAGCGGGCAAAAAGAACATCAAGAAAGTGTTCACTATTGAAATGAGCACGGCCCAGATGAACGATGATGTCGAGAAGGCGGTCCTGGGCAAACGGCCGGTTCACTTTTACGGTCGTACCGGCGGCATCGTGCCGTCACCGGAGGAGATCAAGGAGCAGGTGTACAAGTTGGATTCCGGCAAGCGCAAGACCCGGAAGAAAGGCTAAGGTGAGCAGATGACGGCCGACAATGCAGTGCTGTTTGATCGACCCGTGGCTCTTCAAAACGTGGTAACACACTATTGCCCCGGCTGCACACACGGTGTGATTCACCGAATAGTTGCCGAGTCGCTTGACGAGCTGGAGATTCGCGAGAGAACTTGCGGGGTGGCCCCGGTCGGTTGTTCGGTCCTGATCTACAATTACATCAATACCGATTTCATGGAGGCTCCTCACGGTCGCGCGCCGGCCCTGGCGACCGGCTTCAAGCGGCTGCGGCCGGACATGATTGTCTTTACTTATCAAGGGGACGGCGATCTGGCCTCAATCGGTATGGGTGAGATTGTTCATGCTGCCAACCGCGGCGAGAAATTTACGGTGGTGTTTGTCAACAATGCCATCTACGGCATGACCGGCGGTCAGATGGCGCCAACGACCTTGTCAGGTCAGGTGACCTCGACCTCTCCCGCGGGTCGCGATACGGCCCTGACCGGGATGCCGATCAGAATGGCCGAGCTATTGTCGACGCTGGCGACGCCGTCCTATATCGAGCGGGTCTCGGTTCATAACCCGCAGCATATTATCAGGGCCAAGCATGCTATCAAGAAGGCCTTCCGATTACAAAAGGAAAACCGCTGCTTCACGTTCGTCGAGGTGCTTTCCACCTGTCCGACCAACTGGGGGATCACGCCGACCGAATCAACCGAGTGGCTGAAAGACAACATGATTCCGTACTTCCCGCTGGGATGCTTCAAAGATCCGGAGGCGAGCTGATGGATCAATACGAAGTCACATTCGCCGGCTTTGGCGGCCAGGGGATCCTTACGGCCGGGCAGTTGTTGGCCTATGCCGGTATCGCCGCCGGCAAGCAGGTCACATGGCTGCCGTCCTACGGACCGGAGATGCGCGGCGGCACCGCCTATTGTACGGTGGTCATCTCGGATAAACGCATCGGCTCACCGATCATCACCAATCCGCGGTGTGTCTGCGTATTCAATCGCCCTTCGTTTGACAAGTTTGTTCCTCTGATTAGACCGGGCGGTCTGTCGCTGGTCAATTCTTCGCTGATCAATGTGACCACCGATCGCAGCGACATTACCGAGATTCTGGTCCCGGCCAACGAGATGGCCATGAAAGCAGGAAACGCCAAGGCCGCCAATGTGGCTGTGCTGGGAGCGTTTATCGGCGCCACTGGTGTCGTCAGTTTCGAGATTCTCAAGGACACCATCAAAACGAAATTGGCCAAGAAGAAGGAAGTTCTCAAGGTCAATTTCGCCGTCCTGGAACAGGGTTACGAACTGGCCAGAAAATCGCTTAAGCAAAGGGTCAAGACATGAGTGTTGATCTTTCCAGGCTTCCAGAGATATTTGATCATCATCCACGGACGCCGCAGTCGCTTATCGGTGTCTTACAGGACATACAAAGGGAATACCACTACCTTCCGACCGAAGCCCTGGAGTCGACGGCGGAGCACCTGAAGGTGCCGTTGTCGAAGGTCTTTTCGGTCTCGACCTTTTATAACGCCTTCAGCTTGGTACCGCGTGGTGAGAAGTGTATCCGCGTGTGTGTCGGGACCACCTGTCACATTCGCGGCGCCAACCAAATTACTCAGCGACTCGAACATGAGCTCGACATCAAAGCCGGCCAGACAACCAAGGATCTGAAGTTTACTTTGGAGACGGTCGCCTGCGTGGGCGCCTGTGCGCTGGCCCCGGTGGTGGCCGTGAACGAAGAATTCCACGGTGGGGTGACGGTGGCCAACTGCAAAAAGCTGCTGGGAGGCCGCAAAAAGAAGGTCGAGCTATGAGACTGACAACACCATCGCAGCTGGCAAAATACGCCAAACAGTGCCGGGCCGAGTTGGACAAACACCCGCGTCAGGTTCTTGTTTGTTGCGGGCCGGGATGTCTGGCCTCAGGGGCCAGAGCCGTTAGCGAGGAGTTCAAAAAGGTACTTAAGCAAAAGCGAATTACCGGATTTTCGGTAGGGGCCCTGAAGGAAACCGGCTGCCACGGCTTCTGTCAGCAAGGCCCGCTGGTTGTCTTTGAGCCGGACGGTACTTTCTATACGAAGGTCAAGGTCAAGGACGTCGAGGAGATAGTCGACACTACTATTCGCAATAAGAAACTCGTCGAGCGATTGCTATATGTAGATCCAAAAACTAAGCAACCGATCACCGACTACCACAACATCGAATTTTACAAACGTCAACATCGGATCGCCTTGCGCAATATCGGGCACATCGATCAATGCAGTATTGACGAATATATCTCCGTCGGGGGCTACCAGGCGCTGGCCAAAGCCCTGACAAAAATGAAGCCGCGGGAAGTGATCGACGAGGTGACCACCTCCGGTCTTCGCGGTCGGGGTGGCGGTGGCTTCTCAACCGGTCGCAAGTGGGATTCTTGTGCCCGGCTTGATGACTATCCACATTATGTCATCTGCAATGGCGACGAGGGTGATCCGGGAGCCTTCATGGATCGCGCTATCATGGAAGGTGACCCGCATTCGGTGATCGAGGGCATGATCATTGCAGCCTATGCGGTCGGCGCCGAGCAGGGCCACATTTACGTACGCGAGGAATATCCCCTCGCCGTGGTGAATCTGCAAAAGGGAATTGAACAGGCCCGCGGACTGGGACTCTTGGGTGACAATATCTTTGGGTCCGATTTTTCGTTCGACATCAAAATCTCACGTGGCGGCGGCGCTTTTGTTTGCGGTGAGTCGTCGGCGCTGATGCGCTCGGTTGCGGGTGAAGTGGGCGAACCGCGAGCCAAGTACATCCGCTCGGTAGTCAAGGGTGTTTTCGACAAACCGACGGTGCTGAACAATGTCGAGAGCTACGCCAACGTACCGGTAATTATCGACAAGGGAGGCAAGTGGTTTGCCGGTATCGGAACGCCCCAGAGTACCGGGACGAAAGCTTTCTCGCTGGTCGGCAAAGTCTGCAACAGCGGTCTGATCGAGGTCCCTATGGGGACCACCATGCGCCAGATCATCTACGATATCGGCGGCGGCGTACAGGATGATCGGCCATTCAAGGCGGTCCAGACCGGCGGCCCCTCGGGAGGCTGTCTCCCGGCCGACAAACTCGACCTGCCGGTAGACTTTGATACGCTGACCAAGGCGGGTTCGATGATGGGCTCGGGCGGCATGATAGTCATGGACGATCGCACCTGCGTTGTCGACGTGGCCAAGTACTTCCTGGCTTTCCTCGTCGATGAGTCGTGCGGCAAGTGTGTCCCCTGCCGCGAAGGTTTGTATCAACTTCATGCTCTGGCGGTAGCGGTCAGCGAGGGTCGGGCTACGGAGGACGATATCGGCAAGATGGAGCGACTATCCCAGGCAATCGTCATTAGTTCTCTGTGCGGCCTGGGGAAATCGGGTCCGAATCCGTTTTTGAGTACGATCCAGTACTTCCGTGACGAGTGGCTGGCCCATATTCACGACAAGAGATGTCCGGCCGGGGTCTGCCGTGCCCTAATCAAGTATGAAGTGATCCCGGACAAATGTGACGGTTGCATGGCCTGCATTTCGGCATGTGCCCAGGGCTGCATCACCGGCAAGAAGAAGGAAGTCCACACTATCAATCAGGACAAGTGTGATAAATGCGGCGCCTGTTATGCGGTTTGCACCCGCGAAGCGATATCGGTGCTGTAGGAGTCTTATATATGGTAAGTCTTTCGATAAATGGTCGCGCGGTCTCAGCTGTCGAAGGAGAGATGCTCCTGACGGTGCTTCGCCGGTTGGGCATCGACATTCCGGCTCTCTGTCATCACGATGCGGTCGAGCCATTCGGCGCCTGCCGTTTGTGTATGGTCGAGATCACCAAGAAAGAGTGGGACGGCTGGACCAATCTGGTCACCTCCTGCCTCTACCCGGTGGCCGATGGCCTGATTGTTCGGACTCATACCGCCCAGCTCGACGAATTGCGCCGGACGCTGTTGGACCTGCAATTGGCCCGCTGTCCCCATTCACCTGAAATCAGACAGCTGGCGGCCGATTACGGCATCACGCAGACCAGCTATGAGGAGATACCCGACGGCAACAACTGCATCCTGTGCGGGCTCTGCACGCGCATATGCGACCGTCTCGGCTTTAATGCCATTTCGACGGTCGGTCGCGGACACGGCAAGGAGATCGCTCCTCCCCTGCGGCAGGCGCCACCGGACTGTGTGGGATGCCTGAGTTGTGCAGAGAACTGCCCGACCAATTTCATCGAATACCGGGATGCCGGAACCACCCGGGAGATCTGGGGCAAGCAGTTTGAGCGCATCAAATGCAAAGAGTGCGGACAGTTGAGCGTCACCGTTGCCTTCGCCGATTCACTGAGCAAGATGCGGAATATTCCGCGCGATTACTTCGACACCTGCGATGCCTGCCGTCGGAAACAGATGTCGCTGACGATGGGTCGCATTGCCGGCTGGGCGCGGCAGGAGGTGTCACAGTGAAATCACGCCTCATAGTTACGCCGATACTGTGCACCGGTTGCCGCACCTGCGAAATGGCCTGCGCCTTCGCTCATTCGATCGGCGGCAAGCTCGGGCGCAGCCGCATCTACCCTCTTGACGGCGGACTGAAGGACATGTATACGCCGGTGGTGTGCCTGCAGTGCGAGGACCCGGCCTGCGTCAAGTCATGTTTGGTGGACGCTCTTAGTCGCAACGAAGCCACCGGGGCGATTGATCTGGACCAGGACGTCTGCGTCAAGTGTCGTGCCTGCGAAGCGGCCTGTCCTTTTGGGTGCACGTTGTACGATGCTCAGCACGATATGCTGGTCAAGTGCGATCTCTGCGATGGCGATCCCGTGTGCGCTCACTTCTGTCCGACCAAAGCCCTGGCGTACAAGCCGGTGAAACCGCGCAAACGGCAAAAAGCCGGATAGGGACAACCAAAATAGAATCAGCACGGCGGGTTGCCCAGAGGCGGCCCGCCGTTTTTCATTTGGTCGCGCACCGGTGCCCAACAGGCAAATCCCTTGACTTGATAATTCGTTTTGGGGTAATTGATTAGTTGAGAGATTATGCCGTCGCACGCACTCCCGGACGAGTGGGATTATGGTTGAGCTCAGTTCGGGGGGCGGTTCCTGGGCAGGGGAACCGGCGGCCGCAAAATTCCGTAGTGAATTAGAGTAGTCTTATGATACCTGGAGGCTTACGCCGATGAAGCTAACCGATCGCGAAGAGAGTGGCGTCGTCATTCTCGAACCAAAGGGCAAGATTATGGGTGGGCCGGACGCCACCTTGTTGAACGACCGTCTCTACCAATGTATCCATGCCGGCAAGAAGAGCATTGTGATTGACCTCGACGGCGTCGAATGGATGAACTCCACCGGACTGGGAATCCTGATTCAGGGTTTCACTACTCTGTACAACAGCGAGGGAAAACTGAAGCTCGCCCGGGTAACCCAAAAAATTAACTCTCTGCTGACCATCACCAAACTGGTCGGGGTGTTTGAAGCGTATGACACCGTGGACGAGGCCGTCAGATCCTTTGAATTATAAGACAGGTGCTTTCCTGTCTTGGAATTGTAAACCGGGCAGGTCGCCTGACGGACCGCCTGCCGGCACCTCCGAAGAAGGCCACACATAATGGACAAACCCACCATCAAGGGCAATACCATCGAAATCCCGTCCGACACAAAATACCTCAGCGATGTCGACAGCTTCGTTGAGGGATTGCTCAGAGGATTTGGGGCCGACGAGTCGGTCATTGCCGACATCGCCATATCCGTTTCAGAGCTGGTCAACAACGCCATTTCCCATGGCAACAAAACGGCTCCGGACGAGCCGGTTACGGTGACCTGTGAACAAGTCAATGGAACGGCTCAGATCATCGTCAGCGACCATGGCGGCGGCTTTGATCCGCAGGCCGTCGCCAATCCAATTAGCGAAGAGAACCTAATGAAGGACGTTGGCCGAGGGATATTTATTGTCAAGGCTCTGATGGATGCCGTTGACATCAAACCCTCTGAGGCCGGCACCAGCGTTACTATCCGGAAGGCCATATAAAACAATCGCGATGCATCACTCCGATGAGTTGCCATGAGCGTTGAGCTGCTATTGACAATTTGTTACCTCCTGGCCGGGGGATTCCTGATTTTCCTGGCGGTCACCGTAACCCGGGATAATTTCTCCAATCGTCTCAATCGGGCTACCGGGGCGATGTTGCTGTTTGCCGGTATCGGACCGGTGCTGATGGCGCTGGGGACATACATGACCCAGCCGCAAGTGTCCGGCGACTCCACGCTTTACAATCTTCGTCATTTGTGGGAGTTGTTCTTTCCCAGTCTGCTGTTGTTCTCCTGGCTGTTCCCGGTCGACCGTCTGGCTGGATTTAGGCGCCCCCGGCTGCGCTACGTGGTCTTCTTTCCGCAGCTGATGCACGTCATTCTCATTCTGTTGACGCCTCAGATTCTCAAGGCTCTGGACTTGTTCTCGGTCCAACCCGACACGCAGGGGTTCAGCCGCGTCATCCTGGATCCATTGGCCAAGGTGTTCTCCTGGCTGAGACTCCTGGTGGGCGCGATTCGGACCTACGAAGGCTCCGTGTTCGCCATCATCAATCTGGCCTACGTCGGCCTGGCCGTGTACTTCCTGGAATCCGGCCGCAAACTGGTCACCAACCCCCGCATAAGCACACAAACGCGCTGGGTGCTCTGGGGAACCCGTTTGAGTTTGGGCATCTATGTCCTGGCCCAGATAAGTGCCCTGCTTTTCCCCCACTGGATGACCAGCGAGGCCACTTCGCTGTCCCTGGTCTGCGCTCTGTTGATCGGGGCCGTGATGTTCATTCTGGCTACCGTCCGGCACCAATTTCTGGATGTCCAACAGGTTTTTCGGCAATCGTTCGTCAACACCATCACGTCGGCCCTGTTGGTCGGATCCTACGTGGCAATCGTGATACAATTGCGGCCGATACTGACACCCATCTTCGGTGAAAATGCGGAGATGGTCAGCTACGGCCTGATTGTGGTCATGTTGCTATTTTTCCAGCCCATCAACAACTGGCTGGACAATTTGGTTCGTTCGATGTTCATCCGTACCCGAACCGACCACCGTAATGTCCTGGAGCGGTTCTCGCGCCAGGTGATTTCGATAGTCGACCCGCGGCAGTTGCGTCAGATTATTGACGAAACACTCAAGACGACTCTCCTGGTCGACCGGGTCTACTTCTGCCTTTATGATGATTCCGTAGAGGAATACGTTCTGTTACCGTCGGAAGATTATCCCCAGCGTTATCTGATAGATCGTCATGATCTGATGCTGCGCGGAATCAATTTGTTGGGATCTCCGACGTATTACCACTCCCTGACCGGCTATCGGGATGGGTCTGATCTGGCGGCGGTCATGGAAGGACGCGCCGTGCGGATGATTCTACCCCTCAAGGATGCCGACCACATGCTCGGCTTTGTGGCTCTCACCGGCAAGGCGGCCGGTTATCGTTATTCTTCGGATGACATCAGTCTTCTGGGCGTACTCTCCAATCAGATGGTTTCGGCCCTGACTGTTGCCCGACTATATGTTGAATCAATGGAGCGGCTGCGCCTTCAAGAAGAAGTCAGCATGGCCAGGCAGATCCAGGTTGACTTGCTGCCGTCGAAGCAGCCGGAGTTGACTTGTGCCGAGATATTCTCGCAATCCACCCCTTCGCGCACGATTGGAGGCGACTTCTACGATTTCATCACGATGCCGGACCACCGGCTCGGCGTGGTTATAGCCGACGCCTCCGGCAAGGGCATGCCGGCCGCCCTGATGATTGCGCAAACGCAGGCCATCATACGCAATGAAGTTTCCAATGGGAATCCGATTTCGTCGATGCTCAAGCGCACCAACCAGCAAATAGTCCAGTCCACCTCGGCTGAAAAATATGTCACTCTCTTTTACGGCGAGTTGGACACGCTGTCAGGGGTTTTTCGTTATGCCAACGCCGGCCACAACTATCCGATCCTGGCCCGCGCCACGGGGGAGATTGAACACCTCAAAACCGGCGGTCCGATCATAGGCGCCTTCCCCTTCATGGAGTACGAATCGGCCAGCGTAACGCTTCAGCCGGATGATTTTCTGTTTCTTTTCACCGACGGCCTATCGGAAGCCATGAATGAACAAGACGAGGAGTTCGGAGAAGAACGCCTGGCCTCACTAGTATCAACCCATCGCGGCAAGGATCCGCGGTCGTTGGTGGAGCACATTTTGCGCGACGTCATGGCTCACGATCCCACCGATCCCCCTCGTGACGACACCACCGTCGTGGCGCTAAGGATGAAATCGAGGGCGTAACAATGAGCGATCACTCGGAGAATTTTGACGACGCCAAACTCAATGAGATTAAGGACAATTTTCTCGGCTACCGTTTCTGTCCCCGCTGCGGACGGGAGATGGACAGAAAGCGGCTGGATGGACGGGATCGCCTGGCCTGTCCGGCGCCGGAATGTGGGTTCGTTTATTATCACAATCCCATTCCTGCCGCCGGGATCATTGTAGTTGAGAACGACCGGATCCTACTCGTGAAGCGAGCCCACCCGCCGCGCATCGGCTGGTGGTGCATACCAGCCGGATTCATGGAGTGGAATGAGAATCCTGCCCGAACGGCCGTACGCGAACTAGCCGAAGAAACGGGTTTGGATATTCGCTTGTCCGGCATCTTTGGAGCCTATGCAGGCAACGACGATCCGCGCGCCAATGCCGTCCTGATTTTGTATCTGGGCGAGGTCATCGGAGGGCAGATGCGGGCAGCCGACGACGCTCTTGATGTTCGCTACTTTCCACTAAATGATCTGCCGGACAAGATCGCCTTTGAAGCCCACGAACGGGCTCTGAAGGACTACTGCCGGCGCTTTGACAAAACCTGCTCATTGTTATGAAATCCGGTTTTGGACTCAGACTCTTTCGCCTGTTGGTGTATTTTGCCGTCATCCCGGCTGTAGTTATGGCCGGCCTTGGTTTGTACTTGGCCCACGAGACAATCCGGTTCGCTCAGGGGACCGCCCAGGTTGACTTGCCGGCCTGGATCGAGCAGCAGCGGGCCGATGACCAGGAGCGTTCCCGACGCGCCATTGAGAGCTACCTGCGGCACGATTCCCTACCGACGAATACGGATCTGCTTTTCGTGGTGGACGATTCGTCCGCTAGTGTTGTTCGAAACCGCCCCGGCATAAACGACTCGCTACTGACAACCGCCGCTGAACGGGCCGGTGAGACGGACGCGATAGTGATTGACTGCGGCGGATGCTGGGTGCAGTTAGTGTGTACCACGGTGTCCAAGGAACGTCGGATCTGTTGTGGAGACGCTTACGATTCATCTCACATGGCCTTGATCGCAACAGTGCAGACCAGCCAAGCCGGGCGCGTCGTCGATCGAAACATCACCCGGACGTATTATGTCTTTCTGATTCTGATTTTTGCTCTGATCGTCGGCATGGCCGCGATTGTAGCCTACCTCCTGGCCAGGCGCATGGCCTTGCGCATGTCGGCGCCGCTCATTGAGTTGACGGCCGCCACCCGCGACTTGGCCGTCGGCGGTTTTGATCGTCGGGTGACTCTGTCCGCATCCGATGAACTGGGCGAATTGATCAGGCATTTCAATCATATGGCCGAACAGCTTGAAGACACCACCCAGGCGCTGGCCCAATCAGAGCGGGTCGCCGCCTGGCGCAATGTTGCCCGTCGTTTTGCCCACGAGTTGAAGAACCCGCTGCAACCGATCGTCATTTCATTATATCGCATCCAAAAACAGCTTGAGGACAAACCGGACTTCGAATCGATTAGAGAGCCGCTGCGAGCAGCGGGCGAGGAGCTGGCCCACTTGACCAAGCTGGCCGAGCGATTTTCGGAGTTATCCAAATTGCCGCCGCCCAAACTGGAGACGATTGAATTGGGTGGGCTGCTGCAATCGATCGGAGAGCTGTACAATGATCAGATGCACGATCGCGTCTTTGCCATAAAGATTCCGACCGAGCCGACCGTGGTCGCCCTCGACGTCACCTACTTCCGCGAAGTGATCCACAATCTCTTGCGCAACGGTATCGAAGCCACAGCGACAGGCGATACCATCACTCTCAGTGGCGCGGCGATCGGCCAACGAGCAAAGGTCGCCGTCACCGACACGGGCACGGGCATGGCGGCCGAGGCGCTGGCATCGGCTCGCTTGCCCTACTTCACCACCAAACCTAAGGGAACCGGTTTGGGCTTGGCCATCGTAGAGAAGATTGTTACCGAGTGCCACGGAAAACTCGATGTGGTATCCCGTCCGGGCGCGGGCACGACCGTCACCATCACCCTGCCGAGGATAGCTAGCGACCATGAAAGCACGCCTGCTGATAGTTGATGATGAGAGCAACATCCGCGCCTCGTTTGCCTCGCTCTTGACCGACGAAGGCCACGCCGTGCAGTCGGCCTCGACGGTCGCACAGGCCATCGGGCTTCTGGGCCAAGGCGAGTTCGATTTGATCTTGCTCGACCTGACCTTCCCCAATGAGTCCGGCCTGGATTTGCTCGGCCGGCTGCCATGGTGGGGCGAGCCGGTGGTTCTGGTTGTGTCGGGCCAGTCTGAAATCGCCACCGCACTGCAGGCCGTCCGCCTGGGCGCGGCCGACTATCTGGAGAAACCGGTCGCACCCGAGCGATTGATCACAGCCGTCACAAACGGCCTGATGCTGGCCCGAGCTCGGCGCCATCAGCGCGTAGCCGCCGACCAAATCGACACCCAGGCGCGTCTGGTCGGCAGCTCCCGTTGCATGAAGGAACTCCTGCGGACTATCAAGCAGGTAGCTCCGACGGACAGCACCGTTTTGGTATCGGGGCCGAACGGCACCGGCAAGGAGCTCGTTGCCACGAGATTGTATCTCGAAAGCCGGCGCCGGCAAGGGCCGTTCATAAAGGTCAATTGTCCAGGGATTCCGGAAACGCTGTTTGAATCCGAGCTCTTTGGTCATCGCAAAGGAGCCTTCACCGGCGCCACCAAGGACTACCCGGGCAAGTTTGCACTGGCTGACGGCGGTACTATCTTTCTCGATGAGATCGGCGAGCTGCCCCTTGGTTGTCAGGCCAAACTGCTAAGGGTCATCGAGACCGGCGAAATCGATCGGTTGGGTGAGGAGCAAACACAGCAAGTGGACGTTCGTCTCATCTGCGCCACCAATCGAGATCTGCCGCGGTTGGTAGCCGAGGGGCAATTCAGACAGGACCTGTTCTACCGTATTTCAGTATTTGTCATAGATGTGCCGCCGTTGCGGTCCAGAAAATCTGACGTACCGCTGCTGGCGTCGGAATTCCTGGCACGCTTCGATCCCAGTTCTCAGACTACACTCACGGCGGAGGCAGTGGCAGTATTGTCCGAGATGGACTTTCCAGGCAATGTGCGACAACTCAAGAACCTGATAGAACGCACGGTGATACTCTGTCAGGGTAGAGCCGTGACCGGCTCCGAATTGAGCCGGCTGGCCGGCGCCGACTTGTCTGCTGACGGCAAAACCGATTTTCCCCCGGACACGAGTTTGGCCCAGCGGCTGGAAAGTTACGAAAGGGAACTGATCGGACGCACGCTTGAACTCTGCCAGGGGAATATTTCCAAAGCGGCCCAACTACTGAAAGTAGACAGGGCCAACCTATCGCGAAAAATCACTCAGATGGGTCTGAAAATCCGTTGACCGATTTTGAGGCATAATGTGGCAATTTGCCACGGGCGGAGGCCGGGGCACACAGCTAATGAGCCTGCCGATCACAACTTGACTTGTTGGCACGCCGTTTGTTGTATGACTACAGTAAAATGGAGGAAGACATGCAAGACCGCACTACAAATCGGTTCCTATTGACGCTATTGGTAGCCTCGGCCATACTGTATCTGGCTCCGGCCGCCGCAGCCGGGCAGGAGTATGAAGCCGTCGCGCCCACCGGTCAGGACGAAGTTTTGTTCTCGATAACGTTCGACAAGGAACAGGTTACTTTCACCGTTCAGGACGACGGTCGATCGGTAGCCAGTACATATCCGCGCAAAAGCCTTGTCCTTCGCGAGGGTAAGGCGTTGCTTGCCAACGGCGAGCTGATAATGGATCGCGAAGGATTGCTGATGGAGGGCATTCGTCGGATGTTTGACGATGTCCACAACCTCAGGATAATGGACGAAGACGACAGACAGACTGTCGATTTTCTCACGATGGATGCCGAGCCGTCACGATTAAGCCGAGTAAAAAGAGGCAATGTTTTCGCATTTGCCGAACCGGTCGTGGTCGAGGAAAATGAGTTCATTCGGGGAATTGTCCTGAGCATTGCCGGGGATGTCGAAGTTTATGGTGAAGTCAATCGCGACATAGTAACCATACTGGGCGATATCTACGTCGGCCCGGCGGCCGTGGCCCGTGGCGATATTGCCACCGTCCGCGGACGCATTGATGTTGCCAGCGACGCCTCTATTTACGGAGAGCAGTACTCCGCGGACCAAAGACGTCGCGTCCATAAGCGCCGCTACTCCGCCGGACGCGACGAAGTGTCCGATCAGTTTGGGATCAACTACAATCGTGTCGACGGCCTGTATATACAAGAGGGAATCAGGTATGACGACGACGATTCCCTGTTGCCGTCCCTGTGGACCAGTGCCGGGTACGCCTTCGCCTCGGAGCGTTGGCGATTCGAACTAGGCTTTGAACAGACTATTCTGCGACGACTCCCCATCGCTGTGAGCGGAACGTACTATCGCCGCCTGAGCAGTGAAGATGACTGGTTGTTAAGTGACAAAGAAAATATGTTCCTGGCTGTTCTGGCTAAGGAAGACTACAAGGATTATTACGAGACAGAAGGGGCGTCGTTTGGTTTCACCAGTCGTCCGGTGGAAGCGGCCAGGATTTCATTCGGCTACTATCAGGAGAGCACCCGGTGGCTCAGTGCCCATCGCAATCTCTGGTCGTTGTTTGGAGGCGACAAACGCTTTAGGGAGAACTTCGCCACCGTTGATTCCAGTTGGCGCAGTTCCGGCATGGACATCTTGGATTCGCTGGACAACTCCGGCCTGCGAGCCTCTTTCGATCTGAACACGCGTGGCTCAGATGGACTCTTTGACGCCTCTTCCTGGCACGCCAGCGCCGACCTGGAGTGGTCATCGCCCGATTTGGATTCGGACTTCGACTATCGCCGTTACACTTTCAACCTGCGCCGCTATCAAAAACTGCACCGACAAGCCACGCTGATTCTACGAGGTGTGTATGCCGGCAGCGATGGCCGGCTGCCAATGCACAAGAGATTTTTTCTCGGCGGCCTGGGCAGTCTGCGCGGATACGATCACAAAGAGTACATTGGCACCACGTATTGGATGGCCAATGCCGAGTATCGAATAAGTTTCCCTCACTCCGATTTGGCCGCCTCTATTTTCTGCGATATAGGTCAGATCGCGAACGAGACAGCTCTTGACGGCGACGTCGAAGTTAAGAGTTCACTGGGAGTCGGGCTCTACTTGGGCGAAGACCTGCGTATCAATTTCAGTCGGCGACTCGACGACTCCCTCAAGGACAATATCAACATTCTGGTGCGTTTGGAACACACTTTCTAGGTTTTGGTCACTGCCGAAAACATGTCAAGGCAGCCCTTGCGCAGATGTCGTTGGTGGATAGTTGTTGGCGTTGCCCTGGTCGCGAGCGTAGCTGAGGGCGACGCCCTCGATTCGGTCAGTTACAGTCTGTTCGTGGCCGAGTCGACGTTGTTCGTACAACCTGATCTGTCCCCCATCGTCACGGCCGGCCGCGTACGGTCCCTAAAAGACGGTCTTAGTTTGCGCGTTGATTGCCAGGTCAGTCTCCAACGACCCAAACGTCTGCTTGGAGTCCAGGAGTTGGTTGCGGTCCAACAAGCAGTGACGCTCGACTATCATCTGGCCAGTGCCGCCTATCGTGTGCAACCCACACAAGGCAATGGCGAATCGGTACGGACGGTGGGCTCGCTGGCTCGACTGCATCGCTATCTGGCCGATTCGTTGACCATTGCCGTGGCCCATGTGGGCACTCTCGATGCCGAAATCTACTATCGCCTTCAGCTCACGGTGACCTGCTATCGACCATCCGTCTTGACTTCCCTAACTGAAAGCAACGAGGCCGATTCGCCGCTGATGTATATCTTCGGCCGTTTCCTGGAGGCTACCGGATATGGCCAGGCAGAGTACCACGTCCATTCCCCGGAATTCAGAATTGGCCAAATCCCGGGCAGTCCATAGCCGTCGCAAGCTCCAGTTGGGCTCCGACTCGCTCCGACCTCAAACGATCGTCGGCTTCGGCCGATACATTGTAGAGATTGATGATAGCGGAAGGCGGCGAATTGAACCCCAACCGGACACTCACGGTCAACGACGATACGGCCTCTGGCGATGTGCCAGAAATAGACGCTCAATGGTTTGACTGTCTGCCTCTGGGCGTGCTATTGCTCGATGCTGACAACAATCTGAGAGCCATAAATGAGCGGGGCCGCGAGATTCTCGAAATCGATCAGGGGGCATTCGCTCGTGATGCCCTTGATTCTGAAGACATCTCGTTTATCGATTCACTAGCCGATTCTCAGAGGCCGGCTTGGCGAAAAGTCATCGCCCAGGCCCGGGCAACCGAAACCGAGACATTTGTCCCCAGATTCTTCCACTACACCGGGTCCCTCGAGAAGGTCCTTCAGGTTCGCTTCAGCCATGTCCTGGGTGGCCACCGGACTGCTCAGATGATGTTGGTCCTGGACGATATCACCGATCAGGTCATCAGCGAGAAGTACTTGTTGGTGTCGGAGAGACTGGCCGCCCAGGGCGAAATGGCATCCGCCGTCACCCATAGGTTGAATAACCACTTAACCGTCATCGGCAACCACGCCGCCCTACTGCAACGTCATCTTGGCAGCGGCGATTATGTCAGGGCCTCTTCAAACGCCGACAAGATCGCCGCGCAAGTCATGAAGATCAAGATATTCACGGAACAATTGGTCGGATTGTCCAGGCCGGAGGCGGAGTTCATGCCGTTTGACCTAAGCCATTTGGTAAGGGATGTAATGTGGACAGTGGGCGCCGACGCCAGTCTGCGGCATGTCTCTGTGGTCGTGGACTGTGACCAAAACCTGCCACCGATCGACATTGACGTCGCTATGATGCAATCAGCGTTGATCGAACTGATTCGTAATGCTGTCGAGGCTACCGTGATGTCATCTGACCACGAAAACGAACCGATTCCACAAGTGTCCATCACTTGCCGGCCGTTGACCGATTCCGATATGGTCGTTATCGAGGTCTCCGACCAGGGCTGTGGCATCGCGCCGGAAGATATCGGCCGAGTCTTTCAGCCACACTTCACAACTCGCAATGGTGCCCACGGGTTGGGCCTGACCAACGTGCACCGTGTCGTTCGCATTCACCGAGGCAGAATCAGCATTGATTCCACCCCGGGCTTGGGTACCAAGATCTGTATTCAGCTGCCGACAAAGCAACCTTCCAAAGACGACCGGGACTCCCTTCGGTAGTCTCCCTCGCCTGCCTTCGGCCACCTATTGGCGTAAGGTTTCGATCAAGCGCTTGTTGTAATAGTCCATTAGCTCCTCTCGCCGCACCACCCCGATGACGCGCTTGTTATCGGAGCGCTGCACTACCGGAATCAGTTTGAGATCTCTCAGGTTGACGAGGTTATAGGCCTGCTCCAGGGTGTCGTCAGGATACACTACGGCCGTCTCGGGATGAACCAAGTCATGGGCTATCGCCAGATAGTCAAGCGAATGTTCACTCAGTAGCGAGCGCAGGTCCTGAAACGAAAGGACACCCTTCAGTCGCTGCAGCTTGTCGACGACAACAAAGTACGATTCGTTGGATCGCTCGATGATGCGAAAGATCTCCGCCAGCGGCGTGGAGGCAACAATGGACGTAAAATTGCCATCCATGACCTCGGTCACCTGCGCCGCTCGCAGCACATTGATGTCCTTGCCACCGCGGATGTCGATACCCCGTTTGGCCAGCTTGAGGGTGTAGATGGAGTGCTCGAAGAGCTTGCCGGCCACTAATGCGGAAAAGACGACCGTCACCATGAGCGGCAGGATGATGCGATAATCGGAGGTCATTTCAAATATTATCAGCAGGGCCGTAATGGGGGCATGAGTAGTCGCCGCAACCATGCCGGCCATACCGACCAGTGCGTAAGCTCCGGGCGAAGCAGTGACGCCGGGCCAGATGTAGTTGACCAGGAATCCAAAGGCGCCGCCACCGACAGCTCCCATGAAAAGCGCGGGAGCAAAGATACCACCGGAGTTACCGGAACCGAGGGTGAGCGAGGTGGCCAACATCTTCAGCACCACCAGGATCAAGAGCAGGCCAACACCGATCTGACCATAGAGGGTTAGTTTGATGGTGTCGTAGCCGTCGGCCAATACCTGGGGATAGAAAATCGCCACACCGCCCAGAAGCAAACCGCCGATGGCAGGTTTGATCCAGCCGGAAACGCGAAGACGATCAAACAGGTCCTCGAATACGTCCAAGACACGGGTAAAGCCAACGCCCAATATCCCCATGTAACCACCCATAACCATGTACAGCGGAATCTCCCAGGCCGACACGAGCGAATAGGAGGGGACTTCAAAAGCAGGATGGTTACCCATAAATGTGCGCGTAACCACCGAGGCTACGACCGAGGAAATAATCACCGGCGAGAAAGTTTTGGCGGCAAAGTCGCCCAAGATAATCTCCAATGAAAATATCACACCCGCGATGGGGGCATTAAAAACCGCCGAAATTCCTGCCGCCGCACCACATCCCACCAGGACTTTGACACGATCACCCGACATGCGAAAGAGCTGGCCGATGGTCGAGCCGAGGGCTGCCCCGATCTGAACAATCGGTCCCTCACGTCCGGCCGAACCGCCCGACCCGATACAAATGGCGGAGGCAATAGTCTTGGCAGCCGCCACTCGCGGCCGGATAATGCCCCCCAGCCGCGCCACGGCATTCATGACCTCGGGAACACCATGCCCCTTGGCCTCGCTCGCAAACTTATAGACAATCGGCCCCACCAGCAGCCCCCCCAACATGGGGATGAGCGGTAACCAGAACTTAAAATCGATCTGCCCGACTGCCTGTGTCAGGACCTGGTCGGTTAGGCCAAAAAAGAGATTATTGAAATACCTAATCAAATGTATGAAGCCGACCGCCCCCAGACCGGTAGTCAGGCCGACCACAACAGCCAAGGCCATAAGGATGTGCATACCGCGAAAGCGGAAGCGACGATAGAGGTTGTCCAACGAGCGCGAAATCATGGCAGGCGGAAGGTATTCTATTCATTTGCTTTCCTCAAGGTTTTATTGCCGGCCCTAATTCCGGCCCGATCCCCCCCAAAGCCCGAACGGGCTTGACTTTCCGACCACTTATGGGGATCTTCCTGAAATCGTGGTAGCTAGTTATGAACCGGTGCTGTGAGAGGTGATAGAAGATGCAGGACAAGGCTGATGCGGTAGTCGTTGGCGGCGGGATCATTGGTGTTTCGGTTGCTTACTACCTGGCCCGGGCTAACGTGGGCAAAGTTGTCCTCGTAGAGAAGCAACCACTCCTGGGTGCCGAAGCAACGTCAAAGGCTGCTGGCGGTATTCGGGCGCAATTCAGCACCAAGGTCAACATAGAGATGTCCATGTTGTCCGAAAAGATATTCGCCAACTTTCGCGAAGAGACCGGACACGAGGCCCTGTTTGACCAGGTCGGCTATCTGTTTCTCCTTCATGACCAGAGCGATATCGATGCCTTTGAACAGGGTCTGGTTCTTCAGCAGTCACTGGGCCTGAATGTGGCCCGGTTGCAGCCGGATGAGATCGGGCAGTATGCCCCTCACGTCGACCTGACCGGGGTGCGGCTGGCTACCTTCTGCCCCGCCGACGGCCTGGGTGACCCGCACGAATTTTTGACCGGGTACGAAAAGGGAGCCCGAAGGTTGGGAGCCGACATAACGGTCGACACTGAGGTCACCGGCATCGAAACCAGTTCCGGTAAAATATCAAAGGTACTCACCACTCGGGGTGAGATAGCGACGCCCTTAGTGGTCAATTGTGCCGGTCCTTTTGCCAAGCTGATCGGGGCTATGGTAGGAGCCGAAGTAATGATCGAACCGGTGCGCCGTCAGATCGTCACGACCGCCCCGATGGATTTTGTCAAGCCGACTTTCCCGATGGTAGTTTGTGTCAGATCCGGCTTGTACTGTCACAAAGAATCAGGCGGCATGCTTTTGGGTTGGGCCGACAAAAACGTCGCGCCGTCGTTCGACATTTCGATCGATCCCGACTATACCGACACCATCCTGGAGAAAGCCCTGGAGTTGATCCCGCAACTCGGTGAGGCGGAGGTCTCCAACCAGTGGGCGGGATTATACGAGGACACACCTGACCATCACGCCATTATCGGCTGGGAACCTACTGTCCGGGGTCTGTTCCATTGCGCCGGCTTCTCCGGCCACGGCTTCATGCATGCCCCGGCGGCTGGAATCGTTACCGCCGACATTATCTCGGGCCGCGAACCAACTATTGATATCAGCCCCCTGTCGCCTGAGAGATTTGTGCTGGGCAAGGTTGTGAAAGAAAACAACGTTATCTGAGATACTCGGCGCTGACTCAATGCGCTCATAAGTGGAGAAACTGACGATGAGACTCTACATGATACCGCTGGCTTTGCTGCTCATTATGGTCGCCGGAGCGGTTGCCGATGAAGTTGCCTGCCCGGCCGACCGGGCTGCCCTGGCCGGGTTTGAGGCCTTTGGAGAATTTCATCATGCCATGGCGCAGGCCTGGCATGTTGACTGGCCGGACAGCAATTACCAGGCTCTGCTTGCGGCCGGACCGGAGTTTTCCAGGCTCTTCAAGCCGATCGCTATCCTGAAGCCGGTGTTCAAGAGCGACGCTCGGCGGGATGCGTTTCTGGAGCATCGTCGTGGCTTCGGACAGATTGTGAAGGACTTCAACGCCGCCTGCTCAGCCAATGATTCTGCCGCCGTCTATGCCATGATGCCCGGACTACATGATGCCTTTGAAGCCGCCGCCGGTGATTTGCTGCCGATACCATATCCCGAGTTTGATGGTCTGGTAATAACTATAAATCTGATCGCGGAATCTCACCTGCCCAACAAGAACATGAAGGGCTTGATCGGCTCGACCGAGACGTTGGTGGCCAAGGCGGGGAGTCTGTCGGTCGAAGCGATCCCGGCCGAGCTGGCCCAATACAAGCTGGACATCCTTGGCATTCATAATGAGCTTCGTTCAAAGGCCGCAAAACTGAGTCGGCATCTTGCTGAAGATAATCTTGTCGAATATGAAAAGACGTTGAAATTGCTCCAGGAGCAAGTCGCGGATTTTGTAGACATGCACCTGTAAGTTACGGCGGGAGGCAGTCGCAAGGCGTCGCGGGTCGATAAGGGAGTTGACTTGGGACTTCTACTTAGTGCCGGCATCGGGATCGTCGGAGATGTCCAACATCCAGATTCCATCACTGTACTCGACTGAGCGCGGCTTTTGCACTTTGAGGAGTCGTTTGGTTACCCTCTGAATGCGCTCGGCCGATTCTTCAATAGTCTTGAGCTTGGCCAGTAGTTTGGCGTCGAGTTGATCTTTATCTCGCAGAAGAAGCTGCACGTTACCCAGAATGGCCGTTAGGGGGCTGTTGATCTCATGATTGACGGTTACGGCCGTTTCCCGAATCCCAGACATTTTGGATTTTTCCGAATCTGCCTCCCCCGGGCCGGGACCGCGCGCTGCCAGCGTAAGGGCAATGAGCGCCGTCAGGGCTTCGAGAAAATCGTCCTCGGCCACCAGTCGCTTCTCGCCATCCTGCAGCCCGATCACCGCCCCAAAGACAAAGGCCCCGTGCCGCAGCGGCAGGGTGAACGTCTGGTAGGGAGTTTCCCCTCCAAATGACAGATAGGCCGACTGGAGTTGGCGCTGCCCTCTGAGTTGAGCAAAGAGCTCGCTTTCCAATGCCTGCAGGTGTGAGCGGTGGTTTTCTGAGAAGGCGTAGCTGGCGTTCACAGCAGCCTGGCTACCATCACCAAACAAAAACAGAGACGCTGCCTGCAACCCAACCAACTCGGCCGCTTGAACCAAGGCGGCCTGGCATAGTTGGGTCAGGTCATCGCCGCGCGCGCCGCCGACGGCCAGCTCTCTGAGCAACTCGAATCTATCTAATGGACTTCTCATACTCGACATATTCCTGCCTGAATCTAAATCCAGCAAAACAGGTGCCCTGTCAAAAAGATCGCGACAACTCCGGTCGGAACCAAGGGTGACGCCCCAAAATACAAGCCGGGCGGGCATTTTCCCAGATCTTTCTGTCATTTGTGCAACCTGGTGCCCCCGAACTGATGAGCCCTGGTGCAGACTGATTCACAATTCCCGTACTAACGTAACCGGCCGATACAGATTGACTTCTATCTTTCAAGCTTGTAGATTTGGGGCTTCCCGGAAGGGTAAAGGAGCGATTTTATGCTGGACAGCATGGTACATGACAACTGTGGCGTCTTTGGAATCTTCGGCAACTCTAGGGCCGCCAAACTGACCTATTTTGGCCTTTATGCTCTGCAACACCGTGGCCAGGAGTCAGCCGGGATTGTAACCTCGGACAACGGTAACATCCACATGCACAAGGGGATGGGTGAAGTCCCCGAAGTGTTTTCCGATGAGAGTAAACTGGCCGCGCTGACGGGAAAGATTGCAATCGGGCACACTCGTTACAGCACTGCCGGGGCGTCGTCGCTAATCAACATCCAGCCCTTTTTGATAACCAACCGCGACAAATGCCTGGCCATTGCGCATAATGGCAACTTGGTCAATTCGCTCGGACTGAGGCGAAAGCTGGACGCCGCAGGGTCTATTTTCCAGACCACTTCGGACACTGAGACTATCGTTCACCTGGCCACTCATTCGCGCGAACGGACTCATATCGCGCGAATCTGCTCGGCTCTCAAACAGATTCAGGGCGCCTTCTCACTGGTGTTCCTCACCAATGACTCCATCATTGCCGCCCGCGATTCCTACGGTTTCCGGCCACTGGCTCTGGGCAAGTTTCGCAAGTCCTGGATAGTAGCCAGTGAGACCTGCGCTTTTGATATCATTGGCGCCAAGTACGTCCGCGATATCGAGCCGGGAGAAGTACTGGAGATTTCACAAAACGGACTCAAATCCTACTTCCCCATGAACAAGACCAAACATGCCTTCTGCATTTTTGAGTACATTTACTTCTCGCGCCCGGATTCCATCGTCTTTGGCGAGAACGTAGACAAAATACGTCGGCGCTTGGGACGTCAACTGGCTCGCGAGCACCCGGTCGATGCGGATATCGCCATCAGCATTCCGGATTCGGCCAACACCGCTACCCTGGGTTACGCCGAGCAGTCAGGGATGCGTTTTGAAATCGGGCTGATTCGGAATCACTATGTCGGACGGACATTCATCGACCCCCATCAGTCGATTCGTGATCTTGACGTGAAGGTGAAATTCAATCCGGTCAAGGGTGTTCTCAAAAACAAGCGGGTGGTGGTGGTCGATGACTCAATCGTTCGTGGCACCACTTCGCGCAAGCTGATCAAGTTGATTCGAGAAGCCGGCGCCAAAGAGATTCACTTCCGAGTCTCCTCCCCCCCCATTATCTCACCCTGCTTCTATGGAATCGACATGCCGACTCGCCAGGAACTGATTGCCTCCCGGATGACGGTGCCCGAGACCAAGGATTACCTCGAGGCCGATTCGTTGCATTATTTGTCGCTCAAAGGGATGCTTTCAATGTCGTCGTTGCCCGATACGACTTTTTGCGACAGTTGCTTTTCAGGCAAGTATCCGATCAAGCCGCCGCGTATTAACGGCAAACACTATCTCGACCGGGCGCGCAGGCTGCTCGCCTAGATCGACCCATTGCGGACCTGTACCGCCGGCCTGTTTCTGCCGATAGAGAACTCTGAGGCACGTTATTGACAGATCGGCAGGGGACGTGTATCTTGCTGTAGGCTATCTCGTTTGATAGAACACCGCCAAGTTGGCTGCCGATTGAGAACCGGCCCGATGGGACGGTCGATCGATTCGCAGCCCCGCCTGAAGCGTTCCTGCCTTCTCGGAGGACTGGATGTATTTTAGTTTGGCTCCGATACGAACATCTCTGGCTGTGATTTGTCTGGCTAGCCTGGTAACACCTGGCCTGGCAAATGACTCCCCAGTGAACCTTGATGACACCAACAACCTGCGGCTAGTTCCGAGAGTCAGCCCGTCCAAGCCGTTGACGACACACGTCTCTCAGCGGGCCTCAATTTCTCATGTTGTAGTGAAATTCCGCGACCAGGTCAGCGTCAGACTCCGTGGGCGGCAACTATTCGCCGGCACACAGCCCATGACGGCCGTGACCGGTATTATCGCACCCTATCTGGAAGATGGGGTCCGGCCGTTGTTCAGTCGGTTTACACACGAGAAACTAGCCGACGATCGCGAAGCTTTGCAAAGGGCCTGCGGTCATGAACTGGCCGACTTAAGCAACTACTATCGCCTTGACATCACCGACCCCACGGAGGCCGAGACCGTCATAAACGCCCTCAATCAAAGTGATGACGTGGAGCTGGCCTACTTCGCACCGATCCCGGAAGTAGCCGGAGACATTGATCCGCCTACTCCCGACTACGAGGCCAGTCAGGACTACCTTGAGCCGGCCCCGGACGGAGTTGACGCCGCATACGCTCATACCCAGCCGGGTGGTAACGGCGCCGGTGTCAAGATCGTAGACATCGAGATTAACTGGCAGACCACCCATGAGGATCTGGAGGCTGCCCTGGGCGGAGTCATCGGATCCTACCCGGGGGCATCGGCCACGAGCGATCACGGAACGGCGGTGCTGGGCGAGATGGTGTCCGGCGACAATGGCTACGGAGTCACCGGCATCTGTCCGGCAGCCGAGGTCGGCATGGTCTCGGTCTTCAGTATATCCACGGCGCAGGCTATATATACGGCCATCGACAATCTGGAAGCGGGCGATCTGATTCTGATCGAGCTGCACTCCCCCGGTCCGCGATACAACTACCAGTCCCGGCCGGATCAATTGGGCTACGTCTGCATGGAATTCTGGCAGGCCAACTTCGACGCCATTCAATATGCCTGGGCCAAAGGTATCGTAGTGGTCGAGGCTGCCGGCAACGGTGCCGAGGATTTCGACGACGTACTTTACGGTTCGCTGTTTGACACCACCTATCGCAATTCGCACGCCATTATTGTGGGCGCCGGCTACCCGCCTGCTTCCGGCAGTGATCGGCAACGGCTTGGCTTCTCCAACTACGGCCAGCGGGTCGATTTGCAGGGGTATGGCTCGGGTGTTTACACCACCGGCTACGGCTCGTTATTCAACGGCGACGGCGACCTGGACCAATATTACACCGCGACCTTCAGCGGCACGTCATCGGCGTCACCCATAGTCACCGGCGCGGCGGCCTGCTTGCAGGGGAATTTCAAGGCCACTTACGGCACCGTGATGACTTCTGATCAAGTTCGGGATGCCCTGGTGACCACCGGCTCGCCGCAACAGGGCAGCGTCTGGGAGCATATCGGCCCACGTCCAGACCTGCAGCAGGCGATGACGCAGCTTTCGCCACCGACGAGTTTGTATGCTATTCCGATCTTAATTGAGACCTCCCTGGAGACAGGAACATCAACCGCCGTGGACCTTTGGCTGTACAACCGATCGGCAAGCGAAACGCTCGACTTCACCGCCACCGACGTCGACACCTTCGACGGAAACACAGCCGACTGGCTCAGTTTGATGCCATTGTCGGGATTGATCCTGCCGCTTGATTCGACCCTGGTTTCTGTCGGTCTTGACGCAAGCACAATCCCTGATCAAATCGGCTGGTATCGGGCCATGATCGATATTGAGTGGGGGCTGTCCGGATCACCGCTTGACTCGTTGCTTGAGGTGCCGGTCTACCTGACCGTGCCCTGCTTCGACACCACGTACTCGGCGACGTCGTCGCAAGATCTGGAGGGACCGAGTTTTCAATGGATATCGGCCCGGCAGCTCGGCACCAAGCTTGATTTTGACGATTTCTACCATGGCGGCGCCGTCAACCCCCTGGATGACGGCAGCATCGGACCTCGTAACATCGGCTTCAAGTTCCCCTACTATGATACTCTGTACAATCGGATTTTCGTAGGGGTGAACGGAGGCGTCTCTTTCACCGACACCAATCTGAATGTGAACGGATTCTTTTCCGGTATCGATATCCCCGGAGCTCCCTTTTCGACCATCATAGCCCCGCTTTGGTCCGATCTCATTTTCGACACCGTAGCCGTGCCGGGGGGCGGGATTTATTGGTACAACGACCCGGCCTATGACACCTTGGTTATCGAATGGTATCATGTCGGCAGCTTCAATGGAATCGATGATACCGCCATAAATTTCGAGCTCATACTGACCGTTGACGGCAGCATACTCTTCCAGTACGCCGACCTGGGCACCGGCGGCCTGGAGACAACGGCGCAAGTCGGCATCGGCGAAGTTGCTTGTGCAGGTCTCAGCTATGTCAACAACGGTGATCCCGCGGAGCATATCGTAAACTCCGGCGAAACCATACGGTTATACTACACCGCCAGGCGCTGGGTGCGCTCCGGCGATGTGAATGCCTCGGGTGGGCTGGACATCGCCGACTTGGTCTACCTGGTTCAATACATGTTCGGGAGTGGTCCGGAGCCGATTCCCCTGGCCTCTGCCAATATCAATTGTATAGGCGACATCGATATTTCCGACCTGGTCCACCTGGTCAACTATATGTTCAACGGCGGTCCCGAACCCTGCTATTTCCTGATGGATTTGTAGATCCACACCGACAGCCAATTGCACTACAAAAAAAACCGGCCCACTTAGGCCGGCATCTCTTGGGCAGATTTGCGCCCGACAATCAAACTCGGTTCACTTACAAAAACGCAAACAGCGCTTGCTGAGACATCTCCAGAATACGCTGCGGCCAGACTCCCAGGCCGATGGTGCCGACGGCGGTAATGACCAAAGCCAGAACAATGGCCGGAGAATACGTCACCGGCGCGAACGTCTGATCAGTCTTTTCGAAGTAGGCTACCTTGAGAACCCGCAGATAGTAATAAACGGAAATAAAGGAGTTCATCACACCCAGCACCGCCAACCAGATGAAGCCGGATTTCACGGCCGCCGAAAAGATATAAAACTTCCCGAAAAAGCCCACGGTCGGAGGAAAGCCGCTCAGGGCAAACATGAAAAGAGCCAAAATGGCCGCCAGGTAGGGATTGGCTTTTGACATCCCGGCCAATTCCCCAAAGTCCGACTTGCATCCTGTCCGCGACTCCAAAAGCGTGATGACGGCGAAACCACCAAGATTGAACATGGCGTAACCCAGCAGATAAAACACTGCCGCCGAAATCGCCTGGGGTCCGCCAACTGCCAGCGCGACCATAATGTACCCGGCATGGGCTATTGATGAATAGGCCAGCATGCGTTTGACGTTGGACTGCCTCAAAGCCAGAACATTGCCCACCGTCATGGTCAGCACCGCCAGTATCCAGAATGTGGTGCTGAGCGTCTCCATCTGATCGAACCCGAACAGGAAGATCCTCAGCATAGCCGCAAACCCGGCTGCCTTTGGACCGGCCGAAAAGAAAGCTGTCACCGGCGTTGGTGCGCCCTGGTAGACATCGGGTACCCAGGCATGGAAAGGCACGGCAGCGACCTTAAATCCAAATCCGACCAAAACCAAGGCTGCCCCAACCGTCAGGTATATTCCGTTGTTTGAGGCGATATAACTGAAGTCGGCTACCAGGCGTCGCAGGTCCGTGGTACCCGAGGCGCCAAAGAGAAAGGCGATACCCATCACCAAAAAGCCGCTGGCAAAGGCCCCCATGAAGAAATACTTCAGTCCGGCCTCGTTGGATTCCAATGAGCGGCGGGCAAAGCCGGCCAGAACATACAGCGGCACCGACATAATCTCCCGGCCCAGGAATATGACCACCAGGTCGGTGGTGTTGGCCATGACCATCATGCCCATAGTCGAGAACAGCATGAGAGCATAATACTCGGGGCGATCAATGCCCTTGGCGATGAGATAGCGATGGGCAATGCAGACAGAAACAAAGGCGATGATGGCTGCCAGAAGTTTGAAGGCGGCACCAAAATCGTCGCAGGTAACCATCCCAAAGAACCCGGAAACCTGGTTCCCCCACTGAAAGGCCGCGGCCGCAAACGAAATGAGGATGCCACCGGCGGCAATCAGCGGGGCCAGAGTGCTAAGCTTGCGGCTTGACGAGATGAGGAGGATCACAAAGGCCGCCACTACCAGAGCGATCTCGGGGTAGATCATCTCGAAATTTATTGATGCCGATGTCAGGTCAATCATCTGCATTCACTTTATCCTTCAGGGCGACGACCGTCGCCCGCAATTAGAATCCTCATCCACCGCCAAAACCGATCTTGGTCTGGCCGTCGCCAACAATAACCGGCACGATTCGTTCGCCATTGGTCAGCTTGAGCAACTCCGCCTCGGCCCCGCGAACTTCATGAACATCAACTTCCTCAAAGGTCACGCCATTCTCCGTATAGTGCTTTTTTGCCGCAGCACAATACGGACAACCGACCTTGGTAAAAATCCTTACTTGAGTAGACATCCCCTCAGTTGCCTCCACCATCGGCGACAGGCTCGTCCGCCTGGAATATGGCGCCACCTTCGCGAGTGAACTCGACATCGGACGCACCCTCCCCAACCGTCTGCGCCCGCGACACCTGGGCCAACAGATGCCGCACCGACGGTTCAATCCTGTCCATAATAGGTTTTGGGTAAATTCCTATCCAGAAGATCAGGACTATCAGAGGCAGAATGACCAGCTTCTCACGCAGCGTGATATCGGTCAACTTCTGATTTTCAGGGTTGGTCACTTTGCCGTAAACGACACGTTGGAACATCCATAGCATATAACAGGCGGACAGGATGACACCGGAGGCGGCAATAATGCCGTAGACGTTATTGGCCTTGAAGGTGCCCAACAGAATCAAGAACTCGCCGACAAAGCCGTTGGTGAGTGGCAATCCAATCGAGGACAGCGTTACAATCAAAAACACAGCCGAGTAAAACGGCATCACTTTCGCGAGCCCGCCAAAGTCTGCTATCATCCGCGTGTGCCGCCGTTCGTAAATCATGCCGACGATCAAAAACAAGGCGCCGGTGGAGACACCGTGGTTGATCATCTGCATGACGGCCCCCTCCACTCCCTGCATGTTGAGCGCGAACAGCCCCAACATTACAAAGCCCATGTGCGAAACCGATGAGAAAGCCACCAGGGATTTGACATCCTTCTGCACCATAGCCACCAGAGCACCGTAGATGATGGCTATCAGGGCCAGGACACTGATATACGGTACAAAAGCGAAACTGGCATCGGGGAACATCGGCAGACAGATCCGAATGAAACCATAGGTACCCATTTTGAGCAGAACGCCCGCCAGGATGACCGATCCGGCCGTAGGGGCCTCCACATGCGCATCCGGCAACCAGGTATGCAGCGGCCACAGCGGCACCTTGATAGCGAAAGCCAGGGCGAAGGCTCCAAAGAGATACATTTGAGGCCTGAATGCGATCGGCATTTGCGACAAACGTAATATATCGAAACTGTACTCGCCGGAAAACTTCTGGTATTCAAAAAGTATCCACAGGATCGCAACCAGCATCAGCAAGGAGCCGAACATGGTGAACAAAACAAACTTGATAGCGGCATAAATTCGCCGCGGTCCGCCCCAGACGCCGATGAGGAAGTACATCGGTACCAACATCACTTCCCAGAAGACATAAAACATGAACAAATCAAGCGCACAAAAGACGCCGATCATTCCCGTTTCGAGCAAGAGTATCGAGATGAAGAAGCCTTTGACACCCTGTGTGATGGCCTTCCAGGAAGCCAGTACGCTAAGCATCGTCAGGATGGTCGTGAGCGCGATCAAGAGCAGAGAGATACCGTCGATACCAAGATGGTAGCTGATGCCGAAAGCACTGATCCAGGGGACATTCAGTTCGAATTGCATGCCGGAAGCGACCGGGTCGAACATTCCCCAGAGCAAGAACGACAACAGCATCGTGATAAAGGCAACAATCAACGTGACCGATCTAACGCTGTCGTCGCGGTCCTTGGGAATCAACAGCAAGAGGAGCGCCCCAAGCGACGGGAAGAACGTAAGCAATGTCAGGATATGATCTCCCATCACCTACCTCAACAAGTAGAAGGCCAGGATTATTGCCACACCGGCCACGAAGAGAGTGGCGTAGCTGCGCAGACGGCCGGTCTGCAGACCGCGCAGCATTTGAGAAATATCATTGTAGATCGTCGCCAGCCCGTTTATGAGACCATCTATCAGCACCACATCAACCACTTTCCACAGGAAGATCGATCCGTTGACCAACGGCCTGACCACCACAGCGCCGTAAAATTCGTCGACGTAGTACTTGTTCAAGAGAGTCCTGTGCACGCCTGAGAGCCTTTGCTGCCAGAGTGTAGCCAGCTGGGGAGTCTGATTGTAGAACTTCCGGGCGAAATAGATGGCTGCCAGGACCAGCAGCACCGAGGCTGCCATGAGACCCCACTCCATCCCAGCGCTCCCGTCGACGGCCGCCAGAGCGTGCGCCGCCTCTTGATGCGATAGACCGCCAACAACCGGCGCCAACCATTCCTCAAAGTAATTGGTCATGCCAAAGATGTGCGGCATTCCGATCCAACCGCCGGCAACGGACAGTCCGGCCAATATCATCAGCGGCACTGTCATGGATCGAGGTGATTCATGGATGTGCTCACGAGTGTGATCATCCATGCGTTCCTTGCCGTGGAAAGTCATGTAGATGAGCCGGAACATATAAAAAGCGGTCATACCTGCCGTCACGAGTCCGACGACCCACAGCAATGGATGGCCATAATGCGACGAATACGATTTCCACAGGATCTCGTCCTTGGAGAAAAACCCACTCAAACCGGGAATCCCCGAGATGGCCAGCGTCGCGATGAGCATAGTCATATAGGTGATGGGCAGGTATTTTTTCAGTCCGCCCATCTTGCGCATATCCTGCTCATTAGACATAGCGTGGATCACCGACCCGGAGGCCAGAAAGAGCAAGGCCTTGAAGAAAGCATGTGTCATCAGGTGGAATATGCCGGCGGTGAAAGATGCTACGCCGCAAGCCAGGAACATATAACCGAGCTGGCTGACGGTCGAATAAGCCAGCACCCGCTTAATATCATTTTGAGCCATACCGATAGTCGCCGCAAAGAAAGCCGTCAGGGCGCCGATGACGGCCACTACCATAAGGGCATCGGGCGCCATCATATAGAGCACACTCGACCGAGCCAGCATATACACACCGGCCGTCACCATCGTGGCGGCATGGATCAGAGCCGACACCGGCGTCGGACCTTCCATGGCATCGGGAAGCCAAACAAACAACGGAATTTGAGCAGACTTACCGGTAGCCCCCACAAACATCAGCAGACAGGCGGCGGTGATGAGGGTTCCTCCGGCTACAAAAACATGCGGCGCCGACTCCATGACAACTCGGAAATCGAGCGAACCCACCTGCCAGAAGATGATAAACATCGCGATAAGGAATCCAAAGTCGCCGATGCGATTAACAATAAAGGCTTTCTTGCCGGCGTCACTAGCCGATTTTTTCTCAAACCAGAATCCGATCAGCAGGTAAGAGCAGAGCCCCACCCCTTCCCAACCAACAAACATGAAGAGGAAGTTGTCGGCCAAAACTAGTGTCAGCATCGAAAAAGTAAACAGGTTGAGATAGGTAAAGTAGCGCCCGAAGCAAGGATCATGGTGCATGTAACCGGTCGAGTAGACATGGATCAAGAAGCCGACGCCGGTCACGACGAGGATCATTATGGCCGACAGGGGATCCAGCAAAAAGCCAATGTTGGCGTGGAAGGATCCCGACGGTATCCATGTGAATAGCACCTGTTCAATAATCCGCCCGTCGGCCGGCAGACCCTTGAGTTCAAAAAACAGCAGCACCGACAGCAGGAATGACAGACCAACCGAGGTGCAGGCGACAAACGACACCATCGACCGAGACAGCTTACCCAGCAACAGACCGTTTATCAGCACTCCCACCAGGGGAAAGAGTGGAATGAGGAACAGGTATTCAGACATACAGTCTCAGTCCTTCACCACTTCAGCAAATTGAACCGATCGATATTGATCGATTCCCGGTTGCGAAACACCGTAATAATCAGCGCCAGCCCGACCGCCGCTTCGGCCGCCGCTACCGTCAATACCAAAAACACTATCACATGACCATCGGCGATATTGAGCGCTCGCGAAAAAGCCATCAAAGCCAGGTTGGCGGCGTTGAGCATCAGCTCAATCGACATGAACAAAACGATCATGTTGCGGCTGATGAGAACACCGATGGCGCCGGTGCCGAAGAGCACCATGGCGACAATCAAGTATGCGTGAATCTCTACCATCTTATCGCCCTACCTCCGAAGCGTCCGCCCGCGATGTCATCGCGTCATTATCACCGGAGTCTTCCAAACGCTCTTTCTTGGCCATTACCACCGCCCCGACAATCGCTGCGATCAGCAGAATCGAGGTCAATTCGAAGGCATAGAAGTACTTCGTAAAGAGCAGCTCGGCTACCACCTGAACCGAACCAAAATTGTCGGCGGTCGTCTGCATCATGCCGCCGGCACCGGCATCCGGAAAGAAGCCGCTCTTGACTACGAAAACCAACTCCACCACCAGCAACGCCGTAACCAGGAACTTGGTTATCGTTCGCAGGGGTGTCGAGGCCATACCCAGGTCTTCGCCACCTCGCAAATTCAGCAGCATGATCACAAACAGAAATAGCACCAGGATGGCGCCGGCGTAAACGATGACCAGGATAGCCCCCATGAACAAACCACCCAGTTGGATGTAAAGCACCGCCTGGGCCGCCATGGACACTATCAGATAGAGCACCGACGCGACCGGATTGCGCTGGCCGATCATCAGAGCCGCGCTCACCACGGCCACTAGGGCGGAAATCCAAAATATGGCTACGTCGATACTCATTTAGGTTTATCCGTCATTCCGTAGACTTTTCGCACGCTCCGGTACAGCCGCTTGAGAGGGTTGTCTTTTCGCGGATGCGGTACCAGCATCG
>JBDRES010000030.1:0-15211 GCA_043819515.1 bacterium
CAGGGCTACCGATAATATGATTTTCTTCAGCATGGGCTCACTCTCGTAATTGACCGACAATATCCGAGAGTCGCCAATGAGTCAAGTTTGAACTTGGAAGGTCCCGCCGGCCGTCGGTCACCGCTTGATTCGGAGTATCAAAAAAATCCAGGGACGAATCATCGACCACCATCCCGTAAGAACGGGAATCTTGGAATAGTCCTTGCCGCTGGCCGGATATACCATGGACACCGGCACTTCGCGAACCCCCAGACCATGCTTGAGCACTTTGTAATGGATATAATACTCCATTTCATATCGGCCTAGCCAGTCTTGCTGGATGTCCACATCCGGGATATCAAAGATACTTAGGCGGTAAGCACGAAAACCGCAGGTAATGTCGGTCCCGTGAAAGCCCGTGGCCAGATTGACCAGGGCAGTGAATATCTTGATCATAACCCGCCTGAAAAGCGGCAGGTTGGGCGATCGCCCGCCCTCAAGATAGCGCGAACCCTGGACATAATCAGCCCGGCCGGACACCAGCGGCTCAGTCAGACGAGGTATCTCTTCAGGCAGCATTTTGCCGTTTCCGGCCATGATAACTATCGCCTCAAAGCCGTGCTCGCGCGCATAGGCAACCGCTTTTCGAATTCCGGCTCCCACGCCCAGGTTCGTTTCGTGCCGTATGACTTTGTGCCCGGCTTCACGCAGGAAGTCACCGCTGCCGTCGTCCGAGCCATCGTCAACAAACAGCAACTCGTATTCGGGATCGGTCGGAAAGCGACCGACCAGCGCGCGCAGCTTCTCCCCTTCATTGAATGTCAGTACCGTGACAAGCGTTCGCATAGGCGAGCAGCCTCAACCCTCGACCAGCCTGACAGTGTCATCGTCAAGAATGTAGGCCTCTCCCCCCAAGCCCTGAGCACACCGCTCCCCACCCGGGCCGTCAACAAACCGCAGCGCCCGCCCAGCCTTACAGACGTAGCCGATCAGCCGGCCCGGATTACCAAACCACTTGGTAAAATCGGGGACATCTTTGGTGACCACGGCGCCGGCACCGATTAGCGCCCAGCGACCTATGGTATGCCCGGCCAGGATGGTTGCGTTGGCTCCGATGGTAGCTCCCGTACGTATGAGGGTGCGCTCCGGCTTCTGGTGGTAGACCTTGCTTCGAGGATAGAGATCGTTGGTGAACACAGCATGGGGGCCGATGAAAACATCATCCTCAATGGTGATACCATCAAACAACGAGACGCCGTTTTTGACCGTGACCCGATCGCCCAGCACGACGTCATTTTCAATGAAACAGTGATCGCAGATATTGCAGTCCGCCCCTATGACGGCACCCTCAAGTATATTGCAGAAGGCCCACACTCGGGTCTGTCGGCCTATTCGGGTCGAGGCCACCAGAGCCGCTGGATGAACGATGTACCCGTTGCTGTTCATGCTAATCGAATCAGTTCGCCACTATTGTGAATCGACTGATTGGCCGCCTGAAGAATCCGCACCACGCGTAGCCCCGCCTCGCCGTCAGTAAGCGCCGGTCGATCCTCCATGATGGCATCGTAGAACTCCTGTGAGACTCTCTTCAGAGCCTCGGTAGGATCGATTTTGGGGGCCAACATGTCACCGGTGCGATATTGGATGAGAATATCGTAGATCTGATCCTGGCTTTTGATCATGTCCACACCGCTGTCGTAGATCTTCACCTTTTCGGACGGCTCGGTATCATCATAGATAATCATCCTTTTTGATCCCGAAACCAGCGTCTTACGAACCTTGACCGGAGCCAGCCAGTTGACGTGAATATGCCCGATGAGGTTGTTGGCGTAATATGTGGAGATATAGGCGATATTCTCTATGCCCCTCTCAAAGTGGGCGACGCCGGTGGCCGAAATCGCTTCCGGAGAGCGACCCAGGAGATGGTCCATAATGGATACGTCGTGCGGGGCCAGGTCCCAAACGACATTCACGTCGTGCTGAAACAGGCCCAGATTGACACGCACCGAATCGAAGTAATAAATGTCGCCCAAATGACCGTTGTCTATGTAGGTCTTGATAGTCTGAACGGCGCCGGTATATATGAAAGTGTGGTCGACCATTATGCGCAGATTGCGACTATCGGCAGCCTCAATGAGATCTTCTGCTTGCTCGGATGTCGCCGTGAACGGCTTTTCGACAAACAGATGTTTGCCACTCGTCAGCGCCTCCATACCCAGTTCATAGTGGGTCGAAACCGGCGTAGCAACGACGACAGCGTCAATGTCGGGTGAGTGCAGAATGTCATCGGGAGTCTTTGTCAGCTTGGATACAAACGGGAATTGCCTACTCACGAAACTCAACCGCTCGTCGCGCACATCACAAACAGCCTTCACCTCGACATCGTCCAGAGCATTGAAATTGCGAATCAGGTTCGGACCCCAATATCCACATCCGATGACACCAATCTTCAGAGCCATGAGAATCCTCAGTATACCATTATCCGACCGGACCTTTTGAAACACGCCAGGAAGATATTGTAACGCCCTTCCTGCCGTCCGGCCAAAGGTGACAGATCCGAGGTCGATCCCGAACTGCCGGCCGCAATATAATATGAATCGGTCGAATCAGACAGGAAATTGACAGGTTGCCGCAACCTCGGATCTCCACGATCGACATATCTTTCGATTGAAACATAACGAGGCGATGGGATAAAAGCCGATGTCAGAGAATCGGTCGGGTAATTGCCGTAGATCGAAAGCTGCTGCCCCTTGTCGTCTGCAGCATAGTCGGGGCTGATTTCAATCTGAATCCATCCGGCCGAGTCGAGTTCGGATTGAAGGCTGTCACGGTTGACCGGGATTATGGCGTACCGGCGAATAGCGTCGAGGCTGACACACTTGAGACGAGCGTACTCCTGGTAGACCTTTTTGGGATAGAAGTATCTGGCCAGAGCCGGGTCACTGAGTCGGTATGTCTGCACCCGATCGTTGACTGAGACTGTAAATGGTATATCACTTCCGGCCCAGGTATTGATGTCCACCATGACCACCAGCAGATCGTCGTCGTCAACTTCGTCCAGATCTGAGATGTACATCCGAATCCCGGTCCGGTCACCGGCACTCTCTATAGGAATTTTGAACTCGGCCCAACCGCTGCGAGAGAGCACCGGTGTCCAGAGCATTACGCAAACCGGTATTGACACCAGCGCTGTCCAACCCAGAAGCCGCCATCGAGTTGATGGAGCCGCTTGGGCGGCCACAACGGCCAGTACTGATGCGCACAGAAGCAGCGTTTTTGCGATCAGAAGGGCAACTACGACTGTCAGAGAGAGGGCCGGCCCCAGGTGAACCCACAAGTTATAGCTTATGGCCCACCCGGCCAAGCCCAGCAAAATACCGACCACGACTGATCGTCGTCCCTTGCTTGTCGCGCTCGCTGAACGCAGCAGGTAGTCGACCGAAAAACCGGCGCCGATCAGCAACATCGGCAGGGCATTAAAACTGTACCTATTGATAGCATGGAAAACCAGGTGTAGACCGGTATAGTAAAGCGGTATCAAAATCGGCCAGGCGGCCAATCGGCCCCGTTCACGCAGCAACAGGACCAGGCCGACAAGACCCAGGTAAAGCAGCCCTTCATGTAGCAAGCCCCAACCTCGAGGCGGGAGAATGTAAGAGATTTCAAAATCGTTGTAGGGTCGACTGTACAGTCGCACCCACTTCTTGGCGAACAGGCCGGCATACTCCGGGAAACGAGCCGCCAAGTCGGGATACACTTCGCGCTCTTCGAAATTCGGTTCCACCTCATCGAGGTCATATCCCTCAAAGTCTATCGATGACGATTGCCGTAGATTCGTAGCGGCATAGGCCGGATCACGAACAGCCAATTGACCGTACTTGGCGGAGGTGATCGCAACCCAGCAGCCGATGATAAGCAGCGTCGGAACCATCACCAGCAGGACCTGCGCAAATCGGGGTCGGCGACCTCGCTTGAGCGCCAGGAGATACCAGCCGATAAAAAGCGGCACAAACAACAACAGCGCCGTAGGTTTGTTCAGCGCCAGCAGACCGGCGCTCGCACCGCTCATCACCAACCATCGGGAGGAGGCGTGTCTACGAATGGCGCGCACCATCAGCGCCATCGTCGACAGCATCAGAAACGTCGTTGAGCTTTCCAGCAGCAGCATCGACGACATCAGCACAAATGGAAAGTAGATAGCGTAGACCAATCCCGCAACAAGCGCCGTCCGTCGATTGCAGAGGTTCACAGCCACTATCATCAGGAGCAGGTTGGAAAGCAGATCGAGGATCAGGCCGAGGATTCTCACGAAGGAAAAATCGTGTGCGGGTACGATGGCGATTACCAAAGCTACTAGACTTGGATAGACCGGTCCGCCGAAGAAGATCTCCTCCCGGGCGGCCTGCAAGCGATGCGGTAGGTAGTGCATCCAATCAATCTTCTCCCCCTGCACATATCTCTCGTAGTAGTACAAAAAGGCATCGCGATCATCGTCATCATCATCGCTCGGCTGCGGCCCCGAACTATCAAAATACGAGATAATGCCGATCGCGGCCGCGACATAACGTCGCGCATCCCACATCACCGGCAGTACCTTCCCAGAACACAAGAACCCCACCCTCATAGCCGCGGCAACTACGAGAACAGCTATGACATACGGCCGAACGGACTTAACCCAGAGAGAGCGATCGACAAAAGGCTCAGCCTTGACCACGATCAGTCACCATCTCGATGGCAGGACCCAGCTAGTTCGTCCGCCTCTTCTTCAAGAGACTTCAACGACAAGTGGCGTCGCTTAAGATGATAAAAACCAAGCAGCGTTACCACCATATACTGGGCCGCATGCAAAACCAGAGCGCAGGAGAGCGCTTCTTCCTGATTCACACCGTAAGCCTGAAGCGACCACACCACAGCCAAATGGTAAATACCCAGGTACCCGGGCGAGGAGGGGACTAAGATAGCAATCGAAACTACCACCAAAACGACAAACGAAGCATCCACGGGAACGTCAAGGTCGAAGGCCCAGAAAACGAATATGTTTGAGATTCCCATCAGCAGCCAGATCAAGACGGTCTGGACTGAGACCAGCCAAACGGCGCGAAAATCATTAAGAAACTCCAGGCCGCGCTGGAATTTGAGGATGACTCGCTCTATGGCATTCTTGCCCGACTCCGGCACGAAAAACAAGTATCGGGTGATGAGACTGCCGACCTGCTCCGGTCGCCGGGCCAGGACAATCATTATGGCAATCCCGATCAAGGCAACTACGATGGCCAGAACCACTCCGCGGCGCAACTGCTCAGCCACTCCCCCGTTACCGGAAATCGATATATCCGAGACAAAGAGAACCGCACCAAAAATCAGCAACAGAACCACCAGGTCAAACACCATCCGTTCAACAAAAATGGTCGCCAGCGAGGCGGACTTGGTGATCCGCTTATCCTGGGCCGACAAGGAATAAGCGCGGACGAACTCTCCCAGTCGCAGCGGCAGGACGTTGTTGGCCATAAAGCCGACGCAGGTAGCGGCCAGAAGCTTGGGGAAGGCCACCTCGCCGATCGGTTGCAGCATGAATTTCCAGCGGTAAGCGCGCTGGTACATGGTCAGAACGATCAGGGCGATGTTGGGCAATAGCCACCAATAGTTGGCGCCCCGGAGCGCCGTGCCCAACTTATTGAAGTCGATCTCCCGAAACAGGATCCAGATCATGATGGCCGAAATCAGCAGACCCACCACTATGTAGATGCGTTTTTTTGACGGTACCGTCACCTTCCACTCTCCGCAATCCGGAGGATCAGTGCTTCGAATTTCTTGGCCGCACTGTCCCAATTGAATGCCTCGGCCCACTCCAGGCCGCCCTGTTCCAGGCGGCGGCGGAGGTCGTCATCGGAAAGGACTGAAATCAATTTACCGGCCAGTTGATCGATGTCACCGTAGTCAAAAAGAAAGCCGGTCCGGCCGTCCCGGACGGAATCACGAAGACCCGGCACATCGGCGGCGATCACGGCCGTGCCGACCGAGTTGGCCTCTATGTTGGTCAGGCCCCAGCCTTCTTTCAGTGACGGCAACACACAAACGTGAGACCGTCGCATCCGATCTACCTTGTTGTCAACCGACACATAGCCGGGGAATTCGACATCCTCGCTCACACCCTCCCCGCGAGCCAGGTTCTTGAGGTCGTCCAGATAATCCCCGCTACCCACAATCATCAACCGCGCCTTGGGGATCTGCCGCTTTATGATGGCAAAGGCTTTGATCAAATGCTGGATCGATTTGTATTTCTTGATTCGACCGAGATACAATATGGTCGGCTCAGGGTACTTCGGCACCGACGGGTCGTGAGCGTACAGGTCACGATCGATACCACAATGAATGACCGAAATATCCTGCCGCGGAACACCGCGTGCGGCGATATCATCGGCTGTCGACTCCGAGATGACATTGTAGTGACAGCCACGATAGAGAGGCACCAGCGGTTTCTCGGCCAGATAGATATAGGTACCTAGGATCCAGTTGATTTCCTGAAACACCGTCGTGGCAAAGAGGTGAGGAATCACCACCAGAGTCTTCAGATTTAGATATAGCTGGGTGTAAAACGGGATCTTGTTGATGTCCTCTACGAGGATATCGAACGGTTCCCGGCGAACCAGGCGCCTGAGAAATCGAGGAACAACGAGATTGAAGTTGTAACGATTGCCGCGACGAATGATCAGGACACCCTCCACGACCTCCTCGGCCCGACATCCGGAAAAACCGGAGCAGATCAGCGTCACCTCATGGCCATAGGTGACCAATCGACGCAGCAACTCCTCGAGATGCACTTCGGCGCCACCGGCGTAGGGGTTCATCAGATCATTCCAGTTGAGGGCGAGAATTCTCACAGACACCTTCAAGTTCTATCTTATGCTGTCGGTGCGCAACTGCTGCAGCATGGCCCTGACCCGCTCGTCTTGTGGGTTGACAGCAAGCCATTGCTCCATTAGTTGGATCATCTTCGAGAACTGTTTGGTTTCATAGTAAATCTGCAGGAGCGACTCAAAGCCACCGCGGTGGCGTGGATCTGTTTGTAGTATTTCGCCCAACAGACGTTCGGCGCTGGAGTTGTCGCCGGCCTTGCGATAGGCAGAAGCCAGCTGGGTTTGAAGTTCCAGCGTATCCGTATACTGCGCCACAGCCAGAAGGCTCTCCACGGCATTGACGTCACCCTGATCGGCCTTGACCGCAGCATAGAATTCGATGGCGTCGCCGGAGTGCGGGATTAGCCGGCTGGCACGCGCAGCCAGGGCGGCGGCGCCGTCAAGATCGCCCGCCGCCTTCAACGTATCGGCCACCATGAGAAAGCCATTGGCCCAGTTGGCTGTCAGTCTCCGGGCCGTTTCGTCCTTATAAATTCCCGGATCGTTGACCCCTCGGGCCTGAAACTCGCCCGGTTCCGTGAAAAAGGCCACGGCCGGTTCCAGCTCTGTCAGCATCCCTGATGTATCGCCACGTACACTCCAGTGCATACCCCGCAGCGACAAACGATTGTCGATCTGTCGACCCAGATATCGTCTGGAGCCACGACCGGTAGTCACGGAGTAATTGATCGGTCGCTTGCCGAAGAGGCTGTATATGATCTTGTCGACGACCATGTCACGGAACTGGAAGCTCGCGCCATACGGCACACCCAGCGCCCAGAGACTGTCACGCTCAGCCTCAGGTCTGGCCAGGTAGTCGTAAATCCGAGGAGATATGCGCTGATTGCGGCTGTTCAGAGTAGCTTCATCGGGCAAGCGGAAGGGTCGGAGACTATCGATATGAGCCTCCGTCCATCCGAGGTCGACCCCCATGGTTGTCTGCATCTGCTTGATGTACCACTGGGTGTTGGCCAGAGCCAGGCACACCACGGCAACATCGGGTCTGACCCCATAGACCTCCTGCAAACACCAGAGCGGAAAAGTGTCGTTGTCACCATTGGTGAACAGAATCGCGTTGGGATCGGCGGATTGGAGCAGATTCCAGGCATAGTCGTAGGCCATGTAGTTTTGGGATCGATCGCACCGATTATAGTTATGAGCCAGAGCAAAACTCGGTCCGAGCAACAGGATCAGTCCCGCAACTTTGGCGGCCGTTGAGGCACCGCCGGACAATGAGCGCACCCCGTCTCTGAGATACTGAATCAGAATGGTGATCCCGACGCCGATGGCCAGCCCAAAGAAAATGAAGCCCGGCGTGAAGAAGTAGTCACGGTCTCTTACTTCGAGATGATCGCTGGCAAGACCGGGAACATTGCGAGTGCCGTCGGCGAAATTCATATAGAGCACCAGCCCAACCGTGGATATTAGGAGCAGCACCAACAGCGGCGCCCCCAGGTCGGGTCGCCGTCGCATAATCTCCCATATCCCGAATATCCCCAGCAACACCAGGATCACAAAAGCGGGTCCGGTCAGCCCATATTGCTCGTCGAAAAACCCCCAGAAGCCCATGCGCGGGTAAACACCAAACTGATGACTCCAGTCGGCTCGCCGGATAAACATCCGGCTTATCATAGATACCGAACCATACTGTTTGCGCTCGAGATAATTGACTGTCGCCCGGAGGCTTTCGGATGGATTATTCTCATCGATAGCGGGCGATTGCGCCGATCGAATCGGGATGAAGGCATGAACCGAAAAACCCATTATAGCCATCAGTACAATCAAGAGACCCGTTCGCCAGCCGGGTATCTTCAGGGTCAGCCCCAGTAGAGGGACGGCGACAATAGCCAGGCCAAGGCCGATGACAAATTCGTTGATTCCAAGCATGACCGTCGAGCTCCCGACCAGGGCGACCAGAATCGGCCAGCGAACCCAACGGAACATAAGGGCGACCAACCCTGCCACGGTCAATACCGATATGACTAGAAAAGTCGCGTAGCCCTTGGGCAATTGCAGCAAAACGACCATGACATCGGCCACGATGACAAACAGGGCACAGACCAGATAATGCCTTCGCAAACCGCCCGCACGTTTCGAAAAATACTGCAGCAACGCCCACAGACCAAAGAGCGTCAGCACACCAAACGCACCAAGCCCGATGTTGTTTACCACACTCGTCACCGCCAGTTCGCTGCCGGCGCGGCGAGAGATAGTCTGTACCCCCAGCGACAGCAGTGGCACAATCGAGAGCCCAAAGCCACCGGCGGTCCACAAGTACATCGAAGGTACCGTGTCGAAGGAGAATACATAAAACAGGAACACGAGCGACACTATGGTCACCGGTAAATAATAGGGTATCTCACCCGGAAGTGACGAGAAGGCGAAAACATAGTAGAGCTCCAGCGCAAAGAAGACCGCCAGGGCATACCAGACCGCCGCCGGAGCGCCTTTTCTGACGACAAAAAACAAAGCCACGGCCGGAAACACCAGAAACGTCGTCATATGTACGGCGATTCCCAAAAACGCCAGGAACACCGCCGCCAACAGCAACCGGGCCGAGCCGGCCGGCTCTTCGCAATCAACGTATTTTAGTCCGAGCCACATGATGGCAGCTATCAAAGCCATCGACAGGCCATACACTTCAGCTTCGACTGAGTTGTTCCAGTTAGTCAGGCTGAAGGCCAGAAAAAAGGCCCCGCAGGCACCACCACCGTAAGTCAGCAGGCGCCCATACCAACTCTTGCTCGTTCCTATCCACGCACGCAGAATGCGTACAGCAATCAAGTAGCCGAAAAGGGCTGTAAAAGATGACGAAATCGACGAGAGCAGATTGATGCGCACGGCCGCGTCGGCTGCCAGCGGTAGAAGCGAAAACAGGCGGGCCACCAGAATGTATAGGGGGGTGCCAGGTGGATGCGGGATACCCAAGATGTAGCCGCACGCGATAAATTCACCACAATCCCAGAACGAGACCGTGGCGGCCGTGGTCATCCAGTAGACGACGAGTGTCGCCAGCCAGACACCGCCGGCCACCAAGACATTGGTTCGATCAAGTTTCCCCAACACGCTCAGGTCACACCTCCAACTGACTTATACCCATAAGGCGGCCGAAACCGCCCTGGAAAACCGGAATATAAGGATGTGTTGTGGCGTGTAAAGATTGTTTTGAGGACAACTACCCTGCAATCGCTTTCGAATCGATTGCAGGCTGAGGTAGCCTCTTAGATGCGATCCGGCCGACCGGTGTCGCCCAACCCGGCAAATGCGGTCGTTGGCGGGCTAGACGTTGTCCGCCGAGTCTACCTTGTTCTCGTCCGACTTGGCGAACTGATCCAGGATCCCGTTCACAAAGGCTGAAGACTGGGGCGTGGAGTATTTTTTGGCCATCTCGATAGCCTCGTTCATAACCACCTTGATCGGCACGTCAACCATATGTCGCAATTCCACCAAGGCCAGCTGCAGTATGCAGCGATCTATGGTCGCTACTCGTTCCAGGTCCCAATTGTGAGCCAGAGCCCCAATCTGCTCATCGGCCCACAAGAGATGCTGACGAACCAAAGCGTACAAATCCGAGGCGTACTTCAAAGTGGCCTCGGACAGCTCTTCTTCCTGAGAGATGTATTCGAAGCCCTCACCCGGCTCGGTCTGCCCCTGTTGCCAGGCATAAATCGCCTGGAGCACCAGCTCTCTGGCCCGACTGCGAGCAACGTTACTCATTGGGACTCGATCTGGCGATATAGGTTGACCATTTCGATGGCTGAAATCGCGGCATCCCAGCCTTTGTTCCCGGCCTTGGTTCCCGAGCGTTCCAGGGCCTGTTCGAGAGTGTCGGCCGTCACCAAGCCATAAACCACCGGAACCCCGGTTCGCAACGAGATGGAGGCAATCCCCTTGGCGGCTTCGTTGGCAATATAGTCAAAATGCGGAGTATCACCCCGGATGATCGCCCCAAGACAGACGACGGCGTCGTATTTTGACGATTCCGCCAATTTCGAGGCGACATATGGGATTTCGAAAGCGCCGGGAACGTAGGTCACGGCCAGATCGGCAGTGTCGCCGCCATGCCTTTTGAAACAGTCAAGGGCGCCCTGCAGAAGTTTGTCGGTGAATAGGCTATTGAAGCGGCTGACGATAAGGCCGATCCGAATGCCGGCGGCGTCAAGCTTGCCTTCGTATACTTTGTGTGTCGTCATGATCAATCCTTACTACTAATTGCTCACTGAAGATTGAGCAAATGTCCCAGTTTATCTCGTTTAGTCTCCAGGTAAACCTGGTTAAAATCACTTGCCGGAGTCTCCAACGGCACGCGCTCAACTATCTCCAATCCGTAACCTTGGAGTCCGACGACCTTGCGCGGATTGTTGGTCAGGAGTCTGATCGACGACAAGCCCAGATCAACCAGGATCTGAGCACCGACGCCGTAGTCGCGCAAGTCGGCGTCAAATCCCAATTCCTCATTGGCCTCCACGGTGTCACGTCCGGCCTCCTGCAGCTTGTAAGCGAGGATCTTGTTGGCCAAGCCGATCCCACGCCCCTCCTGCCGCATATAGAGCACGACCCCGGCGCCTTCCTTTTCCACCTGGCGCATGGCCGCGTGGAGTTGATTGCCGCAATCGCACCGTAGCGACCCAAGAACGTCGCCGGTCAAACAACTGGAATGCACTCGCACCAACACGTCCTTCATGCCGGCGATGTCACCCTTGGTCAAAGCCAAGTGATGATGATCATCGATATCGGACTTGTACAGGTGCATCTGGAACCGACCGTACTTGGTCGGCATTTTGACCGTCGTGATCCGCCGCACCAACATCTCGGTGTGACGACGGAACGCGATCAGGTCGCGAACCGTAATCAGCTTGAGTTGATGCTCTTTGCAGAATTGGACCAGTCGCGGAATGCGAGCCATGGTGCCGTCGTCGTCGATTATCTCGCACAGCAAACCGGTCGGAGTCAAACCGGCCAACCGAGCCAGGTCGCAGGCGGCCTCAGTGTGTCCAGCCCGGGTCAGAACACCGCCGTCAAGCGCTTGGAGTGGGAAGACATGTCCGGGACGGCCCAGATCTTCCGGGCGACAGTCCGGAGAAGCCAGCGTCTTGATGGTCGTCGCCCGGTCGTAGGCGGATATACCGGTCGTAGTCCCTTTGACGGCGTCGACCGATACCGTAAAGCGAGTTCCCAGCAGGGCCGTGTTCTCTTTGGTTTGCGGGTGCAAATCCAGTCGCGCCACCGCCTCCCCGGTCATGGGAACGCAAATCAATCCACGGCCGTGTATAGCCAGGAAATTGACCGCCTCGGGAGTGGCCTTCTCGGCAGCCATAATGAGGTCACCCTCGTTTTCACGGTCGGCGTCGTCCACTACGACTACCATCTTACCCGCTCTGATATCCTCTATCGCATCCGGAATCGAGTCAAACTTGAAGCCGTTGTGGCTTTGCTCACCAGCCATATTTTTTCAGCCTCTCTATAGTTAGTTTATTGTCGTTCTCTGTTGATCGTTGCTTTGTAAGATACTTGCCGATCATATCAAACTCCAGGTTCACCCTCTGTCCCGCCCGATACTTCAGAACCGTCGTCTGCGCGGCGCTGTGCGGGATTATATTTACACTCAGCCAGCCGGTCCGGACGGCATTCACCGTTAGCGAGATGCCGTTAATGGTTATCGACCCCTTCTCGACCACCAGCCGGTCGTGCTCATGGTCAAACTTGACACCGATTTCCAGCGATCGACCGATCGGCGTGATGCTGTCGATAAGGCCAACATCGTCAACATGGCCCATAACAAAGTGTCCGCCCAAACGCTCCCCGACCTGCAGGGCTCGCTCCAGGTTGATTTGGTCACCGCTCCGGTAATACTTCAGAATCGTCTTGGCGGCCGTCTCCTGGGATGCCTCGGCGACAAAGCGACCCGCAGCGTAATCGATCACCGTCAAACAGGCGCCGTCACAGGCTATCGACTCACCCATGCGGATGGTCTCATCGGACATAGCCGCCACCACTTCCAGTTCCTGGTAATTGCCGCGTCGCTCAATACGCTTTAGTGTTCCGATATCTTGAATCAATCCTGTAAACATCTACGGGCGCTCCCATTTAGGATAACCAACAAAGACGGCATCGCGTCCGCATGTTTTGAAGAGATGCCGGTCGAAAACGATTCCGTCGGCCAGTCTGGCAACCTTCAGGTCGGCTACCGCCGGAGTTCCGCAGCCGATCACGCGCGGGGCGATTACCACAACATATTTGTCGACCAGCCCGGTCTTCAGAAACGAAGTCGCCACCGAAGATCCGCCTTCGACCAAAAGTGACTGCAAACCAAAGCGGCCGGCCTTGACAACAAAATCGTTCAGATCAAGACCGCCGCCGCGCCGTCTTTTGATCTTCCAAAGAATGAGACCCTCCCATCGGCGGCGACTGAGTCGGTCGACCGCTTCGTCATTTGTAGTCGCGACAATCGAGCGGCCATCGGTGTTTTCATCAAGCAGCCGGCAGTGACGCGGAAATCTCAGTGATTCGGACAGAACGATTCGATAAGGATCGGGACCTTTGACGTTTCTGACAGTCAGGGCCGGGTCGTCGGCACGTACCGTTCCCAGGCCGACCACGACAGCATCGACATCGGCTCGGAGCTGATGGGCCAGTTTCAGAGCGGGCGGGCTGCTTATCCATTTGGAGTCGCCGGTACGAGTGGCGATGCGACCATCGAGAGTCTGCGCCGTTTTGAGTATGATGTAGGGGCGTCCCAGTCGATGATAGCCGAAGTAGATTTCGTTCAGTTGGAGCGCTTCATTCTCAAGCACACCCCGCTCCACTTTGATCCCGGCCTCAATCAGGCAGCTTTCCCCGCGGCAATTCACTCGCTTGTCGGGATCGGCTGTGGCATAAACAACTTTGCGGATACCGGCGGTACGGATAGCTTCGGTGCAGGGACCGGTCCGGCCGTGATGGCAACACGGTTCGAGAGTCACATACATGGTAGCGCCTGCTGTCTCCCCTTTTGCCGATCGAATAGCCTCTACTTCGGCATGGGGCAGCCCGGCCGCCCGGTGATACCCCTCCCCGACGATTTTGCCCTTCTTGACGATTACCGCCCCGACCATCGGATTGGGGGCGGTAAAGCCGCGCGCACGCGAAGCCAACTCGAGGGCCCGCTTCATAAAATGTCGATCGACAGCATCGTTCACAAAAAAACCCCGAAAAATACCGGGGCAACAAGCAATAACGGAATGTACGAATACATTCCACCGCCATGCTTCTCTCATCCGGACTATAACCGTCGGCACCTGGATTTCACAGGCTCAACCGATCCACTTTCGTAGAAGGGCTCGCGGGCTCTAACCGCCGGTCGAGGAATTTCGCCTCGCCCCGAAGTTAATGTTCGCTAAATATACGTTTGAAGTCCGATTTGGCAAGACGTTTCTGCTAGGTTGATAATGTCCGAAAAAGTGCAGCGGCAACGTAGGGTCAGACAGCTACCAGCTTGCGAACCATGTCTTTGACATCGCGCAAGTGAAAGGGCTTTGCCAGAACTTGTCGAATCCCCTTGATGGCCACCTCACCATGGTCCAGTTGGGAACCCCAGCCGGTTATCATGGCAACGGCTATCTCAGGGAAAGACTCATTGATCAGTCCGGCCAGGTCCAGTCCCGACATGCCCGGCATCCCAAGATCGGTGATCATGATATCAAAATGCCCCGAGTTGGCCGCCTCCAGGGCGGCATAACCATCGGCACAAGCTATCGGGTTGTGGCCTTCGATAGTTAGCATGTCGCAGAGTATTTCGCGGATCTGCTCGTCGTCGTCCACGACCAGAACATATAGACCGGATCGGCGCTGCCCTCGCCGCGTAATGTCGGAATCCTCCTTGAGACCCAGCGGCCGACGGAAAGTGATAACCATCCGGGTGCCGCTTTCCCAATCGGGATCGATGGCAACGGTGCCGCCATGCCGAACGACGGTGCCATGCACCACCGCCAGCCCCAACCCGGACGAACGGACACGCTGCTTGGTGCTGAAGAAAGGATAAAATATCTTGCCCTGAATTGCCTTGGGAATTCCCGGACCGTGATCGACCACCGCGAGCCGGTACTCGTCGGCCTGCGCCTCAAGCATTACTAGCACCTGTCCGCCGTCGGGTGAATGCTCGACAGCGTTCTCCAGCAAGTGCTCCAGCGCCACGACCAGTTTGTCGGCGTTCCCCTCGACCACGGCGCTTTCTACGTCCGTCTGCAGTCTTACCGAGACGGCTCGACCTTCGGCCTTGGCTTTCCAATCGGAATTCGGAGCGTTCAGACATTGGTCGACAACGAGGCGAAGGTCAACCGGCTCCGGCTGCATATATG
>JBDRES010000031.1:0-95925 GCA_043819515.1 bacterium
AGGCTGAGTCCCCCAAAAGGAGGCTTTATTTTTTGAATGAGTGAATTTCTGTACCAGGACCCGTTTCCTCTAAGCAAGGATACAACTGAGTATCGCCTGATCACCAGGGACTATGTTGCACGTCGAACAGCCTCCCGTTTAAACTCCGCATCAAACTGACGACGACTTCGATCTCTTGACATTCGGACACCTCCTGATACCAATATAACATGGCTTCTTCATGTGTCCACCAAACCGGGGGAAGGTCAGATAGCCGATACAGCAGTTGGAAATCCGCCAGTTTCAACGATGCTGGGGCCATGGCCAAGTCGACCCATCCGAATGGAAGAAACCGTGTCATATCGGACTGGGCGATGGAAATCTGGGATACAAGACCTGGAATAACGAAGTAGTCGGGAAGGAAGCGTAGATTATGAATACGATGTCTAGACATACTTGCCTCTTGCTAACGGCACTGCTGTTCTTGTCTTGCTCTTCGCCCACAAGTGCGAACGAGCCGGATGAGTCTTCATGGGAATTGCAGACCGAGGAACAGGCAACGGCCAAGTCACTCACTCTGTTCCCGGACAGTGGAGTGACTGTAAGTAGATCTGCCCAGCTGATGAAGGTTGAGGCTGCCGACCTTCCGCTGCTTACCAACTTCTCCGGCGAATGGTGTTGGGAAACCATAGTCAGGGCCGAACTTATTCTGGTGACCAAGGCGCCTTTGGATTCAACTGACAGCAAAGAGCGAACATTCAGAGTCCTTCTGGATCCAAAATCCGGTAACATGATATGTGCAGCCAGCATCCGCGTGGATGGCTATCCCGATCAGAGGGATATCATGCCTGCAGGAGGTCCCGCCGAACTCATCGAAAAGATGAAGGGATTTGGGGAAAACGTCTACGGGTTTACAGAGGAAACCCCCACTATGATCGGATTCATCGAGGCACTGAACCACGTCATGGGAAGCCCGTATGAAGCAAAGGAGATACACGTCTGGTGCGTGGAGTATGCCCGCTTCGACCATAGTGCCGATGCATACGAAGACTCCAAGCCAGTCTACATGATCTTCCTGCGAGGTTTGCCTCCGATTCCCAATATGGGAGTTCCTATTGGTTCCAATGGTGAACCTTACCCTAGTCCACCAACCATCACCGACCTCAGGTCGGTGGTAGATGCTTATACGGGAGTATGTATCTGCGCGACTACTGATATGCCGTAGCACAGCTTTGAGTGTCTTGATCAACCAGACACTGGCGCTGTCTGTTTGGCCATTCGTTCGTGGCAAAAACACTGTCGGCCAGTGTCCCGGTAGTGTCCACCAGCTGCCCTCATGCGGGCCGAAGCTAGCGATGCGTAAGGTGTTGTTGCACTGTTGACTGCGGGGGTTTGGTCTAGGGACGCGCTGCGCCTGCATGCTCTTGCGTTCTGCGCTGTTTGCTGTCAAGACTAGCCGGTGGCCGAAAGGTGTCCACCAATTTCCTCCATCCCTGTGCCGACTGCCAGCACGTGTATGTCTATGAAACCACTGGGCTGAGAGCGATTGTGGACAGCATGCATCTTCAATCACTCGAGTCCTTTCTAACGTTTTTCTAACAAGACAAGCCAAACCATTAGACGAAACGAGACAACACCAGACAAAACAACCGCAGCTAAGTCTTTGCTGTTGTTGTCTCTTGGTATCTGGTGTTGTCTGTAGTTAGGCCTGCGTGAAAGGCTCGTAACCCGAAGCACCAATCTGGTGGTTGTCGTCAGTTCAAATCCGCCCCAGCCACTTTTGATTGGCTGTTTCCCAATAAATTACAGAGGCACACGTGGTCTGATCAAGTCCATGCATAAGGTCGTTTTCTAACGTCTTGCTAACAGTTTCGCTCCATACTATCTGAGGCTCCGCAGCTGTGAATCCGTCCTGTCCTTGGCCCGGCTGTTGAGAGACAACGCTGTACGGGAGAGTCTTCTCTTAAATTTGCCAGTGCGTTGTGAGAGGGTGATTGACCGTAGAGGTGGAAACCCGACGGTCAAGACAGGGCGGGGTCTTCAACTCTATAATCATATTCGATTTTGGAATTGGGTGAGAGACGGAATCTGCGGGATGGACCATTCGATGCTCAATGATCACTGGACGAGACAGCGTCATTGACCATGTTGTATCTGACCCAGACTACGGTAGTGCGCAGGGCGGATTGAGTATTGATTCTGTGATCGAAGAAGTGGCTTATCAAAGAGGCGAGCTCAAAGGCTACGCTCCATTCTGACTTCATTGAGGGCGGCGTGAGTGTCACTCACCAGACCCTCGGCCGGCTCTTCGGACACTGCCCAAAAGCCCATCCTCTCAAATATCTCAATATTGCCCGTCTGTCGAACCGTGTAGAGCGAAAGCACCTGCCGGTGTTCACGTCGCGCGATCTCGGCAAGCTTCTCCACAAGTTGCCAGCGATTCCCTGACGTGCGTACGACGGATCCACGGCCAGAGCCATGAAATGCAACGTCCGCGGTTCCAGTCGATACACAACCGTGCCTACTATCCTGCTGCCCTGCACAGCCACCAGCCGATCGACATCGCCCTTATTATAGCTGCCGAGAGCAACCGAGAAGCCGCCACTTGCCGTATCGTAACTGCCGCCGGCAATAGCATAGGGGCCGGCTAAGCAGCCATAACCACCTATCACAGCGGCATTGCCGCCGGTCACCGTATTATTCTCACCGCTTCCAATGAACGAGTAGGCTCCGGTTATCTCATTATTCAAACCGCCGGCGATCGCGGAATTCCATGTTGAGATCACATTAGACTGCCCACCTGCAATCATAGACTTGGCACCGGATACGCTGTTGACGTATCCACCGACAACCGAGTAATCGCCGCTGACAGTTTTGGTTTTGCCGAGAGCCACCGAGTATTGCCCAGTGCTCGCCGTACTGTCACCCATGGCCAGCTGGCCGTAACCAACGATATCGCCGTTTGGATAGAGCACCATGCTAGTATCAGTCAGAGTATCGAACATGGTAACGCCGGAGTGATCGATCGAAACCCGCTTCTGGCCGGCACGTCCGCCTTTCGAATCGACGGGATCATAGAAGTCGATAATCGCCGCCCCGGCTGGGGTAACTGTAATGGCTGCCGACAGGTCACCGGCACTGTCAAGAATCTGCACGGCATTACCTTCGCTCAGGAAGTCGGTCGGTGAATTGATCAGACCGCCGCTTAGTGTACCGCCCGCGGCACACTCAATAGAACCTACCGAAAGAGCATAAGGTACGGTAACCAATTGTGAGCGAGGCTGCATCTCAGGATCGGCGCCCACCTTAATCCTCAGGAACCTCGGAACGCCATTAAACACGGTATCCTCGACAGGATTGATCCCACCGAGTAAGACTGAGAGGGGCTCCGGCCGAGAGCTCCACTTCGGCCTCTCGCAGCATACGCACGATCGCTTCTACCGTGTACCGTTTCCGGCCCATAACTGCCTCCTTCATCGATCCAGAGAGATAAGAAGCTATCTCTCAAACTGGACCGATATTTGGGGGGCAGGTCAGGTTTGACAACCTCCATTGACACAGATGTGGCAACCCGGCTATATTGCCACCGGTGGCTTTATATGAAGAACCGGAGAAAACAGCAACAGGGCAGCCGACCAGTTCATTGGCGTCGGGAAGATACGCAGATCCTGTCCAAGCAAATCCTGGAGCGCGCCGATACCGGCATTCCGCGGGCTCAATTCCTCAAGGAGGTGTCCAGCTTGATGCTGGCATTCTCCGGCTGTGCTGTGATAGGCATGGCTCTGAGTGATCGGGAACGATGCTACCGTTGTGAGTTAAGACGAGAGACTCCCGGGTCATTCCGTTATGAAGAGATGTCGCCGGCAAGTGATCGGGATCGCGCTACAAGATGGAGCCCTACCGGTAATGACGCGTTGCAGCAGCTGTGCAGCGACATTAGCAACAGGAACTTCGATTCGGCTTTGCCGTGGTTTACGGAGAACGGCAGTTTTTATTCCGGTGATATCACCAGTCATCCTCAGCCGGGCCTCTTCGTCGCAAGGCCCGAACAGGATTTGGGGATCGTGATTCACGCTGATACCCGCTCGCTTCTACTGATCGCAGTGGGTGCGGGCGCTGAACAACTTGGCTTGATCGAGATGGCCAGTGCCGAAGTGGACTTCTTCAACAGGCGGTTGATCACATCTCTTGAATCGGTTTCCGAAACGCTCGGTATCGCCCTTTCGCAGCGCCGCCTGCAGGAGGCGTTGCGAGAGCGAGTTAAAGAGCTGACATGTCTATATGGCATTGCCCGGCAGGCGGCCCGACCGGGGATCTCGCTGGATGAGGTGCTGCGCGAGACGGTCAAGCTGATTCCCCCCGGCTGGCTCTATCCCGAGGCTTGCTGCGCTCGGATCGTCCTGGATAAACAGACCTTCGCCACCCGAGGTTACAGACGACCGCTCCAGCGGATGCAGGCTGATCTTGTTGTCGACAGCAGGCAACGTGGCATCGTCGAGGTGGGCTACACATGGGAAAAGCCACCGCTTGACGAAGGGCCGTTTTTGAGCGAGGAACGCAACCTCATCAATGCTATCGCCCAGGAAATCTCGATCATCATCGAACAGAAACAGACGGAACAAGAGAAGAAGCAATTGCAGGAGCAACTGCATCGTGCCGATCGCTTGGCAACTATCGGTCAGCTCGGGGCCGGATTGGCCCACGAACTGAACGAGCCCCTGGCCAATATTCTGGGCTACGCTCAGTTGGTAGCCAAAGAGGCCGCCTTGTCGGAGCAGACGCGAGCCGACATTGATAAAATCGTCAAGGCCTCACTGCATGCCCGTGAGGTAATCACGAAACTCCTGCTTTTTGCCCGGGAAACGACTCCAGCCCGGACGGATGTAGATCTCAATGCTCTGGTCCAGGCGGGCCTTTACTTCCTGCATCACCGGTGCACCAAGGCAGGAATAGCCCTCTCTCTGGATTTGTGCCAGAGCTTGCCGGAGATCACGGGGGAACGGTCACAACTCATTCAGGTGTTGACCAATTTGGTAGTCAACGCCGTCCAGGCCATGCCCCAGGGTGGCGAGCTCACTATCAGAACCGGGCTGCAGAACAATCATGTCTTGCTCACTGTTGAGGATACCGGCACCGGTATGAGCGAAGATATCCTGGCTATGATCTTTGATCCCTTCTTTACCACCAAAGATGTAGACGAGGGCACCGGCCTGGGATTATCGGTCGTTCACGGGATAGTGATCTCACACAGCGGCACTATCGAGGTCGACAGCCAATTGGGTCGGGGAACGAAATTCATAGTCCGCCTGCCCTTGAACGCGGCCGCAACAGATATGGAGAGCTCGAATGGCTAAGGCGCGCTTTGAGCAACGGATTCTGGTAGTCGATGATGCCCTGGAAACGCTGGAATTGCTTCAGCGCAATTTGAGCTTAAGGGGATATCGCGTATTCACCGCGCCCAGTGTGGAGACAGCTCTTGAAATCTTAGATGCCAATCAGATCGATCTGGTCATAACCGACTACAAGATGCCACGCGTCGACGGCTTGGATTTGGTGCGTCACGTTCGGGACAACGTGCGTGACGCCGAGGTTATGATGATCACCGGGTATGCATCTATCGGCGGCGCTGTCAACGCTCTAAGACATGGTGCTGAAGATTACCTGGCCAAACCTTTCACTGACGAGGAACTGTTCTCGGCCGTTGACCGCGCCCTTGCCAAGCTCAGCGCCCGCCGCATGGCCGAGCCCCGGTCTCAGAAGAAGATCCCCGAAAGGTATGGAATCCTTGGAGAGTCGCCGGCCATGCAAAAGGTTATCACTGCAATTGAGAAGGCCGCCACGACTCCGGCGACGGTACTGATAACCGGCGAGAGCGGAACCGGCAAAGAACTGGTGGCGCGGGCCACTCACTATAATAGTGGACGCGCCTCGGCTCCGTTTGTGCCCGTCAATTGCGGGGGCATTCCTGAAGGGCTGCTGGAAAGCGAACTGTTTGGGCACGTGAAAGGGTCTTTCACTGGGGCCAGCGAGACCCGCGCCGGTTTTTTTCAAACGGCCGACCGGGGTACGATTTTTCTGGATGAAATCAGTGAAACCAGCCTGGCCATGCAGGTCAAACTACTCCGGGTCCTCCAAAACAAAGAAGTCAACATGGTTGGCGACCGGCGTACCAGAAAGGTCGACGTTCGTATCCTGGCGGCAACCAACAAGGATCTGCAGGATCTGGTTCATAAGGAGCTTTTTCGTCAGGATCTATTTTTCCGTCTTAGCGTCATTACAATAATGGTCCCTCCCCTGAAAGACCGTGGGGATGATGTCCTACTGCTGGTCAATCACTTCACGGAGAAGTTTGCGCGAGAAAACGACAAGGAGGGGGTTCATTTCTCCGATGAGGCTCTCAACTTGCTGAGAGAGTATGATTGGCCCGGCAATGTGAGGGAACTGGAAAATGTCATCCAGCGTCTGGTCATCATGACCGACGGCGACACTATCGAGGCCCCCGATCTACCGACCCTGATGAGGTTCTCCCCGCATCGACACAAAGGCCTGAATCGCTCTCTGCACGAGGTTGAGAAAGAGCACATCCAAAACGTGCTGGCCAGTGTCAACGGTAACAAGACTCGTGCTGCCGAAATCCTCGGCATAGACCGTAAGACCCTGCGCGAGAAGCTGAAGACCGAGAAGCAGTCCTAAGACCGACCCTTTCAGGCGGGGCGTTATTCCCCGCCGGTTCGTTACTCCCCGCTATCATCAGATAATCGGATGCTATTTGGAACACTTGGTTGGTGTGGGGCCTGGGTTAGTCTGCCTAATCGGAACCTTTTGGCTAAGCCCAACGCATTGTCAGACAAGCATATAGGTCATCTGACCCGGGCCAGGCCAAGGGGCGCGGTGACATAAGAGAGGTGGCCAAGTTGCGATGGCACGTTCGTTGCTGAGCAGCGCTATACCGGTATTATGAAATCGCGGATTCCGCTAACTGTAAAAAGACTGCAAAAGGGAAAATTAGTGATGATCAAGATAAGCGGAACGTCAGACTTGTCGATGGAGGGCCAAATTATGTCTGCGGCGCAGATATTTGTCGGACTGTGTGTGACTTGCAACAACTCTGAGAGCTGCGTATACCGGAAGCGCCGCGGTACGGACGCCCTGTATTGCGAGTTGTACGACGGTTATATGCTCTCCCCTGTTCATCGCGACGCGTCATCAGCCATGGCCGGTTCGACCGAGCCGACATCAACCGAGGCGGCGGATCACACAGGACTTTGCGTTAATTGCCAGCACCGCCACGACTGCGGGTTAGCCCGAACCGAGGGCGGCATTTGGCATTGTGAGGAATACGAATAGCATCTGAGGTGGTAGCGAATAATGACAACAGATGAAATAAGCGCCATCATTAGCAAGAGTGGCACCGGCAGGGACAGCTTGATCTCGATCCTGGAGGAGATACAAGCTAAGCATAGCTATCTCCCTGAGGATGCCCTCAGGCGGGTAGCTGAAGAGACAGGTCGATCCTTGGTCGATGTTTATGGTGTGGCCACATTCTATAGGTCCTTCAGCCTCAAACCTCGCGGAAAGCACCTTATATCTGTCTGTCTGGGTACCGCCTGTCATGTTAGGGGTGGCCCCACCATTGCCGCTGAGATCGAGCGTTGCCTGGGCATCCGTTCCGGAGAGACCACGGCCGACAACGAGTTTACGCTGGAGACGGTCAATTGCCTGGGCGCCTGTGCCTTGGGGCCGGTCATGGTTGTGGACGGACGCTATTTTCCCAGCATGAAGCCATCGATGGTCCCCGATGTTATCGATCGAGTCAAAACCGGGTTGGACACAGTTGAGATCGATAGTGATCAACGTGTTTTCCCGCTTGAGGTCAGTTGCGCCCGCTGCAACCACAGTCTAATGGACTCACGTCACCTGGTTGATGGTCATCCGGCCATTCGTGTTACGGCCTCGTTTGGCAGTAATCATGGCCGCTTGTTGCTGTCCTGTCTGTATGGCAGCCACAAAGTAGAATCGCAACATGAGCTCCCTGATGACACTATTATTCAGTTGTTCTGCCCCCATTGCCATGCCGAGCTGATCGGTAGTGCCAAATGTACGGAGTGCAGCGCATCAATGGTACCGATGATAGTCCGCGGCGGTGGCATTGTTCAAATCTGCACGCGTAGCGGATGCAAAGGGCACATGCTGGACCTCGGGGGCGCAACGGTTGAATAACAAAGGCTGCCAATACTCCATTGTCAGGAAAGATCACTAAATGAGGAAACTCACGTCAGTCGAGCAGTTGGGTACGTATCGTCGACGCGTTCTCGGCGAGCGAGATATAGAGGATGACAAGCCAACTCTGGTGGTTTGCGCCGGAACGGGTGGCCAGGCTAGCGGTTCCAACGATGTGCTCCGCATTATAAAGCGGTACATCGTCGAACGGTCTTTACAGGAGCGGGTTGGCGTCAGAATCACCGGCTGTCAGGGATTCTGCGAGATGGACCCGTTCGTCCTGGTTGAACCCGGCGAGCACCTATATCCCCGACTAAGAATGGAAGACATTCCTAGAGTCATCGAAGCTGCCGTCGGCGGCTATGTTGAAGAGGGACTGATCTACAAGGAACATTGCCAGCAAAAGGGCTGCCACTGTCAGTCGGAGATTCCCTTCTTCAAAAAACAGACCCGCACCGTTCTGGGCATGAACCAGCGGCTGGATCCGATCAGGATTCTGGATTACGTCTTACAGGGCGGCTATGCTGCCACGGAGAAAGTTCTATTAAGCCCCGATCCCGAATGGATTGTCAACGAGATACAAAAATCGGGGCTGCGCGGTCGTGGCGGAGCCGGTTTCCCGACCGGTAAGAAATGGGAATTGGCGCAGAAATCAGGGAATAGCGACACTCAGAAGTATGTGGTTTGCAACGCTGATGAGGGTGATCCCGGAGCTTATATGGACCGGAGTCTATTGGAGGGCAATCCACACGCCATAATCGAAGGCATGCTGATCGCCGGCATTGCCATCGGCGCCACTTCCGGCATAATATATGTGCGCAGTGAGTACCCGCTGGCCATCAAGCACGCCTTGATTGCCCTTGGGCAGGCGCGCGACGCCGGTCTTCTGGGTGAGAATATCCTCGGCACCGGGATCGATTTTGACATCGAGATTTTCCGTGGTGCCGGAGCTTTTGTGTGTGGTGAGGAAACCGCCCTGATCAAGTCCATCGAGGGCTTCATGGGCGAGCCCCGTCAAAGGCCGCCGTTCCCGATCAAGAAAGGTCTATGGGGTTGCCCCACCTGTATCAACAACGTCGAGACATTGGCCAACATCCCGATCATCATCGATCGTGGAGCCGAAGAGTACGCCAAAATCGGTGTGCCCGGCAATACCGGCACCAAGATTTTCTCGTTGGTGGGCAAAATCAAGAACACCGGTCTGGTGGAAGTCCCGCTCGGTACGAAGATCAGCGAAGTTGTTTACGACATCGGCGGCGGTCCGGTTGGTGATGCCAAGATCAAGGCGGTCCAAACCGGTGGTCCCTCCGGCGGTTGTATTCCGGCCTCCATGTTTGATCTCCCCATCGATTATGAGAGTCTGGCGGAAGTTGGCTCCATCATGGGTTCCGGTGGCATGATCGTCATGGACGAAAACACGTGCATGGTCGACATAGCCAAATATTTCATGAAATTCCTGATGGAAGAATCATGTGGCAAGTGTTTCACCTGTCGCAAGGGCACTCAGCGGATGTACGAGCTGCTCGACGATGTTACTAAGGGCCGGGCAACGATGGAAACGCTGGATTTGCTCGAAGAGTTGGCACGAGCGGTCAAAGACACGACCATGTGTGGCCTGGGCCAATCGGCGGCCAATCCGGTTCTGAGCACACTACGCTATTTCCGGCCGGAGTTTGAACGGCATATCAAAGACAAGCGTTGTGATGCCTTTGTCTGCAAGGATCTGGTGGGTGCCCCCTGTCAGTCGGCCTGCCCGCTCGGCACCGAAGCCTGGCGATACACCGCCCATATTGCACGCGGAGAGTATGCAGAGGCCTATCAGGCCATCCGCGAACCGAATCCGTTCCCCTCGGTCTGCGCCCGCGTCTGCCATCACCCCTGCGAGTCGAAGTGTCGCGCCGGGACGAGCGGCGGCGAGGCGATCGCCATTCGATCGCTGAAGCGATTCATCACCGACCGTATCGACCCCTCGCAGTACAAACCAGTGAGAGAGTCCTGGACGGACGGTGAGGCACCGCAGGTGGCAGTCGTTGGAGCGGGCCCCGCCGGTCTGACCGCCGCCCACTATCTTTCGCTGAAGGGTTTCAAAGTGACTGTTTTCGAAGTGGAGCCGGAACCGGGCGGCATGCTCTACTGTGCGATTCCCACCTACCGCCTGCCGCACCAGGTTATCAGAAAGGAAATCGAAGCCCTTCTGGATGAGAACATCACGCTCCAATGCAATGCGGCGCTTGGTCGTGACATCACCGTTGATGGACTGTTTGAGGACGGCTTCCAGGCGGTGCTGCTCGCATTGGGAGCACACAAGAGCAAGCCGCTCCAACTTGAGAACGAGGATGCCGAAGGCGTTTTTCCTTCCATTGAATTCCTCAAAGCCCTCAACATGAGGGGTGAGCATCTGGCTCGTGGTCGGGTCGGCGTTATAGGCGGCGGCAACTCAGCCATTGACGCGGCCAGAATGGCCCTTCGCCAGAAAGATGTCGACAGTGTCACCATCCTGTATCGGCGCACACGTGAGGAAATGCCCGCCTTCGCTGAAGAGATTGAAGCCGCCGAGCAGGAAGGAATCAAGATCCAGACGCTGATGTCTCCGACTAAGGTGATCGCCGAGAACGGACAGCTGAAAGCACTTGAGTATGTTCGCAATGAGCTGGGTGACATCGACTCGAGTGGCCGCCGGCGTCCCGTGTCCATAAGCGGAACCGAGCGGGTATTGGAACTCGATACCCTGATAGTTGCCATCGGCGAAGACTCAGGCATTGACGCTATCGGACCGGCTCGCCTGAGTCGCATCGAAACCACCCGCTGGAATACTGTTAAGGTTGCCCCGGATACTCTCCTTACTAATCGACCGGGAGTGTTCGCCGCCGGCGACGTCGTCACCGGTCCGAATACGGTGGTTGAGGCCATTGCCGCCGGCAAGCGCGCCGCCGCGATGATCGAGCGCTTTGTTCGGAAAGAGAAATTGATTCAACCGGCTGAGCCGTGCCTGCCCCGCCTTTATGTCGAGCCCGCCCCGGAGGATATTCGTGAGGCTGCGACAAGCAGGGTCGAGACGCCCCGCGCGCCGGCAGCTTGGCGCACCCGCAACTTCACCGAAGTTGAAGTGTCACTCTCGATTGATGAGGCCACGCACGAAGCCTGTCGCTGCCTGCGCTGCGATCTGGAGTTCACGCAGTGCCAAGAGAAGACGGAAGAAGTCCCCATGACTCAGACCGTTGGAGGAACCAAGGCATGATTACTCTCTACATCAACCGCTTGAAGGTCGCGGTGGAAGAAGGAACCACCCTTCTGGAGGCGGCGCAGTTTCTCGGATTTCCCATCCCGACACTATGCCACATGGAGGGTCTTTCATCCTACGGCGCCTGCCGGCTGTGTGTCGTCGAGATTGGCGAAGCCCCCCGGTCCAAGTTGGTGTCATCGTGCACCTATCCGGTCGAAGAGGGCCTCCAGGTTCGTACGGCTTCGGAGCGAGTAATCCGGGCACGCCGTATGGTTCTGGAGTTGCTACTGGCCTCTTGCCCGCAGTCCAAGGTCATCCAGGATCTGGCTTCGGCACACGACATTCGGCAGCAGCGCTTTCGCCAGGAACACGAGGATTGCATCCTCTGCGGTCTGTGCGTGCGCATGTGCGAGGAACAGATGATGGCCAAGGCCATCGGCTTTTTCGGCCGCGGTCAGAGTCGGGGACTGGGCACTCCCTTTGATGTCAAGTCGGAGGTCTGCCGTCTTTGTGGCGGCTGCGAGTATGTATGCCCGGCCTGCTCTTATCGGTGTACTTACAACGATCCCGATAAAGCTATTTGCGGCGGGTGTGCCAACCTGGCCCCGCCCTGTGTCGGTAAAAATACGTTTGAAGATATGATGTGCTACATGAAACCCTGCGTGGCATGCGAAATAAAGAAAGACTGAGATCGGCACCGGAGGAAATACAATGTCCATAACTTTATCAAGAATCAATTCATCGGCTGCAACACTGACGAAAAACCGCACAGAAGGATCTGTCTCACCCAACTCCGGAATGTGCACAACGTGTGTGGACGGCTGCATCGGTATGTGCGAAATCGGGAAGTCGGCCTTCCGCGGCCACGAAGTCATCTATCCCCAGCCGTTTGGTGTCATTACCACGGCCTCTGAGAAAACTTACCCGGTCGACTACTCGCATTTCAATATCATGGGCACCGCCGTAGGCGCTCATGGTATTGAAGCCGACAGCGACAAAGCCATCTTCCCCAATGTCAATCTCGAAGTTCGTTTCGGGCATGACAAGGGGATCAAGTTCCGCCTGCCGTTCATGATCCCGGGCATCGGTTCTACTGACGTGGCTAAGAACAACTGGGATGGTCTGGCCATCGGAACGGCACTGGCCGGCACCGGCCTGACCATCGGCGAAAACGTCGTTGGCATGGACACCCAGGCCACGATCAAGAACGGTCGAGTGGTTGATACTGTCGATCTAAAACGTCGCGTGAAGTTGTTTCAGGACAATCAAAGGGATGGCTGGGGCGCCACCATTGTCCAGGCCAATGTCGAAGATACCAGGCTCGGTGCGCAAGAGTATGCCATCGAGAAGCTGGGGGTCGAGATTGTCGAGCTCAAGTGGGGCCAGGGCGCCAAGAATATCGGCGGCGAGGTGAAGATTCGCGACCTCAAGAAGGCCCAGTTGCTTTACGAACGCGGCTATGTGGTACTGCCTAACCCGACCGACCCCAAAGTGATCGCGGCTTTCCAGAACGGGGCCTTCAAGGAGTTTGAACGTCACTCCCGTCTGGGTATGGTCGAGGAAGAATCGTTCGCCAAACGTGTCGAGGAACTCAGGGCGGCCGGGGCCAAGTATGTTACCCTCAAGACCGGTGCTTATACGCCGCCCGACATGGCTCGCGCGATCAAGTATGCTTCCAAGTACAAGATTGATCTCCTCACCGTCGATGGTGCCGGTGGCGGCACGGGAATGAGTCCCTGGCGCATGATGAACGAGTGGGGTGTGCCGCCTGTAGAGTTGCACTCGCTGATGTATCAGTATGCTAAGCGGCTGGCCGACAAGGGTGAATATGTACCGCCGCTGGTTCCGGCCGGTGGTTTCACTTTCGAGGACCAGATCTTTAAGGGCCTTGCTATCGGCGCGCCCTTTACCAAGCTGATCGGCATGGCCCGTAGCCCGATCGCAGCGGTGATGGTTGGCAAAACCATCGGCAACGCTATCGACGCCCATCAGTTGCCGGTCTATGTGGAGCGGTTCGGCCAGACTCGCGACGAGATCTTTGTCACTGCCGCCGATCTCCGCAACGAAATAGGTGACAAGGAATTCGATTCCCTCCCCTCTGGTGCCATCGGCCTGTACACGTACTATGAGCGGTTGGCTCAGGGACTTCGACAGCTCATGTGTGGGAGCCGCAAGTTCACCACGAGTCACATCACTCGTGATGACATCGCCGCCCCTGACGCCGGAAGCGGCCAGAATCAGCGGTATCAATTACATTATGGACGTGGGCAAGGAAGAAGTCGACCAGATACTGAACAGCTAGTCAAGACGCCTGCATAGTTCGGATCGGTTTCTGGCCGGACATCCGGGAGTCGATCAGGTTGGTTCTTACCAGTTATCAACTAAACGGCTATGCAATTCCTGAGAGAGGCCCCTCGCGAAAGCAAGGGGCCTTTCCGTTTTTGGGTTCTCCTGAATCGCTTGCCGGATAGCGAGGGTTGGCGACTATCAAATCCTGGAACCGGCGCCCAGGGCAGGGAATACTCCAAGAAAAACATGCAGCTTGGAGGTACAACCCTCAGCGGTGCCAGCGTTCGGCCACTCAGGATGATATTGGAGTTGGAAGCGGGAAGATTTCACCTGAAGGAATTTAGCGGGCGACATTGCAGCAGATACAAGCTTCGCCCGTCAGAGGCGAACTTAACTTCAACGGGAGACCCGATCTCACGCTCAAGAGTCTCCAGGATTGTCTGCATCCGCTGGATGAACTTCGTTTTGCATATCAATTGGTCAAATGTTACGACCACACGCCGGCCAACAAGATCATCGCCCGATTGGACGGCTAATATGGTGTGGTCGTCGCTAAGGACCGAAATCACGCTTGCTACTGAGGGAAGGGTCGCTCCCACCGTCGACAGAAAGTCATCGATATTGAGTGTCTCTATCTCATCCGTCGCCAAATTGATTACGTCCATCTTTTTGGGAGAACGACGCACGATTCTGTCCTCGCAGGCATTCAGTCGGAGTCCTGGCTGTCCAGGGACAATCACGACCGGAGGACGGTCATCCTCCATCTGATCGACGGAGTGAGTGCCAAGACCGGGCACGAGGCGCACCACCGTATCTTCATACCTATCATCAGGAGACTGGCTGAATTCATTTCGACCGCAGGCAACTCCGCCATATGTAGGCAGAAAGTAGTCGCCAACCCTGGATCCCACGACTTCCTGGATCATGATGCCCATCTCCTCCGGATAGTCTAGCAAGCCATGCTTGCTCCGATACTCTATGGCGTCGGGACAAAAAGTGGACGCGTAGACCTCCGCGATGGCATCGGTAAGGGCATCCAGTCGTTCGTGCCGATCCCCCTGGTTGGCCAGAAACAGACTCCGATATTTCCCAGAAAGTGACGCTCCAGCTCGATCCTCGAGCAGGCTGGAGCTGCGGACAATGAGAGGACATTCTCCGAAGTAATCTAGTGCGAAAGTGAGACCATTTATCATGCCGGGAGGGAATCGGGCGCTCTTGAATGTCTGCACGATATATGGGTATTCGGAGCGGACTTCGTGTGGTTCCTTGTATTTCTGTTCGATAACATCATCAAAACCGTTGAATCGCACGAAGTGCATCATCGCATCTGAGGCAACGTGCCAAGTTCTGGGGATTTTCACATTGTCCAGCAGTTCGGAGTCCTTAGCGCTCGCCCTCAAAATTTGGGCAGCTAAGTGCATTCCAGCACTTTTCCCCCCAAGCGAGCCGGTGCTGTGTGTACAACAGGCGACCCGCTCCAGCAATTGACCAATGTCTCCGACACGCATGAACCGTTTTGCTGTGTCAATGTAATTCAGCTGATCTGACAGAACTCTACGAATCAACGAAACGAGCACACTCTTCTCGACCGCCGAAGGCGAATCTTGATTGCCCGACTGGGGTGGATAGCAATCGCGGACGGCGCTGGCCATCTCCATCACTGAGCAGTGGCTCGTGATCAATCGTTCCAGGTGGCTGAGCTTGTCCTCTCTGAGCCATTTCTCGATCAGGGACTGTATCATTTCGTCGCCGAGATGCTCGACGGCGATCCTGAACGCCACTTGCTCCACGTCTTTGACCAAGTATGTCTTTCGGGGGCGGTGTGGTACGTTCCATTCTTCCCGCAAGCCGATACCGGCGTTGGATGAAGCCACGCCTGGTGGTTGGAAGAACGCCCCTGCCTCAGCGATTCCGCTGGCGCTCAGTCGATACAACATCTTACGGGCAATATTTAGATGAAGTTCGGGGTCGATCAGTTTTGTGACACGGAGGATCTTGCGCCATTTGACAATTCGCTGCTCTCTTGCAGATGCACCAGACTCCGACTCTTGCACGTTACGTAACACGGTCTGATGTTCTGCATAGCTACCCAACCGCCGGCCAATCGTCGTAAGCAGTTGAGCCTCTTCCTCTAAGAAGGGTCTGTTTTTGTCGCTGCATGCACGTTGAGAATAATAGAGATCAAGACTGCCCATCGTGGTGACCCCGAAATCTATGGGTACACTCATTGCCCTCTCAGTTTCGGCAAAGCCGGGCGAACAATAAGTACGGCCACCAATCCTGATCTTCAATTGGTAAAGGTCCGGATGTCGCATGCCTGAAGCGACAATCTGAACAAGTCGCAGGCACACCTCGTCCAAGGGTGTATCTGGATTCCGCAGCAACTCATCGACTTCATAAAGGCAGTCTAATTCTCTGGCCCTATCCTTCAAGGATTGCAGGAGACTGGTCACGAATATCCTCCGGGAGCTAAATTTGCTGCTGCGGCCGGCTCGCCTTGTGTATGACGCGACCCTTGACGGAAATGCTTTGTCGCCAAGCATTGCGCCACAAACGGCATGTCAAAAACGCCTTAGATGTCTGTGCAACTGTTCCGCAGGTCTCATAATGAGGTTGATTTACTCTCGCCGTCGTGTTTCCGCTCACTCTAATGAAGGAGCAACGCGTGTGCCAGCGGAGAAATGATCACCAATACGGTTCGGATTTGGAGTGAGGGGAGCCGGGTTCAGTTGTATGTCGTTGTAAGACAATCGATGTTACGGGTCGTACGCCCGGCGCCAGGCAACTCGGTCGTATGTATTGCCAACCAGCAGCACCGATTAGGCCGGCACAAAAACGGGTAAATTTGAATCAATGAGGGAAAATTCCCCAGTACGAGGGGTCGCTCTCGCGGAGGCCAATCGGTTCTCAGCTTCTCTCTGAGTTTTGTAGATGTGCAATCCTGGGGAGAGGATGTATGTCCGTAAGCTTCCCAGTCAAGTAGACAATTCACAAGTAGAGTTTCCGGCGGTTTGTTGTTCCCGGAAGATCGTCGGTGGCAGATCGCCCAGGGTATTATGACAACGCCGCTCGTTGCAGGTGATCAGCCGGTCCGCCGTGATCTCCTGCACCTGTTCCATATGGGAAAGTACCGGCAGAAAGCCGGCATGAAGTGTTTTTTCCGGGCCTCTCACGGCGGATGGATGCGAGACCAGACCGAGCTGGATCGTAGGATGCGACACCCAGTCAAATCCCTCGGACAATTGTCACGATTGGCCGTTTTTTCTGTATTTCTCGACTAAGTTAGCCCACTTACAATATGTTGAGACTATCAGAACGACCGAATTGTGGCGCCAACAGGCCAATCAAAGCCGGTTGCCACCAACACCGGCTGATCGTTATCTCGCGTTGCCGGTGAGTAAACTCCGACCACGTCATTCAGAACCCGGCCAAGATCCGCGAGTCGATACGGTTTGGTTACGACACCGGAGAAGCCATAATCACTGTGATTAGCCAACACCGGATCATTGGAATAACCGCTGGAGACAATGGCTTTCACGTTGGGGTTTATCCGCTTCAAGTATCCGATAACTTCCTTGCCCCCCAGCCCACCCGGAATGGTCAGGTCCAGGATGACGGCATGAAAGGGATGCAGAGCCTGCTGCGCCTCCAGATAGAGGTCGACTGCTTCCTGTCCGTCCGCAGAAGTGGTGGCCTCATACCCAAGGTCCTCAAGCATCATGGCCGCCATTGTACGGACGGCTTCCTCGTCATCCATTACCAGTATGCGACCGGCGCCTCTCACTGGGGCCACAGATGACTTTATCTCGCCAGGTGTTCTCGATGTACTTGCCGGCAGATACACGGTGAACGTCGATCCTACACCGATTTCAGAATCGACCTGGATATGCCCGCCATGATGGCGGACAATGGAGTAGCAACTGGCCAGACCCAGACCATTGCCTTTGGCTTTGGTAGTGAAAAACGGATCAAAGATTTTTTCCAGATTCTCGGCCGAGATGCCGGTTCCGGTATCGGTGACAGCCACGACGACATAAGACCCGGCCTCCAACGGCATAGTGGTAGCATTGTCAACTTCTTCGTTGCGACAAGAGACCTTTAGGGTGCCGCCATCCGGCATAGCCTGACTAGCATTGAGAACCAGGTTGCTGATAACCTGGCCGACTTGGCCGACATCGATTTCAGATGGATTCAGGTCATCCTCAATATCATAGGTGCACTTGAGGTGTGATCCCCGCAAGGCGAAGGCAGCTGAATCCAAAACGACCTGACCAACCGAGGCAGTCTCCTTTACCGGCTTGCCTCCCTTGGCAAATGTAAGTAACTGCATCGTGAGGCCTTGAGCCCGCATCGAGGCGACTTCGGCAGCAGCCAGCAACGGCTCCGCAATCGAATCGGAGCCCAGCCTGCCCCTGGCCAGAGAGATGTTACCTAGCATGGCGGTAAGCATATTGTTGAAATCGTGAGCAATGCCGCCTGCCAGAACGCCAATAGACTCCAGCTTGTCAGCCCTGGCCAATTCGTGCTCCATCTTGATCTTATCTGTGATTTCCTCGACCGTTTCGATTACCGCCGTGACGCTCCCGTGTTCGTTCTTTATGGGTGACGCGACTACCCGGAAGTTTCTGATTCTGTCACCTGTTGGCGTCTCGGTGATGGCTTCATGGACCCGGCCGTCAAGCAGGGTCTTGACCGTCGGGCAGTACTCGCAGACGTTGTCGCGGGGCGGATCGTTAAATCCTGCATAGCACTTGGGTCGAATCGCGGGATCCACGTTGGGGAACCAGGACTGCATCATGGCGTTCGTCGACAACACTTCCATCTTGGGACTGATGACGGCCACGCCCAGGTTGAGATTCTCTACCAATCCGCGGTACTTCTGCTCGCTTTCTCGCACGGCCTGTTCGGCCTCTTTTTGTTCGGTGATGTCTCGCACCGTTGCTTGAAGTACGTTGGCACCTTTGAGGGGCATGCAGGTGAGCAGCACTTGGACAGTGAATATGTCACCGTTCAGGCGCTGGTGATCCCACTCGAAGCGGTGGCTCCCATTCTCCATGGCGGTAGCAATGTGCTTCTGAGCCAGAGTAATCGAATCGGTGCCGCAGGGCTGCCACGGCGGCGAAACATCAGCCGGGGTTTTCGTGCAGAATTCTTCCTTGCTGCGGCAACCAAACATCTGCAGCGTGGCCGCGTTGCAATCGAAAAAGCCGCTCTCGTCCAGCAGCATGACGGCATCAGCAGAGGCTTCAAAGAGCGTACGGAATTTTTCTTCGCTTTCGCGCATCGATGCCTCGGCCAGTCGGCGCTGCGTAATGTCACGCACTATCCCTTGGACAGTGCCAAGAGCAGCGTCAATGACCGATGCACTGATCTCGATATCAACTTCCGACAAATCGGACCGAACAAATGATGATTCAAACTGTACCGATGGCTGCCTTTTCATCAAGGACAAGGCCTTATGTGCATTGGCCGCGCTTTGTTCTGGATGCAGGTCAAGCACCGTCATGGCCAGCATTTGCTCCCTGGAATAGGCCAGCATTTCGCAGGCACGGCGATTGACATCGAGAATCTTGCCGCTCGTATCATGAATGATCACGGCATCATTGGAGAGTTCGAAGAGATTGCGATAGCGTCGCTCACCGTCTTCAAGGCTTTGGAAAATCGAGTTGACCACCCGCCGGAAAGCCGTTGCCCCTAAGATGATAAACAACAACAACAAGATGACCGCCGACCAGAGCCCGGCCTTGACATACGGGGCTCTGATTTCGTCAACCCGTATCATTACCACAACACCCATGCGGAGTACGGTCACCGGCGCGTAGGCAGCCAGCATCTCGTGACCATGATAATCCCGATAGATCAATGTTCCATACTCTCCGTCCAGGGCCCTTTTCATCGGCTCTGCCGTCTTGGAATCAGTGAGGATCGGTTCGGGCTCCTCTATCGAGAGATAGCGATTGCTCAGGACATATTCGATGAGGTTGCCATTTTCCCTGGCCAACATCGTCTCGTAGGAGGACCCCAGCACCTGATACTGGGTATACCCGTGTTCAATCCAAGTCAGAGTCTGACGAAGAGATGCGCTGTCGGTCCCGACGGGATTCCGGCCCACGGCTGCCTGAGTCGGACTAAGCCCGAGTGCGGATTCTATCACATACACTCTGGTCTGCACAGCATCCGTCAGCCGTACTCGTTGCTGGTCAAAGTGCCTATTATACAGGACACGCATGCCTATCAGAGCGACCAGGCACGTAGGTATCACCATTAGGGCGGCCAGAAGGAGGATTTTCGTTTTCTTGGACATTCTCATTTGCCCCTTATCGAGCACAAAAGTTGTATCACTCACCCAACACAGCAGGCGTCCCCCCAGATGTCGGAAAGCTGCTTGCGGAGACGCGACTGTCTTACGATTGTCGGTAAAATTAGCGATAGCCCGACGGTGCCCAGAGGGTGAGTGGCGGGTGAGTATTTTGACCCTTGCAGAGCAGGCAGGTCAAGAAGCTGCCAGGGGACTATGATTTGGTCGGAGGCGCGGCAAGGGACTGCAGGTAGCTGCCCAAATCAACCCTCTTTTTGGAAATCCGCAATTTTCGTCTAATGGCCTTGCGGCTGCTCCGGATGGTCTCCGTAGAAACACTGAGAGCGGCCGCCGTCTCCTTTGATGATAGTCCCTGGCGTATCAGCTTGCAGATTTTCGCTTCTCTGGGAGTCAAGTTGGTATGGGCCGATAATAGATCGTTGACGAAGGGCGAAGTTACTTCCCTAAGGGATCGGCTCAGAGAGTCGATCAGAGTTTGCAGCTTTGGATCGGCCGTGTCTTTTAGGTCTTGGATCAAAGGGGCAAGGACGTTATCCAGATTGGCCTGTATCTGATGGGACAGGCGGTCTTTTTCATTCTGGATTTCACTCAAAACCTCTTGCAGGGCAATGCTCTTGGCTTCGAGCGCCACCTGGTCGGCTTGCAGTTGCTCAGAGGATCGTGCGAGATCGGTTTCCAGAAGCTTGATGTGGGTCAGGTCATGGTAGACCGCGACTACTTCACCGCTCGGCAGCTTATATACGTAATTCTCGATCCACTCATCAATTCTATTGTCTAGGTATCTGGAAAGGGGCAGTCGCTCCGGCCGGCCTGTTTGATACACGCGCTTGAGGAGGTCATAGAGCCCGATTTCCTTCACTCCCGGAAACACTTCAAGAATGCTGCGGCCGACGATGTTGCTCAATTCGACTTTGCTAAGCCGCTGGCCGGCCTTGTTGAGATCCCTGATAACAAAGTCCTTACCATCATCCACTGCCGTGTAGACAGCCACGCCGTCGTTAATGTTATTGTACAACTCGTGGAAGCGCTGCTCGCTATCACGCAGCTCCAGAGCGCGCCGCCGCAGATCGGTGATATCTCTGACGATTCCCGTGATCGAGGTTACCTCGCCATCCGTTACCGAAAGCGGGGTCTGGATGGTGTGGAAAAACAGCTCCTGTTCACCTATGGTCATGCCTCGAATCTCGCTAACTGTCTCGCCGGAGAACGTACGATCATCAACCATAGAGTCTTGCTCAACGCCGAAAACCTCTGCCGGTGTTCTACCGATAATTTCCGCCATCGGGCGGCCGAGCAATCTCTGCATGGCCGGATTGACAAAAACATATCGCCTGGCTATGTCCTTGATGAAAATGCAGTCGACGGCATTCTCGGTGATCGACCGAAATCTCTCTTCACTCTCCCGCAGCGCCTCCTCCGACTGCTTTCGCTCGGTGATGTCCTGAACAGTGCCTATAGAACAAATAGCCCTGCCGCTTTCATCGTAAGACGTTTCACAGCGTTCGTTTACAAATTTCAGCGATCCATCTTTGAGTAGTAGGCGATGGACTATATCGTAAGGCGTTCTGTTGTTCACTGAATCAGTGTAGGCCCTGTCTACAAAAGCTCTATCATCAGGATGAATATGGTCCAGAAACGCTTCATAGGTGGCGCCGAACTTCTGCGGTTCCACACCAAACATCCTATAGATTTCATCGGACCAGTGCAGAGTGTTTGTTGTCAAGTCCAGCTCCCAACTTCCGATCTTGGCAAGGCGTTGCGCTTTGTTAAGTGTTGCTTCACTCTGCCGCAGCGCCTCCTCCGCCTGCTTACGCTCGGTGATGTCCTGCAGGATTCCGAGGGAGCCGACAACCTGACCGGAATCGCTGCGAATAGGTACGGCGCAATCGTTGATCCACTTGATGTCCCCTGACGCGGTCTGGATGCGCACATCGGCCCGGAATTGCTCGACCTCACCTCGCCCAAAGGCTTCGAAGCAGGCAGCGAGATCTCCCTGGCCGTCAGGATGCGTTATCACATGTTCCATAATCATCTTGCCGTAGACCTGTGGGGAGAACTCTTCCGGCGTAACGCCAAGCAGGTCCTCAATCCCCGCGCCGACAAAGTCATACTTGCGGCTTACCAGATCGAGCCGATAGGGAACTCCGTTGGTATTTTCAATTGTATTGCGGTAAATCGACTCAGATTCCCGTAACGCAGTTTCCGCAGCCTTGCGCTCAGTAATATCGCTGAGCACACAATGAGTTCGCCCGAACGATCCATCCTCATTGTACTCTATCTTCTCGTCAGACTTCACGATGATCTCCGAGCCGTCCTTCTTGATCATCTCGAACTCAATTCCGAGGATGTAGCCGATTTTCTGGAACTTCGGGAAGTTCTCAAGGAACTGCTCTGCGAAATCAGGATGGATGAACTCGGAGAAGTTCCTGCCGAGCACTTCCTCCTTGGTGTATCCGAGCAGTCGGCACCACGTCTCATTGATCTCAATGAAGTTCCCGTTTACATCGAGGGATTGGTACCCAACCGGGGCATTTTCAAACAGACTCTTGAAGCGCTCCTCACTCTCCCGCAACGCCTCTTCCGCCTTCCTGCGCTCGGTAATGTCGGAGATATATCCCTGGAATTCCACCAAATGGCCACGCTCGTCGAAAGTCCCGACCACATTCTCAACGCAGTGGATCGTCTGGCCGTCCTTTCGCACCAGATTGAGTTCAAAACCAACCAACTTCTTGTCTTCCTTGAGTCGAGCAAGAAATCGTTGCTGGTCGGTCGGAGACAGGTATAGTTCTGTGGTGCTTGTAGCCAGCAATTCCTCTATTGAGGGATAGCCCAAAATTTCGGCAAAAGACAGATTGCAGTCCAGCAATTTCCCGTTTGGTGTCGAGAGATATGACCCGGAAACGTCCTTCTCGAAAAAATCACGATACTTCTGTTCAGATTCCCGCAGCTTCTCTTCCGCCAGTTGGCGCTCGGTGACGTCTCTCACAACAGCACAAAGCATGCGCCGGCCGGATTGACTAAAGGTGCTGGCTGTCACTTCCGCCGGAAAAAGAGTACCGTCCTTCTTCCTGTGATACTCTGTGCCGGCTTTGCCGAGTTTGCCCGCGAGTGTCTCTCCAATAGAAAGCAGCGTCTTATCCGGCTCGACCGTCAAATCCATGGGAGTCATTTCATGAAATTCACTGCGACTGTAGCCATACAGTTCTACGCATGCTGGATTCACTTCATCAAAGATCAAAGTGTTGGCGTCTATCACCATAATGGCATCGTTGGTAGTGTTTACCACTGCTCGGAACTTCGACGCCGATTGAATCAGAGCATCTTCGAGTAACCTCCTTACTGTCGAATCGATGGATACACAACTAATCCCGGTAAGTGTGCCCGTCTTATCGAAAGTGGGGACGACAACAAGATCATAAGTGTACTGATCGCCGTCGATCGTTAGGTAGACTTCTCGGCGGCCCGGTTCGCCCGACTCGACAACCAGCCGACTGGTCTCCGTCAGCTGCGCGGCGTAATCGGCCGGAAACAGATCTTCATCGGTCCTGCCGAGAACCATTTCTTCGGTGAAGTGCGGATTGGGATTGTGGATCTTGGTGTAGCGGAGCTCAAGGTCCTGATCGAACGCGAGGGTCTTGGCTGTTGTCAGCGCCGATCGGAGTTTCCGGAGAGTTTCGACGAGGTCCGAACGGGTCAGCGTGGAATCCGACGATTCTACGCAGGCTTCAGGCTTTTGAGCGGGTGACCGCGCATTGGGCTTGCTTCCATGTTCGTCATCTTTTTTCATAGATTTCCCATCCCTTTAACGGACTTGGCCAAACTGCCATAACTGCTCGCCCCTGATCCTCAGCGGTATGACGGTCGATGCTGTCCGGACTCTCTGTCCCGCAATTGGAAAACTGCACGTTCAGGAAGACCCCATGTCCCAGAGGAAGGCCAATGTGCGTACAGATCCACAAAACCATAGATCATTACGGGCACATATGCAACATAAAAGGCGCTTATGATCTCGATTCTATTGGTGGTAGCACCCGAACGCCGCCGCCGCTTCGTCAACCCCTTGGGAAATAAGCACTTGGTCTGGGCGTCGGGATGGGGGAGGGTCAAAATACTCACCCTCTATGCACCCCCTCCACCCCCTCGCCCTGACTGTCGCAACAACCGATTTCAGTCAGTAGTCGAGCGATGGCAGACAAGTCTTGTGATTGCTCTGCGTGGCGTATGAGACAGTACGGATGGTAAAACACACGGGAGAGGACCCATTGCATTTTGCCGTAACACATTCATCTCAGGCTAACGCATCTCCGGAGTGCGAACGAGGCCTAGTCCGCATACGCCGGGATCGATCCTGCGCGGCGTTGACGGTCTTCAGTGGGCGGGGCAGTATCTCATCTTCCTCACTGCTCCGCCCGCTCCCGTGCCTGTCACCCGCAGCGCAGAAGCCTAAATCAGGCGGCCGTTGTCATAGTCCTCTTCTGAATCCGGTGAATCCGACTGTGGCCCCTGCTGAGGACAGCCACTCCCAAGGGATTTCGTTATGATCGCCGGTGCAGCTGTTCCAATTCATGCTGAGCAGACGACCTCTCCGGTACCAGGTGCGGCGATGACTAAGGCGGATTTTGGTATCCTTGTGGTCGATGACGAGCATGTCGTAGTTGATTTTATGTCGAGCTTCCTTCTGGAAGAGGGCTACGACTGCCGTACATCGTCCAGCGCCGAAGCCGCCCTTGAAGCGATAAAAACAGACCCGCCGAAACTGGTGATTTCCGACGTCCGCATGCCGGGGATGTCAGGTGTCGAACTGACCGAAGCGCTGGCCAATCTTGATCCGGATATTCTGGTCATATTGGTCACCGCCTATGCCGAGTACGATGCTATTTCCGCAGCCATAAAGCTGCGGCCCTTTGCATACATCGAGAAACCTTTCGACCTTGATCAGATGCGGGAGACCGTAGATCGGGCCTTCGCGACAGTTCAGGAGCGGATAGAGGGCCAGCTGCAGAGGGAATCTCTGGAAAGCGCCGTAACTGATAAAACACGCGAGCTGGAATTCCGGACCGAACGTTTGCTGGCGGAAAAGGAAATGCTGCATGGCATCATTTCCAATGCCAACTTCGGGCTGCTTGCAGTCGACACCAACAACACCGTGCATCTGGTCAATCCATACACCACCGAGCTTCTGGGGCGGGGGTGTGCGGCTGCGTCCGGAATGGTTGGTGCTTCAATGGGCGATGCTTTGCCGGAACAACTACGTTCGCAGTTTATTGCCTTGTTTGAGCAAGTCGCCTCCGGTCACAGTACCGGCGAGAAGGAATTTTCGATTACGCTGTCCATAGGGAGACGCCGACTGGATGTCATTGCCTATCCCATAAGGTACCGGGAACAGATTACGGCGGTAGTGTTCATCATCCATGATGTGACCGAAAAGGAAGACCTGCAGCAGCGCCTTCTGCAGTCGGCCAAGTTGGCTTCGATAGGTGAGTTGGCCGCCGGCGTCGCCCACGAAATCAACAACCCCCTGGCGTTTGTGACCAGCAACTGCAATGCCTTGGTTGGTTATCTGGACTCACTGCAGCAATATCTTGGCCTTGTTGAAAACAATACCGGGCCGACCGCCGTCACCGAGGCAAGGAAGTCTCTGGACATTGATTACATTCTTGAAGACGCCAAGCCGATGATGAGCGAAACTCTTGACGGATTGGCCAGAGTATCCAAAATTGTTCGTGATCTGAAGGCCTTTGCCCGCGTCGAAGACGACACCCCCCAGGTGGCTCAGGTCAACGCCTTAATCGACGACGCCCTCAATTTGGTTCGCAACGAAACCAAGTACAAGCTCGAGGTCATCAGGCAATTCGGAGAGCTGCCGGAACTGACGTGCTTCCCCAACCAATTGGTTCAAGTCTTTACAAACCTGTTCATAAACGCTACCCACGCGACCAAGGACAAGGGGTCGCTGACCATAGCTACCGAAGCTGTCGATCACGTGATTAGAATTTGCATCACCGACACCGGCAGTGGCATCCCTGAGGAGATTCTGCCACGGATCTTTGATCCCTTCTTCACCACCAAGGAGCCGGGCAAGGGTACCGGCATGGGGTTGAGTATCTCCTTCGGTATCATACAGAAGCATGGCGGCACTCTTGTCGTCCAGAGTGAAGTGGGGATGGGCACCAGCTTCACGATCGAATTGCCGATCAAGGGATGTTCGCCGGCCGCAAAGACCAACCCGCCGGTGAAACTATGACAAGGGAGATATCACATATGGAACGGTACACGGTTTTACTTGTGGACGATGAGCCGAATATTCTGCACGCCCTGAAGAGGTTGTTTCGAGGCGATTCCTTTGACGTCATCACTACTACCGAGGCTAGCGAGGCTCTGGAGATCGTCAGAAGCAGGCCGGTGCAGCTTCTGATCAGTGATAACCTCATGCCGGGCATGACCGGAGTGGAACTGATTCAGAAAGTAAAGGAGTGCTCACCCGACACCGTTCGCATAATTCTCTCGGGCCAGTCAGATATGGAGTCGGTGGTTAAAGCTGTCAATGAGGGCGAAGCCTACCGATTCGTCCTCAAACCCTGGAACGACATTGACCTCCAGGTCACGGTACATCTGGCCCTGGCTCATTACAAACTTCAGGCCGATAATCGCTCGCTTCAGCGAGAGCTTAGAGAACAAACCCAACTCCTGGCACAGCTTATGCGAAAACACCCGGAGCTGTTTGATAACTCGCTGGCGCAAACCCAACCAGATCTTGAGATCGAATCTCGCCCGCTGGTGCGTACTGGCGAATAAAGGAACCAGGATATGCCACAGGCTGTAAGCGATGTCATCCAACACCTTTCGGACCTGCCTCCGTTTCCGAAAGTGACCACAAAGCTATTGCTGGTTTTGGAGGATCCCGCTGTTTCCATCGATCAGCTGGCGGCTTTGATATCCTCCGATCCGTCATTGGTGGTCAAGGTCATTCATCTGTCCAATTCACCCTTCTACATGGTCTCGCGGCCGATAGCATCGGTGACTGAGGCGGTCTTCGTACTGGGCATCAATACTATCAAGTCGATCACTACCGCCGTTTCGATTCAAAAGGGTATTTCAACTCTGAAACCTCACCCCGGCAGTTTTTCGATGGATGCTTTCTGGCGGCACTCGTATGCCACCGCTATCGTCGCCAGCAAACTGGGGGCGCGTCGAAACAAACAACTATCGGACAAACTCTACCTGGCGGGTCTTGTCCACGACGTCGGCAAAATAATCCAGGCCTGCTTCTGGCCCGAAACCTGGAAAAGCGCGATCAACTATCTCCTGATGGAAGGTGGTACGTTGGAATCGGTCGAGCAGCGCCTGTTTGGTGAGTGCCATGCCGAAATAGCCGCGACGCTGTGTCGAAACTGGCGTTTCCCGACCGACGTCGTATCACTGCTCGGTCGCCCCGATGACGACGTCGACGAGGATCAAGAAGTCACCGCCGGACGCGAGCTACTGGAACTTGCCAACAGCCTAGCCTCAGCCAGTGGGTTTGCCTTCCCACCGGAGGAGCAGCGCGACGGGCAGGATAGCGCCTTTGCACCATATGCGGATTTGATGGCTAACCTGGCCGATGAAGTCCACTACCAACTCGATATTTTGGAAAGATAAGTCAAATGGTAGAGATACTGTTTGTCGATGACGAACCACAGGTTCTGAGTGCGCTGAGGCGCGTCTTCCGGGGAATAGGGGATTGGGAATATCATTTTGCCAATTCACCCGCCGAGGCCATTGAGATTCTGGCAAAGCGTAACATAACGGTCCTGGTTTCGGACCACAAGATGCCGCAAATGACGGGGGCTGAGTTCTTGTCGCGAGTCAAGGAGAAGCGGCCCGACACCATTCGCATTATGCTCACCGGGCAGGCCGACTTGGAGGCGGTCCAACGGGCAGTCAATGCGGGCGCAATATACCGCTTTATTCTGAAGCCGTGGGACGACGAGAATCTCAGACAGGTGGTGACCGAGGCGGTCGCTCTACACGAGACCACTTCCAAAGACCGGTGCCGCAATGAGCAAACCAGTCGCCAAAACGACGAACTGGTGGTGGTCAATCGCACTTTGGAAGAACGGGTAGCTCTGCGAACCAGTCAGCTTACCGACGCACTGAGGACCGCCCAATCACTGAATGCCACCCTGAGGGAATCCCTGTTTAACGGGGCCAAGGCGCTGTTTTCGATGGTCGAGTTGAGCCGCCCAGAACTGGGCATACATTGTCGGACAGTAGCCGAGCACGCCAAGCAGATTGCGAAGTCTCTCGGTTACAATGGTGAAGAGCTACCTGAGATAGAGATTGCGGCTCTGCTCCATGATTGCGGAAAACTGGGCTTGCCACCCTTCCTGCTGGAGAAGAGTGTTGATGATTTTAGTGCCGAGGAGTTAAACCTCTATCAAATGCACCCATCTGTCGGCGCTGATAATCTCAAGGCCGTCTCGGGATACGAAAACGTCTGTGAATTTATCCTTAACCATCACGAAGCATACGACGGCAGTGGGTTTCCGAAGAGGCGGCGGGGTTCCGCCGTGCCGGAGCAGGCCATGATAATTGGTATCAGCGACCAGTATGCTCACCTTATCAATCGCCCCGGATACGATTCCCATTTCCGATTTCAGTATGCCTTTCAGCGGTTGGCCGATCAATCCGGAAAACAGTATCCGTCGAATGTAGTGCAAGCGACTCTGGACTACATTGAAACCCTGAGCAGGGACAAAACCAACGAAGAGGCGGTCCGGGTCGGCCTGTCGGATCTGGTTCCCAACGCTGTATTGGTAAGCAACATCTACAGTATGAGCGGTGCTTTATTATTGGCCCACGGCGCCACTCTGACTCCGCAGCGTATCCACCGTCTGCGGTCGATAGCCAGGGTGGATCCCATTGCCGGGGAAATTTATATTCAGAAGCGAACTTCCAGAAGGGTTGCGACTCATTGAAGCCACTCGAGCCGCCTTCTTCTTGACGCCGTAGTCCACTCGGCCGATAGGTCAACACCCAAATGGGATCGCAAATCGGACCGAGTCCGTCACCAGCTTTGTTCCTCTTAGTTGAGCCGATGGCCCGATTCAAACCAACTAGTCCTGTGTTTCGAAGCGAAGACCCCGCCCTGGATGTCAAGCCCCGGCATCAGCCGGGGCTCTTGTTTGCTATCGTAAATCCTATCGAGGGCTATTGGTTGCAGTAACAGGGGCTCCCTGCATTTGCAGAAATTCCTCGGCGTGGGGTCCCTGCAACATGGCCAAACCGGCCAGAAAACCGGCCTCCACATAGTAGACGCCGAGCACGGTCACACTCCGTGGCGCCCCGGCCACCAGGCACCCGGTGAGGGGGTTGAGAATGTGTCCCATCCTGACACCGTCGACCAAACAGTAACGACGAGCATCACCACTGGTAGCAACGCCACAACCAACTTCAGACAGAGATAACCAACAATCACACCCAATGGTGGTCCGGAGTGAACTGCCTTTGTGGACGTCGGCGGTTCAAAAGCTGAGCCGGCGCCACGGATTGTTGAGCTGTCACAGATGCGCGCTGCGAGTGCAGAAGCCAGATGTCCCCAGGCTACTTGAAAAAGAAACCCTCTCCGACAGGGGGGGCCGGAGAGGGGGACAGTGAACGATCTTGCGAATGGGGTCTTGCCGGCGGATTACCAGTCCAGCTTCTGAAGCTCCGGAATCGCCCCGACCATCAGGTCAAACGACTCCTCCAGGTCATAAGCCATGTCTTCGACCATCTCGGCCCGTTTTTCCAGATCATTGGCCTGGGCCTCGATTTTTTCGGCGGCGCGATCTATGTCGCGTTCGAGGTCATCTTCATCATAGTCGGTGAAGATCATCTTGACCACGCCGGTGACCGCCTTGAGACCGACGCCGGCTCCCTTGAGGCCGATCCGCGCTCCCGACCAAATGATCTCCTTGACCTCTTTGGTCATGCCGTCAAACTGGTCGTAGTACTCTTTGACCAGCGCCTGCTGCTCGGGATTCAACTCAATCACCCGGCCGTCGACATGAAGCTCGTACTCGCGATTGATCTCAACCTCGAAATCGTCATGATCAACAGCGGTGACGACGGCTGATTTGCCGTCCCACTGCACCTGGTGATTGTGTAGCCGACAGGCACGATCAAACGAGAACCCGTCGCCGTCAATGTGTCGGTGTCCGGCGTTTACCGCCGTTGCCAACAGGAACACCAAGACTGAAGTAGCCAGTATCTTTTTCATAAACCTGTCTCCATTGCTTACCGAACTCTGTGACCTACTTTACGCATTCGGTCCAGGCAAGGTTGCGGCAATTTTCGCCCAGCCAAAAGGCCTCCGCTCAAACGGAGGCCTTTGGAAGTGTGGATATTGGGGGATGTCTACTGACACGGAACGGGCGCCGGGCCGGAATTGAACATATAGTTGACCAGGGAAACCAGATCGGCAATATTCGGTCCGTCGCCGTTGCCGTCCACGTCCGCTTCTTCAATGCAGAGTGGTTCCGGGCCTGAATTAAACATGTAGTTAACCAGGTAGACCAGATCAGTGATGTTGATCTCATCGCTCTGGTCGCCGTCGATATTGCCCCGAAGTTGACAGCAGGCAACCGGACCCATCGTCACCAGCGCGATCGGGCTGGTGATGCCGTCGTAGGTGGCGTAAGCCGATAGCAGAGTGCCCTGATCAGCATAACTGAACAACAACCCCTCAGGCAGGACCGGCAATCCGCCCTGGTATTCGAATGACGGCACGATAATCAGACTGGCCAAGCCGGTATCGGCCCAATACGCCAGAGTATGCGTGCTCGACTCAAAATCAGGGTAGATGGCGTCATCGAAGTACAATAGAAGGGCGCTCGGGGCAGTGTCAAATTGCAGCCCGATGCGATGACCATCGTAGTCCTGAATCACAATCACGGTGTCACTCGAAAGGTGCTTGTCACCGCCCTGGTATGGCGGGGCGTCCCCAACGATGACACGGTAGAGATATACAAGATCGGCCAGGGTCAGCACCAGTCCGTCGGCGTTGACATCGGTGGAGGCCACTTGGAGTTCGAGGTTGACAGTGAAGACCCCCGCGCCATAAAGGAAGTAGTTTATGAACAGCAGGTAGTCCGCAATCTCATAGGGGATATCGTTGACATTAATATCACCGCGATAGTCGAGGTCGTGCTCGTAGTAGGCGATTCTGGTGGTGCCGCCCATGTAGTTGAACCGCCGTACCGTAGTGCCTGTCTGGATACAGGACTCGGGCGCGCCGCCCTGGCTCGGCAGGCTGTCTTCCAAGGTTATGGGAAATCCATACTCATCGTAAGCAACTTCCGACAGCCAGAGGCTGTCACCACTTAGATCGGTGAAAGTATTGTCACCGCAATCGCACCATTGCCAGTCAAAGGCTATGCGGCGCGTGTAGTTGGTGGTGTCCCAGGGAACGAAGTAGTCTATGCGAGCCAGCTGACCGCCGGTCGATCCAAAACAATCGGGATGAAAGGGACCATTGTTGATGTCGGCCAGGGCCACCAGCCGAATCATCCCGGTTGAGTCTCCACAACCGCCGACCGATCCATTGGCATAATTAAAATACTCCCAGCCGCACGAATCCAGAAGTTCGCCCGGACTGGCGTTCATGATCTGCAGCGACTGGTCGTCATAGGCCAGGAGCAGGTCAAAACCGCCCAGGTCTACCGGATTCGCCTCGGACTGAGCCAGATCTATGCTCACCCTGACGGTATCATCAGGGAAGTAGGTGGACTCGGTGCTTACGGTCACTATCGGGTCCAGGATCAGCGTATCCGCGGCCGCCAACCAGATCCAACCGTTGTAGAAATCGATGTTGCGCAGGATTGTGCCCGGACTGCTGATACAACTATCGGGCAGGCCATTGTAGGTCGGCAGACTCGTGTACGGATCAGTGATGTCGTTGCCGTTGTCATAGACCCGGTCGGACACGAAGACCGTGTCTCCGGTGATATTGCTGAAGGCGTTGGTGGCGCAATCGAGCCAGAAGAACCGGATCGGAGCAAGGTTGTCAAGAGCCGACGGCCTGACTGTCGTCAGAAAGGTCAGGCGAAAAAGCTCCCCGGGAGTCTCGGCATAACAACTGGGTTGGCCCCCGCCAAAGAGGTCAGCTACTGCTACGACCCGAACCAGGCCGTCATTGCAGTCGTATGGGAATGGTTGGTCGCCGCAGTCAAAAGGCCCGGTCCGGTATTGGAAATATTCCCACTCGCAGTCGGTCAGCAGTTGGCCCTGCTGGACATCAAGCAGCTTGAGGATTGTGAAGTCGAAGGACAGCATGATATCAAAGCCGCCAAAAGCCTGATCCGGCGCCACCTGGGCCAGATTGACACCGATATCAACTTCTTGTCCCAGGCCGACGCCCCCCATGGTATCGATGACGACAGCTGTTTGTGGTTGCGCCTGCAGTGGCGATGCCAATATCGCCAGCAATATCAGGATCAACGCCGGAGTCGGCCGCCGCAGTGATCGGCGGCTAATGTACATGATGCTACGTTCGGACATAATCTCTCCTTCTCTCGGAAGTTCGGGTCTGGGTCTACGTCCAATCCGTTAGCAGTGTTTTGCTCGAACTAGTCCCTTTTTGTGCTCACGACGGTCATGCGGCCGTATTCGGCCGCGCGATCGAACCGTACCGTAATCCTGCCCTGCGGCAAGAGCCCACAACTGCAGTTACTGCCCGGCGAGTTTGCACACCACGACATCAGTCGTTATGGAGCAGGTCTAAATTTGTCGTCGTTAACGAGAGTGAGGTAGTTGAGCCTCGTTTCAGCGTGTTCCTGATGATAACCTACGCCACCAAAATAGGGCATAATTGCGGGCCAGTCAAGACAATTTGATGGATGATAGCCGCAGAAAAACAAACGGTCGCCGACCACGTGAAGCAAAACAGTTGCCGGGTGCCGGTGTGATCGTTATAATCCGGATCGTGGCCCGGCACCGACCCTGAACCTTTGACCGTGACACAGGAGCAATGATGAGCGTCGCCATAATAGGAGATCGAGTTCGCGTTCACTACACCGGATGGTTGGCGGACGGTACCGTCTTTGACACCACCGCCCAGCGGGGTCCCCTCGAGTTTACTATCGGCGATGACAGCGTGGCCATGGGCTTTGCCGAGGCGGTCGTCGGTATGAATGTGGGTCAGAAGAAGAGCGTCGAGCTCCAGCCGAAGAAAGCCTTCGGCAGCCGCAGCAGCCGGGCCCGCGCGACCATCGACATGAAAGATCTCCCCGGCAACCTGCAACCGTACGAGGGTCAGCATCTGCGCTGGACCCGCCCCGATGGTCAAATAGCCCAGGTCACTGTCCTGGAGGTCAAGAAATTTGCGGTTGTGGTCGACACTAACCATCCCCTGGCCGGCAAAACAGTCAAATTTGAAATCGAGCTGGTCGGCATCGTGGGTTGATGGGCGTGGCAGCCCCAATTCTCGGGCAGAGTGAAAGAGTTCTCTCCTTCGCAGGTGAACAACCTCGAAGTGCCGGTGCTGTCAGGCGACTCACCTGAGGGCCATCTGATTACGGAACAGGCGTCACGCGAATCGCCAGGCGCTACCGGGCGATCTTGACTTTCTCAACACGCCCTCTCTTATGGGAGCAGATCCCATGCCTCTTACCATCACACTCGGAACGTCACATTCTCCAGACTGTGATAGAAATTGCCCCATTGGGCGGTGAAGCGCAGGACGGTGTAATCAGGGTCCTTGCCACCGTGCGGATAGTACTTCTCAAAGCCGTCACGCCACAGGCGTTCCCGGCCGGCGGCATCCTGCCGAATCTCAAATGTCCCTACCAGTAGCAGTCCCTGCCACTGCTGGTGATCCACAAAATACACACTCCCTTTTGGATCGCGCTGCAGTTGTCTGACTCGTCGGGAGGACGTGTTGGTAGAAAACCAAACATGTTTGAGTCCCTCGGTCTCCATCTTGAGCATCGCCTTGATATGTGGAGAACCAACCTCGCCATTGGTGCCGACCATGGCGATCTCGGATCGTTCTGCCAGCTCAAGGGCCGCCCGACGGGCTTTGTCTTCGTCCATTTTGCTATTCCCTATTCGACATTGATATGCATCGACTGACAATAGAACATCGACTCGAGGCATGCAATCACATGTTCATTATAGATAGTTGCCTAACGCAAAAAGGGCGGCGAAAAATTCGCCGCCCATGCAAGCACCTATTATGTTCCGCCTCTACAGCAGTGATTCGAAGGTCTCTTTGAATACCTCGTAGGAGCGGGGACCAACAAAACGGGCCACTTCCTGGCCATCTTTGTTCAGAAATATCGTGGTCGGTACGCCGGAAATCCGCCCCATAGTGGCCAAAGTGCTTTGGTCGGCCATCATCATGGTCCACTCCATGCCGTTCGGTCCGATGAAGTTGCGAACCTTCTCGGGGGTGTCGCGAACGGCCAGGCCGAGGATCTCGATTCCCTTGTAGCGGTATTCGTTATATACCTTGACCAGATCCGGAATCTCGCGCCGACATGGCGGACACCAGGTTCCCCAGACGTTGATCACAACCGGCTGTTTGCCGATCCATTCGTCTGATTTGTGAAGCGTACCATCGATGTCATACGCCTCAAAGACGATTTTGGCACTTTTGATATCCTGAACACTGGTCGGCTTGATTGTCGTCTGACCCGGCTCGGGTGACTCGGATTGAACCCGAGTGGCAATATCGGTCCCGGACGCCTGAGCATCGGTGGTAACTTCTTCAGAGCCGCATGAGGCCAGCAATATTGTCGTCAGTGCAAGTAACAGTATCGTTATGTATCTCACCGTCAATTCCTCAATTCGATATTCGCTCACCTGGCCGGCATTGCCGCTGGTTGTCATTTGCCGTCTTTGGCCGCAGTAGTATCGTACTGGCGCTCGGCAACATAAGTCAAAAACTTCATTAGTTGATCTTTGAACTGGTAGCCGCGCAAAGAACCCAAGCGTTCACCGCTGGGAGTCAGGAACCAATAAGTCGGATAGCTGCCGACACCGTAGTCATCGCGTGTGAGATTTCTCTCGGCAATCTTGTAGCCGTCAATGTCCAACTCCCGCTTGGAGTCGCCATCGACCTTGACGGCCACAAAGTTCTCGTAGAACATCTTCAGGACATCCGGATCGACAAACGTCGTCTTGTCCATCTTCTTGCAGTAGCCGCACCAGCTGGTAGTGAAATTGACAAATACATGCTTGTCCTGCTCTTTGGCCATCTTCAGGCCGGCATCATAGTCATTCCAGACGATTTCAGCCGGCATCTTGTCTTTGGAGGCCTCGGGCTCCTGGGAGTCTGCGGCTCCGACCGGACCGACCAAAAGCAGCAAGCTCATAAGGGTCCACAGCATCGGGAGGCGATGGTTCATGATGCACTTTCCTTCATCTATTCTCGGTATGATCATCTTTTCGATTCAAAGGTCGGAAATAGGCGTTGGCTTCACCGAGGACCGCCTTTACTCTGGTCAGGAGTTCGATACCCGGACGGACATTATACTTGCGGGACCGAATATAGACTTCCGAGCCGTTGTCGCCGGCAGCCAGCAGAACCGGGGTATTTCCTTCAAATTCTCCCAGCGAGTCCAGCACCCGATCGATCTCGTCGTCCGAACATCGCTGATCGATCTTTATAACCAGCTGGCAGTTAAATCGTTCCGTCAGCTGTTCGAGCGGCAGGACCTCGCCGACCAGTATCTTTGGTGCTTCTCCTTCACGGGTCGAAACCCGTCCCGAGACCAGCACCATCCGATCAAGTTCAATATACTGCCGAAACTTCTCATAGGTCGATGAAAAAAGCAAAAGCTCTACCGCCCCGGTAAAATCCTCCAAGGTGGCGAAAGCCATTGTATTGCCCTTCTTGTCGATCATGGTCTTGATCTGCGAAAACAATCCGCCCACCGTCACCTCACGACCGTCGGACATTTCCGCAAGGCTGGTCGTCGGGCCTGTCGTAAAGAACTGTAGTTCATCACGATACTGTTGCAGCGGATGACCACTAACATAGTAGCCCAACATCTCCTTCTCGTTGGCCAGGCGATCTGATGAACTCCAGGGAGGGATGTCCGGCAGGAGGGGGGCGACCCGCTCCACCACACCACCCTCCTGAGCAAACAGGTCGTGGCTGGAGGTTGCCTGGGCCACTTTCTGGCCGAACTCAATCATCGGTTCCAAAGCGGCTAAGAGTTGCGCGCGATGTCCTTCGAGGCTGTCGCAGGCTCCGGCGGTTATGAGAGACTCCAGCGTCCGCCGGTTGACCGAATGAGCGGCCACCCGCGAACACAAATCAGCCAGGGTGCGGTATTTGCTGCTCGGCCGCTCGGACACAATCGCTCCGGCCGGACCCTCACCCACGTTCTTGACCGCCCGCAGGCCAAATCGGATCTTCTCCCCAATCACCGAAAAGTCTACTCCGGATTCGTTGATATCCGGGGGCAGAACCTCGATATCCATGCGCCGACACTCTTCCAGAAAGACATAAATTCGATCGGAGTCGTTGATTTCTGAGGTCATCAGGGCCGCCATTAACACGCGGGGCTAGTAATTTTTTAGCCAGGCGGGTTGGTAGGCGATATAGGCGTAGCAGGTTGAGTGCGCCGTGTTGAACCCGTAGCGGGCGAAAGTCTCAATCTGGTGGAAGACCTCCTCGGCCACAGCCGGTTTGACCTTCTTGGCGGCGGCTCCGGCCAAAAACTCCCGCTTCTGTTCGGCCATGAGAGCGGCGTCTTTCTTACCCATGGCTTTGCGCAGCAGATCGGCTCTGCCCATCGAGTAACCGGCCAGCAGGTTAGCGATCTTGAGAACCTGCTCCTGGAAAACGATGACGCCATACGTATCCTTGAGAACCTCCTCCAGAATGGGATGCAGGAACTCGATCGAGGCCGCGCCGCGCTTGCGCTTGATGTACTCATCGACCATCCCCGAATCGAGCGGCCCCGGCCGATACAGAGCGTTCATGGCAGTGATGTCGGTGAAATTCTCCGGGGCCAGCTTGCGCAGGTAGTCGCGCATGCCCGCCGACTCAAACTGGAAAATCCCAATGGTGTTGCCTTCGGCAAACACTCGATAAACATCCGGATCGTCCAACGATACGTGATCGACGTCAAGGACTACGTCCGGATGGGTCTGACCGATCAGCTTGACGGCGTCATCAATCACCGTCAACGTGCGCAGCCCCAGGAAGTCCATCTTCAGGAGGCCGATCTGCTCCACCCGCTTCATATCAAACTGGGTCGTTATCTCATTGCGGGTCCCCTTGAAAAGCGGCACATAATTGGTTAGCGCCGAAGGGGCGATAACCACCCCGGCCGCGTGGGTCGAACAATGACGAGCCAACCCTTCGAGGGTCTTGGAATAGTCGATCAGCTTGGCTACCCGCTGGTCCTGCTTGACCAGTTTGGCCAGGTCGGGAGATTCCTTCAGAGCCCTGTCCAAAGTCATGTCCACCGCCAGCGGGATCATCTTAGCGATCTTGTCGACATCGCCATACGGCATGGACATCACCCGTCCGACATCACGCACCACCGCCCGCGCCGCCATGGTTCCAAAGGTGATAATCTGACAGACATTGTCTTCGCCGTACTTCTCGATGACATACTGAATGATCTTGTCTCGCCCGCGGTCGGCAAAATCGATGTCGATGTCAGGCATCGAAATCCGTTCGGGATTCAAAAAGCGCTCAAAAAGCAGTCCAAACCGTATCGGATCGACTGTCGTGATGCCGAGGGCATATGATACCAGTGACCCGGCGGCCGAACCACGACCGGGGCCGACCGGAATCTTCTGATCACGGGCATAATCGCAAAAATCCTTGACGATCAGGAAGTACCCGGCGTAACCCATCTGCTTGATGACGCCCAGTTCATATTCCAGCCGCTTCTGGATCTCTTTGGTGACCTGGCTATAAAGACGCCCGACTCCTTCGCGGCAAAGATGTTCCAGGTACTGGTCGGGATTCACGAATTCGGTCGGGATAGGGAAGACCGGCAGTTTGAGCTGGCCCAGTTCCAGCTCGACATTGCAGGCTTCGGCCACGGCGATCGTGTTTTGCAGGGCGTCCTTGAAATCGCCCAGGACCTTCTCCATCTCACCCGCCGACTTGAAATAGATCTGGTCGGTGCGGTAGCGCATGCGATCCTGATCTTCAATCATCTTGCCGGTCTGGATGCACAATAGGGCATCGTGCGCCGGGGCATGTTCCTTCTGAAGGTAATGGCAATCGTTGGTGGCCAGCATGGGGATCCCGGTTTCGCGAGAGATTGCCTCGATCTTGGGGATTATCAACAGCTCCTGTTCGATCCCATGATTTTGTATTTCCAGATAGAAGTTGCCCGGACCAAAGATGTCCTGCAATTCGCGAGCCGTCGCCACCGCCTGCTCGACCTGGCCCTGCATCAAGCGCCAGTTGACCTCACCCTTGAGACAGGCCGAACTTGCGATTAAGCCCTCAGAGTACTTCCGCAAAAGCTCCTTGTCGACTCGCGGGCGATGATAAAACCCCTCAAGATAGCCGGCCGACGACAACTTAATGAGGTTCTGATAGCCGGTGTTGTTTTTGGCCAGGAGCACCAGGTGGAAGCCGCCGTCGGGATAGTGTGTCGAGGGTTGTCGGTCATGACGGCTGCCGCCGGCGACATAGGCTTCGGTGCCGATGATCGGTTTTATTCCGGCCTTGCCGGCTTTTTGATAGAACTCAATGGCCCCAAACATGTTGCCGTGATCGGTGATGGCCAGCGCCGGCATCTGCATCTGTTTGGCCAGGGCGATGACATTGTCCAAACGACAGGCCCCATCCAGCAGCGAATACTGGCTGTGCGTGTGCAGATGTACAAAATTGGCGAAGCTCATTTAGGAACTCTCGGTATCGACGATAACCACACTGCGCCGGTCAGGGCTGTACGGATTTTGGGGCTCCGCACGCTTTCCTCATAAAACAGACTATGTCTGCTACCCGCGGGCTATGATAGCCACAAAGCCCGGAACTGGCAATGACTTTTGGATAGCCGATGAGCGTGACAAAATAGGCGGCTCAGTGTGGCCGCCTTCTCATACATATAGGCTTTGGTGGCTAGTTGAAGGCCTTGCGGACGACTACCAAACCGATAAGTCCGAGACCGATTAGCACGAAAGTAGCCGGTTCCGGGACCGCCTCAACCGCGTCATTATGGGCGGCCTGGCGACTAGCATCGTCATTGCCCCCGGGGTTTTGGGCGGTCGTAGTCGTGTCAGCTTTGTAATTGCCACTACCCCCCGTGTAGGGACCGGTAGCCAGGGCGCCGGCTGACAACGCCAGGATCATTATGCAGATGATGAGTACTACTCGAAACATGATCTATACCTATTACCAGGGTTTATTCTCATAACCTAATATACTAAACTAGGCACCAGCCGAAGTCAAGACTATCCAAACTCACTCTCTCTTATAACAGTCTGTCCGCGACCAAGTTCAACATAAAAATCTCCCAGCAGTCCCGCTGCGGGCCGGCAGCCGACTTTGCCTCGGGAATAAAAAAGATGCAATTGCACTGACACCCCTTGTCAGTGGACAATTCTATTTTATCAGAGCAAGTAAATGTGATATATTTCAACCTTGACCCATAGTTACTTGCAGGCATGTCAAAAACGAAGATTGAAATAAAGAAAGGGCAGACAATGGCCGTAAGCAATTCTGTCGCCGATCGCAAGAAAGCCCTCGAGGCCGCCCTCACACAGATTGAGCGCTCGTTTGGTAAAGGTTCGATCATGCGCCTGGGGGATAACAAGATCTTGGAAATTGAGGTAATTCCCACCGGCTCGCTTGGGCTTGACTACGCCTTAGGGGTCTGGGGTATTCCACGTGGCCGGGTGACCGAGGTCTTCGGGCCGGAATCATCGGGTAAAACCACTATCGCTCTTCATGTTATCGCCGAAGCCCAGAAGGCCGGCGGAGTGGCCGCCTTTATCGATGCCGAACACGCCCTCGATGCTACCTATGCTCGCGCCCTGGGCGTCAATATCGAAGATCTCTTAGTTGCGCAACCCGATACCGGTGAGCAGGCACTCGATATCACCGAAACCCTGGTCCGCTCAGGCGGCGTGGATATCATCGTGATCGACTCGGTCGCCGCCCTGACACCGAGGTCCGAGATCGAAGGTGAAATGGGGGACAGCCACATGGGTCTTCAGGCGCGGCTGATGTCCCAGGCGCTGCGCAAGCTGACGGCGATCATCTCCAAATCAAAAACCTCCGTGATCTTCATTAATCAGATCCGGATGAAGATCGGCGTCATGTTCGGCAATCCCGAAACCACCACCGGCGGCAACGCCCTAAAGTTCTATTCCAGTGTGCGGCTGGATATCCGGCGCATCGCCACCATCAAAAACGACCAGGAAGTTATCGGCTCGCGCACCCGCGTGCGAGTGGTCAAAAACAAGGTCGCGCCGCCCTTCCGCGAGGCCGAGTTTGATATCATCTACGGCAAGGGTGTCTCGCGCGAAGGGGAGTTGGTCGACATGGCGGCCGACAACGACATCATCCAGAAATCCGGTTCCTGGTACAGCTACGGCTCCGAACGTCTGGGACAGGGTCGTGAGAACGCCAAGGTCTTCCTGTCCGAAAACGACGACATCCGGAGAGAGATCCTGGCCAAAGTCCGCGAAACCCTGGGCATGAGCTTCATCAACGAAGCCCCGGCGCCTGCCGCCGCCGAAAAAGTAGCGGAGGCCAAAGAGGCGTAAGAGAGGCATAAACGGGGGGAGCAGGCCCCGGAAGGAGGGGCATGAATTTCAGGCGATCGGTGTTCTCTCCAAGCCAACCGTGCGTCCGTGGTCAATCGAGCACGCGGTGGGTACGCCGTGTGGTCGCCACCCCGAGCGGGGCCTGGATCGCCCGGAACACACCCCGGCCTTCGGCCACCCCTCTCAAGAGGGGAGACGCTCGGGCAGGACGGCGTGAGTCCGAAATCGTCCGCCCCATGTGAGTGAGCCGGGCGTAATGTATTGAGTTGTTGCTAAGGAGAATTCTATGGGGTTGCCTTCTCCCCCGAGAGAGTGTCCTACTCGGTTTCCGTCCTCGTCTGAGAGATCCAACTCGTCTTCTTTGTCACTTGAGAGTCCTTCTCGGCTTTCTCCCCCGGGTGAGGGACCTACTCCGCCTCCGTCCTCATCCGAGAGATCTAGCTCGTCTTCTCCCCCTCTTGAGAGGGGGCCGGGGGGTGTGTTTTGAAACGCCGGATAATCCCCTATCAACCACACCTGAAAGAGCTCGCGCGCAAACAGCGGCGCAAAATGACGCTCGGCGAAAAGCGCCTCTGGGCCCAATTGAAAGGCCAGCGAATGCACGGATTTGACTTCCACCGTCAGAAACCGCTGGATTGTTTCATTGTCGATTTCTACTGCCATGAACTGAACCTGGCAATTGAGATTGATGGCTGTTCGCATAACGAGAGCTTTGACGCCGATAGCCGCCGGCAGACAAAACTGAGATCTCTCGGTATACGATTCCTTCGATTCACTGAAAAGGAAGTGGCCACCAACTTGGATGGCGTGCTAAGTGTAATCGATGCTTGGGTCGAAGCCAACCCACCCCGGCCTTCGGCCACCCCTCTCAAGAGGGGAAACAAGGACCAAAGTAGCCGGTGACTTCACTTTGACCGTCCCGCAAGCATCCTACCCTACGAGTGGAATTGGATACTCGCGGTAGTCGAGTTGCATACCTGCGGACGGCTATATCTTCCCCAACACTCCACGCAGATAAGACAGGCGGTTGTCGGCCGCGATCTGGCCCAGGTCGAGAGTTATCTTGGCCCGGCCGACCAACCCAAACTCCAGCGGTTGATCGGTGGCGCGTCGGAAGGCTTCGACCTCATGGCGAGTCAATCTCCGATCCTTGGTGAACAGCAGATTGACCTTGCCGCTGCGGAGTTTGACTTTCTCCAGTTCGAGCATAGCCGCCGAGATTTTTACGGCGGTCGCGTCGACCAGGTTAACGGCCGATTGGGGCATGCTGCCAAAGCGATCGATGACCTCCTCGCGTATCTTCTCGACCTCATCAAGGTTGCGACAGTCGGCCAGCCGCCGGTAGATGTCGACCTTGTGATGACGATCGTTGATATAGTCATCGCTGAGAAACGTCTCCACATCAAGTTCGAGTTTGGTTTCGGGGAGACGTTCTATGGCTTGTCCACGTAATTCTGCGACGGTTTCCTCCAGCAGCCGGTTGTACATGTCGAAGCCGATCTCCTCGATGTAGCCCGACTGCTTGGGTCCCAGGATCGTGCCGGCGCCGCGGATTTCGAGATCACGCATTGCCAGCGCAAAACCGGAACCAAGATCGGAGTGAGCCTCAAGCGCCCGCAAGCGCTTGACACCATCGGCCGTCAGAAGGCGTGTCGGCGGTGTCATTAGATAGGCGTAGGCTCGCTGCGACGAACGCCCCACCCGTCCCCGGATCTGATAGAGCTGAGCCAGGCCAAAACGATCGGCCCGGTTGATAATGATGGTGTTGGCCGACGGAATATCAAGGCCGGACTCAATTATGGAAGTACACAACAACACGTTGTAGCGTCCCATCATGAAGGCCAGCATGATCCCTTCCAGCGATTTTTCGTGCATCTGTCCGTGAGCGATGGCAATCTGGGCCTGGGGCAAAATCTTCTTGAGGTAGCGGTGCATGGCGTCGATAGTCTGGACCCGGTTATGGACAAAAAACACCTGACCGCCACGCCCGATCTCCCGCAGGATGGCGTTGGCGATAGTGGCCGGGTCGAACTCAACTACTTCGGTATAGATCGGCAGGCGATCCTTGGGCGAGGTGTTGATTAGACTCATGTCGCGGGTGCCCAGAAGTGACATCTGGAGAGTCCTCGGAATGGGCGTGGCTGTCATCGATATGGTATCGACGGTAGCTTTGAGTTGGCGCAATTTCTCTTTGTGGCGAACGCCAAAGCGATGCTCCTCGTCGACTATAAGCAGCCCCAGATCCTTGAAGTAGACATCCTTGGAAAACAAACGGTGCGTACCGATAGCCAGGTCGACTTTGCCGGCGGCCAGATCATCGACGGTGGCCAGTAGTTCCTTGCGGGTGCGGAAGCGGGAGAGAACATCGATGCGTACCGGGAAGTCTTTCAGCCGCTCGCTGAAAGTCTGATAGTGCTGCTGGGCCAGAATGGTCGTCGGCACCAGCACGGCCACCTGCTTGCCGGACTCGATAGCTCTGAAGGCCGCCCGGACGGCGACCTCGGTCTTGCCGTAACCAACATCACCGCAAATGAGCCGATCCATCGGCCGCTCCGAGGTCATATCCTTCTTGACGTCGTGGATGGCTTTCAGTTGATCCGGGGTCTCGTCAAAAACAAACGACGTTTCCAATTGTCGCATCCAGACCGTGTCTTCGCCAAAAGCGTAACCGGGATGACTCTTACGCTCAGCGTAGAGCTTCAGGAGATCAGCCGCCATATCTTCGATGGCCTTTTTGGTTTTCTTCTTGAGCTTGTCCCATCCCGGTCCACCCAGACGGGTCAGCGTCGGGGCCGAGTCTTTCCCAGAGTATTTCGAGACCCGGTTGAACTCCTCAATCGGGACATAGAGCCGGTCGTTTTCGGCGTAGACCAGAAGGAGGCAATCGCGATTCCTTTTGTCGACTTGAATCGTCTTCAATCCCAGATACCGAGCCACGCCATAATCGGTGTGGACCACAAAATCGCCGGTATTGAGATTGGCATAATCGGATATCGGCACCCCTTCTTTGAACTTCTTGCGACGTACTCGCCTATGGTGACGCCCAAATATCTCGTGGTCGGTCAGTACCGCCAGGCGGGCCGGTCGGCAGACAAAACCCCCCTTGAGATTGGCCACCTCGACCGGGGCCTCGAAGGCAACCTCGGCTTTTTCACTGATCAACTCGCTCAGCCGCTGGGCCTGGCCGGCGGTATCGGTTGTAATGACATGACAAACATCCCCAAGCCGGAAATCGCTCAGCGTCTGCCCCAACAGATCCAGGCGCGATCCCAATGACGGATGCGGCTGGCAACCAAAGTCGATCAGGTTGGATCGTCCGCCGCGGAAGGGAAGTTGATCAAGGCAGATTTTCTCGTGCAGACGCTCAAACAGCAACTCAATATCGTGATAATACTCCTCCGGCGCCGGCAGGCGAGTCATGCGTTCGGACAAACGCCCGCGCAGGCTGTGGGCCTCATCCATGACGAGGTCCCCAACAGATTTGAGATTGCCTTCGCCGTGAGTATAGACAATAGCATCGGAAGGGAGATAGTCCAGCAGGCAGCCCTGCGGCAAACCAAACAAGACAGCCAGCCACTCCAGGCCGGGCAGTTCCGGATCATTTAGATAACGGGCGCGAATGAGATCGGCATCGGGCTCGGGCAGACGGTCCAGGTAGCCCTCAAGCGTTTGCTGCGTTATCGGGATCTCCCGCTTGGGCAGAAGACTGACGCCGTCGATGGTGCGCAAAGTGCGTTGGCTGGCCACGTCGAATTCGCGCACGGTGTCGATCTCATCGCCATACAGTTCGATACGGATAGGGGCTTCGGCGCCGGGGCTAAACAGATCAATCAGTCCTCCCCGGAGCGCAAAATCGCCCACCTCGCCGACAACCGGCACGCGCTGATAACCGAGCTTGACCAAACGATCGACCAGATCACCCAGATCTATTTCGCTTCCCCGTTGCAGGTCGACGCGTCCGGCCCGCAGGTCCTCAGGCGGCAGGGTCGGCTCCATCAGGGAGCGGACGGTGCACACGGCAACCTTGAGTTGCCCCGCCTGGAGGGCAGCCAGGGTTGATATCCGCCGCCCCAGGATCTCGCCGACCGGAGCCCGGAAGTCATACGGCAGAATCTGGCGCGACGGGTAGTGACCCACTGAGGCGTCGTCAAGCAGAAAAACCAGGTCATCATAGATGTCGTTAGCCTCTTCCGGGCCGGGCGCCACCACCAGGGTAACCAGGCCGGTATTGACCGCCAGCGACTTCACCAGCAGCGAACCGGCCGATCCGGCCAGACCGGAGACAGAAATCGATTGACCAGCCCGAACCGCTTCCAGTGTACGGACATAGCGATCAGATGCCTCGAAACGTTCTATTATCGTCCTAAGATGATTCCCGGTGGCAATGCCGCTTAGGGACATACAGGGCCTTTCACAATAGCAGGCTCAAAGCACAGAAACCCCCGCCGGCATCAGGCCGGGGGGTGGTTGTCATTCGGTTTTCGCGGCTAAGTATACTGACAAAGCCTCTTGGATTCCAGTACAAAGCACACCCAGTGTGTCTTGCGGGCAATCTACGGCGCCGGGTCCCAGCTGTCGCTCAGTTGGTTGCAAAGACGATGCAATAAAAAAAAGAAAGCAGCCGGGCTGCTCCTATTGAAACTTGTCCTGGACTAATCTTCGCTTAGGGCGAGTTATTTTCCATCTCCTCGATCATGTCACCACCCACGGTGAGGTCATCATAACGAGCTTCGAGCGAGCGATAGAGAACGACAATTGTTACGCGCCGATTACGAGCATCTGCGGGGTTGTCCTTGATCATCGGGTACTTGTCGGCGAATCCCCGAACCTCGCGGACCTGGTCCGTGGCCAGGCCGGATACCTCCATCAATTGCCGTGCGGCATTGGCCCGATCGGAAGACAGTTCCCAGTTGCTGTAGTCCTGGCCGCCCCCATAAGCGGCGTCGGTATGACCCTCCACAATAAGTCGATTGGGCAAATGCCCCAGCTCCTTGGCGATGGTCATCAGAATTCCGGCGCTGCGGGCCAGCGGCTTGGCCGAACCTGTCTCAAAGAAGGCAGGTGCGTTTTCGGATTCGTTCAAGATGATCCGCAAGCCTTCGGCGGTCATCTGGAAACTGACATTGTTCTTTAGTTTTTGAAAGATGGACTGCTTGCGCAATTCCGACATGATCTGCTGGGCCGCTCCGGACAGGGCCTCTTTTTCCTGTGTGGTGGGACCGCCGCCTCCGGATTCCGTATTCCTGGGCGACAGAACCAGCGGATCCTGCATCCGAATGGCGCTGCTGCCACCCCTCATGACACCGGCCCCGCCATCCTTTTGGAATTTGCCCGGGTCGCGAAAATATCCCGAGACCGCCTCACGGACTTCCTGCTTCTGACCGACCAGCCACATGACCATAAAGAAGGCCATCATGGCGGTCATAAAATCAGCAAAGGCGACTTTCCACGCCCCCCCGTGGTGACCGCCGTGGCCGCCTTTGATTTTCTTGATAATTATTGGTTGGAGTTCGTTGTCACTCACCCTGCCTACCTCTTCTTGGCGGCATTGCAGGCATCCTCCAACTCAGTGAAGGAGGGGCGAACGTCGGTGGCCAATGCCCGGCGGGCAAACTCGACGGCGATAACGCCGGCCACACCCTTGTTGAAAGCCAACAAGGCATGTTTCATGGAACGAATATACTGGCCGCTCTCTTCGGCGCGGTGCTTGAGAGCCGTGGCCAGAGGACCGACATAGCCGTAGCACATCAAAATGCCGAGAAAAGTACCAACCAGGGCGGACGCCACATTCTGTCCGATCTCCGAAGGAGGGCCGTCCAGGTGGGCCATCGTTACGACCACGCCGAGCACAGCGGCCACAATTCCCAAGCCCGGCAGCGAGTCGGCGGTGTTGCTTAGAGCATCGCCCGGCTTCATCTCTTCTTCGTGCAACGCCTCGATATCGTTATCCATCATATCTTCAAGATCATGAGGCTGCACCGCGCCTGAGATTATGACCCGCATGGTGTCGGCGAAAAACGCCATGGCTTCGTGGTTCTTGCCGAATTTGGGGTAGCGCTGGAACACCTCACTCTCTTCCGGATGTTCGATGTGGTTTTCCAGGCCAACCAGACCGTCGCGGCGGGCGATATTGAAAATCTCAAACATCATGACGAGCACATCGAGGTAATCCTGGCGACCGTAGCCGCCGCCGAGAATGCCGGTTATCTGTTTGAGCATGGCCTTGATCACCTTGAAGGGAGTCGAGATCAGGAGCGCCCCTAAAGCCGCGCCACCGATAATGAGCACCTCGTTCGGTTGATTGAGGGCCAGCGGTTGACCGCCGTGCCACATGAAGCCACCCAGAACAGAACCGATTACTACAAAAGCACCGATGAAAACAAACATAAGCCGGTATTTACGGTATAGGTTTGGTCATTTACGCTGTCTTCTTACTGTTTTCGACCGAATTGACCAAAAGCTGAAGGCCTAGTCTCAGACTGTTGCCTAGTAGCCGGCCCAAAAGGGACTCTCACTCAGAATGGACTCTGTTTCATTGAATCAAAAATCAACTCGACAGCGGGCCTGGGCTCTCGACAGGGCCCTGGTCGGTGTCTTGTTGTCCAATCAAATTTCGCCGCCGCCGGGGGGACATTATTTGCTTGCTCCAAACCGCCTTGTACTGTACATAATCAGAGTTCTTGGCCGCAGTTGGCAGTCACGTAGTTGCAGGAGGACCCGTGCGTTTGATTACACCCCGTCGACTAATGATAATGATGGCTATTGCCGGATGTTATCTTATTGCCTCATTTGCCTTTGGTGCCGATGTGGATTCCGTGGGACACGTAATTGAGGAGGCCTCTCACGATGAGGGTAGTGGCCACGGGGGACCGGTGCTGGAGATTCTGCTTGAGTTGATCGTGATTCTCCTGCTGGCTAAGCTGGGCGGCGACGTTTTCGAGCGCTTCAAACAGCCGGCCGTTTTGGGCGAACTGGTCATGGGGATTATCATTGGTAACCTGCATCTGATCGGACTGGATGTCTTTGAACCGTTTAAGCATGACATTACGCTGGAGGTTCTGGCCGAGCTGGGCGTCATAATTCTGCTCTTTGAAGTCGGCTTGGAGTCGTCGGTCAAGGAGATGATGAAGGTTGGGCTGGCTTCGTTCATGGTGGCGACTTTCGGAGTTGTGGCGCCGTTCTTCCTTGGCTGGGGGGTTGGTTATATCTTCCTGCCGGATGTCTCGATTTATGTGCATATTTTTATCGGCGCCACCTTGACGGCTACTTCAGTGGGCATTACCGCCCGTGTCCTCAAGGATATCGGTAAGATAAAATCGCGGGAGGCCAAGATCATACTGGGGGCGGCCGTTATTGATGATATCATGGGCCTGGTGATTCTGGCGGTCGTGGCCGGTATCATCACGGCTGTTAATACCGGCGCCGGCGATGGCATCAGTTCCGGGATGGTCCTGTGGATTATCGCCAAGGCGGTCTTGTTCATTGTTGGAGCCGTGGTCGTGGGCGCCTTTGTCCTGCCACGTTTTTTCAACCTGGCTTTTCGCATGAAAGTCAAAGGAATTTTCCTGTCGCTCTGCTTACTGGTGTGCTTTGTACTGGCCTATCTGGCCGGTCAGGTAGGCCTGGCGCCGATTGTTGGTGCCTTTGCCGCCGGCCTGATTCTTGAGGATGTCCACTTCACCAAGTTCCGCGAGCGGGGTGATCACCATATCCAAGAACTCATCGAACCCATTTCAATATTCCTGGTACCGATCTTTTTTGTCCGGATGGGTATGTTGGTCGAGTTGAGCACTTTCGCTCAGGTAGAGATCCTCGGTTTTGCCGCCGTCCTGACCATTGCGGCCATCATCGGCAAGCAGGCCTGCTCGCTGGCGATATTCGATCGTCAGACCAACCGGATCGCGATTGGTCTGGGCATGATTCCGCGCGGTGAGGTGGGCTTGATTTTCGCCGGCATCGGGGCCAAGCTGGTGCTTGATGGTGCGCCGGTGATATCCACCAGCACTTACTCAGCGGTAGTGATTATGGTCATTCTGACTACTCTGGTGACGCCACCGGCGCTGAAGATATCGTTGCTTCGTGGAGACAAAAAGAAGGCGGCCACGGCGACAACCTAAGTTGCGCCCAGGCCTTGTGAATATACCGGCGGGGTCATCGAGACTAGGCCTCCGGACCATATGCCCCCAGGAGCCGGTTACACTTGTGAGTGACCGGTCAGTACCTCAAATGATAGCGGAAGGTCGTCCCCATTTCTTCCGAAGTGGTGAAGTCGACCCGACCATTAAGAATCTCCTGGCCCAGAAGTTTCATGGCATAAGTTCCCAGGCCCCGTCCGAAGCCCTCTTTGGTAGTGTGATTTCTCTGGAATATCCGGCGGGCAATCTTGGACGGAATGTAGGCATCGTTCCAAACAGCTACGGCAGGGCCGTCGGGCTTGTCCTCCAACCAGATGCGGATTCGGCCGCCCGGTTGGGTCGCCTCGAGGGCGTTGATACCCATATTGAGAAGGACGCGCAACAGCAGCCAGCGATCGGTCAAGACGGTGATGTCGGGCGGCTCTTGCTGAACTTCAACCTTCCTCTTCAGGGCTGCCTTGTGGCCTCTCAAGGTCGCCGCCAGTTCACTCACAATACTCGGCAGCGAAAGCGAGTGCATGATCGGCTGGTACGACCTAACGTCGGAGTAGACCAGCTGCTTCTGGATCTGAATCTCCTGGGTCAGCCGCAAGGATAGATCATGAATCTCCCCGATCGAGGCCGGGCCGAGCTCCGGCTGCCACAGCTCGCTGCGACCGACCAGAGCCGTGGCTATGTTTGAGATATCATGGAAGAACACTTTCTCCAGTGTATTCCATTGCTGCTGAACGGTCATATCCTGAATCAGGACGACGACAAATCTGGTCTGATTAATCGTAATCGGACAAGCCCGTACTTGTATGAAAAAATCAACCGGTCGACCCTCGCGCGTCGCCTTAATGGCACCAAGGCGTTCGGTCGGCCTGTTCTCGGCCATGCTGGTCAGGACCGCCAGTATCGCCCCGCACGATGAGCAGTACTCGGACGTACCGCAGCCCCCCTGCATCAGGTCGGCATGATCGCAACCGAGCACTTCTCCTGGTCGCATTCCGAAAACGCTTTCGGGATTATCCAGAGCCAGCGACTTGAGGAATACATCGTTCACGGACACTATCTGACGTTCCTTGTTCAGGATCACCAGCATGCCGTTGACGATGCTCATTATGCCGTCCACCACCGGATGGTGACTGCACCATTGGATAGCCTGTTCCAGGGCTGCTGCTGTAGCCCTTTCGGGTGGCGCAAAAAAAGTATCCATGTGTTGGACCTCGTCTATACTCAGGCAGCGCTTGATTTGCAATGTCTGTGATACAAATCAAGTTAGAATATTCGCCGCCGGGCAGCAAGCTAAATCTCCAACCGGGGGACCCATGAGAGAACTTCGGTATGCGGCCTCGACGGCCCATGCGACACCCCATCGCTGTGGACAACTCCACCTCTCTGGTGAGCGGCGTGGGTTTGACCAGAAAGTGGGGGGATGCATATATAATGGGTCCTAATTATCGCCACAGGCTAGTTTCTGCGGGTCTTTGTATGGTGCCTCTGTTGCCACTGTCCGGTCGGGACCGCAGGCTATCTGTCTGACGGACAAAGCCTTCGAGCGGCCTTGTTGCCGGGTGGCCGGATCCCCGCTGTAATAACATAGACCAGCTCAGTGACAATTAGCTTGTCAATAAACTGACAGGCCGTTATCTTGAGCCTCGGCTTAAGATAATCGGAGGCGGCTAGCTTTAGCGGCCGGCGCCGGAAACTGGAGTGACTGCTCAACTAATTGAGGTAACTCCATTTGCAGCAACGGGGAACTTCCCGAAAGCGATTTATGTTAGTAACTAACAGACATAGGAAGTCACAGCGCCGGCAGCTCAGGCAGGGGGGTCGTTAGTCATGAGTAGCCAGCCAAGACGGGATATCCAAAAGCGCAAGAGCTTCGAAAAAGAAGCCCTGCCGCACATGGATGCCCTCTATCGGACGGCGCTGCGGTTGACCAAAAACCCGAGTGATGCGGAGGATTTGGTACAAGAAGCGTTTGTTAAAGCTTACCGCTTTTGGGACAAATTCGAACTGGGCTCTAATTGTCGGGCATGGCTCTTTAAGATCATGACCAACATTTTTATCAACCAGTATCGATCCAAATCCAGGTCGCCGGTTTCATCAAATATAGATGATATTGACGATAATTTTCTCTACGGACAATTGGCTGTCGGGGAAGCCGGCAGCGACCCTGAAAAGGAACTCTTTGCCAAGGTATTTGATGACGATGTAAAAAAGGCGATTGAGAGTTTGCCCGATGATTTTCGGTTGGTTGTGGTCTTGTCGTTCCTTGAGGGTTTTTCCTACCAGGAGATCGCCGAAATCGCCGATCTTCAATTGGGTACGGTCAAGTCGCGGTTGCATCGTGGTCGAAAGTTGTTACAGAAACAGTTGTGGGAATACGCAGTGAAAAACGGGTACATCAAGGACACAGCCACATGAACTGTCAAGAAGCTCTGAGCCTGCTTTACGATATCCTCGACAAAGAAGCTTCTGAGATCGACGTAAACGAAGTCAAAGACCACATCGCCCGGTGCTCCCATTGCTCCGAGATCTATCGTCTGGAGGGTGCTATCAAGCGCTTCCTGGATGAAAAATTGGTCGCCCAGAAAAACGATCAGGTTCCCGGGCTGGAGAACCTCAGGCTGAAAATAGTGGACGAGCTCGATCGGCAGGATCGTTTGCCTGCCTCGGGAGGAGATCGGCGCCCTTTTGACCTGGCCGCCAAGACGTTGGTCGCGGCGGCTTCGCTGGTGCTCCTCTTGACGACGGCCTTCTATGTGTCCGGACTATATCAACATTATCGCGATTTTCACGGCCTTGAAAGCAGCCACGCAAAGGCACTGACCGATTACGCCGGCTTTGCCAATTCCAACCATACTTCCACCGCCAGGGCATACTTGGCCGAGCACTTCACCTACGAGCTGATGGACAATGTGTGTGGATACCGGCTGGTTGGTGGTGACGTGGTCGATATTGGTGATGCGCCTACCTGCCACTTTGTCTACGCCTCCGATAGTAGCGTCATCTCGGTCTTCATCTGCGACTGTAAGCGGCGGGATGTTCCCGACGACGCCAAAGATCATGCTGTCCAAACGGCCGGCGTAGTGTTTTATGATCACATCTGTCCCGGTTGTCGCCTGTGTTACCACCAGCAGGGCGGCGCGCTGGTAGTCACCGCCTCCTCCGACACCACCTTCGATCTGCATCAGTTCATCCCAGGAAAACCCGCCCCCCAATTGACCGTCTTTTAGTGTTGCCCGGCCTGACGTCGGCCGTTTGATTCAAACGGTGCGGACGCTTTCACTAAAAGCTCCTACGGTTCAACCTAGGCTCGAGCCGCCCCCAGGGCGATCGGAAACGATCCGGCAGTGCCTGTCGATGCTGCTGACGGTTTGTTCCCTTACGCTGTTTTTGGTACCGTCACTGACGGCTCAGACCTATCCCGATTCCCTCATTCGCTGCCGGCTGCAGACGGTTCAGGATCTGCTGCTTGACAATGCGTTCGATTCGGCTGAGGCGGTAGCGGCCACCATGACGCAGGACCGACCGGATGATCCTTCCGGCTACATCTGCGGGGCCGTCACTATGTTGGCCCGGTCGCTGGATGGGGAAGAAGGCTATCGGGGCGGACTCTTCAGGGCCGGTTTGGATAGCGCCGAGAATCTGGCTAAGAACCGGCTGGGTCAATGTCCGGACCAGGAGGCCGCTTGGATGGAGCTGTATCGTGGTCTGGCCAAGTCATACCGATCGCTCTGGGAAGCGCGCTTCGGCTCTACGATTACGGCAATCAGGACAGGTTATCAGGCCAAAAGCCATTTTGAGGCGGGATGGGAGCGAGACTCGACCTGCTTCGATCTTCTTTTTGGGCTGGGCCTGTTCCACTATTGGAAATCGGTGAAGGCCGGGGCTGCTCAGGAGCCTGGGTCTGTTTTCGGACGATACCGAACTGGGTATCAGCCAGCTGCAAACAGCGGCCGATTCCGCGATCGTCTTTGACCAGGCGGCTCACAACGCTCTGATATGGGTCTGGATCGATCGCCGACAATATGACTCGGCCATCGCTGTCTGTCACAATATGCTGATCAAATACCCGCGCGGGACGACGTTTCTCTGGCCTCTGGCCCGGGCCAACTACGAGAACGGCTCCCTAGCGACCGCGGTCGACGTATACATAAGCCTGCGCCGGCTTCTGGCCGTCGAGCCGGGCAACTACTACAATCTCATTGAGTGTGATTTTTTGATGGCGCGTTGCTATCAAGACTACGACGACACGGAGAAGCTCAGGCTTGCGGCGCGCGCGGCCTGCGAGTACCTGGATCTGATACCGCCGGATGTCCGGCGTCGCCAGCGCGACAAAATAGCCTTTCTCAGACGAACGGCCGGAATCTGAAACAGCCCGGGGCTGTCCGGCGAGGCCAGGCCTGATCAGCTAGCGGCTGCCGGACCGTGTTGTCTCGTCCAGCAGGCGACAACCTTCCATCAGAATCTGTTCGTTGGGCTGGTCGTTGTTGGCCTGGGGCAATTCTACACCGGCAACCGGTTGCACCAACCAGGATCCGTCGCGCCAGGTCATGGCTTCGTGAATAGCCGCCGCGCCGACTTGCTGATCCAGTTCGGCATAGCAGACCGCGCCGCGATCCAGGTACAACAGCAAGCGGTCATCGGGATTGTCATCATTGGTGGCAAATATCTTTACCGTCTTGCGGCTGGGTCCCAGAGCCTGCAGCAAATCAATCAGATTCATGTCCGACAGCCGCCCCTGGGTGCCGCCGTAGGACTCCTTGACTATTCGCTGAGAGGCGTCTTTCTCTTTGTTCTCTTCAACGCACTTTTGCAGTCCGTTGACCAGCAGATCCAGGTTGACCTCGAAGGTCTGAACATCGCGCACGCCCTTCTCGATCAGGCTGGTCACCTCTGCTGCGGCGCAGCCGCTTATCAGGACAAAGGTCGGAATCTGTTCAATGTCGATGCCCAGACCGATCAACAGATCGACTTTGGCGCCAATCTCGCCGGCCTCGCCGTGCAATTGCAAAACTAAAAAGTCCGGGGCGGCCCGCCCACAAAGGACCGCGGCCGCTTCGATGGTGTAGGCGGCGATGGTGCGATGACCTTCGCGGCGCAGGCGGCGCTCGATAGGGTACAGGCTACTGGGGTTGTCGGCGCAAACCATGATCTGGGTAGCGGTCTCGCCGGCGTCGCCGGCCAGAATCTCGTCCTCGATCATATGGCAGAAGGCGTCGACTACCTCGCCCAGAAGAAGCTTGCCGGTGACATTACGGTACTTGATTTTGATTATCTCAAAACGATCCAGAGCCAACTTCTCGTTGACATCCACATTTTCGCAATAGAGGTCGACGATTGTCAGGATATTGCCGCCCAGTATCTCCACCGGCAGACGCTTGGTGTATTTGCCCTCCAGGTTTTTGTACATGGAGTGCAACATCTCCACTACCACCGGCGGATAGTTGATCGATCCCAGCAGCTTGGTGGTCAGCTTGATTATTGCCCGTTGGTCCTTCTGCTGATCCAGGTGGTAGTAGTAGCGGGCCAGGTCGTGAAGATAGCCGGCATTTACGATCTGGAGGCGGAGTTTGTCGGGCAGGCCCAGTCGACGGCAGAGCTTGTCGGCGTATTGCCCGACGGCGCCGCTGTGGTTCGATGGTACTCTTTCGATAAGAGCCAAGAGCGAGGTAAACAGCTCCAGGTTCCTGCTCAGCAGATCGCCTTCGGCCGTGATCGTCTCTTGGCTTAGCAGCAGCGACGAAGCCGACTCGTAGTACCGAACCGCCGTCCGAGGAGAGCTTTTGCGCAGACGATCAATCAGGTCGATGTAATCCCCGGATACGGTATCCTTGATAAATACCGTATGATACGCCCGCCCGCCGATCATTTCGATGGCGTCGTCGGCCGAGTCGGTGATGGTCACGCGGTAGTTGTCGCGCTCCAACAGCGACTGCAACATCGGCCCCGCGTAGTGTTCGTCGGTGACCAACAAGACATCGCCCCGGTAAGACTCCTGCGACTGACCTGCCGGGCCTTCCTCGGGAGTCTCGGTCGGCTCCTGTACCGGTCCGGATTCAGTGGCACTGTCGGGGATATCCAGGACAAGATTGTCTTCCAGACAAATGTCGCGCCCTTCGTAGTATTTGGCCAGAGCGGTGATTATCGAAAGCTCGGCGGCGACATACAGCTTGAGCTTGTTTTCCTTGGTCAGAAACTTCAGTTCGTCCAACAAGGCACTGTCAGTAGGATCCTCACAAGCCACTTTGAGTTCTCGCGATTTGGCATCGTAGGCGAACGGCAATACTTTGCGGGCCAGGGCGATGCGAGGAGGGATCATTCCTATTACCGAGGGCGGGATGGTCACATCGGACAGGATGACTCCTTCGCAACCAAACTGAATAGTGAGGGCTCGGACCAGGCCGGCTTCATCTAGATAGCGATGATACAACAGTTGCGAGCCGAGCTTGCCACCGTGGGCCTTCTGGCGAACGAGAGCCTCGTTTATTTGCTGCTGAGATATCAGACCTTCATCGACCAATATCTCGTCCAGGCGTACTTTCTTGGAGTCACTGACCATTTATGCTTCCGCTTCTTCTCTCTTGAGATCCGCCGTACTACGACAGAAACTCTGGGGTTGGGTGGCCGCTCGGACGGCTTCCTCGAATGTAATACGGCCGGCGTCCAACAAGGCCTTGAGATGGTTGTCGATCAGACGCATCCCGTCTTTGCGCCCGGTTTGAATGACCGACGGAATCTGGTGGCTACGTCCCTCCCGTACGAGGGTTTTGATTGAAGCCGTAGAGACCATTAGTTCGTAGGCCACGACGCGGCCGGAGTCGTCGGCTCGCCTCAGCAATTGCTGCGATACCACGCCGACCAGCGAATCGGCCAGCATCACCCGGATTTGCTGTTGCTGCTGGGGTGGGAAGACGTCAACGATACGATCAACGGTCCCGGCCGCGGTGGCTGTGTGAAGGGTTCCCAGTACCAGCAGCCCGACTTCGGCTGCCGTGACGGCCAGCTGGATAGTCTCCGTATCGCGCATTTCACCAACCAGGAGGACAGAAGGGTCCTCGCGCACGGCAGACCGCAAAGCCGCGCCAAACGACTCGGCGTGCAGACCTATCTGACGTTGGGACACCAGGGAATTCTTGTTCTCGTGTATATACTCGATGGGATCTTCCAAAGTGATTATGTGGCGCGCAAAGCAGGTGTTGATGTGGTCGACCATAGCTGCCAGGGTGGTCGACTTGCCGGAACTGGTGGGGCCGGTCACAAGTACCAGGCCGGACTTACGCTCCACCAGCTCTTGGATGTGATCACCAAAACCGAGGTATTTCAGATCGAGAATCTGATCGGGAATCAAGCGCACGGCCGCCGAGATTCCGGTGAAGGCCCGGTAGACATTGATTCGAAAACGTGCCACCCCCGGCAATCCGTAGGACAGATCCATATCCCCCGAGTTTTCGAAACGGCGAATCTGATCGTCAGTCAGTATCTCATAAATGAGGTACTTGACATTCTCGGCCGTGAGCCGCTTGTGCCGGGTCTTCTCCAGCTGCCCGTTCACCCGCACCATGGGTACACATCCGGCCACCAAGTGTAGATCCGAGGCGTCGGCTGTCTTTACTATGTTGAGCAGTTCATCGATTCTAGGCATAGCTACCCTAACTTGGCTCTCTGGCCGCCGGTCTCTCTGATTATCGGCCGGCCGGCCGGTAAGTTTAAGGGGGAACATTCAATCGGTCCGGCCTGTTGAGCCGCCGCAACGACAATCAACGGGATGCTTGACCGGGAGGTCTTCGTAACCTACCTTGAGAGCCAGTTGGAAACTTGACCGGACACGGAACAAACAAAGGACACACTCCAGGGTATTGCCTTATGCTATTTGGAGCTCACGAATCTATTGCGGGGGGGCTGCACCTGGCGGTTGAACGCGGCCTGCAGGCCACTTGCGATACGGTCCAGGTATTCAACAAGTCGAACAATCAATGGCGGGCCAAAGCCCTCACCACCGAGGACATTAACAAGTTCTTTGCCGCCATCGAGACGACTGGTGTCACGGTATCGTCCTCGCACACAAGTTACCTAATCAACCTCGCTTCCCCGAAGCCGGATCTGGAAACCAAATCCTGCGATGCCCTCAAGGTTGAGATGGAACGCTGTAACTTGCTGAAAATCCCGCACCTGGTCATGCACCCAGGTTCGCATATCGGCAACGGCGAAGAGTGGGGTATCGGTCGGATAATTGCGAACCTGAACCGGCTGTTCGATTCTCTGAATGACAACCAGGTTATCCTGTGCCTGGAAGCCACCGCCGGCCAGGGCTCCAATCTCGGCTACAAGTTTGAGCAGCTGGCCCAAATTATCGAGGGCATCGAAGACAAGGAACATTTAGGTGTCTGCCTGGACTCCTGTCACATTTTTGCCGCCGGTTACGGGCTGACGGCACCCGCCGATTACCGCAAGACGATGAAGCAATTTGATGATATCATCGGCCTCGAACGGCTGAGTGTTTTTCATGTCAACGACAGTCGCCGGGAACAGGGATCAAGAATCGATCGCCACGAGCACATCGGACAGGGACATATCGGGGTCGACGGCTTTGCCAATATCGTCAATGACCGGCGCCTGAAAAACGTCCCACTAATCATTGAGACCCCCAAGGGCGACGATCTGGCCGAGGATCGAGAGAATCTCAAGCTGCTGCGCTCGTTGGTCAAATGATCGGCACCCTTTGGTCACTTCCTCATAATCCGTCTCGACAGTCCGTCATGGAAAGCGGTTGATGCCACCGTCATGGATCAATCGGGTCCAAAATCATATCTGATTTACCTAAAGATCGGGCACCGATGAGGCCGATAGCCTCAGTGGTAGTCGGCGCCTGAGGTATGGGATTCGGGCCATACCATGCCGCCGGATCGAATCGGAAAGGAAAAACCTATGCTTAGAAGAATACTGGTTTTTTTGATTTTGACGGCTCTGATGACCGGATTTCCATCGGCTGCGGTGGCGGCTGAGCCGGTGACCACCGGATTTTCACTCGGATTGTCGACTGGATATCAGGGTGGTTTCGGCTTTCGAATTCAAGGTCTGGTGACCGACTTAGCCGACGGTTTCCCGCTGCAGATTCGCCTTGGTTTGGGGTACGCTCGGGTCGAGGCCGGAAAAGCGGCCGAGGCCAGGCAGATCTTTATCAATGACGCCACCAACGGGGTCGCCCAGAAGAGTGGACGGCAATGGGATATCGGTCTGGATTTCCTGTATCCGCTGAAGGTCCTTAATATGAGCCGAACCTATCTATTCGCAGGCCCGCGCCATATTCGCTTTACCGGGAATTTCAAATACGTCGGCGGCAATGAGGACTTTGATGTTATCAGCCGCCAATGGGGCTTCGGTCTGGGGCTGGCCAGCTATTACAGCATGAGCCGACGGACGGACTTGGTCGTCTCGGTTGGAGCCGACAACTACTTCAAGAGTGTTCTGAGCGGCCATGATACTTCTTACAGCCCGGATGGTGATAATGTCAACCCACGTAATGACTACAGCTTTGAGGATGCCGATGCGGCCATCAAACAACCGACCCGGCAGCTCAGATTCATGATTGGCATCAGCTACCGAATCTAGCCGCGCCGATATCCAGGCCCCTTCGATCCGCACGTTTGGGCGGGCTCGGCATCGGGCTCGCCCGATTCTATTGAGGCTGATCTACGCGCTGCCGACGGGTCATTTTTCGCCGAAGCAGCCGGTTCAAAAGAGTATAGGTGCAAACGAAGTAGAAAAACCCGGCCCAACTGGCCAGGCCGAAGGTGGTCAGAGCAGCCTGATAGTTCTCGCCCCGTCCAAGATGCCAGCCATACAGGTCGTTATAGAGCCAAATCATCGACGCCCCGCAGGCCCAGGCTGTTATTAGACCCCCGATCCAGAAAGCGGTTTTAGCCAACAGGCCGCGCCGTGGTTGCTGCCTTGTCGGCCGGGGCATATGAGTCGATTTCATCAGGAACCACAGGACCGCCAAGCCTCCCCACAAAGTCGAAAGGTGCTGCAACCAACGACATACCGGCCGCGACAGCCCCAGCACCGCTACCGGCCGCTGCAGCGAGGGAATCATTTGGGCCATTTCGCCCCAGGGGTGGGTGAACGAATCCCAGGCGAAGTGACTCAGAACGCCGATCATAACCGAACCGACATAGGTTATCCAATCGGCGGCGCGAGGCAGCGAAAAATCGCTATCGGCCAACCCGGATAGGGGCCTTTGCAAAAACCAGGGCAGATTGGTAATGGCGTGATACTTGAACAGTCGGTGAAAAACCAACCCAAACAGCACTCCCGCCGGGATACAAAAAACGACTAATCCACTCCAGCTGTGGCTGAAGCCACGCTCCGAGGTGTCGGCCAGCAGGAAATATAGCAGATCGGGCGCCATGGCGCCGGCCATCAATCCGGTCAGCGAGAAGCGCGACGGCCACATCATTTTTAGAGGCAGTACCAGCGCCGGATGGGAAGTAGTGAACGGCATTTCTCTTATAACCGCTATTGAGAAGACAGAAGCAATAACAAAGGCGGTGGGGTGACGGCTCAGGAGGAAATGGTTTCGGTCATGCAGTCGCGCTCAGCAGATGCAGAATCCCCGATGCGACAGGTGAGCTCCTGTTCCAACCGCTTCAGTTCGGGACCGAAGGCGCTTCCCATTCGGGGCGACATCTCAGCGGCAAGCTTGCGGTAATAAGCTATCCCCGACACTAGTCCGGAGATAAATTGATCGCGATACTTTTGCGGAAACTGGATCAATCCGAGTTCCGTCTTGCGATCCAACTCGCTCAGGTAATCTAAATAGAGAGCCAACTCTTTGGCAAACATGTGGGGTCGATCGTTTGGCTTCAGTATGTCCTGACGGCCGTAGATATGGTCGACCATCTCGCTCAGAGAGACAATGCGATCGAAATTGACCATGTTGGGTCCCGTGCACACGCAAGGGAATTCGCCGCCGGTGAGTCCCAGACGAATCAGGGTACCTGCCGCCAGATCACTGCACAGGCAAGTCCTGGCGGTTATCTCGGCCGCTTGCGCCCGTTTCACGTCGGCTGAAGCGTTCGAGGCGGCAACCTGTTGTAGCTTTTGCTTCTGGTATGTTCGTGACGCCTTACACAGCGGCTCCTGACCGAACTCAAAGTCCATGGCCAGGTATTCTTTGGGGCAACCGCTCCCAGGCTGTCCGTCGTCGATGCGACGCCGACGTTCAATTTCGCTGTCTGAATTGGCCAGGCTCCAGAAGGGAACCCCCAAGGGTGAGTTATTACTGAGGCTTATATCTTTTTCACCGGCGGCAACAAGTTTCTTGAGTTGACCGGAGTCAACACTGGTCGCCTCCGGCACCAGCAAAAATGGCGTTCCCCAACCGATACTGTCAAGCTGGTAGCGATCCAGCAGGAATTGGTGTTCTTCGTTGGTGCCTACGCCACCCTGAGCGGTGATTCTGATATTCGGGAGCACCGGCGACTCGATACCACGCAGCGCGAGCGCCTTGAGGCACAGGTCACGCAGATTCTCCTGCAGGGCCTGGCGTCTGGTATTGAATTCTTCCAGTATCGGACCCATCAGCTCGCCCATGGTGGCGAAGGCATGCCCGCCGCAATTCAGCCCTGACTCGACCCGAAATTCCTGGACCCACAAGCCGCGTTTGGCCAGAAGACGTCCTTGCAGTTCGGCCGAACGATAATCGCTGACTTTGAGGATGATTTCTTTCTGGGGCGGCTCCTGGTTGGTCGGGAAAAAGCCCTCAAATTCGGCCAGATAGGCAAACAGGCGGCGATTGATGCCGGCCGACAACACCAGCCCGGCTCGCAGCTTGGATCGGGCGAATCCTCGAAGGGCCGACATGGCGACGCCTTGCTCCGGTGCCGTCTTGACGCCGTCAACGCAGTAATCACGATCGATCTTGGTCATGATGTTGGCCTCGATTCGACCCGGACATATGGCGTCCCTAAGTGACGATTGACGTCCCTCGCGATCGGCGACGTTTTCGGTCGCGAGCATTTCGACAAAAGCCTGCTTGAGGCTGCCCTGGGGGAGCATCTCGAAATACTTGGTGATTTCGCTGCCGGCTTCAAAAACGGAGTTCCGCAAACGCTCGAATTCCTCTTTGACAATATCACCAACCAGGTTGAGATAACCTTCGATCCGCCGCGCCCGCGCATCGGGCTCACTCCTTTTGATAGGCGCAGTCGGTCGCCCGTATAGTTTGGCGTAATATCTTCGCACCTTCTCTATCAGCATGTCGTCGCCGATAGACATAACCGACCCGATACCGTATTTGGCAACTCGAATAGGGGTGTCGATTGTGAAGCCGGTACCCATTACCGGAATGTGGAAAGTCTGAGGTGCTTGCATGGCAGTTGCAGACACGGTTTACCTCTTTCGGATGCCGTTGATCATCATTTGTAGCATGGTGTCGACCATTTGCTCTAATTTAAGCCGAGAGTCGACCAAAGACCACTGATATTCGACCGAAGCCAGGGCCAGGACCAAAACTTGTGCCGCCCGGCTCGGTTGGGCGACATCAAGCTCGCCTTTGGCTACGCCATCACGAAGAACCCCGGCCAGAATTTTTTGTTCCTCGGCCAAAAAGTGCTTTCGTACGCGAACAATATACGGCCAATAATCGGCCCAGGTGTCCTGTGTGACTCGATAAAAATTGACAAAATCGCTGACCAGTTTTAATCGGGTCAGCAGGTGTGCCCGCATCTTGTCGACGGCCGTGTCGGCGTGGTCGACGGCAGCATTGATGGCTCCGAGTAACTGCGTCGCTTCCTCTTGAACCACCTCATCAAAAATCTCGCTCTTGTTCTTGAAGTGCTTGTAAATCGTGGCCTTGGACACGTGCGCCTCGCGGGCGATGTCGTCAGTGGTGACTTTTTTGAGCCCGAACTGCGCAAACAGGACTTGGGCCGCCTGGAGTATTTGTGTTTCGCTATTCAATAAGAACTATACTATACATAAAAACGTGTTAGGTATTATACGTTTTTGAGTTCTCAGCGCAACCTATTTTTGATGTTATTTGGATAAACGATCGATCAGGGCCGCACAAGATGCAATCTTGCATGAGGTCGGCGGTCGCCGTATTTTGTAGATGGGCGCAGCGGCCTACAGCTCGAAAGACGATACAACTATGGATTTCAGAACCCCACCTTGGCTGGCTTTCTTAGTTGGCGCAGCGATTTTTCTCATCGCTCGGCAGGCAGGGACTCTACCCGAACTGCTTGGCGGCGAAGCGCTTTCCGAATCGATGCCCTGGCTCAATCACGCTGTCATCAAGACGTTCCTGATAGTAATATCCCTGATCGGGAGTCTGATCTGGACACGAGGTGCTCTGGGGCAACATGGCTACCGCCGACCCAAGGACATGAAATGGTGGCCGACGATCTGGCCGGGATTTCTTCTCGGCGCCCTCGGCACCACAATGATTTTTGTCACTCCCGCCGGTGGGATGGACATGGCTCGGATGGGCACCGGGTTGGCGATTTTTCTGTCAGTCTTGTATTCCTCGATCTCCGAAGAGGTATTCATCCGTGGCTTTATCCAGAGTTTGATGTCCCATTTGCGACACCGGAAGGTAAATCTCTTCATAGCCAGCGTATCTGTTCCGGCTCTCACCTCGGGCGTTCTCTTTGGTTGCATGCACTTGTCGGTCTATTTCGGCGGCTCCGATGCGCTGACGACGGTCATTATCATGAGCTATGCAACGCTGCTGGGTATCGTCGCTGGGTATCTATTTGAAAAACACAAAAGTATCGTGCCGGCCATCATCGTTCATATCGCCGCCAACGCCGGGGGATTTGCGGCCGGCGTCGTTATGACCATAGCGCGCTTTCTCTTAACTGGTGAACTGCCACAGTTACCCTGAGGCGTGGCGAATTAAGCGGCATATTTATGAGCGACAGCGCCTGGGGCAAAGGAACATCCCCCTTGCTTAAGGCCTGACATTGCCGTACCATACGTCGCTATGAAATTAGGTATAATTGGTAAGCCGCAATGCGGCAAGACGACTATCTTCAGTGCCGCCGCCGGGCAGGATGTCGCCGTAGGCGACTACAGTCAAGCCTCGCACCGAGCCGTAATCAAGGTCCCGGACGAGCGAGTCGACAATCTGTCCGAAATCTACCAGCCCCAGAAAACGGTCTACGCCGAGATCGAATATCTTGATGCGCCCGGCTTCACCGGCAAGGGCAAAGAGGCCGGCACCGTCGAAATCACTCCCGAAATCCGCGAGATGGATGCGCTGATTATGGTTATCGACGCCTTCTCTGCGGATTCCGATCCGGAGAGATTCATCGGCAACCTCTTTGACGAGATGATATTGTCGGACCAGGTGATTATCGAGCGCAACCTGGACTCCAAGATCCGCAAAATGAAGCTGACCGGCGATGCCGCCCTCAAGACAGAAGTCACTTTATTGCAGCGGCTGCTGGCCTGCCTCGAATCTGAAAAGCCGCTGATCGAGCTGGAACTGGACGACTCCGAGACCAAGCTCCTGCGCGGGTATCAGTTCGTTACGCTCAAGCCGGTTCTGATAGTCCTCAATATCGCCGAAAAAGATCTGCCCGGCGCCGATGAAATCGAGACCAGATACGCCCATCTGAAAAAACCCGGTAAGTGCGAACTGGTCGCTGTCTGCGGCAAAGTTCAGGCGGAACTGGCTACCCTTGACCCGGACGAACAGCAGGCCTTTTTTGACGAACTGGGAGTCAAGGAGCCGGCCCTGAACAAGTTGATTCGCACGTCATACGCTCTGTTGGGTTTGATTTCATTTCTCACCGTCGGCAAAGATGAAGTCCGAGCTTGGACAATTAAAAAGGGCACGCCGGCGGTCAAGGCCGCCAGCGCCGTTCACAGCGATATCGAGCGTGGTTTCATTAGGGCCGAAGTGACCGCCTACGACGATGTTATGACCTACAAAACTCCCGCTGCCCTCAAAGCGGCCGGCAAAATCCGCCTGGAAGGCAAGGACTATATCGTCCGGGACGGCGATGAGATTTTGTTCCGCTTTAATGTCTAGCCGGATCGGTCGATCTACTATTATATCAGCGTTTGGCCAGTAGGAACCGAGACGATAACGATCTGTTTTCTCAGTACGTCACGCGAGCGCCATCATAGACCATGCGATCTGTATGTGAGCACTTAAGTCTTGATGAACCCCGGCCATTGCAGTATTGTCTAAGTGAAACAACCAAGCTAATGAGGCTTTTGTGAATACACTGATTGACCAAGACAAGACCGACACTGTCTCGACTGAGGTTCTTTCGATCCTGCCCCTGAAGGGCACCGTTGTTTACCCGTACCTGGTTGTTCCACTCATGATCCAGGACGCCGAGCAGACGCGCCTTCTGGACGACGCCCTGATGCGTGGAGCCCGTATCGGGTTGTTCCTTCAGAAGGACTCCAAGCAGGATAACCCCGGCCCCGACGATCTGTATGAAATCGGCACCTCCGGCAACATCCTGAAAATGCTCCGTTTTCCCGATGGTACCGTTCGTTTTTTGATTCAGGGCCTGACCCGCATTAGGTTGGGCGAGTTCACTGCCGAGTCTCCTTATCTCATGGCTCGGGTTGATGAGCTCCGGGAAACATATTCGCCGTCGGTAGAGATTGAGGCCCTGCAACGCAACTTGCTTGAGCATGTCAAGACTCTAACCGATCTGGCTCCCTATCTGACCGAAGAGTTCTACGTTTCAGCGCAGAATCAGGACACGCCCTCAAAGCTGACCGATTTCATTGCCAGCGGTCTGAATATTCCGATCGAGGCCAAGCAGGCGGTCCTGGGACAGCTCAATGTCACGGTGCGCATGAAGCAAATGTACCTGGCTCTGACCAAAGAGATCGAGGTGCTGGAGCTGTCAAAAAAGATCCAGGCGCAGGCTGCCCACGAGCTTGGAAAATCACAGCGGGACTATATCCTGCGCGAGCAGATGAAGGCTATCAAGCGCGAGCTGGGGGACTCCGATGAAGTCTCCGAAGTCGAAGAATTCCAGGTGCGCATCAAAAAAGCCGGTATGCCCGAACATGCTGAAAAAGTGGCCAACAAAGAGCTTGATCGCCTGGCCCATATGGCGCCCTCCTCGGCCGAATACACCGTCAGCCGCACTTACCTGGACTGGTTGGTATCTTTGCCGTGGGATGCGACGACAGTGGATAAGCTCGACCTCCGCACCGCCAAGAAAGTGCTCGATGAGGATCATCATGACCTGGAAAAAGTCAAAGACCGCATCCTGGAACATCTGGCCGTGCGCAAACTCAAGTCCGATGTAAAAGGTCCGATTATCTGCTTCGTTGGTCCACCGGGGGTAGGCAAAACTTCATTGGGACGTTCGATTGCCCGGTCGATAGGGCGCGAGTTCGGACGCGTGTCGCTCGGCGGCATGCGCGATGAAGCCGAAATTCGAGGACATCGGCGCACCTACATCGGCTCGCAGCCCGGCCGTATCATCCAGATGATCAAGCGTTGCGGCTCCAAAAACCCGGTCATCATGCTTGATGAGGTTGACAAGCTCGGCTCCGATTTCCGCGGCGATCCCGCTTCGGCTTTGCTGGAAGTGCTCGATCCCGAGCAAAACGACTCGTTCTCGGATCATTACCTTGAGATCCCCTTTGATCTTTCGCAGATTATGTTCATCACCACCGCCAACTGGCTGGAGCCGATTCCGGCGGTGCTCCTGGATCGGATGGAGATCATTCGTCTGCCCGGTTACACCGACATCGAGAAGACGGCCATCGCCAAGCTGCACCTGATTCCCAAGCAGCTCGAAAACCATGGTCTGACCGGCAAAAACCTGGCTTTTGACAAATCGGCCATTCAGGCTATCATCGACGGTTACACGCGTGAAGCCGGTCTGCGGAATCTGGAACGTGAGATCGCCTCAGTGGCGCGCAAGGCGGCCCGTCGCGTCGCCACGGGCCACAAGAAGAAGATCCAGGTTGATGCCAAGGCGGTCGAGAAGATGCTGGGTCCGCGCAAATTCACGCGCGAGGCGCTTTCGCGGTTGGGTCAGGTTGGGGTTGTGCCCGGTTTGGCATATACAGCCGCCGGCGGCGAGATTCTGTTTATCGAGGCCACCGCCATGCCCGGCAAGCAAGGGCTGACTCTCACCGGGCATCTGGGCGACGTTATGAAAGAATCGGCCCAGGCGGCTATGTCGTTCCTGCGGTCGAACGACCGGAGCCTGGGTATCGAATCGGAAGTCTTTGAGAGAACCTCGGTCCACATCCATGTTCCGGCCGGGGCTACTCCAAAGGACGGCCCTTCGGCCGGTATCGCCATGCTGGTGGCCCTGGCCTCGCTCTTCACCGAGCACGCCGTCAAGCCCTGTCTGGCCATGACCGGGGAGATAACTCTTCGCGGACAGTTGCTCCCGATCGGCGGTCTCAAAGAAAAACTCCTGGCCGCCTACCGGGCGGGTGTGGCGATGGTGATCCTGCCCGAAGAGAATCGCAAGGATGCCGCCGAATTGCCGCCGGAAATCAAAAAAGGCATCAAGGTCAAGTATTTCTCCGAAGCGTTGCCGGCGATCAGGTTTGCCCTTGAAAAGCAGACCGCCAAAAAACCAAAAGAAACCACAGCCAAACCCAAAAGCGCGACCGACAATTGTTAGCTCGATGAAACTGGTTACCTCAAAGCAGATGCAGGCGGTCGACCGAGCGGCCATCGACGGTCGTGGGATACCCGGTCCGGAACTTATGGAAAACGCGGGACGGGGTATCGCCGAGCGCTTGCTGGAGCTTGTGATCGATGCCGGCGATTCCCCGCGCGTTGCGATATTCTGCGGCAAAGGTAACAACGGTGGTGATGGATTTGTAATTGGTCGCTATCTGGCCGAGGCCGGAGCGCAGGTAGTTTTTTACTTTGTTGGCCCGGTCGACAAAATGTCTACTGACGCCCGGCTGAATTTCGACCGCGCCGCGCAAATGGACCTCGGGCTCAACGAGCTATCGACCGTCTCCGATCTGCCGGATCCACTCGAGGCCGACTTCATCATCGATGCCGTTTTTGGGACCGGCTTCGAGGGCGCGCCTCGAGGACTTGCCGGCGACATAATCAAGTACATCAACGGGCAGCAGCAGCCCATCATCGCCATCGACATGCCCTCCGGACTCAACGCCGACAACGGCCGGGCCGAGGGGGCCGTTGTTATAGCTGACTACACCTTCACGCTGGCGCTGCCAAAATTTGGTCTTTTTGTCTCGCCCGGCAGGGAACTGGCCGGAATGGTCCAAGTCGTGCCGATAGGGATACCTGATGACGTAATCGCCGAATTCGATTCAAGCACATACCTGATCACCTCGGAGGAAGTAGCCGCGCTTCTGCCGGTGCGTCCGGCGGATGGCCACAAGGGGACATTTGGCAAGCTGCTGCTGGTAGCCGGGTCCAGCGGATTGACCGGGGCGGCGTCGCTGGCCGCCAAGAGTGCCCTCCGTTGTGGTTGCGGCCTGGCCAAAGTCGCCGCGCCGCAGACAGTGCTGCCGACCATAGCATCGTCGGTCATCGAAGCTACCGGTCATGCTCTGCCCGATGTAGCCAAAAAGGGCGCCCTGGCCTTGCGCTCGCTCGGTGAGGTGCGCAAGCTGGCCAAGGATCATGACGCCCTGGCTATTGGTCCCGGCCTGGGACAACATCACGAGACACAAGAACTGGTGCGGCGGCTGGTGAGCAAACTGGATCGCCCGGCGGTTATCGATGCCGACGGCTTGAACGCCCTAGTTGGTCATCTGGATACTCTCACCTCCAAGGATGTTTCTGAGGCACCGGCGCTGGTGCTGACGCCGCATCCCGGTGAGTTCAAAAGATTGTCCGGGACCGAGGTCCCCACCGACATTCACCAGCGCATCGAGGCTGCGCGCGCTTTTGCCCGCGAACATCATGTGGTGTTGGTTCTGAAGGGGAGTCCGTCGCTGGTAGCTTCGCCCGACGGACAAATCTGGCTCAATCCCACCGGCAACAACGGCATGGCCACGGGTGGTTCGGGCGATGTTCTCACCGGTGCTATCGGTTCGTTTATGGTGCAGGGAATGTCACCGATCGACGCCGCTATCGCCGCAACCTACCTGCATGGATTGGCCGGGGACATGGCCGCTGCCGAGTTGGGCGAGCGTTCGGTCATTGCCGGTGACCTGATCGATTTCCTCCCCGAGGCGCTGCTGAGTGTCGAACGATAGGCGACGTGTGTGTGTCGGGTTTCTCCCTGCGGTCGGAACCCGACGTACCGCGACTAATCTTCCCAATCACGGATCTTGCGTCCGGACAGACCCGTAAAGCCGACCGCAATACTAAAGGTCGTGACATCCTCAGCAAATAACATCGACGGCGCGATCAAGAAGTTGGTCGATGCAGACATCTTGAATCCTAATGGTACCCCTACCGATATTACTCCCTGGCCTTTTTCCCCATCGCTGCCGTCAAACAGCCAGGCCACGCTGCCGCCGTACATCAGTTCGATAAAGCTCGTTGGTGAAGTTACGAGCGTATGATGGAGCGACAGACCCGCGGTCAATTGAGTGTATTTCCTGTCCACCGATCCCTGCCAGGTCTGGCGCGATTGATCCATTATCCCGACCGACAGGTCGATGGCCACAGCGAGAGGTTTGGCCATGGTGCGGCCCTTGATCGGATAGTAACTGGCATAGCCGCCGTAGGCCCAATTGTCTTCGTATTTGCCGGCCTCGAAGCCGACGTCGAAAACGCCTTTGAATGACTGCCCGACCGTGGCCCAGAAGCCATTGACATCTTCGGCGCCGCTGTACCCTACCAGTATCCCATACCCCGATTCTCCCTTGTCAAAAAACGTCGATTGTCCGTAGGCGGGGGAGAAAGTACAGATTGCCAGTAATACAATGACTGGTCTGATCAACCCGATCTTGAACACGCTAAGTTCTCCCGTGGCATTTCTTATACTTCTTGCCGCTACCACAGGGGCAGGGATCGTTGCGGCCGACTTTGGGCTGAGTGTGTTTGATAGTTCGTGCCTGCCGTCCGGCCTGCGAGGCTTCGGCCATCGGGTTCTCCTCCTGACGGGTGCCGGTCGGCCCGATAGCCGCGCCCGGTCGCCGTGGTGGTGGCGCCGCCGCCGCACCACGCATAGCCATGCCGGTCGTGTCGGCGTGCGTGGCGACCATTTCGCCGTCGCGACGACGTCCTTCGCGCGATTTCTCCGGCATTTTCACCTGCAGCTTATAGACCAGGTGAACGATCTCACGGTCGACCGTCTCAACCATAGTCTGGAAAATGCCAAAGCCTTCTTTCTTGTAGATATCAATCGGCTTGCCCATACCGCCGTGGTAGGCTCGCAAACCGATGCCGGCCCGCAACTCATCCATCTCGGCCAGATGGTCGCGCCAGTGACGGTCGATAGTCGACAACACCGCATACCGTTCGAGCTGACGCATGACTTCATCGCCATAGAGCGATTCTTTCTGATTGTAAAACTGCATGACCGCATCGAGGATCGTCTCTCTGACGCCTTCACGAGTGAGACTTTCGACGTTCCCCTTGCGGAAATCGTGCGACAACAGATATACCCGTCGCAGATCCTCGGCGAGTCCTTCGAGGTTCCATTGCTCGGGATAGGTCTTCTCGGGGCAGTGGGTCTCTATGATGGTGTCCAGGACACCTTCGATCAACTCAATCACTTCGTCCTTGATGCTGGGCCGTTCAAGCGCCGCCAGGCGACGTTCATAGATCCACCGGCGCTGGACGTTCATGACGTCATCGTATTCGAGCGTGTGCTTTCTAATGGCGTAGTTCTGGGCCTCGACCTTTTTTTGCGCGCGCTCGATGGCTTTGGTGACCATGCCGTGTGTTATAACTTCGCCCTCTTCGACGCCGAGTTTATCCATAACCATAGTCAGTTTGTCGCCGCCAAACAAACGCATGAGATCGTCTTCCAGCGACATGAAAAACAGCGACGACCCCGGATCACCCTGACGCCCGGCGCGACCACGCAACTGACGGTCGATGCGTCGCGACTCGTGACGTTCGGTACCGATAATATGGAGACCGCCCGCCTCAACCACGCCTTCGGCCAGCTTAATATCGGTTCCGCGACCGGCCATGTTGGTGGCGATAGTGACCGCACCCGAGCCGCCCGCACCGGCGACGATTTCCGCCTCCTGCTGGTGGTGTTTGGCATTGAGGACGTTGTGCGGAATCTTGGCCCGCTTGAGCATCCGCGACAGGGTTTCGGAGACATCGACAGTGATGGTGCCGACCAGCACCGGTCGACCCGCGTTGTGGCAGTCTTGAATTTCCTGGATAATGGCAGCGTATTTCTCCTGGCGACTCCTGTAAATGAGGTCATCCATGTCGTTGCGTATGCACGGCACGTTCGTCGGCATGACCATACAGTCCATCTTGTAGATGTCGAAAAATTCCTGGGCTTCGGTCTCGGCGGTACCGGTCATACCGGCCAGCTTGTCGTACATGCGGAAATAGTTTTGCAGCGTGATGGTCGCCAGCGTTTGCGATTCGGCCTCGATGGTCACGCCTTCCTTGGCTTCGATAGCCTGATGCAGACCGTCGGAGTAGCGCCGTCCCGGCAGGATGCGGCCGGTGAACTCATCGACAATCATCACCCGCCCTTCCTGCAGCACGTACTCGGCGTCTTTTTCGTACATGGCGTAAGCGCGCAGAAGCTGATTCATGGCGTGGACTTTTTCCGAGCGTTCTCCGTGCACGCGATAGATGTCGTCGGTCTTTCGTTGTCGGTCTTCAACCGACAGCGATTCATCCCCTTCGACCTCGGACAGCATCGTGGAAATATCCGGAATCTCAAACAGACGTTGTTCAGCCGGCGAGAGCTGGGCCGTGCCCAGGTCAGTCAGGGCAATCGAGTGCTCGCGCTCGTCGATGAAAAAATAGAGACGGTCGTCGATCTCGTGCAGTTTCTTGTCGCGCATGAAGGAGGACTCGACATCGGTGACCAGCTTGGCCATGCCGGGCTCCTTCATGAGTTTTTGCAGCCGTTTGTTCTTGGGCGCGCCACGTTGTACGGCCAAAAGGTGAATCCCGGCTTCAAATTCGTCGTCGGCTTTGCCGCCGGAGAGAAGGCTCTCGGCTTTGGAGATCATGTCGTTGATAAGGCCGGTCTGGCGGCGCACAATGAGCTCGACGGTCGGTTTCATTTCGCGGTAGCGGTCGTGGCCCGATGAGCGCACCTGTCCCGATATTATAAGCGGCGTGCGGGCTTCGTCGATCAGAATGGAATCGACTTCGTCGATGATGGCGTAATTGTAGTGGCGGTGGACACGATCCTCGGCCGTCTGCGACATGTTATCACGCAGATAGTCGAAGCCGAATTCGTTAGCGGTGCCGAAGGTGACGTCACACTGGTACATCGCCTTGCGCTCGACATTAGTCATTTGATTCTGGATAACGCCTACGGACAGGCCCAAGTACTCGTAGATTCTGCCCATCCAGTCGCGGTCGCGTAAGGCCAGGTAATCGTTGACGGTTACGACGTGGACGCCTTTGCCTTCCAGGGCATTGAGGTATACCGGCAAGGTTGCCACCAAGGTCTTGCCCTCACCGGTTGCCATTTCGGCGATTTTGCCCTGGTGCAGCGCGACACCGCCGATCAACTGCACGTCGAAGTGGACCATATTCCACTCCGTCTCGATACCGGCCACACGCCATGACTGACCGAGATGTCGCCGGCAGGCCTCCTTGACAACCGCAAAGGCCTCCGGGAGCAGGTCGTCGAGCGCCTCACCTTCTGAGAGGCGTCTCCGGAATTCATCCGTCTTTGCTCTGAGGTCATCTTCGGACAGCTTGTCCAGTTCAACAAAGTGCCGGTTTATCTCATCCACCAGCGGGCTGAGCTTCTTGACATCCCGGTCGTGCTTGGTGCCGAATATTTTGGTAATCAAGTTCTTCATTGGTATCGCTAATGCCTTCCTGGAGTTTATACCGGAGGCAGGATACGAAAATTCGTGTTTGTTGGCAATTGGTGATGTTGGGCGTTGTTGTGCAGTTTTATGCAAATAATTGCTTGATGATCTTGGTGCCGGCTCCTTAATTGATCGGCAGGTATGCAGTCACAGAACAAGGGGACAGTAGTAGCAACCAGGGGGCGGTTGTTTGAGGTCCGCGCCGAAGACGGGTGTCGGTACAAGTGCGAGGTGCGGCAGAAGGTCAGGAGCGGATCCGACCGGGCGACCCCGGTGGCGGTGGGTGATGATGTAGAATTCACCATGAGCCACGAGGAGGCCGGCATCATCGACCTCGTCCAGCCGCGGCGTACCGCCTTCATCCGTCCGTCCAAGAGCGACGCTGATGTCAAGCACGTGATTGCGGCCAATTTGCAGCAAATGGCCATCGTCACTTCGGCTAAGAACCCGGCTCTGAAGACCGGTTTGATCGATCGCAGTCTCATTGCAGCCCAAATCGGGCAAATGGAGCCGCTGATAATCGTCAACAAGATCGAGCTGGATAGCTCGCCGCGAATCGAGAACGTCATGCAGGCCTACCGCCAAATCGGCTACCCGGTTTTTGCAGTGTCGGCGCTTCAGGAAATCGGACTGGCCGATCTCAAGAGCCGCCTGGCCGATCGGCGAACGCTGTTTATGGGGCACTCAGGAGTGGGCAAGTCAACGTTGCTCAATACACTGATTCCCGGCCTTGACCTCAAAACGCTCAAGGTTTCCCACCACACCGATCGTGGTCGCCACGCCACTACCAGCATCGAGCTGTACGAACTACCTTTTGGCGGATTTGTAGTCGACTCTCCGGGTCTGAAAATTATGGGGTTGTGGGAAGTTGATGGCGAGGGCCTGCCGCACTACTTTCCGGAATTCGAGAAGGTCGCCGGCGACTGCCGATTTCAGCCATGCAGCCACCTGCACGAGCCGGGTTGTGCCGTTCAGGCGGCGGTACAAAAGGGAGAAATCGAGCCTTTTCGATACAAGAACTACGGTGCCATAGCGGCCTCGCTGTAGACACTAACTATAGCAAAGTGAGTAACTTACCGATATAAGAATACAATATGGCGGCTCAGAACATAGAATTTCGTGTTGGCGTCATCATTCTCATTGGGATTGTAATACTGGCCGGATCGCTCTACTGGCTGCAGGGCTACAAACTCAAAATGAACTCGCGCCTTATCAACGTTGTCTTTGATGATGTCGGCACCCTGGCCGTTGGGGACAAGGTGACTGTCTCCGGAGTGCAAAAAGGCAAAGTAAACGATCTGCAATTGACACCTACCGGGGTGCTGGTCGAATTGCAGCTCAACGACGATGTTCGTCTAAAACGGGATGCCCAAATCGTCATCAAGAACATGGGTCTTATGGGTGAGAGGTTCGTAGCCATTACGCCGGGCAGTGACAGTCTCGAATTCGACTATGAGCGGGAGGCGCTTGGTCTTTATGACACCGGTCTGCCCGAGGTTATGGGCCTGATGGGTGAGATGATCCAGGAATTGCGCAATTTGGTTGTGTCTATCAAGTCGAGTGTCGGTTCGGATTCTTCGCTGGCGCGGTTTGACCGGACGGTGGTCCATTTGGAGTCGGTCTCCGAATCATTGGCCGAATATGTCACCCGCAACGAAAGCAAGTTCGACGAGACGGCGTCAAACCTGCTGCGGGCATCACGTCGGCTAAGCAAGCTGATGGCCGAAAACGGCGACCGGATCGACTCGACCGCCGCCCGCTTTGATCAAGCCAGCGTTGGGGTCGAAAGAGTGGTGGCGGTGCTGGATACTATCTCCATCTCGGCCCGCGAGTTTGCCGACCAACTGAACAATCCGGACGGGACTCTGCAACTGCTTATCGAGGACCGCCGCTTGTATGATGACCTTCGCAAGACAGCCGACAATATCGATGATTTGATAAGCGACATTCGCGCCAATCCCCGCAAGTATATCAACCTCACGCTGGAGCTCTTTTAGTTTATGACCAAATTCAAACTCGCCTTCGGGCTGCACAACCACCAGCCGGTTGGTAATTTTGAAGCGGTTTTTGAGGAGGCCCATCGCAAGGCCTATGCGCCCTTTATGAAACTGGCCCGGAGTTTTCCCGACATCCGTTTCTCGCTGCACCAGTCCGGTATTCTCTGGCATTGGCAGCAGCGCGCTCATCCTGAGTATTTTGAGTTGGTCGGAGGGATGGTCGACCGCGGGCAAATCGAACTGATGACCGGCGGTTTCTACGAGCCGATCCTGGTCTCCGTCCCCGAGCGCGATGCTCGCGGTCAGATCAGGATGCTCGGCGAATACATACAGAAGCACTTCGAGGTAACGCCCCAAGGACTCTGGCTGACCGAACGCATTTGGGAGCCGCATTTGCCGCGCCTGTTGGCCGAGACCGGAGTAAAATATCTTCCCATAGACGACACCCATTTTCTTTATGCCGGCTTTGAGTTGTCACAACTGAAGGGACCTTTTGTTACTGAGCACGAGGGCAAGCAGGTAACCCTTCTGCCCATTCAGAAAAAGCTGCGCTATCTGATTCCATTCGGGACGGTGGCCGAAGTCATTCAGGAACTCAAGCGCCAGGCCGAGCACGATCCGGAAGGACTGGCGGTCTATGCCGACGATGGCGAGAAATTTGGTGTTTGGCCCGACACTCACAAGCACTGCTTTACTGACGGCTGGCTGGAGGAGTTCTTCAGCGCCCTGGGCGAAAACGTTGACTGGCTCGAGGTGGTCCCATTAGAACGGGCGGCCGAGCACAAATCGGCCGGACGAGCCTACCTGCCCAGCGCTTCCTATGCCGAAATGCTTCAGTGGGCCTTGCCGGCCAAGGCCGGGGCCGAGTATGAGTCGTTTGAGCATTGGCTCAAAGAAAGCGAAGTCCTTGAGCGCTATGGTCGTTTTGTCCGGGGAGGGCATTGGCGTGGATTCTTGGCCAAGTACGAAGAGTCCAACCTGATGCACAAGCGTATGTTGAATCTGTCCGAGCGCCTTTATCAATTGGAACAGAAGCGACCCAATCTGACCGGTGATCTGGCCGATGCCCGCGATCGCCTTTACGCCGGACAATGCAACTGTCCCTACTGGCACGGCGTCTTTGGGGGTTTGTACCTGCCGCACATTCGTCAGGCCATTCACTCCAGTCTCATCAAGGCCGACGAGCTCTTGCGCCGGGTGAATCCTGATCCTGACCAGCGGCTGGCGGTCCTTGACTATGATCTTGACGGCTACGATGAAGTGCTCTGGTCCGACAACGCTCTCACGGCCGTGATCAAACCATCGAGTGGTGGGACACTTCTGGATCTGGCTCTCAATCGGCACCACTTCAGTCCGACCGACACCCTCACCCGTCGTAAGGAGGCCTACCACCTCAAGCTGGACAAGGCGGTCACCAGCCGCAGCTCAGCCGACACAGCCTCGATCCATGATCTGATTTTGGCCAAGGAAGAGGGCCTCCAGCATTACTTGTTTGAAGACTGGTATCTCAAGCGGTGTTTCTTGGATCATTTCTTCACCGATGATGTCGATTTTGAACGGTTTCAATCCGGCAAGTTCGGCGAAGAGGGTGATTTCATATTGGAGCCGTTTGCTCTGAAGAAAATAACCGAGGACAACCAGGTGCGTCTGACTCGCGACGGTAATCTCTGGCGACCCGGTGGCAAGATACCTGTTCGGCTTATCAAGACATTCCGCTTTGAGCCGGGGCAAGAGCTAATTGAGGTCGAATATGAACTGACGACTGCGGTTGACTTCGACGTCTTGGTCAAATTCGGGGTCGAGTGCAATTTCAATTTTCAGGCCGGCCATGCCGAGGATCGCTTTGTCATGGTCGACAATCAGCGCCCCCCGGATTCGTTTTTAGATAGCTCGCAAGCCTTTGAGAATCACCACTCGGTGACTCTGTTGGACCAGTATCGTGACCTGGGCGTGGCCCTCGACGCCGATCAGCCGGGCCACTTGTGGCAGTCTCCGATATTCACCGTCTCGCTCTCGGAGGGCGGCTTTGAGAAAGTCTACCAGGGGACGACCATTGTCAAAGTCTTCCACCTGACTTTGTCTTCGCGGCCGACGACGCTGAAGTTCACCCTTCGGGCCGGAACGCTGGCCGGACTCGGGCTCAACGCCGCCTCGGCGAAAGCTACTCACTCGACGCGGTAGTCTCCGGCGCGAGTTGGAAGTCACAATCGGAGACGTTGGCCGTGACACTTGTCAGTTGCTTCCATTTGGTGCGGTAACCGGTCTTTTGCACATAAACCGTGGTATGATCACCGTAAAGAGGAAAAATGTACTCGCCGGTAGAATCGGTGACTTTGGGGTCAGGATTGTTTCCGGTTGTATCTGGCCATTTGACAGTGGCGCCGTTAATGGCCAACCCCGTGACTGAGTCTGTCACGGTCCCAGAGATGGCATACGCCTTGTCACCAATGATCGTTTCCTTATCGCAGGCCAGCCAACTCATACCAGCCGTAACCAAAGCGCACATTATGAGCAATGAAATCCTTTTCATCTCACTAACTCCTATTCTCTCCTCACGCCTCCCCCGCCGCCAAGCGGGCTCGGTCGCTCCGGGGCTTTGTATTTATCCAATGATAATCTCGCGGAAGCCCGTGCATGTCAACAATAGCATGATTCGGCGCAAAGATGTGTCTGGGTGTAATGCCCCGGCTCTCAATCTCTCGTAGTTTAGCTAGCGTAGCTTCGTAGGAATCCGTATCGAATTCCACCAGGGCCAGGTTTGCCCCGGCTACGTTGGCCGCGATTCCCACCATGACGGCCAAAATGATGAACACCTTCATTGTTGCCTCCTCTTTCCGCGTTTCATTGCTAGGCGACTGAAAGTGGGAAGCGTCCGCTCTCCACCACACGTATTTACACACAGTGCTCCCAATATTGGGCTGATTACACTACTACTGGACGCACGGGGGGGGGGCTTGTCAAGCAGAATCTGAACCTGGAATAACTGTGCACGGCCTTAGTGCTCTTCCCCGATCCGGGCCGTTCGAAATCCTGCCCGTCTGTTTTTCTTGGCAGGGGGGCACCGATCCCTTATTATGGCTACGATGATCAAGAAGTTGATTGAAATCATGGCCGCCTGTAACAAGTGCGCCGTGCTGACCGGGGCCGGCATCTCCGCCGAATCAAATGTGCCCACATTCCGTGGCAAAGACGGCCTGTGGGGCAAATTCAGGGCCGAAGAGCTGGCCACCATGGATGCCTTCATGAGCAACTCCAAAACGGTCTGGGAATGGTACAACTGGCGGCGTGAGCTGATCGGCAAGACCACACCCAATCCCGGTCACTATGCCCTGGTCGAGATGGAGAAGTTGTTCGGCACATTTGATCTGATTACGCAGAATGTTGACGGTCTGCATCGCCGGGCCGGGTCGAAAAACATTTGCGAGGTTCATGGTAACATCACCGCCAATAAATGTGTCGACTGTAGCGCTCCGGCCCCTGAAAATATCGAGATCGATCCCGACAATATTCCCACCTGTCGCAAATGCGGTGGACGCTTGCGGCCGGATGTGGTATGGTTTGGCGAGATGCTCGATCAGAAGGTCATCTCGGCCGCTATGGACGCCGCCCGGGCCAGTGAAGTTTTCCTTTCGATAGGGACGTCCGCGATTGTTCATCCTGCGGCCGGATTGCCGATGATGGCCAAACATGCCGGGGCGACGCTGGTGGAGATCAATCCGGAAAGAACCCCGCTGACCGCTTTGGCCGACTTCTATTTTGCCGAAAAGTCAGGTGAGTTTCTTCCCGGATTGGTGGCCAAGTTGCGGGAGACTAAGGGTGAATAATAGCCTGGCAACCGAACCCGGAAGTAGTGTATAAGTTGCAAATGCATTTACAAGTACGTCGACCAGTGTCGGGACACTTCAATAAGTTCACAGCTTTGCTGGTGATTGCCATCGGCCTGGCCGGCCTGGTCGGGTGCGTCTATTACAACACCTTCTACAATGCCAGACAAGCATTCAACGAAGCCGAGAAAGCCCGCAAGGACCGTCCCGGCGTCCGCGTCAACACCACCAACTACAAAAAGGCTATCGAAAAATCGATGAAGGTGGTCGAGAACTATTCGAATTCAAAATACTATGACGACGCGCTATATGTCCTGATGGTGTCCTACTACTACACCGACGCCTTCAGCAAATGCGAGCGCCGGGCCAGAGAAATTCTGGCCAACTATCCGGGCTCGGAGTATGCCAAAGACGCCTATCTTTATGCGGCTAAAGCGAAGCTTGAGTTTGGTGAAATTGACGATGCTATGGCCATCTTTCAGGAGATATTCGAGCAGAAGTACGACCGCCAATTCAAGGCGGAGGCCGCTTCCGCCCTGGGCAGTTACTACTTCGACCAGGGGGAATACGAGGCGGCTGAGCCATATTTGCTGGCCTTGCGAGATTCGCTGGGCTCCGACGATGAACGTCGCTCGGCACAACGCCGAATTGCCGACGCCTATTTTGCTTCTTATCGTTTTGCCGAGGCCCAATCGGCGGCTCTTCAGCTTTTGGGTATGGATCCGGACAAGAACGATCATTACCACGCTTTACACATGGCCGCCATATGCTCCTATCGCCTGCAGCGTATCGAGGAGGGACACGACTACCTTCGTCGATTAATGGAGGATGAGGTCTATTTTGATTCTATGGGAGTGCTGGACTTGCTGAGGGCCGAAGGTTACGAAGATGACGAAGACCTCTATCAGGCCGAGATCATTTATGACAAGGTGATTACGGAGCAGACCAGCGCCAATCTAAAGGCGGCCGCTTTCTATCGGTTGGGCCTGATGTATCAGCTAGACTATGACGACTTGACCCGGGCCAAGGAGTTCTATGACTCGACCTCCAGATTGGGGCGCAATTCCGATGTCGGCCGCGACGCCCTGCAGCGTTCCTCCGACATCGGTAAGCTCGAGCAATACGCACGCAATATCAAGATTGATTCGAGCTCATCGCAGGAGTTGATCGATGAGGCTGCTTACGCCCAGTACCAGTTGGCCGAAGTCTATTGGTTCAAACTGGACAAGCCTGACTCGGCCATGCTTGAAATGCGCTACGTGATCGATTCTTTTCCGACCGCCTACGATGCTCCCAAGGCAACCATCGCCCTGTCACAAATGGTCAGAGAGTCACAACAGGATACCGCCGCCGCCGATTCGATGGTCCGCTCGGTATTAACTAACTATCCCCATTCGGACTACGTCGCCGAGGCCCTTCAGATCCTGGGTCTGTCCGGTACGGCCGCCGACACCGGGTATGCCGGTCTGTATTTTGATCGCGCCGAGGATTTTCTGGCCGACTCGGCCGACATCGACTCGGCCCGCTATTATTATCAGTACGTCGTGGACAACTATGCCGACTCGAGATACCACCTGCAATCCCGATTTGCATTGATCTGGCTGACCGAAACCTACAACAGCCCGGGTGATTCGTCGGTGTTTTTCGCCTACACCGAATTGGTTGATTCGTATCCGGAGACTCCCTGGGCGACGTTGGCTCGCGAGCGGACCAGCTATCGACCCTCGAAGCCGCGTGACGAGGGAGGGGACGAAGGTGATTCCGCCCTCTATGTCGTTGATTCCCTGGGAGATAGTCTGGTCGATGGAGAGGGCCGGCCTGATGGCGAGGGTTCCTATGTTGACTGGCAGCAGGAGGCTTATATTGGTCCGGACGGCGACACTCTGGAGCTACTGCCGGGCGGCATCTCTCCTGTTCGCGTCCAGGATCCGTTTGTGTATCCTACCGAGGCCTATCGCACCAAGTGGGAAGGCGATCTGTACTTTCAAATCCTGCTTGATTTTTCGGGCGAGGTGGTGGATTATGTCCTGGTTAGAAGATCGCCCAGTGAATATATCAACACCCGCGCTGAGGATGCCATAGCCGGAATGGAGTTTGATGTTTCACGTATACCGGAACGTCTGCAAGGGAAATGGCTGGTTTACAAGTTCATAGTAGTGCTGCCGGATCACCTCCGATGACCAAGCCGGTCTGTAGCCAGGCTGTCTTGGTCAGGCGACGCAATCTGAAAAACGATTACCATTCGCTGATCTTTGAGCCGTTTGCTCCATCGTCGGAGCCTCGTCCGGGACAATTTTTGCATATCAAACTGCCGGGCAGTACCGTCTATTTCCGGCGCGCCTTCTCGGTGGCGGCCGTTCCCGATAAGAGCCGGGTCGAGATAATCCTCAAGGTATTTGGACGTGGGTCGGCCCTGATGAGCCGGCTGCGGCCGGGTGATGCCGTCGATATCCTCGGCCCTCTGGGTAACGGCTTCAAAGAACCGCCCAGAACGACCAGTCCTCTGATCGTGGCCGGCGGTGTCGGTTTTCCGCCCCTGCTCTTTCTGGCTGCAAGAATGGTCGCCGGGGGATTTGATCCTAAATTGATTCACTTCTTCTACGGCGGCCGTACGACGGCAGACATCATCCAGCGCAGCCGGATCAAGAAGCTGGGGGTGCAGTTTCACGCCGTCACCGAGGACGGATCATTCGGGCGCCGGGGGGCTGGTCACGGAGGCGGTCGAGGACTGGGTGAGTCAAAATCCAAACAAAAAATACCGCCTGTACGGCTGCGGTCCGGAAGGCATGCTCAAGGCTGTTGACGAATTGGGCCGGCGTCTGAATATCTCCGGGCAGATTTCCATGGAAGCACCGATGCCTTGCGGCATCGGCGTATGCCTGGGTTGTGTGGTGCCGCTGGTGAACGGTGGCCACGCTCGCGTGTGCCATGATGGACCGGTCTTTGAGATCGGGGAGGTGGCCCTGTGAAGCCTGACCTGCGAGTTACAATCGCCGGCGTGGAGTTTTCCAACCCGATCATGACCGCCTCCGGATGCTGTGGCTACGGTGAGGAGTTGAGCCGGATTTTCCCTCTGAGCCGGCTGGGAGCGCTGGTGACCAAGTCGATCACGCAACAGCCACGCCTGGGTCATCCGCCGCCGCGAACGGCCGAGGCTTCATCGGGAATGCTCAACGCCATTGGTCTGGCCAATGTCGGCATCGATCGATTCATCGCCGAGAAGATACCCTTCCTGGCCAAGCAGAAAACGCGAGTTATCGTCAACGTGGCCGGTTCAACTATCGATGAATACGTCGAAATCTGCCGCCGGCTCAACGATGTTGACGGCTTTGACATGATTGAGGTCAATATAAGTTGTCCCAACGTCGATCAGGGCGGCATGGAATTTGGAGCGGTACCGGCCTCGACTGAGAAAGCGGTGCGAGCGGTCAAAGATGTTTTCAGCCGCCCGGTCATGGCCAAACTCTCGCCCAACGTAACCAGCATTGTTGAAATAGCCAAAGCGGCCGAGCAGGGAGGCGCCGACGCCCTCTCGCTGATCAACTCTCTGGTCGGCATGGCCATCGATCCCGAGACCTGGCAAACGCGCATGACTAACAATAAGGGCGGCCTGACCGGCCCCTGCATCAAGCCGGTTGCTCTCAACATGGTCAACGCCGTGCACGAGAAATGCCCGCTGCCGATCGTTGGTATCGGCGGTGTCGCGACCGCCGCCGATGTGGTGGAGTTTTTGCTGGCCGGGGCTACCGCCGTTCAGATCGGCACAGCTCTGTTTGTTGATCCCGAGGCGCCCATGCGGATGGCCGGCGATCTTGGCGATTACCTCAAGCGCAAGGGCCTGCCCCGCGTAACCGACCTGGTGGGCCAGGTGAGAAAATACTGATAACCAACCTGGTGGGCCAGGTGAGGAAATACTGATGAACGCCCTAAAGAAACTACAGACGGCCCAATCCACGAACCGGTCTTTGATATGTCTGGGCCTTGATCTCGATCCGCGCAAGATGCCGGGCGATTACACCAAGTCCATCCGGGGAATGTTCGACTTTGCCACGCGCATAATCGAAGCCACCTCGGACCAGGTCTGCGCCTACAAACCGAACCTCGCCTTCTATGAGAACCTCGGTCCCGAGGGCATGTCGCTGTTGACACAAATAGTCAAACGGATCCCCGGCCATATTCCCGTGATCCTGGACGGCAAGCGGGGCGATATCGGCAACACCGCCATCCATTACGCCGAGATGCTTTTTGATAAGCTGGGCGGGGATTGGGTCACCCTCAGTCCGTACATGGGTTATGATTCTATCAGGCCGTTTATTGAACACAAGGATGTGGGCGTCTTCATTCTCTGTTTGACCTCCAACCCCGGCCACAAGGACTTTCAGATGCTGATGGTCAATGGCAAACCGCTCTATCGGGTGGTGGCGGAGAAGGTCGCTTACTGGAACAAGGAAGACAATTTCGGCCTGGTCGTTGGCGCCACCGCTCCGGAGCAGATAGGCGAGATTCGAATTGTCGCCGGTGACATGCCGCTATTGATTCCAGGCGTCGGTGCCCAGGGCGGATCGCTTGAACAAGCAGTCACTTCCGGTACGGCGGAGTTTTCTAAAACGGCCGTAATCAACGTCTCGCGCTCGGTGCTGTATGCCTCCCGCGATACCGACTTCGCCGAGCGGGCTCGCCAGGAATTGCAGAAACTCAATCGCCAGGTCGAGTCCCTGAAGTCTGGTTCGGCAGCTATTCACCCCGAACCGGCGGCAGCACCGCCGTCCGCAGCCCAGGCATCGCCTGTACCGCCGGCCCCGCCTGCTCAACCGACGCCACCGTCAGAGCAGCCCCCGGCACCCGCCTCGCCATCCGAAACACTCGCCGTGCCGCCGGAGGACCCGGCCCCGCCGTCCGAAGCAGTCCGACCCAACCCTGATCACCAATCCAATTCGTACAACAAAAGCGAGTAAACATAGCCGGGATGGAAAGAGCCATCCCAGAAGTAGTGATCGCGCAACACCGCATCCCGCTTGAAACCAAGCTTCTCCAACAGAGCCACGGTGGCGGTGTTGAAGCCACCGGTCTGGGCGTGGACTTTGTTTAGTCCCCGGTAGCGAAAGAGGTAAGTGACCAAAACCTTCAAGGCGTCACTGCCGTAACCCTGGCGGTGTTCGTCGGGGTCGATCAGCAAGCCGAGTTCGGCGCTGCGATTGAGCGTATTCAAACCAAAAAAACTAACGATTCCGACCGGGGTCTTGTCCTTCTTGCGGCAGACAGCAAAGCGCTGCTGAGTGTCGGTGATCGTCCGAGACTTATAAGCCTCCACCGATTCGTCGGCGGTGCGAAACAGCCTGGGGTGGCAGGTCTGTGACTGTGGTTCGGTAAGCACCGACCACAAATACATATTGCTGATATCCGTCGGCGTCGTCGGTCTGAGATACACTTTCTGGCCGACTAACGATGGCTGCGCGAGAACTCTCTTCTTCTCATCCGGCATAGTATAGCCTCACCTCTGGTAACCTGCGGTGTTGTGATCTTCCTGACGCAATTTGTCCCACTCGGTCTTGGCTATCAACTATAATAGTGGCCCGACCGCCTTGACTTCATGGCGCCTCCAAGGTAGACTGCACCCATGTCAAAGCATGTGATATTTGTTTTGGGTTTGGCGCTTCTCTATCTGATTCCCGCTCTGGCGCTGCAGGCCGTCTACGGTCCTTCTTACGGTTTTATGGCTGGAGAGGATTGTTGGCAGCCGGATGGCCAGGGTGGTTGGGTCGAGCACGGGGCGCCGTCGGATCCGGCTCCTGATCAAAGCAGCGTGGTGATTCCGATCGGTCTTCTTTATCTGCCGATCTTCTTGCCCGCCGGGCTTCTGATTCTGTTTATGTTTACGCCGCTGTCGCGAAAACTGGAGCGTCGACGGCCGGATGATGAACTCGGGTCGGAGACGGATGCGTCCGGATCAGATCCCGTAGACACCTCCGATTCCAAAGACGACTAGACCCGCACCCACAAAAAAAACCGCCCGACGCGGGCGGTCTTTTGATTTCAGTTACTATCGCAATGGCAACGGCGTAACTTCGCAGGTATTTCTACCGGCCGTACCGGTCAGGACCTCTATGGTCCCGACAACAGGGTAATTCCGGCTTCAGCCGAGGATGCGCTTGACCGCATCCAATGCTTCAGTGTAATTGGGCTCGGCCGTGACTTCCGGGACCGTCTGGAAATAGGCGATCTTGTCCTGGTCGTCAACCACGATGACGGCCCGACTCAGCAGGCGTAGGTCCTTAATAGCCAGACCGTAGGCCTGCCCGAAGCTTAGGCTGCGATGGTCGGACAGCGTCTGCATATTCTCGATCTTATGCTCGCCGCAGAAGCGAGCCTGAGCAAAGGGCAGGTCGGCCGAGATGGTATAGCTTTTGACCTTGTCACCCAAAGCCGACATTCCCTGATTGAACTTGTTGGTCTGGATATTGCATACCGGCGTATCCAGAGACGGCACCACCGACAAGAAGCGGACCTTGCCGGCCGAATCAGAGAGCTTGACCGGTTGCAGGCTGTTGTCATGCAACAAAAAGTCAGGAGCCTTGTCGCCGACTTTCAGTTCCGGGCCGCTCAAGGTGATCGGGTTGCCCTTCATGGTCACTGTGTTGGTACGTTCCATTCTCTTATCCTCTCAAGTGATGTGACAGTATTCCAATTACATTTACAATTGACAAAACAGCCTTCGTTTAGAAAAGTTCATCCGGTGGTTGAAATATGTTGTAGGTCTTTCTTTGTGATCTCAGGTGTGACCAAAAAAAACGCCGCGAACCGGTCATCCGCGGGTGCCGCCGGGCGACTCGCACGGCGACCCTTGAAACCTCAAGCTTGATAACCCTGCGGTCAGACCTGTTATTAGCACCGATGACTCAAGACATCAACAAGTCCCGGTTTTCGGAAATATTGCAACCGGCCAATCTGGTCAGCTTGTCACGCGTTGCTATGGCGCCGCTGATCGGCTGGCTGCTGGCTATCGATACTACCGCCGCCACCATTGGGGCCGCGGTCGTCATGATCCTGGCCGGGGTCAGCGATGCCCTGGATGGCTACCTGGCCAGGCGCTTGGGTCAGGTGGGAGGCCTTGGTATTGCCCTGGATCCTATTGCCGACAAGCTGTTTGCCTCGCTGTTGATGGTCTTCCTAATTCTCTATCGCGACCTGCCGCTGTGGCTGGCCGGCGCCATCGTTGGTCGCGATTTGTTGATATTGGTGGTGGGCGCACTATTAATGAGGGGCCGCAAGGTCTCGCTGCCGTCGAATCTGACCGGCAAGTATGCTTTCGCCGCTATCGCTGTTTTGCTGGCCAGTTATCTGGTCAAGTTCCCCTTCGGGATCACCACCTTTACATACATTGCTCTGATCTTGCTGGCGGCCTCCACCTGGAGCTACGCCCGCGTCTATCTTAGCTGGCGGTCCGGGTCTGCCCCCAAGGCATTTAACGACAATCCCCTGTGCTACTGGACGCGGACCGCGCTGAGTTGGTCAATCAGCGCGGTTTATCTCTGGCGGCTGTATTGTCATCTGTTTTAGTCGCCTGACCCGGACGTCATCGCCTCCACGATCAGCTCGGGAAAGAACGTCCGCGAATCCAGCTGCGAGATCCCGAGATCATGCAGCAGCTTGGCCATCGTGAACCAGAATTCGTATCTGGTCCGAATGGCCTCAAAGTGGTCCCGATAGTACCGCTGGCGGGCATCGTTGACCCGGACAAAACCTCCCGGTTGGCGATCTCCGTAAGACTCGCTGGTCCAGCGCAAAGCTTCGCCGGAACGCTGGGAGGCTCGAATCGAACGCAAACATATTTCTGCCGTGGTCAGCATCTGCTCAAAATCAGCGTAGGTTTGGTCCATAACACCAAGCGACACGGCATCGCGCTGGTATTCGGAACGACTGATTTGGGCCTTCGATTTGTCGTTTTGGTGCCAGCGCCGTCCGCCCAAAAACAGCGGCCATCTGATCTGTCCGCCAAGCGACCAGGAATCGTGCTCCTCGAAAAAGTCGGGCGGTTGGTCGGCCAGTCGATCGGTCAACCGGTAGTTTGCAAACAATCCCACTTTCGGCCAGAAAGCGGCCGTCTCAGCCGAGGCAAGGCGCCTGGCCAAAGCGACCTTCTGGCGAGCCCTGGCGACCGCGACATTGTCGCGAAGAGCGCCGTCGATGAGTCTCGTGGCCATCTGATTCCGATGGCTGGGATCTTCTACGGCCGACTCCAGCCGACGGTAGCTGCTCCAGAAAGCTTCCTCATTGAGAGCCGACGAATCCAAACTAAGTGAGGTTTCACAGGGGTAGTTCATCAGGCTATTGAGGTTGGCGGTGGCGATACGCAAATCAGCCTCGGCCTGGGTCAAGCGATTGGTGGCGGCGGCATGTTCGGATTCCCAACCAAATAGCTCAGCCAGTTCGGTCGAGTCAATCATGTACACGGCCTGGGCCTGTTCATAATAGATGTCGATCCGATTACGATCCTGCCGGTTCAAAGACAGCATGTCGACCGCTTTCAGTACATCCAGGTAGGCGGCGGTAGCGGCCAGTTCCAAATCCAGCACCGTCGCTCGCTGATCGGTGGCGGTGATATCACGCTCGTGTTGCGCCACCTTGATCGCCACCTGGGCCTGGCGGGAAAAAAGAAGTTGATCGAGTCTGAGGTCAGCCCGATGGGATGTCTGCTTGAGGCGATCCAGAGAATTGGACAGGCTGTGGTCATCAAGAAACTCCATCCGATACCGGGCCTCTACTTGCGGCCACCAGGCCGTCTTTTGTTCACCGATGGCGTGTTCGGATGCCACCAGAGATTCATTGGTGGCCAGACGCTCGGGGTTTTGCTGGGCGACCTGGTGCAGGACCTCCCTCAAACTCAGATAATTCTCCGGCTGGGCTTCATATGGCGCCACAACGGTGGTTTCATGGCGCAGACTTCCCGGCAGGTCGACCTTGACGCCGACGGCACTGGTTTCGTTGATAATCAAGCTCTTGGGTCCGGCAAAGAGAACCGGCAAGTCGGCCGGAGTAGCTCCGGCTCGTATCTGGGCCGCTTTCTGTGCGTTGTATCGCGCCTCTGAGATCAAACTGGCGCCGCCATTGCCGACGGTGGCGCCACGACTGACAAGCGGTCGACCCTCCCAGGCGAGACTGATCCGTCTGGCGCCATTAACCTGCTTAAGGAACTCGGAGGTTTTGATTGTGCTCATGCCCCACAAGGGCAGGACATAAACCGCATCGCATGCCGCCGGCAACTCCCCATAAGCCTTGAAAAAGGCAAAGGTGCCGTGATTATCATAGGCGTCGGGGGCTATTATCTCCAGACCAAATCGGGTGGCCACCGTCTTTATGTGTTCGATTACCTGCGCTCGCTCATCGCCGGACGCAAAGTAAAGCACGCCCAGTCGCTTAATCGATTTTAGCCTGGTCAGGGTGGCCAGGTCATCTTCAATCTTGCCCGGCTTCTGATGCACGGTCAGATTTTCGGCGACCGGCCGCCCGCGACTGTCAAGCAGGCCTTCGGCCGCCGGGTCGACCCGGTGCAGGGCCAGGATAGGTCCGGCATATCCGGCCTCGAGGAGATCCTCCACTACCCAGGGTCCCATAGTTATCATGAGGTCAATTCCGGTGAGGGTGGCCAGGCGGCGCGCCTCAATCCGACAGGAGTCCCGTTTCCAGTCACCGTTGCCATAGGCCTGGGGCAACGGAACCGCCTCAACCGAGTCCGGCAGAAGAAAATCGAGCTGGCGCAAAAATTCGCGACGAAGCTCGGAATGGTATACGCTTTCGCCGGCCTCAAAAAAACCAAGGCGAAAGGCGCCCGATGGGTCGTCGGCCGCCACCGAGCTTGAAATCACCAGCAACCAGATCCAAAGGGCACGTAAGGTTCTACTCATCGGCATATCGATAACTCCAACCAACCGTTTTACAATTGACGCTCGGGGCGCCTCTTCGTAGGCAATTTACTTGGTTTTTACTTGGCGGCAAGCGGTCAAAAAACAAATGTCACGCTCTCCCAGGCCGGCCAGGACCCACGTCGGCTCTCTCGCGGTGGACCGGAGAGTCTTTTCCGGCGTTTCTGCGGTGCTGTGTAGAAACAGGCCATTTTTGTGTTTTCATGGCCATATTCCCCAGAGGGATAGGAGCCGGCAATGTGATTTTTATCACAATATTCGGCCAAAATGCCCAAAAAACCGTTGACATACCTAAGCCTCCCGCTATATTTGGCGCTTATTAACCGAGCGCGTGAAGGTATGACCCTCCTTGGATCAAGGAATGACAAGAAGCCGAGCGAAAACCTAAAGAAGTTTGGACTACTGACAGCCGTTCCCGGACTGCTGTTAGCCGGTCCCTTGGTTGGTTTTGGCATCGGCTGGTATGCCGACAGCAAGCTCGGTACCGATCCATATCTGGTGATGGTTGGAACCCTGGTGGGCCTGGCCTCAGCCGGGATCGAGATTGCAAAAGTGCTGAAGCGGGCTTCAGCCATGGATAAGGACGAAGAGAGTGAAGGACAATCTGGGGATTGACTTTCTGCACCGCACGCTTCGTACATCGGGTATCGTACTCCTGATCTTTCTGCCGTTCGGAATATACTATTTAGGATTTTATAGTGCTTTGGCGGTGTTTACCGGCGGCGTTTGGGGCATTGTTAATTTCTACTTATTGGCTGGCCTGGTGCTGAAGATTGTCAGGCCGCAGGGTCCGGACACCCGCAGCGCCATAATACTGAGCCTGATCAAATTCCCTCTGCTGTATGGCGCCGGCTACTGCCTATTGGCAAGTCCCTTACCCGGTTTCACGCCCGGCCGGCTTTTGGCCGGTTTTTCTATTGTTATGACTGTAATGGTTTTGAAGGCCCTCAGTCGCGTGATCCTGAAAATCGACTCTCCGGCCACTAATAGAAACCTACAAGAGGCAGGTTAATGCTCGCATACTTTATGCATACGATGGCTCTGGCGACGGCCAAGGTGACGCCTTGGTTGTGGACGATCGCATCGGCATCTTCCGGGGAAGGTCACGGTGACGGCGGTGGAGAAACTCATCTGCCCAGTCTGGTCTATTACCTGGATCATTATCTGCACACCGGATGGATGGAGCATTGGGTAAATGTCATCTATGCTTTCCTCATTGGCGTGATCTTTGTGATTGTGGCCAGGGTGGCATATTCCAAGCGAGAGATGATCCCCGGACCATTCCAGAACGGTGTCGAGATGATTGTAGAAGCGCTGTATAATTTTGTCTATTCGATTCTGGGCAAAGATGCGCGCCGCTACACGCCGTTTTTGGGAACGCTGTTTTTGTATATTCTGGCCATGAACTGGATCGGCATGATCCCGCTTGGTCATTCGCCATCAACCAGCCTCAGCATCACCCTCTCGCTGGCTTTGTTGGTCTTTCTTTATGCGCAATGGACCGGTATCCGACGGTTGGGCATCGGTGGTTATCTCCATCACCTGGCCGGATCGCCGGGCGACGCCGTCACCTGGGCGATGGTGCCGCTGATGTTCCCACTGCACGTCGTCGGTGAGCTGGCCAAGCCGATGAGCTTGTCGTTGCGTCTTTTTGGCAACATCACCGGTGAGGACACGCTGATTGCGGTCTTTGTCGGCATGGGTATCGCAATTATGCCGTTTATCGGTGACTTCGTTGGCTTCCCGATCCAGACGCCGTTTTACTTCCTGGGCATCCTATTGTCCACGGTACAGGCGCTGGTATTCACGTTGCTATCAACGATTTACATTTTGCTGATGCTGCCGCATGAGGAGCATGGGCACTAGTTGATGATTGGTAAGTAGGACAAGAAAAGTTAAGTGAACATAACGTAGGAATTCTCTCTGGAGGAAACAATGGAACACTTTGGTGCCATGTTGGGTCTGGCCGCCCCGATAGGTCTGGGTCTGGCCGCTGTCGGTTCAGCTTATGGAATTGGTCGCGCAGTAGGTTCGGCTATGGAGGCCATGGGCCGTCAGCCGGAAGCCGCCGGCAAGATCCAGATCGCAATGATTATCGGTGCTGCCTTTATTGAAGCACTGACGATTTATGTGTTCATAGCCTACTTCGTTGCCATGGGTAAACTCAGTTAAGAGTGAACTTGGAGACGAGCATTCCCTCGCCTCCGCAGCGTAGTAGAGAAGGTATTTATGGATATTAAGATTATCCCAGATCTGCCGCAGCTGATTACGCACGCGGTTGGATTCGTGATCTTTTTCCTGGTATTGAAGAAGTTCGCCTGGGTGCCGCTTCTGTCGTTGATGGAGGAACGTCGCAAGAAGATTGCCGGTGAGTTCAAAACCATCGACGATGAAAAGGCCAAGGTCGAACAACTGACGACCCAATACGAAGGCAAGCTGAAGGATATCGATCAAGAACGCCGCGCCAAGCTGGTCGAAGCGGTTGACGACGGCAAAAAAATCGCCGAGGAAATCAAGGCGGCAGCCCGCGCGGAAACCAAAGCGGCCGGTGAAAAGGCCAAACAGGAGTTGGAACGCGATGTGGCCAAGGCCAAAGTCCAGCTCAAGAACGATATGGTTATGATGACCATCGCTGCGGCGCAAAAGCTCATTGGTGAAAAACTCGACGATGACAAACACCGCCGGCTGATTGGCGACTTCATAGACAACCTGGAGAAAGCCTGATCTAGATGCTATCACAGGAAGTTGCCAAAATATATGCTCAGGGGCTGTATCTGTCGGTTGTCGATCGAGGCAAAACGGATTTGGCCTATGGTCAACTCCAGGATCTTAGGGGATACCTGGAAACTGACCAAACGCTTTTGAACTTTCTGGTTGCTCCCCATGTGCTCGATGAGCACAAGTTGGCTTTGGTTCGCGATGTTTTTTCCGATCGCGTGGACCGGCTCTTCGTGGAGTTTCTGATAGTTCTGGTTCGCAAGCATCGTATCGGCTACCTCAAGGGGATAATCGATGAGTTCGTTCGGCTTGTCGAAGCGGACAAAGGCATTGCGCGGGTGACGGTAATCACGGCGCTGTCTTTGATTGAGGCGGAACGGCAACGGCTGACGAGTAAGTTAGCCAGCCGGACCGGTCTTTCGATACAGCTCGAAGAGAAGGTGGACCCGGAAATCATTGGCGGCATGATCGTCATTCTGCACAATGAGATCATTGACGGCTCGATCAGGCACGGTCTGGAGTTGATCGAAGAACGGCTGACGAGTCTGCGCGTGCACTAGTGTCGGGGCCGGCCGGTCGCGACCATAGGCACCGCCAGTGAGGCAACCTGTTCGGGTACGGCTTTTGGGCGCGCGAAAGGTTGCGGACAGATCCCGCTAAGGCGGCGGGAATGCATGAAGCAAGGCCTTGGATGGGGCCGGTCGAAGATAGGGTATGTAGGTGGCGCCCGAGAGGGTGGCTGTCGGTCGTGGTGATGGTCGGCTGAAAGAGCCGGCCGGGTCGGTAAGAAAAAAGTGTAAGTGCTAGATATAGGAGTTCGATGATGGGTCTTAACCCTGAAGAAGTATCATCGGTCATCAAAAGAGAGCTTGAGAAATACGAAACCAAGCTTGAGATGGAGTCAGTCGGAACCGTGCTCCAGGTTGGCGATGGTATCGCCCGTATCTGGGGTCTGGAAGACGTTCAGATGTCTGAGCTGATCCAGTTCCCGGGCGACATTATCGGCCTGGTGCTGAATCTGGAAGCCGACAACGTCGGGGCCGCCATTTTTGGATCCGATACGCGTATCCACGAGGGCGACACCGTCCGCCGTACCGGCAAGGTAGCTCAGGTCCCGGTTGGAGAGGCTCTCTTGGGGCGCGTGGTCAATCCGCTCGGTCAGCCTCTGGACGGCAAAGGCCCGATCGTGACTGACAGATTTCGACCGATCGAAGGTCGGGCTCCGGGCGTGATTGAACGCCAACCGGTGAAAGAGCCGTTGCAGACCGGCCTCAAGGCAATCGATTCGATGATTCCGATTGGTCGCGGTCAGCGTGAGTTGGTCATCGGGGACCGTCAGACCGGCAAAACGGCCTTGGTACTTGATGCCATCATCAATCAGAAGAATACCGGCGTCAAGTGTATCTACGTCGCCGTTGGGCAAAAAGCCTCCACGGTAGCTCAGGTGGTTCAGACGCTTGAAAAACATGGCGCCATGCCGTACACGACGGTCGTTATGGCCAGCGCTACCGATCCGGCTCCGCTGCAGTACATCGCCCCTTATGCCGGTTGTGCCATGGGCGAGGAGTTCATGTATAACGGCGGCCACTCGCTGGTAATCTACGATGATCTCTCGAAGCAGGCTCAGGCCTATCGCCAGCTCTCGCTGCTGCTTCGTCGTCCACCGGGACGTGAAGCCTATCCGGGCGACATTTTCTATTGCCACTCGCGTCTGCTTGAACGGGCTGCCAAGCTGAACAATGAATTGGGCGGCGGCTCATTGACGGCGCTGCCGATCATCGAAACCCAGGCGGGTGACGTTTCGGCTTACATTCCGACCAACGTCATTTCGATCACTGACGGTCAGATCTTCCTGGAAGGCGAGTTGTTCTTTGCCGGTATCCGTCCGGCTATTAACGTTGGTATCTCGGTCTCCCGTGTGGGTGGCAACGCTCAGACCAAGATGATGAAGCAGGTAGCCGGTTCGTTGAAGCTCGATTTGGCTCAGTTCCGTGAACTGGCTGCCTTTACGCAGTTCGGCTCGGATCTGGACGAGATGACTCTCAAGCAGCTCCGTCGCGGTGCCAAAATGGTCGAGCTCTTGAAGCAGGGCCAGTACGCGCCGCTGGCGGTGGCTCGTCAGGTCATGATTATTTGGGCCGGCTCCAACGGCTATCTCGATGATATCGAAACCGAAGACATCCTCCGCTTCCAGGATGAGTTCCTGGCCTTCTGTGACCAGAAGTACCCGGACATCGAGCATCAGCTTACGCAAGAAGGCAAAATCAGCGACAAGATCAGTGGTGAGTTGACCAAGGCTGTTAAGGAGTTCAAGGCTACTTTCAAATAGAGCGTGAAGGCTTGTAAATAGCCGCGGGTGGCTGGGCTAAAGGCGATCTGCGACGCACGAGGGCAACCCTGGCATAGGATTGAAATAGAGCACGTCTATGGCGACGCTTCGCGATGTACAAAAAAGAATCCGGTCCGTTGTATCGACGCAACGGATAACCAGCGCTATGGAAATGGTTGCGGCGGCCAAGCTGAGGCGCGCCCAGCAGACGATCGAGCAGTCTCGACCGTATGCTGAGAAGATGGATGACATGTTGTCCCATCTGGCGGCCGGCTCTACCGGCGAAATCACTCATCCGTATTTCGAACAGCGGGAAATCAAAAAAAAGACCCTGGTCCTGGTTAGTTCCGATAGGGGCTTCTGCGGCTCGTTTAATTCGAATTTGATCCGCAAGGCCCGACAGTGGATCGATGCTAATCAGGGCTATGAGTTGGAATTGGTTACGATCGGCAAGAAGGGCAACGATTACTTCAAGTCGCGACCGACACCTATACGCCAATACTGGGGTGATTGGGGTGGCTCGCTCGATTATGGTCGCGCCAAGGATGTCGTCCGCCTTCTGACGCAGCGCTTTGTCGACGGCGAGACCGACGAAATCTCGGTGATCTACACCCAGTTCGTATCCATGGCCAAGTACACGCTTACCCAGCAGCAGTATCTGCCGATTCCCCCTCCGGAGGTAACCGCGGATCCCGACGCCTCGGCCGGGACGGGCACCGAGTATATTTTTGAGCCTAATGCCGAGATGATCTACGCTGCTTTGATGCCGGGCTATGCCACGACCAAGATGGTCACGGCGCTGGCCGACTCCTTTGCCTCCGAACACGGCAGCCGGATGATCGCCATGAACGCAGCGACCAAGAATGCCGGTGAGATGATTCAGGATCTGACCCTGGAATACAATAAGGCCCGCCAGGCGTTGATTACCAAGGAACTGCTGGAGGTTGTCTCCGGCGCCGAAGCGCTCAAGGGCTGATAGGTTACGAAAGAGATCGTTTTATAATAACTGGAGTTCCGTTCATGGCTGAGAATATCGGAAAAGTTGTTCAGGTAATCGGAGCTACTGTCGATTGCGAATTCCGCAGCGACGCCCTGCCGAACATCCTGAACGCTGTCACCATCAAGGACCCCGACCTGGGCATCGACCTGACCGTAGAGGTAGCCCTGCATATCGGTGATAACATCGTCCGTTGTGTCGCCCTGGCCACGACCGATGGTCTGGTGCGCGGCATGCCGGCGGTCGACACCGGTCAACCTATCTCGGTCCCCGTCGGCACCAATTGCCTGGGACGCGTCTTCGATCTTCAGGGTCGACCGATCGACGGCATGGGGGACCTCCCGGCCGATGCCAAGCGCAGTCCGATTCACCGCGAGGCGCCCTCTTTCGAAGAGCAGGCCACCTCGGCCGAGATGTTCGAAACCGGCATCAAAGTGATCGATCTGCTCGAACCTTATCTCAAGGGTGGTAAGGTCGGCATGTTTGGTGGCGCCGGGGTAGGCAAGACCGTTATTATCCAGGAGCTGATTCACAATATCGCCACCGAACATGGTGGTTACTCCTGTTTCTGCGGTGTCGGCGAACGTACCCGTGAGGGTAACGACCTTTACCTCGAAATGACCGAATCCGGTGTTATCAAGCGCACGGCGATGGTGTTCGGCCAGATGAACGAGCCGCCGGGAGCCCGCCTGCGGGTGGCTCTGTCCGGGCTGACCATGGCGGAGTATTTCCGCGATGAAGATCACCAGGACGTGCTGCTCTTTATCGATAACATCTTCCGATTTGTGCAGGCCGGCTCAGAGGTCTCGGCTCTCTTGGGACGTATGCCTTCGGCGGTTGGTTATCAGCCGACCCTGGGCACCGAGATGGGTGGTCTTCAGGAGCGCATTACTTCGACCCGCGCCGGTTCGATTACGTCGGTGCAGGCGATTTATGTTCCCGCTGATGACTTGACCGACCCGGCTCCGGCCACAACTTTTTCGCACCTTGATGCTACCTCGGTACTGTCTCGTCAAATTGCCGAGCTGGGCATTTATCCGGCCGTGGATCCGCTTGACTCCACCTCACGAATTCTTGATCCGGCCGTAGTCGGCGAACAACACTACCGCGTGGCGCGCTCGGTTCAGAAGGTACTCCAGCGCTACCGCGATCTACAGGACATCATCGCCATTCTGGGTATGGATGAACTCTCCGAGGAGGACAAGCAGACTGTCGAGCGGGCGCGCAAGATTCAGAAATTCTTGTCGCAACCGTTCTTTGTGGCAGAAGCTTTTACCGGCAAACCGGGCGTTTATGTCAAGGTCGAAGATACGGTCAAGGGTTTTGAGATGATTCTTAGCGGTGAGCTTGATCATGTCGTCGAACAGCATTTTTATATGGCCGGCGGTATCGACCAGGTCTTGCAACGTCACGAAGAAGCTAAGAAGTAGCGGCTGCTTATGTTTACGCTGTCAATAGTCACCCCTGAGAAGGTCGTTTATGAGGCCCAGGTCAGGTCGCTGGTGGTTCCCGGGACGGAGGGTTATCTCGGCGTCCTGTCCAATCACGCCCCGTTGATCACGGCCCTGATTCCGGGTAAGATTGAATTCGCCGACGCCAACGATGAGGCCCATATCATGGCCGTCTCGGGTGGGTTTCTGGAGGTGTCACACAACCAGGCAACGCTCCTGGCCGATGCCGTAGAGCGTGGCGATGAAATCGACATCGAGCGGGCTCAGGCCGCTCTGGATCGCGAGCACAACCGGATCATCTCGGCCGGTGCGGGCGAGACCGATATCGACCTGCCGACCGCGCGCGAGGCGCTTGAGCGAGCCCGTAACCGGATCAAGATCTACAACGAAACGCACTAGCTTCGAGCGTTTTCGCAATAATGATGACCGGCCTCCTCCTTGGGGGCCGGTTTGTTGTGGGGTCAAACTGAATCTGACCTTGGTGCGACCGACCATGTGACCGCATGAATCACTGTGGGGATGAGTCGCTCCCTCGAGCCCGCCTTGGGCGTGCGGTGGAACGCATTCAATCCGCCCCAAAACGGATTTGCGATGGTCACTCACCGGGTCGATTTGCGAGCCTTTCTGAGTTGATGCTGTCAGGGGCAACAAATCTGTCCTCGGAAGCCACCGCGTGATCAGTCCGAAGGCGGTTGGCCGAGGAGCTTAAGCCGTTGTATTTCAGCGCTTTCAAGTGACCTTTTCTCCTTGACATTTGATGGGTGTTTGCGTACACTCTGAGGCTGTGATACTGGATCTTAGGGAATTCAAGAGTTTCCCCGCCCGGGCACAGGTCACGGCCGACCCAGAAAAATTTTCTGTGGATTATGATAGTATCCACAGCCTGGAGCGGCTGACGGTTGAC
>JBDRES010000032.1:0-10338 GCA_043819515.1 bacterium
TGGCCCTGATCGCAGTCCTGATCGGCGGCGCGGTCGAGATGATCCCGACCTTCCTGGTGAAGTCGAATATCCCGACAATCGCGAGTGTCAAACCATACACCCCGCTGGAGTTGCAGGGTCGTGATATTTATGTTAGCGAGGGCTGTTACAACTGTCATTCGCAAATGGTAAGACCGTTCCGCTCCGAGACCGAGCGCTACGGCGAATATTCCAAGGCGGGCGAGTACGTGTATGACCATCCCTTCCAATGGGGTTCCAAGCGAACCGGGCCGGACCTGCATCGGGTCGGCGGCAAATATCCCGATGCCTGGCATTTCAACCATATGGCTGATCCTACCTCGATGTCACCCGGGTCGCTAATGCCGCCCTATCCGTGGCTGGCGGAGGATCAGCTGGATAACTCCAGCCTGCCTGCCAAGATACGTGTTATGCAGACCCTGGGGGTACCGTATCCGGACGGCTACGATCAGCTGGCGCTCTCTGATTTGCAAAAGCAGGCGGACAGTATCGCCGCCGGGCTCAAAGTCTCCCGGATTGAGATCGCAGCCGACCGCGAGATAATTGCCCTGATTGCCTACCTGCAACGTCTGGGGCGGGACATCAAGGCCCAATCACAGAAATAGCCGGAGTGACTCTGATGATTAAAGAAACCTTACAGGCGATAGACGGTGTGGCTACGTATCCGATGGTGGTATTGATTCTTTTTGTGGTTGCTTTCCTGGGCGTTGTTCTGTGGACTTGGCAACTCGATCGGGATCTGATTACTAAGTTGGAGCGATTGCCGCTCGATGCGACTGAATCGAAATCCGGCCAAGGGGACATGCGCCATGAATGACAAGCACGACAAGCTGCTGGACCACGATTATGACGGCATTCGCGAACTCGATAATGACCTGCCGCGCTGGTGGCTGTGGATGTTCTATGTATCGATCGTGTTTGCCTTCCTCTACATGACCTACTACCATGTTCTTGATGTGGGCTATTCCAGTAGCGATGCCTACGCCAGCGAGATAGACCCGAATTTCGTTCGCCCCCAGGATCTTAGTGCTACATACTTCGGATTGCTGCCGCAATACCGTTCGCCGCTGGCCGCGACCTATGACGACATGCAGTCGGCCTCGTCGGTCGGAGCCCCCAAACGATTTGGGCCGGTCAGTCGGCAGAGCGATACAACCACCTATGTGGCCCTGACCCAGGCCGACGCGGTGGCGGCCGGCAAAGAGGTATTCATCCGCAACTGCGCCTCTTGCCACGGCTTTGCCGGTGAGGGTGGCGTCGGCCCCAACCTGACCGACGATTATTGGTTACATGGCGGGGATTTCTCCAGCATCGTTAAAACCGTGCGGTATGGTTTCCCCACCAAAGGAATGATCTCGTGGCTGGGAACCCTCCCGCCGGAGCAGATCCTCCAGGCAGCCAGCTATGTAACGACCCTTCACGGCACCAATCCACCCAACGCCAAAGCGGCCGAAGGAGAGTTGTACACACCTTGATGCGGTATCTATGACCAGCGAGCCGGACAGCCAAACCTTCCGCGATGGGTTGGCCACGATTGACAAACGAGGGCGACGGATCTGGGTCTATCCCATAAAGCCCAGGGGTAGTCTCTATACGGCCCGGTCCCTGGTGGCGGCGGGATTGCTGTTATTCCTGGTCGGGGCGCCCTTCATTCGCATGGGCGGCAATCCGTTGATGCTTCTGGATATCCTGGGCCGCCGTTTCTTCATCTTTGGCATCGGGTTTTTCCCCCACGATTTTCACCTGCTGGTCCTGGGTACGATAGCGCTGTTTGTGTTTGTTATCCTCTTCACATCGGCCTTCGGACGATTGTTTTGCGGCTGGGCCTGCCCCCAGACGGTCTTTTTGGAAATGGTCTATCGCCGCCTCGAGTTTTGGATCGAAGGCAGCGGTCCCAAACAGAAGAAACTCGATCGGGCTCCCTGGGGGACCAACAAATTGCTGCGCAAGAGTGCCAAGCACGGCTTGTTTTTGCTGGTATCGTTTGTGCTGGCCAACACGCTACTGGCCTGGGTAGCAGGCTCGGAAAACGTTCTGGCCTGGATCCAGGGACCGCCCAGCGACCATCCCACCGGATTCGGATTTGTAGTTCTCTTTACGCTGGTCACCTATGGTGTCCATGCTCGCTTCCGCGAACAGGTCTGCACGCTGGTCTGTCCTTACGGACGATTGCAGTCGGTCTTGCTCGATCCCAACTCCATTGTCGTGGCCTACGATTTCAAACGAGGGGAGCCGCGCGCCAAGCTTAGCAGTAAAGCGCCGCCGGAAAATGCCGGCGATTGTATCGACTGTGCCGCCTGCGTTCACGTCTGCCCAACCGGCATCGATATCCGCAACGGGACGCAACTGGAGTGTGTTAACTGCGCCGCCTGTATTGATGCCTGCAACCGCGTTATGGACAGCGCCGGGCGGCCACGGAAGCTGATTCGCTATGCCTCTTTCAACAGCATTGCCAACGGGGTACCTTTTCGATTCACCGGTCGCATAGGCGGTTATCTGGTCGCATTTGCCGTTCTGGCAACGGTCTTGGGTGTATTGACCGTCGGTCGCAGCGATGTCGAAACGACCGTCCTCAGGACAACCGGATCGCAGTACGAGATTCTCGAAAACGGCCATGTCCGGAACCTGTACACCGTCAAAGTGATGAACAAGACTTCGGACATTTTGGATGTTACGTTGAGTTTGATACAACCTGAAGGCACGCTTCAACTGGTCGGCCCGGCGCTTCGTCCCGCCGGACAACAAAACGCGCAGTCAGTGTTCACGGTCGAGATTGCGCCGGAACAGCTCTATTCGGTCACGTCCACCATCGCCCTCCAGGTCCTGGTTGATGGTGAGCCGGCGGAGAGAGTCACGACGACATTTAACGGACCGCCCCCACAATGAGCCGATCCAATCAACAGGAGCGGCCGAGCTGGTGGGGATGGGGGATTGCATCCCTTACCGTCGGGTTTGTTTTGTTTTTGGGAGTATTGGTGATAGTCGCCGGGCTGCAGTCGTATGATCTTGTTGAAGATGATTGCTACGCAAAGGCAGTGGCTTTCCAGGGGCGATTGGATCAGCTGAACCGGACCGACTCGCTCGGCGTCAAACCAATCGCAACCTACGAAGCAAGTAGCGGAGCTCTGAGCGTCGTTTATGAGGGCCCGCTGGATATTGCCGACGGCCCCGGCTCGATCCGGTTGTATCGTCCATCCAATGCTCAGTCCGATCGCGTTTTTGACCTCCGGCCGGACCCTTCCGGTCGACAGGTTCTTCAGGTCGGTGCGATGCTTCCAGGCCTTTGGCGGGTGCAGTTTGAATGGCGGGCAGGGGGCCTGGACTTCTATTCAGAACAGACCTTGGTAGTCGGAGAATAGGCTATGTCGCCAGAAATTCTTTCAGGTTTCATCATCGGCTTGGTGGGTAGCTTGCACTGCGTCGGCATGTGCGGTCCGATCGCGATTGCATTACCGCGCGGTTACAGTTCCACATGGCGGTTGGTGTTGGGTCGTCTGACCTACAATCTGGGGCGCGTGACCACCTACGCGCTGCTCGGTGTTGTCGCCGGTCTCTTGGGGCGGACTCTGGCCCTGGCCGGTTTCCAGCGTTGGCTGTCGATAACTCTGGGTGTGGCTATCTTACTGGGGGTGTTGCTGCCTTTGCACCTGTGGCGCCGCCACCTACCGCAAGGGGTAGCCATCGGCATCGTTGACGCCGTTCGCAAGCGCATGGGCAACCTCTTTCAAAGACGCGGCGCCGGGTCGCTCTACTTTATTGGTGTTCTGAACGGCTTACTGCCGTGTGGATTTGTCTATGTGGCCATGGCGGCTGCGGCCGTTACCGGGACCGTAGTCAACGCCGTCATATACATGATCCTGTTTGGTCTGGGCACAACCCCCATAATGTTGGCCACTGCCTTGGTCGGAAATGTCATTGGGATGGGTGTGCGTCGCTGGATGCACCGGCTCATACCGGTCGGGGCTTTGTTCCTGGCGGCCCTTCTGATTTTGCGCGGTTTGTCATTGGGAATTCCATATGTAAGTCCGGACCTCAGTCCCGGCCACTCGACTACCGAGCATCCCAGCTGCCACTGACGCGACGCCGACAACAACAGCCTCTCTGCTAGCCCGAGGTGACAGTCCTGTTGAGCCCCCCTTTAGATACCGTAAGTATCTATGGTACAGCGATATACGGCGGCACGCGAAACCAGCACCAAAACAGAATGTCTGTCTGGGCTGACTGCAAACAGTGGTACCGACAGACCCTTTGACCTGGACTATTTGTGTCCAGTAACTCCATTTCAGCTATTGCGGCGTTTGATGTTGACATAGAGGATCAATATGCTATCTTATAACAAGTTACAGGCATCCCTAACTTCTTTACGGATCTGCTGATTCAGTACTGACGCAATGCAAAACCAACAGCAACCCTTTTTGCTTCAAGATCTTCATTTTGACCAGGAGGATTCATGCACAAGCACCTGCTAACGTTGGCAGTTCTGCTATTTGCCGCCGGGGCGGTTATGGCAGGGGCCGGCAGTAACGATGATCTGGCCGGACCCAGCAAGGAACGGGTCTACCAATCACAACAGGCCTACACTACGTTTCAGGCCGCACATCCTTACTTGAAGGCCTACAAGTCGGGAGCTTTGACCACGCGCCTTTACGGAACCACGTTCGGAACCGGGTTTTCGGCGGAGTCTGTCGCCGATCAATTCGTGCAGGACAATGCCCACATCTTTGGTGTGGACAGCAAAGATCTTGTCCCCGGTCGACCCAACAAGGACGGCGGGATCTCACAGCCGGTCATGTACGACGAAGCTACCGGCCAGTACAGATTCACTCTCTCGTATTTCCGGCAGGAGATCGAGGGTATTCCGGTCTTTCGGTCGGAGTTGCGGTTGTTGACTCGCAACACCGCCGGCAACGAATTGGTCTTGGCCGTTTCGACACTCAAGGACCTCGACGGCTTCGTCGTCGATGGTGCCGCCAAGGGTACCCACTCGGCCATGGTCGAGCAGGCGGTCCAGGCCGATGAACCGTCGCTGACTGATCTCACCGAACAAGAGGTCGTGATTTTTGCAGGCGACGCCGACATTTGGCAACGGCCTCATATGGCGGCGACCCTCATTGCCTCCAACGACTTCCCGGAAAAATACCGTTATGTGGTTGATATTTACAGCGGTGAGATCCTCCTTAAAGAGAACATGATCATCTTTGAAGACGTGGTCGGCCATGTCGAGGGTTTGTCCACCGGTGGCCACGGTGCCGAGCAGTGCGAAGAGGAAATCCCGTTCGACTTCAAGTGGGCCCGAGTGAACATCGGCGGCACGATTGCCTATACCGACGAACGCGGCGACTTCACCATACCTAACGGTGGCAGCAGCGCGGTGACTGTCGAATCGCGTTGCACCGGAACCTGGTTTGATGTCACCAATTACCTGGGTGCCGAGGTGGTTGTTAGTTCTACGGTAACGCCGCCCGGACCGGTGACGCTGGTGCAAAATGCGCTCAACAACAATGAACAGATTCGGGCTCAGGTCAACGGCTATGTGCATCCCAATATAGTCCGCGAATTTGCGTTGGCGGCCAACCCCTCGTATCCCCAGTTGATGGCCACCGATTTTCCGGTCAGTGTCAACCGCACCGACGGCTACTGTCCCGGCAACGCCTGGTATGATTACGTGGGTATCAATTTCTGTCTATCCGGAGGTAGCTATCCGAATACGTCTTGGTCCTCAGTGGTCTATCACGAATACGGTCACCACTTAATAAGCGTCGGCGGCAGTGGCCAGGGCGCCTACGGCGAGGGGATGTCCGACTGCGTATCGGTACTGATTCTGGATAACCCGGAACTCGGCCTGGGGTTCTATGGCGACTGCGTTGATCCCTTGCGTAACGCGGACAACGACTTCCAGTATCCCTGCTCGGGAGCTATTCACTATTGTGGTCAGCTTCTTTCCGGTTGTGTCTGGAGCACGCGCAATGAAATGGCCGCCGGTTCTCAGGGTCAGGAATTCCGGGCTGTCATTCGCAATCTGACCATCAACTCGATCCTGCTGCACACCGGCACGGAGATTGATCCATCAATAACGATCGACTTCCTGACTCTCGATGACGACGACGGCAATCTGGCCAACGGTTCGCCGCACTACTATGAGATCGCGGCCGGTTTTGGCGCCCACAATATGGATGCGCCGCCGCTGTCGCTCTTGGTCTTCAGTTATCCGAGCGGTCAGCCGACGTTGCTGACACCTAATGTCGTCACCTCTATCGACGTCGTCGTGGATGGCCAGGAAGCGGTGCCGCAGTCCGGCACCGGCATGGTCCATTACAAAATCGACGGCGGGACTCTGACCTCGGTGGCTATGGTTGAGAACACGCCCAACAATTACACCGCCACTCTGCCAGCGGTCGGCTGTTTCCAGACTATCAGCTACTACTTCAGTGCCGAGACCACCGAAGGCACGGTTGTTTACGATCCGGAGCCGTCAGGTGCTGTCAATGCCTTCGCCGCTACCGATCAGATCGTGTTGCTCAGCGATGACTTCGAATCGGATCAGGGTTGGACCTTCTCCGGCGGCCAGTGGGCCATCGGGACACCTACCGGCGGCGGGGGCCAATATGGCAATCCCGATCCGTCCTCCGGTCACTCCGGCACGGGTGTGCTGGGGTACAACCTCAACGGCGACTATGGCAATAGTCTGCCGGAATATCACGCCACTTATGGGCCGATGGATTGTAGTCAGCTGGTCAACGCTCAACTGAGTTTCTGGCGCTGGCTGGGTGTCGAGACCTCGTCCTATGACCACGCCTATCTGCGCGTGAGCAACAACGGCTCCAGCTGGACCACTCTCTGGCAAAATACTGAGACCGTGGAGGACAACTCCTGGTCGAAGCAGGAATTCGACATTTCCGCGTTTGCCGATGGTCAGCCGACCGTTTATATCCGCTTTACCATGGGGACCACCGACGGCTCCTGGCAGTATTGTGGCTGGAATATCGATGATCTCGAAGTGGTTGGTTACACCTGTGACGACCAGAGCTTGCAAGTCACTACCAGCGAGCTGCCCGACTGGACCGTGGGCGTGGCTTATTCCGAGCAGCTTGAGGCGGCCAACGGTACCGGCAATCTGACCTGGACAGATCGCGATGGTGATCTGGTCGGAACCGGACTGTCGCTGTCGAGCGACGGTCTCTTGGCAGGCACACCCGTCAGCGCGGGCCCGATCGACTTCGTGGCTCAAGTCACCGACGAATCCAAAGCCACAGCCGAGAAGGCCCTTGGCTTCATTATCAATCCCGTCGTGACCATCACCACGACTTCGTGTCCCGACTGGACCCAGGGTGTGGCCTATTCGGAGCAGTTGACAGCTACCGGCGGTACGGGTAGCAAGACCTGGAGCGATCTGAATGGCGATTTGAGCGGCACCGGTTTGCTGCTCACGGCCGCCGGTCTGTTGGCCGGCACGCCGACCAGCGCCGGTCCGATCAGCTTCACGGCGTTGGCAGCCGATCAGATCGGAGCCGAGGATCAGGCTGTTTTCACATTCACTATAAATGCCGCTGTCAACATCACTACCGAGAGTCTGCCCGATGGAAATGACGGCGCATCGTATTCGCAGCAATTGTATGCGACCGGCGGCACCGGCGCCGCTACATGGAATGAAGTCGGCAGCGGTTTGGGTGGTTCCGGCCTCTCACTGGATGCCGGCGGTTTGGTGTCCGGAACGGCCACCGGGGTCCAGATAGTCACCTTCACCGCTCGGGCTGCCGATCCTCTCGGCAGTAGCGACGAGCAACTGCTGACCATCGACATTCGCCCCAGCTATGTTTGCGGTGATGTCAACGGCAACGGTGAGGGTCCCGATATCGACGATCTGACCTACCTGGTGAACTATATGTTCCAGGGTGGCCCGCCGCCCCCTGCTATGGGCGCGACCGACGTCAATGGCAACGGCGTGGGACCTGACATTGAGGATCTGATCTATCTGGTGAGCTACATGTTTGCCGGCGGACCTGATCTGATCTGCGAATAGCTAGTTTCAGCCCGGGGCTGTCAAGCAGCCTCGGGCTTTCTTTTTGTACCGACCTACCAGGAGAGCCAATGTGAGACAGTTAGCAATCGCGTTTGCCTTCTTTCTGATATTCACCGCCGGTGTCGACAGCGCCGATCTCTACCGAGTTTGGGTTAACAGTCCCTACGATGCCGCCCAGCTACAGTCAGCCCAGGCCGAACCACTGGTCCGCCTTAACGATGGTTATCTGGTCCTTTTGGACCCCGGCGAGATTGATGCTCTGCAATCGCTTGAAATACGTTGTGAAGTGATTGCCACCGGCGTGGCGAAGGGCGCTCTGGCTCTGGACACCAGATTGGATCAAGCCAATGTCGGCAAATATCCGCTAGTATTCGAGTCGGGAAGGCTTCGTTTGTACCAAGCCGACTTTGAGAGCCTGACCTCCTTGGGGCATCAGCCCGAATTAATGCCGATTCGCAATGACAACATGAAGATTGAATTCCAGGCACCGGCCGCAGTGCAGCCGGTCACCGGCAGTCGGACTTTGGGTGATCTCGATTCACTTATTGCGCTGGTCGGGCAATCGTCATTGTACTCGTTCGATTCCACTCTGCAGGCCTTTCCCGGCCGCGTCCAGGGAACAGCCGGCAACTTCGCCGCGCGTGACTGGATTCATGACAAGTTTGTTGAGTTTGGCTATGACTCGGTTTACCTTGATCCCTTCTCCGGCAGTTACAACAATGTCGTGGCCACCAAGCTGGGTACCCGGTTTCCCGATCATCAGATCGTCGTCGGCGCCCACTTCGACGCTGTCTCAGGTTCACCGGGCGCCGATGACAACGGCTCGGGAACCAGTGGCGTTCTCGAAGTGGCGCGCATTCTGGCCGATATCGAGACCGACATGACTTTTGTATTCATCGCTTTTGATGCCGAAGAATCTGGTCTCAACGGCTCCTACCATTATGCCGATGCCGCTTATGCCGCCGGCGACAATATCGTGTACATGTACAATATGGACATGATCGGGGCTATCAACAACGCCAACGATGTCACGGTTTATCATGGTGCTGAACTCGGTTACAGCAACATCTACAACTGGCTGGCCGATTCGCTGGTAGGGGTGACCGGCCATCTGTCGGGAAACATCGCCCAGTCGGATCATTGGCCGTTTACGCAATTGGGTTATACCGCCACCTTCATTATCGAGTACAATTTCTCGCCGGTATATCACACCTATCAGGACAGCACCACCTGGATGGACTTCGGGTATATGACCAAACTGGTTCGCTCGGCCCTGGCGACCTGCTACTATGTCAGCCAGACCGAAGGTCCGCTACCTTCACTTGAGTTTACTTACCCCAACGGTTTGCCGGAGATCCTGACGCCCGGCCAGGCGACCACGTTCGCGGTGGAAGTCGGCAGCCTGTACTCAGGTGTGCCGGTGGCCGCAAGTGGCACGATCCATTATAACGTCGACGATCACGGATGGATGCAAACCGCCATGGTAGAATCGTCACCCGGCATCTACGAGGCCACGCTCCCGGCCTTTCCCGATTGCTACTCGCGGGTCGAATTCTACGTTAGTGTGGAGGAAGCGACCGAGGGCGAAATCAATGATCCCGATCCGGCTGATCCCGCTCTGGCGATTGTTGCCACGGAAGTGATCATTCCTTTTGCCGACGATTTCGAGACCAACCAAGGTTGGACTGTCAGCGGCGATGCCGCCGATGGTCAGTGGAATCGCGGCATTCCTGTGGGGGGCGGCCTCAGGGGCGACCCACCGACGGACTTTGACGGCTCCGGCCAGTGCTATTTGACCGACAATGTTCCCGACAATTCCGATGTCGATGGCGGCACCACGATTCTCACCTCACCGGCTATCGATCTGTCGGCGGTGGATGACGCCCTGATTCATTATGCCCGCTGGTATCACAACAGCTTTGGCGCCGAGCCGTTTGTTGACGTGATGCATATCTATCTGTCCGACGACGGCGGCTTCGGTTGGGTCTTGGTCGACAGTGCCGGTCCGACCGATGATGCTTCCGGCGGCTGGAAAGAGCACTCCTTCTGGGTCTCGGAATACTATACTCCCACCGCCAACATGAAGCTTCGCTTTGACGCTTCCGACCTGGGCGGCGGTTCTGTCGTGGAAGCCGGAGTCGACGCCTTCTACATCAAGACCTACTTGTGCGAGGATGCCTGGCTGTGTGCCGATATCAACGGCAACGGCGTCGGTCCCGACATCGAGGACCTCGTTTATTTGGTCAGTTACATGTTCCAGGGCGGCCCGGAGCCGCCGGTCATGGCGGCCACCGATGTCA
>JBDRES010000033.1:0-31063 GCA_043819515.1 bacterium
TCAATCTGGCCACGGGCTTTCACGGGACCGACATCACCTGCGGCTTCCGTGCTTACCGCCTAAGCATCTTTGATATCCCGGATGTGGACATCCGGCAGGACTGGCTGGGCCGATATGAGATGGAGTATTATATTCATTACAAAGTGCTCAAGCATGGTCTGGGGGTTTGCGAGGTGCCGGTGTCCATGGTCTATCCGGCCAGCGGCAAGAACTACTCCAAGATTCCCGTTCTTACGGGATGGTGGTCGATGATTCGTCCCTGGATTTTTTTGATACTTCGATTTAAGCGGTGACTGCCGGCCGGCGGCGCTTTCCAAGTTCAAACTTGACTCATTGGCGGCTCTCGGATATTGTCGATTAATACGAGAGTGAGCAAATGTTAAAGAAAATCATACTATCAGTAGCCCTGCTCGGCGTGATCGTAGCCATCAGCTATGTTAAAACGGTCAAGGGGAGCAGGTCCGAAGTTGTTGAATCCGTATCGGAAAACCCGGTGGGATCCGTTGAAGCCGATGTCCAACCATTTGAGCGGTATCAGGAGACCCTGGATTCGTTGCGGCAGGTTGTTGCCTCGAACGATGAAGTTGCGCGATCCAGGCATCTTACCTACGCGCAACAGATAGATTCCCTTTTTGATGTGCTTGATTCGGTCGAATGTGTGTTGCACGACCGAGACGAAGACTTGGCAGCCGCTGATACGGCCATTGAAGAGACGGCCCAGCCGCAGACCAATCAGACCGAACCGGCAAAGAAGCCACAGCCGAAGGTGAACCAGCGACAAGAGCTGGAGCGCAAGGTAGTAGACTACTACAAGAGTCAGTATTCCGATCTCCCCCAGGACCTTACCGACTACGAGCGCAAGGTTGCCCTATACGAGGTTCGTTTGCAAACAGCGCGCGAGTTTAATATTACGCTCTCTCGATTGAAAGAGATCAGGCAAGCAAACGGTTTAAGCTACTAACTCGTAAATATATAAAATGACAGCCAGACAGGAATCAGAGTTCGCCGAGGTATTGGTCGATCGCTTTTTTCTGGAGTCATTTGCGAATGAGCAGTCTCCGTATCATTCCTCCGATGCCGGTGGATCACCGTCCGAGGTGCTGGATCGATTTAGACACAAACTGAAATGGCATATTGGTCATTCGCTGTCGCCGCGTCAGAAAGAGGTGATCAAGCACTATCTGAACGGCAGGAAAGAGCGAGAAATCGCCGCAATGTTGGGAGTTACCCAGCAGGTCGTCAATATCTATAAGCAACGGGCTATCAAGAAGTTGCAGAAGGTCATGGCTACCTGAGGTGTATGTCAAATGACTAATATATGAACAGATTGGTGTCGAAAATGACAAACGAGACTCGCTTAGTGTTTTAGGGCCTAAGGAGGTGATAAGTTCAGGAAAGTTCTTGCGTCTCCACCACCTCGCCGCCTGAACCGTTGTGGAGTGCTTTGAAGAGACAGCCTGGGGGGACACGGGCAAAGGAGATGCGCAATGCCAAAGAGAAAAGCAGATGTAAAATTCGCTCGGCTTGGCGAAAAAGACTGTTGGCATTCATATAGCCTGCAGATGCTGACACCGTCGAAATTTAACAAGGTTGTTGGAAACATCCTCCGTGGCCAATACATGTTAATCACGGCCAAGATGGATGATAACCCACAACACGGCTTCCCGAACTAGGGAAACGATACCTTGTCAGTTCGCAGACTCTGACGGTCCAATTGCCGCTGAAGCGAGACTGCTGACGGAATCCCACGACCAGGGATTCCGTCTTTTTTTTCCTGCCGGCCCACGAGTATGCCGCTGAGTACCGCGACCGGTGCCATCTGTATCCCATATTTCCCAGAGTGCCGGGATCAGATCTGGCGCTTACAACCCTCTTGACTGGGCGAGGTTAAGTCCGTTTATTCGCTCCAGAATGTTACCAGATGACCTTGGCAAGCGTCTGAGAGTCGTTGACGTTACGAGGGAGTACTGTCTCGCGTGGTCGGCTAGCATAGGGTGACTGATTGAAGTGATAAAACAAGCCCTTTACATCCTCATTCTTACGGTTGTGGTGAGTGCGGTCGTGAACTGGGTGTCCCCCAACCAGATTTCGTGGGTGGGGCACTATCGTGAGGTCAATCTGAATAGGCCGAAACCGGTCAAGCCCCCCGAACCTGACGCGGGCGATCCACCCTATATCGATCTGGATCTGGCGGTGTTCGACCATGGTTCCGGTCAGGGGATGTTTATCGATGCCAGGGATCCCGACGAATTTGAATGCGGGACTATTCCCGGATCGCTGAATGTACCTTTCGAGCATATGCCGGACGTTGACGATCTTACTCCCTATTTTGACTCAGCCCTGGGGTTCCCCCCTAGAGATCAGCGGCTGGTCGTATTTTGTTCGGGCGAGGATTGTGATCTGTCGATACATCTGTCGCGCAATCTACAGGCCGTCGGATATACCAATTTGGCTATCTTCTTTGGCGGCTTCCGAGAGTGGGAGCGCTGGGTCGGGGAGTTGGAGCGGAGGCGCCCATGCGACGAATAATCGACAATGATCTGCTGACCTTGGCGATGCGTCTTTTTGTGGGCATAACCTTTGTCTATTCGTCAATCTACAAAGTAATCGACCCGAACGAGTTCGCCCGATCTATCTGGTTTTACCATATGGTGCCGGGGGATATGATCAACATGATGGCCCTCCTGATGGCCTGGGCCGAACTATTCTGCGGAATCTTCATTCTCATCGGCTTCTGGTATCGAGGTGCGGTGCTGCTGGTGAACACGATGGTCGTCATGTTCATCGTTGCCCTGGTTAGTGCCGGGATACGTGGGATAGACATTGATTGCGGTTGCTTCAAACCGGGCCAAGCCTCGCAGGAGTCGATCCTGACTACTCTCTGGTTCGACTTAGGGCTAATAGTAGCCACGGTGTGGCTGTGGTTCAGTGCGTCAGGTCGGTGGATGATACAAAGACACCGGCGTGCCTAATCGGTCATAATCTTCGGCGTAATCAGAATCAGCAGGTCGGTAGTTGTTTTCTGGGTTGATTTGGACGTAAACAGGTTACCCAACAGTGGTATCGAACCCAGCAGCGGAACCTTGCTAACCTGCTTGATCTCATCTTCCTTCAACAGGCCGCCCAGCGCCACCGTCTCACCATCTCTTACGGTTACGCGCGTTCTGATCGAGCGCGACGAGGTGATCGGCTTCTGATTGTCCGACGGGCCCGAGAATCCAATTATGTCTTCTATCTGAGGGAAGACATCCAATGACAGTCGTCCGTCTTCGCAAATACGCGGCGTGACCAGGAGTGAAATACCTACTTCTTCGTCCTGAAAGGTCAATATATCTGAGGTCGAAGCACCTTCGGTGAAGCGACTAACGGTCGGGATCGGTATGATGGTCTCGGCCCGGATCTCGGCCTGGTGATTCTCCAGGGTGGTGATGTGCGGATCCGATATCAATTTGCTGTTGCCATTTTGGTTGAGAGCGTCGAGTACCAGGGTGAGTTGGGCGACAGTCAACGTTCCCCAGGTCCAGCTGCCGGAATTGGGGTTGTAAGTGCCGGTGAATTCCGCCAAGTTGGTACCGCCCGTGGCGTCAGTACCGTCATCCCCGGAAGCGCCTGACGAGGACGTGACTGACGAGCCCATGATGGCCGCTATCTGGGAGGGCCAATCCAGGCCCAGCTTGGTCTGGTGGTCGATTTTCGTCTCAATAATCTTGACGCCAATCGATATCAGGCGCTGTGGTTGATCCAGGGATTGAGCCAAGGACACCAGATCGTCCACGATGTCCGGCAGATCGGTGATCATGATTTGGTTGGGAGTATAGGTGCCGGAGTTGTTTGGAATGTCGATTACGATGGCCTTGCCTTTGTCGCTTAATCTGGCCTCAAGGGCATTGACCACCGAGATAGCCTGCTGATACTTCAAGGTGACTATGGCCGAAGTCAACTCACCCGCAGCGTCCATCGCCCGTGGTTTGACCACGATGATATTGCCATTCAGATAATAGTTGTACCCGTTGGGGGACAAGATGGCCTCCAGGGCTGATTGCAGATCGACGTCATCCAGACGCATTGAGACGGTACCGTCGACCTCACCCGCGACGACGATGTTCAGACCGTTTTGGGAAGCGATCATCTGCAGTGCTGTGGTGATAGCCACGCCATCAAGTTCCAGGGAGAGTCTCTGGTCACCAAACGGCGAGCCTGAAGGCAACGCCGAGCTGACCAGCAAGAGCGGCACCACGGCCAAAATCGCGAAACGCTTCATCATGGCATCCTAGCCTTTGCTTACGGTTAACGTGATACGGTTACCACGATTTTCAACGACAACTGCGGTACGTTGGATATCGACGACGCGGGCATCATTTACTATATCGCCCACGGCTACCGGTCGGGAGTTGATCACGGCCATGGGGTTGGCGCTGTTGTAGATTATGCCGGACAGCAGCCATTCCGGTGGTGCTGCCTCACCCTGGGCGGTCGAGGCCGATTGACGGCCGGCGGCACGGAAGGGATCTTCCCCCCAAGGCAATGCCCGGATAGAGTCAATATCCGTGTCCAGGCCGGTGACAGGAGGTTCGACAGCCACCACCTCCGGCGGCGGAGCATAAGTGGGGGAAGAGCCGGGCTGCACGCCGATCTTGTCGGACTTGCCGCCAAAATTGAAGATGCCCCAGACCACGACCACCGCTGCGACGGCCATCAGTACTTTTGTTCGTGTGGCTTCGCTCATGCCCGATCCACCGATCCCCTTAGCATAGCCCTGAAATCCAGGCGATAGCCTGTCTGAAAAGATTGGTCTTTCAACACATATATTTCACACTCGTTGATGCCGCGGAAAAATTCAGCTGTTTCTACAAATTCAACAAAACGCCCGAAGCTGACGTACGGCCCCTCCAACTTCAAGCTGATGTTGAGGAATTCCGGTTGTCCGTCAGGGGCGATCTGATTGAGCTCCAGCAATTCCATGATCGGTGGCGTAATCTCAGTAACGGTCAAGCCGCGCTGCTCGGCCTCGGCACCGATCTGGCGAAGCAGATTGAGGATATCGTCCTTGGCGTATAAACGTGAGTTCATTCGGTATCGGAATTCCTCAAGCTGGCTCTGAGTCTTCAGGAAGCTGGGAAAGGCGCTGATTGTACGATTAAAGTCCTCGAGCTCGCTCCGCGACTCAATCAAGTCCTGTTGTGTTTTTCTGTATTCAGCGGCCAGCGGACCACTCAATAGAAAATACCAGCCTGCAAACACGACTGCGGCGCCGAGGATGTACTTGATCATCACCTTCATGAGATGATCCCCGTCATCTGCAAGTTGAAATGGAGCTCTAAGCCATCACGGCCGGTAGTCTTTGAATGACGTACAACCTCGACTCTGTCAAAAAAGGGCGAGGCTCTCAGCGCCTCAACAAATTCCGCCAACGCTATTTCAGGGGGCAGGTCGTTGGTCGCAACTATCCCGGACAAGTCGATTGTGGGCCTACCTGCTGCAGATTTCACTTGCAGGCCCTGCAACCGAATGGCCGGATCGGTGATTCGCGTGAGTTCTTTGAGGGCCAGGGCCAGCACACTCGGTTTTTCCTTGGCCGATTCCAAGAATGCCTGATCGGCCACAATCTGACGCTTGATGACATGGTAAGTGCGATTAGCTTCCGAGGACTTCAAAACGGTCAACTGGGTGGAAACCTGCTGCAGCTCTCGATAGGCGATCCCGGTGCGATCAAATGCAATCGCCGATACGATGCCGAGGACCACTACCAGTAGAGCGGCTGCGGTCTTGGCGTAGTGCCCAAGGCGCCTTTCGCGATTGGCACGCTTGTAGTCAACCGGCAGAAGGTTGGTCAGAGTTGACTGATCCATGGCCGAGGAGAGGACCGGCAGGCAGGTCACGGCGATTTCTCGGACTTGGTCGACCTGGTCTGAATTGGAGGGCAGGGCCGCTCGACCAATAGGAAACGTCTCAAACTCAAAAACGCTGCGACCATTGAGGGTGCCCAGGAGTTCTTCGATGTTGGGCAGCTCTCCGTGGAGAAGCACGCGGGTTGAGAAATCCTGGGACGTCTGACCGCTAAAGAAGTCCTGCGACGTTTGTAGGTCGGCGACCACCGCGTCAGCGAACGATTCCAGGCGGCCAGGATGCAAACCTTGATCGCTGATAATCGCAGATCCGGCGGTGCCGGCATTGACGAACTCCAGACAGGTGCCGCGATAGACGGCGACCATAGAGCGAGTGGGCGTTAACTCCAAGACCGTATAAAGCGCCTCAGGGTCGAATCGGGGAATCAGCCGGAGCAACTGGCCCACCGACTCGGGGGCATGGTAGACACCTACCAGCGGCAAGCCCTGCTTTAGCAATGGCTCCAGCCGAGTCTTCACGTGCAAGGCCGTGGCGGCATGCAGGCCAACCCTGACTTGTGAGTGCTTCTTGTCTTTGATACGCCAGAGCTCACGAAATCCCAGGTGACATCGGTCGGCGGGGAAGGGTAGCTGTTTCTGAGTTTCAAAGCGTATGGCGGATTCGAGATCTCGGCGCTTCAATGATGGCATGACGAAGCTGCGAAATACCGTATCTCGGTCGGATACCACCAGTGACAACCTGCGGATGAATCGAGGTTGCCGCCTGATGTACTGGGCGATACGATCAGCTACGAAACCGGGGAGCTGATCTACGTCGGACATCTCTGCCGGTATCTGCTCCCGAACAACGTCGATCACTCGTACCCACGGACCCCAATGTCTGGCCGTAGCCATCTTGACACCCTGGTCGTCCCACGATACGGCGATATGATGGCCGAACCCATACACTTGCCGCTGCCGACAGTAAGTCACCACCCGCCGGGTATCCTGGGCGGGTTGCGCCTGGTTGTCGTTACGGCGGAATTTGGTCGGCACAAACCTGCTGAAGTCGATCACAAAGTTGTGTCCTAAAAACCAACAATGATACTATCGCCACCGCCGATCGAGATCAATCTCCGACCGGCCCTGTCCAGAACATATGCGGCCGACCAGGCGTCGGCCAGGTAAGCGCCGCCGGTGCCGTCGATATACGGCCCGTTCCAACCAACTCTCGTCAGCGGGTTGTATACGGCTACCGAGCCGGGGCGGTTTACCAGATCTTCCAAACGGTTGGGGACAAAGCCAACATCACCCTCAAAGCCGCGGTCGATCAGTTGGCCTCCCGCCACTACCTGGGCATTGCCTGCGACTGCTTCCCTCAGCGCCTGTAGTTCGGATTGAGTGGCGACTCGTTTGGAACTGTCGCTCATGTCGGAAAAACGGGGAATGGCGACCGCCGCCAATACGCCCAGGATCACTATGATTATGACCAACTCAATGAGCGTAAAACCGCTGTCTGCAGCCAGGCGCCACATACCAGTTCGATCCGCAGAGGTGTGTAGCCCGCTACAATCTACCACGAGTTCTCGCCGACAGTATTCGTATTCAGCCAAATCTCGCCGGTGGTCGGTTTGTAACACCAGCCGGGACGACTGCCGTTCCGAAGGGTCCCGCGCGCAACGGCGGCGCCGACCTGTTGGATACTGTCGGGATAAACGGTGCAGTACGGATTCTCTGGAATCGACTGCTCCATTACAACTCCCGCCGTACGCAGGCTGTCAGCCGGAGGCCAGGTAGCGGTACCAGTCTTTACGGCTGTATTGGCGTAATAGATGGTGATGCCGCTTCGAATGCCTCCCAGCGAGGCGCGAGCGGCAGCTTCCTTAGCCTCGACAGACAAGCTCTGGTATTTGGGAATGGCCACGGCGGCCAAGACGCCCAAAATCACGATGATGATCACAAGTTCGATCAGTGTGAAACCACGGTTGTTCGATAGGCTACGCATGTCTTCCTCCTACGCGTTGGTATCTCATTTCAAAAACCCTATTTATCTATATTATCGGGTGCTCAGCGGCGTACTTTAGCCACGGAATACCTGAATCAGATTCCACATAGGCAGGAAGATGGCCAGGGCCAGAATCAAAACAAAAATACCCATGACAATAGTCAGGATCGGTTCCAGGACGGCCGTTAGCTGACGCGTCGTGTGCTTCACTTCCCTTGAGTAGTGATTGCCTAGTTCCTGCAGCATATTCTCCAGCGATCCCGATTCGAGACCGATTGATAACATGTGGACGGTAAGGCTGGGCATGAACTCGAACTTGTGCTGCAACAACTCGTTCTCGCGTCCACTTTCAAGTATTTCTTTAAGGGTCCGCAGCTCGGCCGCGACGGCGCTGTTTTTGATGGAGTTGACCAGGATCTCCAGACTGCGGATCATTGGCAATCCCGACCGCAACAGTATCTCAAACATCATGGCAAAGCGAGCGATGTTGCCTTTGGCCGCAATCGGTCCCAGAATGGGTGTGCGCAAAATCGTTCGATCAAGCACGGCCCTGGCCGAGGGATTGGCGAGCGCCTTGCGCAAGCCAAAAACAAGGCCCACAACGGCGGCCAAGACATAGTACCAGTAATGGGCGAAGGCGTTCGAAGTCCCTATCAATAATCTGGTGAAGAGCGGCAGCTCAGCGTTGAAAGCGGCGTAGAAATCGACGAATCGTGGCACCACGAAGGTGATCAGGACAATAAATGCGGCGATAATGGCCACGATGACCATGAGCGGGTATCTTACCCCCGCCTTGATCTGCCTGGTCAATTCGAGTTCCTGGGCCAGAACTCGTGACAACTGAGCCAGGATCTCCTCAAGCTTGCCCGATTCCTCTCCGGCGGAGATGCTTACCCGGTAGATGTCCGGAAACAGATCATCAAATTCCGACATGGCTGCCGAGAGAGTTTTTCCGGCCTGGACGCTCAGCTTGATTTGGGCCACGGCGTGGCGGAAGCGCTCATCATCGACGCCGGCGCTGATGGCGTTCAATGCCCTGAGGAGAGGGATGCCGGCTCGGAACAGGGTGCGGAGGTTGTTGGTGAACGAGATCAGATTCTCATATTGATTCTTCTTGAAGAACCCCCAAAAAGAGAGTTCGCGGTCCGGTTTCTGCAGGGTGATTTCAATTGGGGTCAGTTGCTGATCGGTGAGGTAGTCGAGCACCGCCGCTTCCCCCATTGCCGTGATCAGCCCTTCCTGAGTGGCTCCGTCGGGCCTCAGCCCTCTATATTTATACTCCTCAGGCATGTGTCGAACTCAGCCTCGTTTCATGTTCACCCCGGATGTCCGTATCCAGCCGCCAGGTCTGCTTGACCAATTCCTCAAGGCATATGATGCCGTCGGCGACCTTGGCCAGACCCATCTCGACCATCGGGACATATCCGTTGTTCAGGGCGTTTTCGCGAAGCCTGCCCAGCGAAGTGCCGGCGGCAATTATCTCCGACATGTGCGAAGTGACCGAAACAAACTCAAAAACGCCGGTAAGCCCTTTCTTCCCGGTGTTTTTGCACTGCGGGCAACCGACACCTTTCCGATACTCGATATGTCCGGAGTCTTGCTGGGAGCGTCCCGCGCGACTCAAAGTGATCTCGTTGGGCGTATAGGCTACCAGGCACTCCGGGCAGTTCCGTCGCACCAGGCGCTGGGCCAGGACTCCCTTCAGGGCTGACGCCACCAAGTACGGCTCGATACCCATGTCGATCAGGCGTGTGATGGCCGACGGAGCGTCATTGGTATGCAGGGTTGAGAAAACCAGATGTCCGGTCAAGGCGGAACGAATGGCCATCTGGGCCGTTTCTGCATCCCGGATCTCACCGATCATGATAACATCCGGGTTCTGCCGCAACATTGAGCGCAGGGTGGCGGGAAAGGTGAGACCGGCCTTCTCGTTTATCTGTACCTGTACCACCATCGGCAGCGAGTACTCGACCGGGTCTTCGACGGTGACTATGTTCTTCTCGATTGAGTTGATCGATTGCAGCGTGGTATACAGCGTGGAGGTTTTGCCGCTGGAGGTCGGCCCTGTGATCAGCACCAATCCTTCAGGCTTTGTTATGACTGATCCCCAGCCCTCGGCTACGTTGGGATTAAAACCCAAATCGTCAAATGTCAGACGTAATGAACGCCGATCGAGGACCCGGATGACGATTTTCTCGCCATGAATGGTGGGCAGGGTAGAAATGCGCAGGTCCACCATGAGCCCGTCGACGTTCATGGCTATGCGCCCGTCCTGGGGAAGACGTTTCTCCGACACATCCAGATCGGCCGCTACTTTGATTCGCGAGACCAACTCGGCCTGCATCGACTTCGGCGGTGCCGCTTCTTCGCGCATGATGCCGTCGACACGGTAGCGTATTCGAATTCGGCTTTCCTCCGGCTCAATATGGATATCGGCGGCGTGTTCCTTGACCGCCTTGCTGATGATCAGGTTGACCAACTTGACTACCGGCGCCTCGGTTTCCTGAGGTTCCTCCGCACTGATCTTCTCGTCCACCTGCTCGCTCGGCTCCGAGCGAATTCCCATAATGTGTGACATGGAGTCGGCTATAGAGTAATATTCGTCGATAGCTGCCCTGATCTCCGTCGGACTGGCCACGGCCCGGCGGATCTCCCTGCCGGTCGAATACCTGACTTCATCGATGGCAATGACATTTAGCGGATCGGCCATCGCCAGTGTGAGGACATTGCCGATTTCGAAAATTGGAATTAGTGTGTATCTGCGGGCGACATCGACGCTAACCGCCTGAACAACCGACGGATCGATCACCATCTGGCCCAACGATATCTTTGGGATATCGAGGCGTTCGGACATGGCCAGGGTCATTTGCTCTTCAGTGAGATACCCGAGCTCGACCAGGATTTCACCCAGGCGACGACCGCTCCGGCGCTGCAGCTCAAGGGCCTCTTGGAGTTGTTCGGTGGTGATCTGGCCGTTTTCGACCAGAACGTCGCCGATTCTGCGTCTGGTGCTCATAAGTCTTTCTCAGGACAATTTTGTGTTCAATAGGTTATCGACACCACCAAGCGGATCCTAAAGGTGCCTCGGATGTTGAATCAGTGAGGCTGCGCCGGTGGCTGGGATCTTGTTGTTGCAGTATGGAGTCCCACCGGGTTTCTTGTGAGCTTCAGAGATTGGAGAGCCTGTTGGACACCCAGAAGTCGATTGTCTTTTGTCTGCTCGCGGCGATTGTGCTATCCTGCTGCTCGGCAGCGAGCCTCCGTTCGGAATCTGCGCCGGCCATAGAGGGAGTTGAGGGTGAGACGATTGATTCGATCGTGATCGAGAATCGGGACATCTACGATACAACGCTACCGCAGTATTCGAGCTTCGTTTTCCGTTTGGCCAATAAGCTGCATTGGAAGACTCATCCGGGGGTCATCCGGCGGGAGCTTCTGTTCAAGGTGGGCGACCCGTTCAGGGCCGAACTGGCCGAAGAAGCGGCTCGCAATCTGCGAAGCAGCATGGCCTTGTACGACGCCTGGATCGAAACCGAGAGAATGCCCAACGGCAAGCTTCTGGTTCGCGTCGTGACCATCGACCAATGGAGCCTGTCAGCCGGTCTTGATGTCAGTCGTACAGCTTCGGAGACACGCTGGCGTTTCGGACCGGCCGAACGGAACCTCCTTGGTCGCAACCTCTTTCTGGATGCCACCTACACCTTTGAGGGGAAGGAACAAGACCATCTGCGGCTGTCATATGTCGACCGCCGGTTTTACGGTAGCCGACATAGAGTGGTTCTGGATTACAGCGATGATCCGATCAATGCCTACAAATGGGCGTCTCTGAGCCGGCCTTTTTATGATCTCGGTCAGAGATTTTCCTGGTGGCTGACCGGCGCCAAAACCAAAATGAGGCACGATTCGTATTCCGACTCGACTCTCTTGGCCCAGGTGATGATTTCTTCCGACCTTGCGTCCGTGGGTGGTGCCCACCGCTTCGGCAACCGCTCTCAACAAATCGTGGCCGGGTTGCAATACGATTATGTTTATCAGCAAGTCCATGATCCGGTGATTGTGACGTTGGACCCGGAAGAGCAGCAGTTGGCCCGGTCGAGGATACCGGTCGACACATCCTCCCATTTTGTCCGAGCGGCGGCTACCTTCCACCAAATGGAATTCGTTAAACTGAATCGCATCGACGGTTTTGGATACATTGAGGACTTCACGCTGGGTCCCTCGGCAGGACTTGAATTGGGACGGGCTTGGTCTCGGGGCGGAGTGTTATATGATGTGGTAGCCGCCGGCGGCGCTCATTGCGCATACTTCAACAGCACGCTGGTGGCCTTGGTTGTGGATGGGAGGTACTGGTTTGATAGTGCGGATGTGCTGCGACGCAAGGCCACGCTGGCCGGCCGGATTTACAATCGTGCCCTGAGTTTTGCTACTTTTGCGGGGCGTTGGCAATTTGATTATGATCGAGTCGACTCATCTACGGAACCGTTGTCCCTCAGTGGCCAAATGGGAGGTATGCGCGGCTATGATAAGCACTTTGCCACGGGTGATCGACGGGCGGTAGCCGGTCTTGAAGTTCGGCTTCTCACCGGGCTGGAATTGCTTTCGGCTCAGTTTGGGGCGGTCGTCTTTGCCGACGCGGGACGTACCTGGAAAAGGGACCAGCCATTGTCACTTGACGGTTTTTATGCGAGCGGTGGCCTCGGATTGAGAGTATCACTCGAAAGGGCATCAAAATCAGCCATCATTCGGATCGATCTATCCTATTCTGAGCGAGGTGGTTGGCAAGTCACGGCCGGAAGCATGCAGTATTTCCCGGCCTGGATAGGCCTTTCGTTCTTGACAAGTGGTTGATTTGCAGTACATTAGGGATACAGGTGGGGTGTATGTGATTTGGTCGGAAAATTGCCCGATCCAACTCTACCGCTGCATATATCTCGCGATTGAACCTGATTGATGTCCTCTCGGTTGTACAAATTAAGAGCCTGCCGTCCGATATAATCGACAGGTCCTGCAGGTGAAAAGACAATGCTGAAACAGAAACACGACCTCAAATGGATATGGCTTCTGGCCGGAATTCTGGCCTTGGTGTCGACGCCCCTTCTTGCTGCTGATGGTGATCCTCTGCAGCAAGTGAGGGCTGACTTTGAGGCCCAGCGAATCAGCGTGGATGATTGGGCGCTTCTGACGGTTCAGATTATCAAGAACCCACAAGCGCTGCCGTCGGCTTACTCTTTGGAGGCTCTATCTGCTGGCGAGATTAATCCCCACGCGGCATCACCGGCAATCAAGCAGGTTATCCAGTATTGGGACAGTCTTCAGCCGGCAACTCAGTCGCAGATTGCTCTGGCCCTGGCCCGTGTGTCGACCGAGTTTGAATATGTCTCTCCCAGCGGTTTCTTTCGCCTGCACTACGATACCGATCCTGATTCCGCCAATCCGGTTCCCGAGGCGGATGACGATTTTTCTGGATTTCCCGATTTTGTAGAGAAGGTGGCCGCATACCTGGACACGACCCTGGCTGTTCATATCGATCTGGGTTATCAGTTGCCGCCATCGGATGGTAGCCAGGGTGGCGACGACAAGTACGATATCTACTTCGAAACCAGCACTCTATTCTACGGCTACTGTCAGCCGGAAGGGCATGGTCCTCAGCCGTGGAATGACTACACCAGCTACGTCGTGTTTAATACCGACTACTCAGGTTTTGCGCCGAATCAAGATCCCGAGGGATCCTCCTGGGGGGCTGTCAAGGCCACCGCCGCCCATGAGTTTCATCACGCCGTGCAATATGGCTACGATTTTTCCGAGGCGGATTGGTTTCAGGAGTTGGATGCCGTCTTTTTTGAGGAGATGGCTTTTGACGCCACCAATGACTGCTACAATTATCTGGACAAGTTTTTCGATTATCCCGAAAAGTCGCTCATGGAGACAGGCCCCCATGCCTACGGCTGTTTCATTTATGGACTGTATCTGGCCCAGCACTTCGACACTAGTCTGATGCGGGGAGTGTGGGAAGGCTCGCTCTACGGTCCTACCGTCTTTGAGGCTTTGTCGGACACTCTGCTGGAGCGCTTTGGATGGTCTCACGATTCGGTGTTAGCCGAATTCGTTACGTGGAACTATTGCACTGATATTCGGGACGACGGCCAACACTATGAGGAAGCGGCCGGCTATCCGCTGGTGCATGTGGGGCGTAGCCACGCCATCTTTCCGGTGCAAACGACTAATTCGCCCGCTAATCCGGCCGGTTATGGCGCTGCCTATGTGGAGTTCATCCCCGGCGAAAATCTGAAGACACTTGAGGTTACCTTCAATGGTTCCGATTCTCGCTCCTGGGCAGCCTATCTGGTGAAATCATCTGCTGAGAATGTCCACGAGTTTCAGAAGCTTGAGCTTGAAGCCAGTTCACAAGCGACCACAGTGCAGATTCTGAATTTCGAATCGTATGACCGGGTTACCCTGATCGGGGTAAATGTCGACGAGTTTTCGTCATCGGCGGCCTTCAGCTATTCAGCGCGACTCATCGCCCCTTATGCTGTCGAATTGGAATTGGTCACCGCCGATTCCGCTGTGTATTCGGGTGGCGAACGGACCTTTGAATGCCGGATAACCAATCCTTCGGCCCTGAACGATGTCTACAATTTTGTCTATTGGGACAACCAGGGTTGGGTGCCGCTGGATTCGACGATCGTGCCGGTGCTGGCTTTTCAAGATACGGTTGTCGCGGTTCTGGTCAGGCCGCCGCAAGGCACCGCCGTGGATAGCACCTCGGTTCTGTCCTTTCGAGCCGACTCCTATGGCAATTCGTCAGTGACGGCCTCGGTGACTGGAACGGCTAAAGTGATGCTTTATCGCGGGGATATGAACTTCACCGGAGGCATCGATATAGCGGATCTGGTGTACATGGTAAATTACTTCTTTAATGGCGGCCCGGAGCCTTTGCCGACAGTCGAAGCGGCCGACCATACTTGCGATTCGGCCATTGATATTGCCGATATGGTGCACTTGGTGCAGTACATGTTCTCACAGGGAGAACCCTGTCCATGCAATCCCTATTGATCTTTCATCCTCGTAAGTTGTTTTTTTGTTGACACTTCCGTCACTCAGTACATAGCTTAGAAAAGCACATAGTGCCGTGGAACGCGGACGACATGGACGTTGTTTGCGGCGGTAACGAGGGGATGATATGGAAAATGGTACCGACCCGAAGATCCTGGTCTGCGTCGAATGCCAGGAGGAATTCGTTTTTACTGGGGCTGCCCAGGAGTACTTTGCTGAACGTGGATATACCGAGGACCCAAAGCGGTGTAAGACGTGCCACACGAAGTACAAAAAGAACCAACGCGAAAGGGAACGCGTAGGTGACCCCGCTGAGTTTGGTCACAGCCCGAAGTGAACCTACCCGAACCTTAGAGACAACGAAGATCCCGATGCTGCCGGGACACCAGACCGGCAGTCCGGGTGATCGTCCCCTGCTAGGGGTATGTTGAAAAAGCCTACCCACACGACTCAATAGCCGGCCCGAAAGAAAGTGGAGCGACACAAAGCCGCCCCCGACGCGGTATTGGAGCGCTTACTCGCATAGGGGCGAGGCTTGTCTGGGCCCGGATGTATTCGCGCCCGGGGTTTGCCAAACAGGCTCTGTCCTCAACGTACGAGCAACATCTTGCGCGTTGTGTTGGCATCGCCGACGGTCAGGCGGTAATAGTATATTCCAGTCGGTAGCGACTCGCCGGAGCTGTTCCTGGCCGACCATGCTACGGTATGTTCTCCGGCCGGCAACTGACCATTCAGTACGGTGGCGACCGTTTGTCCCAGAGCGTTGTACACGACCAGGCTGGCTGCTCCGCCCTGGGCGGTGCTGAAGCTGATGGTCGTCGTCGGATTGAACGGGTTGGGATAGTTTTGGGCCAACAAGATATTGGCGGGTAGGGCCGCCGGGGAGTCGTCATCCTGGCTGCTGGAGAGGCCGACCGTCAAGTCAGCCATGATAATGCCCGACGCTGCGGCAATGTTATCGACCGCGACGAACGACACGCCGTCGGTATAACTATCAGAGCTCGGGCTGGAGAGCGCATTGAAACTGGTATTGTTGGTAGCGCCGGGGAAGGGATCGGCACTGTTCCCGGCGTCCGACCGCTGCTCCATACGGTAATAGCCGTCGGCCTGTTCCAACGCCACCAGGGCGTGTTGGGAAGGATCCTGGTCCGGATACCATTCGTTGTAATTGCCGGAGCGGGACTCATCGATATGCCAGATCAACAGTCCTGACCCGGGCAGGTACGCATCGTAGCCGACCTTCTGGCGGTTTTCTATGAGGAAGTACTCCTGGCTATCCGCCCCGGCCTGCCACAAGCGATAGGCCACGGCGTTTTCTTCGACGTTCTCAATTGTCACGGCGCTAAGGTTGTGCGTCGGATTGGTCGGATCAAGTATGCCTATTTTCGTTTTGGACCAGGCGCACAAATGGGCCGGACTGCCGCCCATATTGCGCGGCCCCAGCCAAGTGCCGAGCGCCATCAGTCCCCACTTGCCGATGCCGTGAGAGGAGTAGTCGGTATCGTACAAATCCGGCAGTCCAAAAGCGTGACCCAATTCGTGGCAGCAAACGCCGATGGTCATATCGCCCGGATGTATCCAAAACTCTGGTTGAATGGTGAAGGTGGATATGGATACTCCATCCAGTTGCCGAGGGCTGATGGCCCATTCGTGCGACCAGATGTCGTTGTCGGAACCGGTGAACTCGGCGCCGCTGCCGGCGTGTATGACCATGACCAGATCGACCTGACCATCACCATCGTTGTCGTATTGGGCGAAATCTACCTGGGGATCCACCAGATCAACCAGATCCTCAACCAGGCCCTGGGTATTCTGGGGGTAGTTGCCTATCCCGTTCTGTCCATCTACGTAATAAGCGTAGGTTTGGGGCGCTGTCTTCCAGGCGAGCTGGGAGGGTAGATTGACCGACACAATATCGATTTGCCCATAAGATACTTCACGGTAGTAGTCACGAACGGTTTTGCCGTCGTTACTGAAAATCAGGCTGTCGAATTGGCCGGCCGCTACTGTTGCCGCCTTGTCGGAGAACTCGACCAGCAGAGCCAGGATACGGAAATCGCCGCTGCCTGGAACGGCGTCTTCGGATCGTCCCGGCGACAGTCTTGACAACAGGCTGTTCGCCTGACCGGACTGATTGATACCGCGGTCATTCAATTGCCTCACGTGGCTCCAGTAGTAGGGTGCCTGTGACGGGTCCTGATTCATTCTATCCCACAAATCAGGGTGAGGCGGACTGGCCACCGCCGAAGGGATAATCACCAGGGCCAAGAGCAGGACTGTAGCCAACACCATTCGTATAGTTGTTCGTGCCCAAGAGCTCGTCATCGGTTCCTCCAGAAGACAGGCTGCAACGTTTCACTGTGTCACAGCGCAAAGGCAGTGCCTGTCTTGGAGGGCGCCTAAGTGACTGAGTGTCGGTTGGTTACGGTTTCAGTGGTGCGGTAGGCAGTATTGGCTGAGGTCGTTATCAGCACACCAGTGGGATGATTCCCATAGTCGTCGTCGGTTGCAGGGCTTTTCATCGAAGGGGAATCTTGGTCAAGAAAAACGGAGCGCCAACCAAGCGCTCCGTCTCACTGTTCGGAGGAGTCGAGAGATGAGAAGACCCTAGAAGCTGAATCCGGAGGTGAGAGCAAAGTTCAGGCCACGGCTGGAACCGGGGGACAGCGAGCCGCCGTTCTGAAAAGCAAAGTCGACGTGGAAACCGCCCAGGTGAATTCCGGATCCGATCGAGAAGTTGGTGCCGCGGCTGCCACCGGTACCAAAACCGGCCCGCAAGGGCAGATTGGACAAGCGACGCCACTCCAGGCCGACCGCCAGGCGCGGCTTGGACGAGGCCCCGGCCGCCTTGCGGAAGCCTTGGTGCCAGTCGGCGGTCCAGAGCAACCGACCGCTGGTATTGGCGATGCCCAGCGTCATGGTTGACGGCAAACGGCTCGAGAAGCTCCCGATCGGGCGCGTGTAGTCCTCCGACACCACATAGTCGTCCTGAAGAATATCGGCGGCACTGGAATCAAAGTCAAAAAGGTAACCATGTTCCTCAGTGCCGCTACGCCACGAGACGGAACTCAACAGATTCTTGAAACTCATGCCGAGCGTGTAATCGTCGTTGAGTTTGAGAGCCGCGCCGATGTCGGCGGCATAGCCGGAACCGCCGGTAGCTGTCTGAGCAATCATCCGACCGCTGCCGGTGAAGCCGGTGGTGAGGGTAGCGACGCCACCCTGAAGGTCGGTGATTCTCTCAAAGGCCAGACCGCGCAGGTATTTCAGATTGAGACCTAGTGAGACCTGACGCGTCCCCGACTCGTATATCTTGCGGCCGTAGGCCACTGAGGTTTCGATATAGGCGATGGCATCGGAGTAGGAACCGTCGAGCGACACTGTCTGGCCCAGGTGATTTCCGTTGAGGACCAGGTCAAGAATGTCCTTGCTCAAATTCACATCGGCGATGCCCACGGCAGCGACCGAAATGACGTACGAACCCATCGACAGTGACAGCGCCGAGGCTTCCATGTCGGCCACCAGACGCAGGCCGTCCGACGGGATTTTGCCCAGTATATTGTCCTTGTCCGATTGCGAAAGGATCGCTCCGGTATAGCGATTGTAGTCGTTTAGCGACAGGGAGTTGTTGTTAATGTTGAGGCCAAAGCCGAAAAGCTCCATGCCTCTCTGGCGGTACCCGTCCAGTCCCAAATTGGCCGGATTGTATCGGGCGGCGTCAACGCCCATGGCCAAACCGGTATAAGCGCCGCTCATAGCCATGCTTCGCGCCGACGACTGACCGGTTGCGCCCACCGGTCTGGTCAGGCCCAGTGTCACGATGGCAACCACGGCATAACTGCCGAATCTGATGATGGTGTTTCTGGCTGGCATTATCGTCACCTCCTCCTATAGCTCATCGTCAATCTGATAGTCGATTCGGATGTAGCCGTTGATGGTGATGAAATCGTTATCGGTGAGCCGCACTCCCGCCGTATCCGAACCTGTCAGGATCAGCAGATTGCGAATGAAGAGAGTCTCGTTATTCAGGATCTCCAGATCTGCCGGGGTCAGGGCTATGTGGCCGGTGCTCACCAGGCTCTCGGAGACGAGGCCGCTGCCGCTGCTTGTTGAAACCGGTGCCGGTTGGATTTGCAGCGCCTGAATCTCGAGAACCGAGAACGGGGCCTGGGCAGGGTCCGGCGCGTAGAGCGAGGCCGAATCACCGCTAAAGAGCAGGGTGGCCGTGATACCCACCGGCAGGTGGTTGGTAATAGTGTAGTTAAACTCTGCGTTTAGGACATGGTCGGTAATGAGGTCGATATCCTGCTGGTTGATCTCTTCCTTTTCGATGTCGATATCGTCAATCACGGCGCTGTCGATCACGAGATCAAGGGGAGCCTCAATTCGCACCCGAGCCGTGATGAAGTCGGCAGCATCAATGGTCCCCTCGTAACCACCGTCTCCAAAGGCGATGCTTCCGGAAATGTCAATTTCCTCGGGCACCGGATTGAGGAAGTCAGCCACATCGGAAGTGGTGATGGTGCTTCGCGCGCTGGCGGCCAGGCCGGAGGCGGCAATGCCGCCGACTATATTCAACACCCTGGTGTTGTTACCAAGCAACGTGATATTCAGGCTACCGGGCAGATCCACGCCGTTATCAACCTCAATAGTCAAGATTGCTGTTCTCAACCCAAGGTCACTGAACCCGGCCGGTAACTCGAGTTCCTGGTGCATTTCTTCGAGCGGTGCCTCGACGCTGGCGAACGCGCCGGTTACGCTGCTGAAAGTGAGCGAAGTCAAGTCGGCCGCCACCAGGAAATCATCGGATGCCTCGAACGACACCAGCGCCTGGCCGCTACTGAGAATATCTGCCGACACCCAAACATACAGGGAATCCTGCTGGGGTACCATGAGATAGTCCGTCAGGTCGAAGGTCAGTTCCAGGCTGCTATTGGCCCCTATGGCAGTATCAACTTCAAACATCTGGCCACCGTACTGCAGTTGCGGGATGGTGATAGTGATATCTGAGCCGAGGCAACCGTTATTGGTCAACGTGAGCGAGAGATTGCCGGTGGACAGGTTTGCGGCGGCGATGCTTTCGCCGGATTCCAGACTCAGACCGGCTGGCTGGCCGAAGTAGATGGGGTCTACGTCCGGAATTTGCGCCACTGCCGAAGAGACCATGAGGTCGTTCGCAAAGGCCAGTCCGGTGGTCAGGCTCAAGCCGGCCGGATTTGTAACAAGTCCACCCGGTGTGTGACAGGTCACCCGCATCTGTAGTTGGTTTGAGAGAGTCTTGCCGGCCAAAGGCAAAAGCACCGTGTCGGTGGCGCCTGCGATGAGACCGTTGGTGATGGTTCCATTGGCAATCAGCAAAGCCGTCGAACCTGACATATCGTCAAGGCGGACGTCGATCTGATCCAGAGTAACGCCGAGGTTGTTAGTGACGATACCGAGCGCCGTTCCCTGCGAGAAAGAGGCGGTTGTGAAGTTGTCGATTTCGGGGAGGCTGTTGAATACTGTAAAGCCTACGGGTGGAAGCACGTCCCCATAGAGCACGCCGGGTAATCCCGAAATGTCATTAAAGAGGGTAGTTGTGGGATCAAAGCTCGGTGCTGCTATCTCGGCATTGCCGATCTGCTGTGAAAAATCGTAACCCAGGGGATCGGTTCGAAACTTGTCGCCGGACAGCCGGATGGTATCCAGCTCCTCACTCATACTGAAAGTGATATTGCCCAGCGAGTCCATGGAGATGTCATCCTGATCCATCTTTTCGATCAGCTCCTCCATTTGGTAAGTGCGATTGATCACAGGAATCACCAGCTGTGTGCCCCAACTGGGTGCCTCGGGACTCTTTACCGAGCACTGTACCAGGGTCAGGAACGCCGTTACCACCACCACGATCAGCAGTAGATGTCCGACAATTCGGACCACCAGCGATCCGCGCCCCGAGTCTTTGGGCTTTCGTCTATTGTAGGCCTCTCTCATAAGCGCCTCGTCGGTTGAAGTTTCGATACTGTTCCAGTGGCTGTCTCGGCAAGGACCATGCCGATTCGGTCCTGTTTGGTAACTGATAGGACGACACCTGCTTGCGCTGCCGCCAGGGATCAAACGGCGCTGATGAAGTCTGGCTGCTGCTCGGAAGTGTGGGAATCTCTCTATATTGCAAATGTCGGGTTTAGTCCGTATACTTGTTTCTTATCGGAGAAACAAAATGGGTATGGCCAAATACGACCGGTTACTTTTCATTCTGAATCTGCTCCGTTCGCGGCGGAATCTGAACGCCGAACGGTTGGCCGAAGAATGTGGAGTGACCGAGCGTTCGATATATCGTGATATTGTGGCGCTTTCAGAAGCGAATATCCCGATCTACTATGACAACGGCTACAAACTGGCCTCGGACTATTTTCTGCCGCCCCTGAATCTGGATTATGAGGAGTACCTCGCTGTTCGCCTTTCGATTCAATCATCGCCGCTCTTTCGGCTTGGTAAGTATCACGATGCGCTTAGGAAGGCGTTGGTCAAGCTGGACGCCGTTATTTCCGACTCGGTGCGCAAGCAGAGCCGTTTCACGCCCCCGACCACTCACATAGAGATACCAACAACACTGGAACAGGAGCGGTGCGCTGAACATTACGGCAGCATCGAACAGGCGGTATCGGAATCCAGATGTCTGAGACTGGAGTACGAATCGATCAGATCGGGCATCTCCGAGCGAATAGTCGAGCCGTACTTCATAGTCTTCAGGGGGCGAGCATTCTACTTCGTAGCGAAGTGCCACCTGCGTGACGACATCCGTACCTTCAGACTGGATCGGGTGCACTCCCTGAAACTTACCGAGCAGACGTTCCTGAAACCTGACAATATCACGGCCGAGTCCTATTTCCGCGACAGTTGGGGCGTCTATTCGGGAGAGCCGGTCCAGGTAATAGTCCGTCTTCGCGGCCCCGCCGCGCGGGTGGTGCAGTCAACCGTTCATCAAGCCGGCGAATCAGTAATGGAGGAAGGCGACAGTGCCGTGATCTACACTGTTACTACCCGCGGCACCGAAGAGATCCAGCGTTGGATACTGGGCTTCGCCGAGGATGCCGAAGTGCTGGCGCCGAAGAGTCTGCGAACCAAGATCCACGATCAGGCCAATGCCATGTCGGAGCTGTATGCGAAAGGTTGTGACGGATGAGAGAACCGACTTCACCGGGCGCGTCGCTTTGGGACGAACAGGGATTAGCGTATCCCGTTTGGGTCTGGCCGGCGGCTATGGTGTCGGCGCCGAAGCAGTCGAGCGGGCTTACTATGAGTTCGGTATCAACTATTTCTACTGGAGCACCCCGCGACGAGGTCGATTTGGCGACGGACTCAGGCGTCTGATCAAAAGCCACCGTGACGAGATTGTCATCGTCCTGCAGAGCTACGGTCACGTCGGCCGGCTGGCCGAGCGAGCGGTCCACAAGGGGCTCAAGTCCCTGGGCATCGACTACTGTGATGCGCTGCTCTTAGGGTGGCACAATCGGATGCCGTCGCGAGGGGTGATCGACAGCGTTACCGATCTCAAACGACGCGGCCTGGTGCGAGCGATAGCCATGTCGGGGCACAATCGGAAATTCTTCGGGCAACTGGCCGGTCAGCCGGACTCGCCGATCGACATTTTTATGATTCGCTATAATGCCGCTCATCGCGGTGCCGAGACCGAGATATTTCCGCTTCTGCCCGAGAGCAATCGTCCCGGCGTCACCATCTACACCGCCACCAGTTGGGGCAAACTCCTCAAGAAACGAAAAATGCCGCCGGGCCAGAGACCGTTGACCGCAGCGGAATGCTATCGCTTCGTGCTGTCCAACCCCCATGTCGATCTGTGCATGATGGGTCCACGAAACGAGCAGGAGATGCGCCAGGGTCTGACGGCACTGTCCCAAGGCCCTGTTGGCGACGAGGAGGTGCGGCGGTTCGTCGAAATCGGCGATCATGTCCACGGGTAGTTTTAATATTGCCTCGAATTCTACCTAGCACTACCATCAAGTATGCAACAATCAAGAATACAAGAGATCACCACGGCCGGTGCCATTGCGGCTGTGTACGCTGTCCTGACTGTCGCGCTGGCGCCGATATCGTTTGGGGTCTACCAGATTCGGGTGGCCGAGGCGCTGACGGTTCTTCCGTTTCTGACACGGTCGGCCATACCGGGCCTGTATGTCGGCTGCCTGCTGGCCAACATCATCGGCGGCATGGGAACGCTCGACATTGTCTTTGGTCCCCTTATAACTTTGGTGGCGGCGATCCTGACGCGACTGACCCGCCATCTGATGACCTCAAAAAGCGAGAAGGCGGCTCTGATTGCGGCCCCGTTACCGCCGGTGCTGCTCAATGCTTTTGGCGTCTCGGCCTACTTGGCGCCGCTTATCGGTGTCGGCTATTGGTTCTCGGTCCAAATGGTTGGCTTGGGGCAACTTGTGGCCTGCTATGCGATTGGCCTGCCGCTGTTGCTTGTCCTTCGCAAGCGAGGACCATGGAAGATCGCGGGTTAGACAGTAGTTCGACCGCAACTATGTGTCAGACAATCGGTAACAGGCACTCAAATTTTGATTGACAATACCCTTGCACCGGGTTTAACATACGCCAGATAGACTCAACACAGTTTGATCAGGAGCGCTCATGGAAGCATTAGGAATGATCGAAACCAAAGGACTGGTAGCCCTGATCGAGGCGGCTGATGCCATGGTCAAGGCAGCCAAGGTCCAGTTGGTTGCTTATGAAAAGGTCGGTGGCGGGTTGGTGACGGTGCTGGTTCGTGGCGATGTGGCCGCGTGCAAAGCCGCGACCGACGCCGGTGCGGCGGCCGCACAGAAGGTCGGCGAGCTGGTCTCGGTCCATGTCATCCCGCGCCCGCACGCCAATGTGCAGGACATATTCCCGACCAAGCTACCTAACGAATAAAGTCCATAACCGACGGGAGCCCCAATAGGCTCCCGTTTTCAGTTACATACTATGGCTGATTCTGTACAGAACCCGGCCGTGGATGATTTGGTCCGGCTGGTACTCGACGAACTCAACAAGCGGCAGGGGACTGCGGTCATCACGCCGTCCGCTCCCAAACCACAACCAAAACCGATGGGGCCGTCATCGCCCATAAAAGCGCAGCCGTTGGCCTCGGCCGACAGCGTTTGTCTGTTTACATCGCTGGATGATGCTGTCGAGGCGGCGCGGATGGCGCAGCGGCGGTGGCTTGATGTGAGCCTCGAACGGCGCAAGGAGATTGTCGCCAACATTCGTCGGCGCGCGCTCGAAAACGCCTCGCGGCTCGGGCAGATGGCGGTCAGCGAAACCGGCCTGGGCAAGAACCCCGACAAGACCAACAAGATCATGCTCCAGGCGCGCAAAACACCGGGACCGGAGGATCTGACCCCGTATGCTTTCACCGGGGATCATGGCCTGACGCTGGTCGAGCCGGCGCCGTGGGGTGTGGTGGGGAGTATCACGCCCTCGACCAACCCGCCGTCAACGGTGCTCAACAATTCGATTTCGATCATATCCGGCGGCAACAGCGTCGTTTTTAATCCGCACCCGGCGGCGAAGAATGTCTCCGGTGAGATGGCTAAAGTTGTCCATGATGCCATCGTCGAGGCCGGCGGGCCGGCCAATCTTGTCACCTGTGCCTGCCAACCGACGATTCAGTCGGCGCAGGCGTTGTGGTCGCATAAGAACGTCGATTTGATACTGGTCACCGGGGGAGGCGCGGTGGTCAATGCCGCCATGCGCTCCGGCAAGCGGGCGATCTGCGCCGGGCCGGGCAACCCGCCCTGCGTGGTCGACGAAACCGCCATCCTCTCGCAGGCGGCCAGGGATATTGTTTTTGGGGCGTCGTTTGATAACAACGTCCTCTGCTCGGACGAAAAAGAGATCTTTGTAGTCGATAAAGTGGCCCACAAACTCAAGCGCGAGATGATCGCCAACGGCGCCTACGAACTCGAGGGTGTCGCTATCGACAAACTGACCAAAATTCTCGTCGAGTCCGATCCCGACGGTCAGGGGTATCGTCATGTGGCCATCAACCGCACGTTCGTCGGCAAGTCCGCGGAAGAAATATTAAAACAGGTCGACATCGTCCCGCCTCCTGGCACCAAACTGGTCTTTTTTGAGGCGGCCTGGGATCATCCGCTGGTGATGGCGGAGCAGCTCATGCCGGTCATTCCGCTGGTGCGCGCCAAGACGGTCGAAGAGGCGATGGAGAAGGCGGTCATTGTTGAGCATCAGTTCAAGCACACCTTTGTGATGCATTCGACCTCGATTGTCAATCTGTCCAATATGGCGCAGTTGTGTCGCGCCAATATCTTTGTCAAGAACGGGCCGAATGTGGCCGGGTTGGGGTACGGGGGAGAGGGCTATACCTCCATGTCGATTGCCGGGACGACCGGCGAAGGGATCACCAAAGCTTCCACTTTCACCCGCCCCCGGAGATGCACGCTGGTTGATTATTTTAGGATTGTGTAGGAGATCCAGAGCCCTGCTAATGTGAGTGAGACCATAACCTGGGAGGAGCAAGATGTCACTGCAGTGTCGATGCCCACGTTGCGACGCGACGATAATCACCGAGTCTTTGAAAGTTGGCGATGAGTTCATATGCCAATCCTGTGATTTCAGGGGTCAGGTACCCGACACGGCGCGTCAGTCGAAAAAAGAGTCCTCGCTGGTTGGGGACCAGCCTGGGGTTCAAGCCAAGACAGCTACTATGGTCAATATCGGTCATGAGACTTATGGTGGGTCTGAGTCTACTCTTGCAGGTGTGGCTGTTGTATCAGCATTCCTGTTTCTGCTGAGTGCAGCCGGCGGGGTGTATTTGGCGATGGAAGCATCTAGGCGCGGGGGCAATGAAGAGACTTATCTGTGGGCTACCATGGCTGTAGCATCCGTAGCAACCGCAATTATGACTTCAGTGATGCTCGGGGCCATTGCCAACATAATTAGACTCTTGAAGAAACTGAATGGACTGCCATATGCGGGCAGGATAAGTCAAGGGCAGATTTGGGCCACATGTTCTGAATGTGGGATCAGTGTAGTGGTGGGCCAAACAGAGTGTTCCAACTGCAAATCGGTGTTCAAGTAAGAGCGAGAGTAGGTCTCACGCCGGTCAACAGCAAGTGCATACAAATGCCTGACGAGAAGAGGAGGTTGTTATGTCGGATCATAGACAACTGAGAATGCTCGTCGCACCATTCTTCTTCATTCTGTCGCTTCTTTGGGGGCTCTACTTCGCCGACGACCGCCACGGTATGTTTCGCCAAACATGGAGCGACGGCGGCATTCCACTCGTTGGCGTCATTGTTGCCTCATCCATCCCCATCGGTTTTCTTTTCAATCAGATTTCTATCTTACTTCTTGGAACCATGTTTTGGCGAAGCAGGCACAGCTATGAAGTCTGTGCAAGTAGAGTAGCTCTCTCAAAGATGTGTGTTCACACGGGTTTGGGAGGTGGCCACTGGATACCGAGGCTTCTCCCGCGGGCCATATATAAACGTCTGGAGTTGTACATTGATCTATCGTTTAGCCACGGAGAGCTATCATTCCACCGCAAAGGCGTGTTCGAATGGCTGTCACGAGTCTGGAATGCATTCACAGCTTGTGTGAATTCTGCAGTAGCCTTAGTGCTGTCAGGTTTGATTGGATCCCTTCTACTCGAGATACCAATGTCATTTCATTGGTGGTGCTTTCTTGGTTTGTTAGTTTGGGTTAACGTGATCACCGCCATTATGCTCTGGCACAAGGAGATGCTGACACACTCGCTTGAAGTTCATCGGTGGCAGAACGATGCCGAAAGACCTGCACCAGACAAATCGGTCCTACAGTCATGGAGACGCGAGCTACGCAATGTATGGGTCGCTTCTCTTCTAACGGTTGTTCTTCTGGGTATTGGAATTATATTGACTTGGGTCGGTGCAATACCGATGTGATGGCCCCGGTGCCCCGCCCCTTGGGGTGGGGGATGATTCGAATCTGATGCCACGGTAAGCCGTGCGGCGGCGTCAGGCAGCGAGCGTAGGGTAGGAGCCTTGTGCTCCTGCCCATTTACTGAAAGGCGGATCTATGGATAATTTACCACTCGATCGAAGCGGGACAATACTTGACTACGATCGGAGGTCGCTTGAGGCAGCCATGGAGTTCTCAGAGAAGAGCATCTCTGGCAGAACTGTTGAGGTCAGAATGGTGATACAGGAAGACGCAAGTAGAGAAGAGGACGACGTCATTGAGTTCGAACGTATTCGCTGGGTCGGAGAAACCGCGGTTCTGTCACCAGTAGGAGTCATCCCTTCAAACAGGATACGGTTCTGTGTTGATGATCGGGCAGGGAAACGGATTCTTGTATTCGAGATAGTATCATCATGATTCTCATGCCCCGGATGCCCCGCCCCTTGGGGTGGGGGATGATTCGAATCTGATCCCACGGTAAGCCGTGCGGCGGCGGTAAACAGGGGCTGAAGACTGGGCCCCTGCTTTCACAGGGGTGACGAGACAGAGCCGGGGCTGAAGACTGGGCCCCTGCTTTCGCAGGGGTGACGAGACAGGGCCGGGGCTGAAGACTGGACCCCTGCTTTCGCAGGGGTGACGCTTTCCGCGGGATTGAGACCACATGTGCTCGTCGAGCGCGGCCAAAGCTGATTGCGAAACCAAGTGAAAATCAGAAGACTATAAGACAACTTCCAGACCCGTCATTCCTGCGAAGGCAGGAATCCAGTCTTTGAATGAAACAGCCTTGCGTTTACATACTTGCCGTAAAGAAGGGTGGCACGCTGTACGTTGGTGTCACAAGTGATCTGGTCAAGCGGATGTATGAACACCGGAACGACCTCTTCGAAGGATTCACGTCTAAGTACGCGGTTCATAGGCTGGTTTACTATGACGTATGTGACGACATGCGGGCCGCGATTGCACGTGAGAAGCAGATCAAGAAATGGAAGCGTGCCTGGAAGGCCGAATTGATCGAGAGAGACAATCCGGAGTGGTTTGATCTTTCGGCGAGGATCTGAAGACTGGATCCCCGTTTTCACGGGGATGACAGGAGGATTTAGGGGATGACGGAGGACGCGGGGATGACTATCTGACCTACACCTCAGCCAACACTTCGATAATCTCCGAACAGCCGCCGTTGCGCAAATGAGCGGCATGATCGTCGATACTCTCAAACTTCCGTCCGACAATTTCAGAGCATTCAAATTTGTAGTCGGTCGATTTCAGAAATCTTTCTATAGCGGCCAATGATTGGGGATCATTGAAACCAACCTTTACGCCCGGTTCCTGGCAGCGATTCAGAGCGTTGATCCATATGGCGGCGCCCAGAGCCCCACAGCCGCCGCCGCATAACCCGATACCTCCCGCAAATCCGGCGAGCATGACCGCGTGTCTGTCGGACATGCCCATCTTTCGAGCCAACATAGCGGCGCAACTGACCTCAGACGATGGTGCTTCAGTCGGCTCTTGGGGAAGTGCAGCGTTGATTTCACCAAGTGCCAGCCGGGCGTATCTCCCGGCCATGCGCATGCAACTGATGATGCCGCCCTTGGTGAGGAAGAAGGAGATCATCTGCATGGTAGATGATGATTTGTCAAGGTTGGTGATTTCGTGGCAATTGATGTGCCTGTTTTGAGTACGGAAGGACTCTACAAGCCGGTTTGCGGCGAGGATCGCTCTGACTTCCGTCTGCGGGCCCGGGCCAAAGAGTCGAAACGCCTGTGCCCCTGCGGCCAGCGTCGCGCCCCAGATCATGCCGCATTGGTAGCCGTGTTGCATTATTCCCCCGGCAAGCAGCGCCGAAGCGTGCTCCTCGGGCTGCGACGGGTGATCAAAGGCCTGGTCGAGAACTCTCGACACTGTCTCTGATCATGTCCCACGTTTGAGAAATGTGAGGGCTGTTCCGATCGATGATATTCCGCAATGGTTTTTTGACATCACGTTCCTCTCAGTTTTTCGTCGAGCTACTTCGGAGCCTCGACCGGGCCTGTCCTTTGCGGTACTGACTAATCCTCATCGGAGCGAGGTTTGGCGAGGGCTCCGAGTGTAAGACCGATACCCACGATGATGGGAATTGGCGCCCAGGTTTTTCGAGATAACCGGTATCCAACCCATATTCATCGCCATAAAAAATCCGCCAATTCACAGGAATATGACACCGCCGATGATCAAGCCCTGCCGAGGCTCATCACTGTTATTATGCTGATACATGCCAGATCTCCTGTCTTTGCAGGACATTTGCCGGTTTATATCACTTGATAGATATATACTGATCGACGATGCGTTTGTTTCGTTGTGTTGAGTCTGGTCAATTCTGCCTTGATTGTCAACAGCCCAGTGCTCACTGCTTTCAGCCGTGTCAGATTCCAAAGGTGCGACCTTATCGGTCTTTTCTTACGTAAATGGCTGCTCCTCCCGGGATATCCGGATCCGGGTCTCCGCCAAGTTGATAGCCTACAGTCGCCGTCATTCGGTGCGGCCATCATTCGACTCGGCTTAGGAGTCTTTACAGGGTCTTGCGCCGGGACTGCCTAACGATTATCTATCGGTATACTTGTGAGAGGTGAGGATGTCGTTTCAGAATGTCTATGAAGACGATCAGCGGGCCCGGGCTTACGCCAAGCTGGAGTTTCCAGGGACTTATTATCTGGCCTATCGGGAGGTGCCCGGCATAATAGGTGAGTATGCATCAGGTAGGCGGGCGTTGGATTTCGGGTGCGGGGCCGGTCGGTCGACGCGGTTTATGCAGAAGCTCGGTTTTGAAACAGTTGGCGTCGACATCTCCCGGAACATGATAAATCAGGCCCGGGCGGTCGATCCGGACGGGGACTACCGGTTGATTTCAGAAACCGGTCTGAGCAAGTTTGCCGAGGCATCCTTCGATTTGGTGATGTGCGCCTTTCCGTTTGACAATGTCCCGACGATGGCAACCAAAGTAGCACTGTTCTCCGAATTGGGGCGAGTGCTTTCGGATGGCGGAATCATAATCAACCTGGTGTCGTCGCCGGAGATATATCTGAACGAATGGGCGTCGTTTTCGACGAAGGATTTTCCGGAAAACCGCGATGCCCAGAGCGGCGATCAGGTCAGGATTATCATGAAGGACGTGGCCGATCAAAGGCCGGTGGAGGACATTCTCTGGTCCGACGATGCCTACCGGGAGACGTACCGACAAGCCGGGCTAGGACTGGTCAGGACTGTCAGACCGCTGGGGCGAAGAGACGAGCCGTACGACTGGGTTAGCGAAACAAAGATCGCTCCCTGGACGATTTATATTCTCAAGCGGCAGGCATGAAAGAGCGGGTCGTACCACTCGGCCAGAGCGACTGGGGGAGTCTCGAAAAGCGCACGGAGCGACCTGCCGGCTAGAACATGCCGCCGCTAATGTCGAGACCAAACATGTGGAGCACCAAAGCGCCCAGCGCAATCACAACGACGGCCACGATGACCAAGCTCCAGAGGACAGTCTGATTAATCGGCTGACTTGATTGTTGTTCCATGGGTCCTTCCTTGTTTGTTCTTGGCTTCATTGGATTAGACGGACTAGCCGAACAAAAGGTTGCAATCGAGCCTGCCGACCATTGCTAAATGAAATGCGTTCAGTCAGGAGTAGCGTCATCTCGCAGTCACAGTGATGACTTCTCTCGACGGCAACACAAAAAAAGGACCGGCATTGAGCCGATCCTTATCTTCTTTATCGACTGCCGGTGAGCAGCCGTATTAGATACAATCTTACCAGCGGCCGCCGCCACCACCACGATTGCCACCGCGATCGCCACCGCGACCACCGCCGCCACGACTGCCGCCGCCACCGCCACGATTATCGTTGCGCGGGCGAGCTTCGTTGACGTTCAGAGTGCGACCGTCGAGATCGGTGCCGTTAAGGCCGTTGATCGCCGCGGTGCCTTCCTCTTGGCTGGGCATTTCTACAAAGCCGAAGCCACGAGGCTTTCCCGAATACTGGTCGGTGATAATGCGGGCACTCTCAACAGTACCGAACTGCTGGAAAGCCTGGAGCAGATTGTCTTCCGTCGTATCAAACGACAGATTGCCTACGTAGATGTTCATATCTACCTTCTCGTGTAGTTCGCCTGGTCTTGTGCCGTCTTGTAATGGAACTTCTGCCAAACAAACTCGTTCATACGCATTATTGCGTGGGTCTCACCGGATAGAGTTTTTCGGGGAATCGACTTTGAAT
>JBDRES010000034.1:0-70297 GCA_043819515.1 bacterium
AGTCGAAAGGAGAAGATCCGACGCAAAGCCGGTTTCAACAGGGACCAATAGGAGATGCGGTCTCATGCGAGTGATCACATTGGAAGTGCCAAAGGCTGCGAATAAGAAACCTTTGAACCAATAAACAGAATGGGGTAACGGAAGCCCCCGCCATTCAAGGAGGATTCAATCCATGGCACTTCGTATTAACCACAACTTAGCTGCGTTGAACGCTCACCGCAACTTGGTCAACACGACTAACGATCTGTCGAAATCGATGCAGAAGCTGTCGTCGGGCTATCGGATCAACCAAGGTTCCGATGATCCGGCCGGTCTGGTGATTTCTGAACAGTTCCGGGCGCAGATTGCCGGTCTAAACCGCGCGATCGATAACTCCGAGGGATCGATCAGCATGGTCCAGACGGCTGAAGGTTCTCTCGCTGAGATCAACTCGCTGTTGATTTCGATGAGAGATCTGGCTATTCACGCTGCCAACGAAGGCTTCAATGACGCCGACCAGTTGGCTGCCGACCAGGCGGAAATTACCAACGCGATCAAGACCATTGATCGTATTGCCGCCAACACCCAGTTTGGTACCAAGCTGTTGCTTGATGGCTCCAAGGCCAACGTGGCCACCATCACCAGTACCAACTCCTCCGATGTGACGCTGTCCAACAGCAACCTGAACACCGGTTCGTACACCCTGGCTGCGACCAAGACAGCCGATCCGTCCTCCGTCCTGAATACCACCGCTCTGGGTGTATCGTTGGCCAACACCGACGGTAACCCGAGCAACCTGTCCGACGGTGTTCACAACATCGACGTCGTCCAGGCTTCCGACGCGGCCAAGAAGACCTCGGGCAGCGTCAGCATCCAGGATGCCTGGGGCAACGACCTGACCCTGGCGGCTGCCGGCCGCGCGGCCTACATTTCAGCCACCGGCGGCTTTAGTTCCGTTGGCGGCGCAGCCAACGCCGGGACTTACAATTTCTTCCTGAATATGCAGGAGAATGGTGTTCTGGTTGGTACCCAGGCGCTATCAATTACGATCACGGCCAGTACCACGTCGGCTGGTGTCAAGACTAAGCTGGAGTCCGCCATTGCAGCCAACACCGAGTTGGCCGGTGATGTCACAGTGACCACCTCGGTTGGTGCCATCGGTGGTGTGGCAGGCTCTACTCGCTTCGGCTTCCAGTACGCCAAGGAAGGCGCTCAGTACTCACTGAAGACAGAGGCATCAACCTACATCGGTTCGGGTACGCCGACCTTTAGCTTTGCCTCCGCCGATGACCGCGGCGTTTCTGAAAACGTATTGAACTTCACCGTCAACGACAATGCGACCGGTTTGAACACGGCTGATGTGACTGTCGCTGCCGCCAGCTACGCCACTCAGGCAGCTCTGCTCACGGCGATTAACACTGGAATTGCCGTTACCTGGAACACCACCACGGAGTTCGCAGCTCAGACCTACGATACGGATAAGATCCAGTTCGCTACCCGTGACGAAGGTTCCTCGTACTACATCAAGCACAACACCAGCGTTGGTAATGACGAGGATCTGTCCAATGTGCTGGGTTTGACTGTCGACGCGGCCAACAGCACCGGTACCGACGCCATTGTCAATTTTGATGGCTATTCCAACACCATCAATGACATCAAGTACGCCGCGACCGGCACCTTTACGCTCGAGACGGCTGCCTACGGCGACGCCACTCGTGGCACCGTGAATATCGCCACTGAGAAGGCCGCTGCCGCGTTTGCCACCGGCATTGGTGGTGTTGACACCGGCAACCTGTTGTTGACTGTCACCGGCACCAAGTTCGACGTCCAGTTGAACGGTGGTCCGACAACGGCAGCTACCGCCGGTCAAGACGCCATTGTTTACAACGGTGACCGCACCGAGTGGATTACCGTCAACTACGGCCTGACTTCCGACGGCGGTAACGAGACTGTCAGCAGAACCAATCAGGCTCTGGTCTTCCAGATTGGTGGTAACGTCGGTCAGACGGCCAAGATCTCGATGCGCAACATGGCTGCCTCCGCTTTGGGTACGAATCTGACGGGCAACATGTTCGCCTCGCTGGCCGCTATCGACGTGACGAGCGTCCAGGGCGCCCAGGATGCCCAGTCGGTGATCGACGCCGCTATTAATGAGGTATCCACAACGCGTGGTTCGCTGGGTAGTTTCCAGAAGAACACTCTGGAATCCAATCTGCGCAACCTCCGGGTGGCCGCCCAGAATCTGACCGCTTCGGAGTCGCAACTTCGTGACACCGATATGGCCAGAGAAATGTCGACCTTTACCAAGAACCAGATCCTGCTCCAGGCTGGTACCGCCATGCTGGCCCAGGCCAACCAGGTACCGCAGGTGGTTCTGTCGCTCTTTGGATAAGTCGATTAGAGGATCTAAACATATCCGGGGAAGGTTCGCCCTTCCCCGGAACCACAATGCCGAAACGGAATGGGACATTGAGGTCCTGAAAGTCAGGAGTTGAACATGCCGGGAACGCAACAAATCGTGGGCATCGCCTCCGGTCTGGATTCGACCGGTATTGTTGATGCCTTAATTGCTTTTGAGCGTAAGACGGCCGATCAGATCGAACAGCGCCAGGCTGAAACGACCAATCAGGTTACCTCGCTCAAAGCGCTACAAGCAAAGATCCTTGCACTGGATAGCCAGATAGCGGCCCTGAGAAAGGCCGCCACGTTTGAGGCCGCCAACATAAATGTGTCCGACGACTCCTATCTGAGCGCTACTCGGGCCGGTCGTGTCAACGAAGGCTCGTGGGATATGCGGGTACTGTCGCTGGCTCGAAGCCATCAAATGGCCAGCCAGGGTATTGACAATGTCGACAGCATGCTTTTTGGCACGGGCACCATCAAAATCGGAATCGGTTCCGGGACCGACACGATTACGATAGACTCGAGCAACAACTCGCTGATCGGCATCAAAGAAGCCATCAACGCCACCGACGCCGGTGTTACCGCCAGCATCATAAACGACGGGACCGAGAGCAATTCGTATCGGTTGCTCCTGCAGTCCGACAAAACCGGCTCGACCAAACAGATTTACTTCGAATCGTCTTTAGGCGGCGGACTTGATCTCGATTTCACCACCAGCTCCTTCGATGAGGTGGAAGAAGTATCTCTTGCGACCGGTACTACCTCAACTATGTCGCTCGGCGCCGGCGCTGCCTATACCGGAAGCGAAAACAAGACTTATACTTTCACGGTCCAGGGAGCCGGCGAACAGACCGTCGGCACCGATACTATCACGATCAACTGGACCGACGGCACCAACTCCGGTTCGTTTGACATAACAGCCGAAGACACGGAGGTTGAGTTGACCGGCGACGGTTCCGACGGCCTCTTTGTTCAGTTCGCGGCCGGGGATGTCACCGCCGGTGATGTTTTTCAGGTCAACACCTTTACGCCGCTGCTGCAAGAGGCATCCGATGCCAAAATCGCTCTGGGTTCTTCCGGCGGCGTGGGCTCGCCGATTGTGGTCACATCGTCAACCAACGGTTTTTCGGATGTGATTGCCGGGCTCTCCATAACCGCCAAGAAGGTGACCCCCGTCGGCGAATCGATTACGATCAATACTTCCCCTGACGTGACTACGGTCAAAGCCAAAATCAAGGGCTTCATGGATGCCTACAATGACGTCGTCAAGTGGATTGACGATCAGAACACGTATAGCCAGGATACCGGCGAAAGCGGCGCCCTCTTTGGCGACAGCACTCTCTGGACAGCCCAGGCGGCTTTGCGCAACCGCCTCAGCGCCGTTGTGGAAGGCATAGACTCGAAATACAATCAGCTTTACAGTATCGGAATTCGCCACAGTTCGACCGGCCAGTTGGCTATTACCAATTACGATGACTTCGAACAGGCAATACAGAACAACCTCGACGATGTCATCAATCTCTTTGGTGACTCGGGCGTAAGTTCCACGCACAATATTGAGTTTCTGTCGCTGGGTTCGACATCCACAACCGGAAGCGATCTGGAAGTCGACATTACCGCGGCCGCCACAACCGCCTCGCTGGTTGGCTCGGCCATTACCGACCCGGCCTTGATTCGGATCAATCCTGGGGTAGAGCCGCCTGCCTACGGCCTGGTATTGGATTCCACCAACAACCGTCTACGGTTGAAAATCGACGGTGTCACTTCTGAAGAAATCCAGCTAACTCAGAAGACATACGAAAGCGCCACGGAGTTGATCAACGAGCTACAGGCGCAGATAGATGCCGATGCGAAGATAGGTAGCTTCGGACTTGAAGTGTCGTGGGACAGCGACGCCAACAAGATCACGATTGCCGGCAGTACCTATGGATCGACTGCCTCAGTCGAGCTTGTCTCAGGCGTCGACAACAACGCCCATACCGTCCTGGGTCTTGAAAGCGGCACGAGCACGGCCGGCACCGACGTGGCCGGTACCATCAACGGCGAGGAGGCCGTGGGCCGCGGCCGGTATCTGACCGGAAAAGAAGATAACGAGACCACCGAAGGCATCAAACTTCTGATCACTTTCACCGAGGACCAAGTAGGCGACGGTGTCGAAGGTACGATCAAGATGGCGCGCGGCATCGCCACGCAGTTGCACGATTCGATCGACAACCTCACCAAAAGCAAAGACGGCGTATTTGATCGGCGCATTTCGGCGCTGGAAAAACAGATTGAACAGATGGCCGAGCGGGTGGTGGACATCGACGAGCGTTTGGAGATTCGCCGCGAAAGCCTGCTCAAGGAGTTTTGGGCGATGGAGTCGGCTTTGGGCGAGATGAACGCCCTCAAAGACTACCTTACTCAGCAAACAGCGATGATGAACCAAAATTGGAAATTGGGTACCAATAGATAACCCATATAGGAGACATCGGATGGACGATCAACTGGGAACGTATCGGACTATGGAAACCCACGGCAAATCTCAACTGGATTTGATCCTACAGGTTTACAACGGGGCAATCAAAGCCTATGAAACGGCCTCGGCTAAACTGGCCAATCAGGAATTTGACGCCGGGCGCGAGGAGCTTGAGAAGGCCAAGCGTTTTGTGGTTCACTTGTATACAACGCTAGATACCGAGCAGGGGGGAGAGGTGGCCGACAACCTGAGCCAGCTTTACGCCTTCGTGGTAAACGAGAGCAACGTTGTGGCCGCGACAAAAGATACCGGCCGGATTGACGATATTGTTTCAATACTGGACAATCTGCGCCAAGGCTGGCAGGAACTGCGGCAGCAAGTGCAGGCAGAACCGTCGTTGTCGGCACCGGCCCCTGCCTTAGGCGGCTTCACAACTTCGGGATGAGTATGGCAGAATTAGACCACAATGCGGTTACACAGATCGAGCGCGAATTGATTTTTGCGCTGAAGGAAGAGTACTCGTTTTACCAGTCGCTGTATCTCACTCTTGATAAGCAGCGCGATTCGATCCGGTTCAACAAGGACGAGCGTCTTCTGGATTTGTTCACTGAGATCGAACGATGTCACCAGCGAATCAAACGCTCCGAGGAAAAAATCGCACAACTTAAGGCGCGTGATCCGAAGCTGTTCAAGCTGGCTTCGGCTCACCCCGAAGTGCGCAAGCTGGTCAATAGCATCGCTACCATGGTCAAAAAGAACGTGAGTCTGGTGGCTGAGTGCGAAGAGTACCTCCAGGGTCGCTACAAGCGCATCAAGGAGGAGCTCGGCGAGCTGCAGAACAGCCGGAAGATTTTGCAGTACATGCAGCAATCGGACCCGTCACCGCAGTTTGTAGATGGAAAGAGCTGAGCCGGGTTCCGACCAAGGCCAAGAACCCGGTCGTTGTCATGGGAAGAACAGAATAACAGGAAGTAGTCATGAAAATCGGAGCCAACCCCGCTGCCGACCACCCGCCTCCGAGAGACGTGTCGGCAGAGGTCAATCAGGAAAAGGGTCGTCATTCCACCGGGCTGGAAAGCGAACCGCCGGATGTCAGCGTGCGAAGCCAACTCGGCCGGATGGCCGACAGCCTGCGTTTGAGCGGGTCGGGAGAGACCCGAGACACATACACTGAACAGCAGGTGCGGCATCCCGAACCGAGGACTGCCTCGGAGATACGCCCGGCTCGCGAGATATCCCGTGATGCCGCCGACCGATTGAATGAAATTCGCCGCCGCATCGAGGCAAACTACTACGATCAGCCGGAGGTCAAGTCCAGACTGGCCGACAGGCTGGCCGAGGACTTCGAGTCGCCGCGGAAGTAGGTTAGGAACGAACCGCATATGTCGATTGAGTCACCCACAGCAGAAGCCAAAGTCCAACAGGTTATTTCGGGCATCCGCAACCTGCCGACGCCGCCCATCGTATTTCACCAGATCCAGAAGGTAGTGAACGATCACAACGCTTCGGCAGCCCAGGTGGCCGCCGTCCTGGCTGAGGACCCGGCCATGTCGGTGAAGGTGCTCAAGCTGACCAACTCAGCCTTCTACGGTCTGGCCCGCGAAGTTGATTCGGTCAAACAGGCGGTAGTGATAGTGGGCATGGAGGCCATCAAGAATCTTGTTCTGTCGGCCTCCGTCTTGGACATGTTTAAGGGTGACAGCACGTTGGATAGTGAGTTTCAGGAAGAGTTCTGGCGTCACTCCCTGGCGACAGCCTTCTGCTGTCGCCTCTTGGCGCGCAGGATCAATAGCCGCGGCATTGTTGATCCCGACACCGGTTTTGCCTCCGGCTTGCTTCATGACGTTGGGAAGATGATAATATGCTGCTACCTTCCCAGGCAGCACACTCAGATCAGGATCGAACGGCAGAACCGGCCGGATGCCACCAACTCGGACGTCGAACTCCTGGTCCTGCAGTGTACTCATGAGCAAATCGGCGCGGCGCTCGCCAGCCAGTGGAAACTGCCGTCTAAGCTCGCAAATGCCATAGAGTACCATCACAAACCATTGGAATGTGAGGGGCCTGAGCCGGTTGCCCATCTGGTCCACGTCGCGAATTATCTGGCCAAGAAAACTTTCCTTGATCGCCAGGAGGAACACTTGATCGGCTCTCTGGCGCCGGGAATAATGGAATACCTGGCACTGGAGCCGTCCGACCTGGACCATTTCTGCGAGCAGTTGCGGGAGGACTACTCGAAGGCGGAAACCTTCATGCAGATGGCCGGAATCAACGCCGCATAATGCGGTCCCTGTTCCAGGTGGCTCCGTTGTCCGATCGACAACGGCTTATCAGTCCAAAATTGCCCCAAATATTGATTCAAAACGTTTGCATGGTAGCCGTAACCCATTGGACGCCAGCGCGGTTTTTTTGTCCCCCAGCTTAGATTGGGCTTGACAGAAACCGAACTTGGAGTATAATGACGCGTTACAAGAGAGCCGTCGGGTCGGTCCAATCCGGCCGCCGGTGCGGGATGGGCGATTAGCTCAGATGGTTAGAGTACTTGCTTGACATGCAAGGGGTCACTGGTTCGATTCCAGTATCGCCCACCATTTTTAGTCGCGGGTTACGACGCAATCCTGACTTCGTCGCGATCCGCATTCTGTTTTTGAAGCCGTAGGTTGTAGTTATGTCGCGAATTAACCTCACCTTCCCGGATGGATCCGTGCGTCAGTTCGAAGCCGGCGTTTCCGGATTGGATGTTGCCAAGTCAATATCATCCGGCCTGGCCAAGGAGGCTGTGGCGTCCGTATTGAATGACGAAGTTACCGACCTGACGGCTCCTATCAACGGCGACGCGACCATAGCGATTCTTAAGTTTGATGATCCGCGCGGGCGCCAGGTGTTCTGGCATTCCTCCTCCCATATAATGGCCCAGGCGGTACAGGAGTTGTTCCCCGGCGCCAAACTGGCTATCGGCCCATCTATCGATGAGGGCTGGTACTACGATTTTGATGTGCCCCAGCCGTTCTCGCCCGAAGATCTGGAGAGAATCGAACAGAAAATGACCGAAATCATCGCCGAAGATGCGACTTTCTCCCGGCAGGATGTGTCTCGGTCCGATGCTATCGAGGCGTGTCGGCAGGAGGGTGCCTCCTATAAAGTCGAATTGCTCGAGGGCCTAGAGGATGATACCGTCAGCTTCTATGAGCACTCGCGGTTTAAGGATCTTTGCCGGGGTCCTCACATACCGAGGACCGGCCTGATTAAGGCCTTCAAGCTGACGTCATCGTCCGGTGCTTATTGGCGCGGCGACGAAAAGCTGCCGATGTTGCAGCGCATCTACGGGGTGTCATACCCCAAAAAGCAGATGCTGGCTGAATATCTGGAGCGCTTGGAAGAAGCGAAAAGGCGCGATCACCGCTTGCTCGGCAAACAGCTTGAGCTGTTTACTATTTCAAATGTCGTTGGTGCCGGTCTGGTACTTTGGTTGCCCAAAGGGGCGCGAGTTCGGAACGAAATCGAAAACTTCTGGCGGCAGGAGCATCTCAAGGCCGGCTACGAATTGGTCTTCAGTCCGCATATCGCCAACTACGATCTTTGGGTGAAGAGCGGCCACGCTGATTTCTATGCCGACGATATGCTCAAGCCGGTCGAGGTTGAGGGGCAGATGTTCCAGCTCAAGCCGATGAATTGCCCCTTCCATATGACCATGTACAAGTCGCGGCGGTGGTCCTATCGTGATCTGCCGCTGCGGTGGGCTGAGCTGGGCACCGTCTACCGTTTCGAGAAGACGGGTGTCCTTCATGGCCTGATGCGGGTTCGGGGTTTCACTCAGGATGATGCGCATCATTTTGTCGCCCAGGAAGGGGTGGAGGACGAACTGACGTGGTTGTTGGATTTCTGTATCTATATATTGAAATCCTTCGGCTTCAGCGACTACGAGATTTTCCTGTCGACGCGGCCGGAGAAGGCCATCGGCGAGAAGGCTGATTGGGATCGAGCCGAGAGTGGACTTGCCTCGGTTCTATCAAAAGCGGGCCTGGAATTCGCCGTTGACGAGGGTGGCGGCGCCTTTTATGGACCAAAGATCGATATTAAGATTAAAGATGCCTTGAACCGAAGCTGGCAATGTTCCACTATCCAGTTTGATTTTTCCTTGCCGGAACGGTTCGACTTGACCTATATTGGTGCGGATGGGCAGCCTAAGCGTCCCTTCATGATACACCGAGCGCTCCTGGGCTCCATTGAGCGCTTTTTTGGTTGCTTGGTGGAGCACTATGCCGGTCGCTTTCCGTTGTGGTTGGCGCCGGTCCAGGTAAGGGTGCTGCCCATTACCGATGAATTGAACGACTATGCCCAATCGGTTGCGGACGATTTGAAACAGGCCGGTCTGCGAGCCGAGGCTGATTGTCGCTCGGAAAAAGTCGGTGCTAAGATCCGCGAAGCGGAACTTATGAAGGTGCCGTACATGTTTGTAGTCGGCAAGCGTGAGGCTCAGGCCGGAACGGTGTCGATGCGCAAGCATGGTGAAGACGACCTCGGTGTAGTTGGTATGGCCGAGGCGATTCAGAAATTGACTGAGGAAGTTGAGTCCAAAGGCCTGGAAACTGAGCGATAGATTGCTCAAAAGAGGAGTTTTTTTATAGCGACCAAACAACTGCGGGTAAATTCGCAGATTAGGATTTCGCCGGTAAGGCTAATAGGCCCTGAAGGCGAGCAACTCGGAATAGTGCCGGTTAAAGAGGCGCTTGAGAAAGCCCAAATCCACGACTTGGATTTGGTTGAAGTGTCTCCCACCAGTCGACCACCGGTCTGCCGGATTCTTGACTTCGGTAAGTTCAAGTACGAACAAGCAAGGAAAGAAAAGCAGGCCAAGAAACGGCAGCACAGTTTCCAATTGAAGGAGATGCGCTACCGTCCTAAGATTGACGAGCACGATTATCAGTTTAAGCTGCGCCATGTACGCGAGTTTCTTACGTCAGGCTCCAAAGTGAGAACTTTTGTGATGTTTCGCGGGCGCGAGCTGGCCTACACTGATCAGGGCAAGGAGTTGCTGGAGCGAGTGGCCCAGGACATGTCGGACATCGCCAATGTAGACATGCCGCCGAAGCGTGAAGGTCGGCACATGAGTATGATTCTGGGACCGAAGCCTGAGATTATGAAAGCTCTGAAAAACGCGCCGCTCAAAAAGCCGAACCGACCCGATCGGGAAGAGGAGCTGGTCGATGAAGCTGTCGAGCTTGATGAAGAGACAGCCGACGTCGGCGCCGAGTACAAAGACGAAGAATAATGAATCACCGATAGAAGCTGAGTAAGAGATCAATGCCAAAGATGAAGACACGACGTGGTGCGGCTAAGCGCTTCAAAAAGACAGCGTCCGGCAAAATCAAGCGCCACAAAGCTTACAAGACTCATATCCTTACCAAAATGAGTCCCAAACGAACGCGCCAACTACGACGTCCGACGCTGGTTTCCGCTTCCGACATGCCCCGCGTGCGGGCTATGTTGCCATACTAAATTCGGAAATGTCTGTTTAGATTGTAGGAGCTACAAAACATGCCACGCGCAAAAAACAACGTTGCCGCCCACCAGCGTCACCACAAGGTGTTGCAAAAGGCCAGCGGCAACTACAACGGTCGCGGCCGTCTTTATCGCACGGCTCTTGAGACCGTTAACAAGGGTATGGTTTACGCCTACCGTGATCGTCGCGCCAAAAAGCGAGTCTTCCGTTCGCTGTGGATCGCTCGCATTTCGGCCGCAGCCAAAATATGCGGGACGAACTACTCGACTTTTATCTGTGGTCTCAAGAAGGCTGGGGTCAATTTGGATCGTAAGGTCCTGGCTGATATCGCTGCCCGCGATATGGCCACTTTTAGTAACCTGGCCAAGATTTCAACCGACAACTGATGCGCGAATAGTGCCGCTATGACACTACTCGACGAAGTTGCCCAGATACTTCACGAGGCCCAAGAGCGGATCGGCGGCGCTGATTCGCTCGCCGCATTAAAGGAACTGCAGGTTTCTTACCTTGGGCGCAAGGGGAGCTTAACGGCTGTCCTGAAGCAGCTCAAGGATTTGCCGCCGGACCAGAAGAAGGAAATCGGAGCTGCCGCGAACAAAGCGCGCGTCCGGTTGGAGCAAGCTTTTGAACAAGCTGCCGACAGCTTCTCCGGTGACTCGGACGCCGGCATCTTTGACCCGACCCTCCCAGGCACATACCCCTACCAGGGTGTGACGCATATTGTCAATCAGACCATCAACCAGATTTGTCGGATCTTCCAGCATATGGGCTTTGAGATAGCCTACGGTCCCGATATCGAAACCGACTATTACAATTTTGAAGCCCTCAATTTCGAGCCCGATCATCCCGCCCGTGAAATGCAGGACACTCTGTTTGTCGAGGGTGGACGTCTTTTGCGCACGCACACCACGCCGGTGCAGGCGAGAGTACTGGAAGCCGGTCAGCCGCCACTCAAAGTGATCACCCCAGGGAAATGCTTCCGTAACGAATCAATCTCCACGCGGGGACACATGGCCTTCCACCAGGTGGATGGCTTCTTGGTTGATGAGGGTGTCACCGTTGCCGACCTCAAAGGTACGATGGTCGCTTTCTGTAAGGCTTTTTTTGGCGAAGATCTCAAGCTGAAATTCCGGCCCTCGTATTTTCCGTTTACGGAGCCGTCGGCCGAGATTGACATTCAGTGCTTGCTGTGCCGGGGGAAAGGCTGCCGGGTTTGCAAACAGTCCGGATGGCTGGAGATTCTGGGTTGTGGTATGATCGATCCCAATGTTCTTCAAAAGGCCGGAATTGACTCGGAACGTTACACCGGCTTCGCATTTGGAACCGGAGTGGAACGACCGGCCATGCTCAAGCATCGGATTGACGATATTCGCCTGTTCTTCAACAACGATGTGCGCCTTCTAAGGCAGTTTGTCTGATATGCAGATCTCTTATAAATGGCTCATCGAACTGACCGGCCTGGACTGGTCGCCCGAAGAAATCGGCGACAGACTTACCCTGTGTGGGATCGCCTGCGAGCATATAGAGCCGACATCAAAATACCTGGACAAGGTTGTTGTTGGTCAAGTTGTCAACCTGGAGGCGGTCGCCGGAGCCGATAAGATCCGCCTGGCTACGGTCGACATCGGTACCGAGCAGCTATCGATTATATGCGGCGCTCCCAACGTTGAGGCCGGACATAAAGTGCCGGTGGCCACCCTCGGTGCGGTGTTGGCCGGCGACCTGAAGATCAAGAAAGTCAAGATTCGCGGAGTCGAGTCCTCGGGGATGATCTGTTCCGAACGCGAGCTGGGGATATCAGAGGACCATGCCGGGATCATTATCCTGGATGAGACGGCCGTTGTCGGGCGGCCGCTGGTGGAACATCTGGATTACGATGATTGTGTCATGACCTTCGAGATGACGCCCAATCGTCCCGATGCTCTGTCGGCGATAGGCATTGCCCGCGATCTGGCCACCCTGGCCGGCGTGGAATTAAGAAGGCCTGAGTTTGAACTGATCGAATCGGGTTCGCCCGCCTCCGACTTCATAAGTGTACGCATCGATGACCCGGGCGCCTGTCCGCGTTATGCCGCCCGTATCATTCGCGGGGTCACCATCGGTGAATCGCCGTGGTGGCTGAAAAAGAAGCTACTCACCTGTGGAATGCGCCCCATCAACAGCCTGGTCGACATAACCAATCTGGTTATGCTTGAATGCGGCCACCCTCTACACGCCTTTGATTTGGATCGCTTTGGCTCGTCCGAGGTTGTTATGCGCCGGGCTGCCCAGGGAGAGAAATTTACAACCCTTGATGGACGTGACCATACGCTGACCCCCGATGTTCTGATGATCACCAATGGCAAGGAAGGCGTCGCGGCCGGCGGCATCATGGGCGGGCTCAACTCCGAGGTGGCCTCGACAACTACGAACATTTTGCTTGAGGCGGCCTACTTTGATCCGTCGACTATCAGAAAAGGCCGGCGCGTGCTCAACCTGTCGACCGAGTCGTCGTACCGGTTCGAGCGTGGCTGCGACCCCAATGGCATTGACTGGGCTATCAACCGGGCCGCGTCACTATTTGCCTCACTATGCGGGGGAGAGGTATGCTGCGGAATAGTCGACTGCTACCCCACGGAGCTCAAACCAACAGTCGTATCATTCCGTCCTCAACGATGTCATGACGTTGTCGGCGTCGAATATGATACCGAGCGGATTGCCGAGATCTTCAAGCGGCTTGGATTTGAGATACAAAAGTCCGACCCTTGGCAGGTGTCGGTGCCGACGTACCGGCCGGATATCGGGCGGGAAATCGACTTGATCGAGGAAGTGGTGCGTATTCAGGGTTTCGACTCGGTGCCGGACGCGATTCATAACACTGGGCCGCTCTATAGTCGTACTCTCGCCGAAGATCAGTTTGCACATGAGGTTCGACGCCTGCTGAACGGTGTCGGCTTTGACGAAATGATGGGGCATGGCCTGGCTGACGGTAAACAGGCCGAATTCATTGCACCGGAAGTACCGATTGTCAGGCTGGCCAATTCGATTTCGGAAGAGCTGAATGTCATGCGAAACTCCCTCATGGTCTCGGCTCTGACCGTGGTGAGTCACAACCTCTCTCATCGAGTCATCGATCTCCGCTTGTTTGAGATAGGCAAAGTCTATTTTGCCGGCCGGGACAATCCCTTTGTCGAGGAGCCGCGACTGTCGTTGGTGGTCACCGGCTGTACTCCGGCCGGTTGGCGTGAGGCGCCGCGACCTTTGGATTTTTACGATCTGACCGGCGCCCTGGCGATCCTCGGGCGGCACTTTGGTTGGCCTGAGTTTGAATTCGAACCCGGCAACTCCAGCTTGTGCCTGGATGAAGTCTCCTTTATAATAAAGCTGGCTGGTACCACGGTCGGGACCATCGGGCAACTGAAGCCGAAGGTTCTGGGTCGCTTTGACATCAAACAGCCGGTTTTTGCGGCCGAGCTGAGACTCGAGCCGCTACTGGCGGCGGTGATCGAGCATAAGACCTATCGCCCGGTACCGATTTACCCGGCCGCTCCGCGCGATTTGGCTATAGTGATCAAAGAGGATGTCCGTGCCGCCGAAGTTGTCGACTGTATTCGTCAAGCGGCGGGCAAGCTGGCCCGAAAAGTTCAGATTTTTGATCTGTATCAAGGCAAGCAGATAGCGAAAGGCCTCAAGTCGATGGCCGTTCATGTTGTGTATCGATCTGCTGAGAAGAGTCTATCCGGTGACGAAGTCGATGGTTATCAGGCTCGTGTCATACAATCATTAAAGAAACAGTTTAATGCCGAAATCAGGGACAAGTGATGGATGGCAAGCTTCAACAAATAGCCCAGAAGGTCGAGTCTCTACTTACCAACCTGAACTCTCTGCAGTCGGAAAACGACCAACTGAAGCAGGAAAATTCGCAGTTGAAGACTGAAGTCGGCCGCGCCGAGAAGGAATTCCGGTCCTTGGAACTTCGCGACGCCGATCGCTCCGAATCGGTTCGGGTCAAGCTGCAGACCATTCTCGATCGCCTGACCGAATTGGAAAAGTGGGTCGACTAAGTTTTTTTCTTGACACCTGGTCGTAATTCCAGTTAAATTCTTGCGAATTAGCAGGATAGGGATAACTGATCCAAAGGGTGCTGTCGGGACCGGGATGTCTGATCGAAGGGTAGAGAATAAGGCAGTGGTAAACATATTCGGCGAGGAATATCCCATAACAGGGGTAACTGATCCTTCGCACATTGCTCGTGTTGCAGATTACGTTGATTCCAAAATGAGGGATGCCGCCCAATTGTCGAGGGTAAACGGCCGTGAGCGAGTTGCTATCTTGGCCGCTATGAGCATCGCCTCCGAGTTGTTTGAGGTTCGTGATCAGTTGCAGGAACAGGATGCTGATGCTGCGACTCAGGCCGAAAGTTTGCTGCAGCGACTCAACGAGGCCCTTCCCCAAGCCTAGCCAGTTTCGCCGTCCTCTGTTTTTGTAAGCTCCCGTGGTTGTCTCCATCCGATTGTTTATACATATATCCAACACCTGGTCGATGGCGTCCGGGTGGGAGGTACAATAATGCTGAGCGAGATTATCATTCTCGTGGCGATTGCCATTGTGGTGGGAGGAGTGTCTTTCTTCCTGGCCCGCCAATCGGTCAATCGCTCCAGCCGCGACATGCTGGCGCAGGCCAAGAAGGAAGCCGCTCGTACTGTCGAGGATGCCGAGAATGAGGCCAAGATCAAACGTCGTGAAGCAGCTCTTGAGGCCAAGGAAGAATGGCTCAAGCGCAAAGCTGAATTCGATAAAGAGGCCGACCAAAAGACCAAGGAACTCGACAAAATCGAGCACCGGCTGGCCGAGCAGCAGGGTTCCATTCAGAAGAAGCTCGATTATCTCGACCTAAAACACAATGAGCTGGAAAAGCGCGAGGGGGGGCTTGAGGGACGCGAGAAGGCTCTGACCAAACGCGAGGCGGAGTTGGAGCGGGTCATTGCCGATCAGAATGATCGCCTGCAGCGCATTGCCCAGATGACCCCGGACGAGGCCAAAAGGCAACTGATGGACAACATGCTTCAGACGGCCAAAGTTGAGGCGGCCGCTATGATTAAAGCCATCAAGGACAAAGCGGAGATGGAGGCCGAGAAAGAAGCCAAGGAGATCATTACTCAGGCAATCTATCGCTGTGCCGCCGATCATACCGTCGAGACGACGGTTTCCGTCGTGAGCTTGCCCAACGACGAGATGAAGGGTCGTATTATCGGTCGTGAGGGAAGGAACATCCGCTCTTTTGAGACGGCTACCGGGATCGATGTGATTGTGGACGACACTCCGGAAGCGGTGATTTTGTCGGGCTACGATCCGGTTCGGCGCGAGATCGCACGCATGGGCCTGGAGAAATTGATTGCCGACGGTCGCATTCACCCTACGCGCATTGAGGAGGTCGTCGAAAAGGCGGCGAAGGAGATGGAGGTCATCGTTCGCGAGGCCGGCGAGCAAGCCTGCTTCGAGTTGGGTGTGCACGGTTTGCATCCGGATGTGATCAAGCAGCTTGGAAAACTCCACTTCCGAACTTCATACGGACAGAATGTCCTGGCCCACGCCAAGGAAGTGGCCATGCTCTGTGGCTTGATGGCCGCCGAGCTCAAGCTCGATCCCATTGTGGCCAAGCGGAGCGGCTTGCTTCACGATGTCGGCAAGGCCATCGATCGCGAGACGGAGGGGACGCATACGCAGATCGGTGCCGATTTTATGCGGCGCTACAATGAGAGCGAAATAGTCGTCAATGCCATCGAGTCGCATCATGGGGACGTGCCCATGACCAGCCCCTATCCTATCCTGGTACAGGCGGCTGATGCTGTCTCTGGCGCCCGCCCCGGAGCTCGTCGCGAGCCGCTGGAGGCGTATATCAAGCGTCTGAAGCAACTCGAAGAACTGGCCGATGGATTTAAGGGTGTTTCGAAGGCATACGCTATCCAGGCCGGGCGCGAAGTACGGGTGATCGTTGAGCACGAGAGCCTGGATGATCTGGCCAGCTCCATTCTGGCTATGGACATCGCCGCCAAGATTGAAAGTGAGATGCAGTACCCCGGACAAATCAAGGTGAGTGTGATTCGTGAGTGGCGCACGACTGAGTATGCCAAGTAACCGAGCCTTGCCGACGAATGGGCCGTGGAGATTGACCGCCGTATCCAGGACGGCTCCGGCTATAATCTGCGCCACGGATTCAATGATAAGTAGTCGGTTCCCGCGAGGGTAGAGCGGTTGCCGACTCATGAAGTTCTACCTTAGAAAGATGACCTAAGTGTCTGACCTGAAACTACTTTACGTGGCAGATGTTTGCGGCCGACCGGGGCGACAGGCCTGCGCCCACATGATTAAACCGTTGCGGCAGAAGTATGACATCGACTATGTCATTGCCAACGTGGAAAACGCCGCCGGGGGGTTTGGAGTCACCCCGGAAATGTCCCGCAAGATATTCTCCTACGGAGTCGACATGCAGACCTCGGGAAACCACATCTGGGATCGCGTCGAGGTTATCGACTATCTCGAGTTGGAACGACCCAAACTCCTGCGCCCGGCAAATTTCCCCCAAGGAGTGCCGGGGTCGGGGGCGTATGTCGATTCTGTCGGCAATGTGAAAATCGGCGTCATAAATTTAATGGGGCGAACCTACATGAAGGACATTGACTGCCCCTTTCAGGCAGCTGATCGGATCCTTGAGTCCCTCCGCCGAGAAACCGAAGTTATCTTTGTCGACATGCACGCCGAGGCTACCTCTGAGAAGCAGGCCATGTTCTACTATCTTGATGGCAAAGTCTCGGCCGTGATCGGGTCCCATACTCATGTCCAGACAGTTGATAGCGTTGTCAGTGCACGTGGCACGGCCTATTTGACCGACGCCGGCATGACTGGCCCCCACAAGAGTGTCATCGGTATGCAGGTCGGACCATCGCTGGGACGTTTTCTGACCGGTATGCCGAAGCGATTTACTACCGCCACCGACGATATCAAATTGTCGGGCGTGGTCGTCGCCGTTGACGCCTACACTGGTCGGGCTAAGAGCATCGAGAGGTTGCGAGTGGATTTTGACCTCGATACCTTCAAGCCTGAAGATATAACCGGACCTAAACCGCCTAGTGAAGAAGCTGAACATGACGGCACAGACGATTGACGGTAAGGTCGTAGCCAAGGCCCTTCGTGAAGCCCTAAGAGAGCGTATTGACTTCCTGGCCGAGCGGTCGATTGTGCCCGGGTTGGCCGCTGTCTTGATCGGCGACGATCCCGCCTCGGCTACCTATGTGGGCAGCAAGGAAAAGGCCTGCCGAAAACTGAGACTACACTCCGAGATTATCCGTCGCCCGGCCGAAACTTCACAATCGGAACTCGAAGCGATTGTCGATCGGCTTAATGCCGATCCACAGATTCATGGCATACTGGTTCAATCGCCTCTGCCGGCCCACCTTGACGAGCGCGCCGTGACTTTGCGGATTAAACCTGAGAAGGACGTGGACGGATTTCATCCTTACAATGTCGGTCTGATGCTGATGGGTTTCCCCGGACTTTTGCCCTGTACTCCGCATGGTATCATAAAATTACTCCAGGCGTATGACATTGACCCGTCGGGCCGGGAAGTAGTCGTGGTCGGACGTTCCAATATCGTTGGCAAGCCTATTGCCGCCTTGCTGGTCCAGAAGGCACCCATGGCAAATGCGACCGTGACCATTGCGCATTCTCGCACCCGCAACTTGGCGGAGGTCACCGCGCGAGCCGACATTCTGATTGCCGCGGTGGGATCGCCCGAAATGATCACCGGTGAGATGGTGAAGGAGGGCGCCGTGGTCATCGATGTCGGCGTCAACCGAGTTGACGATCCAGGATCCGACAAAGGTTATCGCCTGGTCGGTGATGTCGATTTTGCCGCCTGCTCGCGGCGGGCATCGTTCATAACCCCGGTACCGGGTGGTGTCGGTCCAATGACAATCGCCATGCTGATGCACAACGCGGTCGTTGCGGCCGAGACGATACACGGCCTGGCCCGGAGCTGAGACCCCGGATCAGACCGGATTATGCCATCAGGTGCATGTTGTCGGTTTGTCTGTGCAACCGGCAGCCAGATGGCGAAGCCAGTTTGCACAAATCCGTCTGCAAGTTTCATAGCCAAAGCGACGGTCGTCTGATTTCACTCGGAATCGCGCGCAGCAAGGCAATTTGTGCTGGTTTGTGCCGCCAGATCAGCGTATAATAGAACTGGACAAACCGGCCCTGTGGATTATAAAGACGTTTTCGATTGCACTATGCCCAGATACTGGCTGATCCTTACAGTGATAATACTCTGGGGCGCCGGGGTTGCCTTTGGCGGCGCCACCCCTGATGATCTACAATACGTGTACGATGCCGGATATGGTGCCCGCCCGGCCGGTATGGGGAGGACGGCAGGTGCCCTGTCGGGTGACCTAGGCGCTGCTCTGGTCAATCCGGCCGGCTTGGTGACGCTACCGGTGTGGACCCTGGATGCGGACTTTGGTTATCTCTCGGGTGGGGCGAGCCGAGCCTTGGCCGGCGTTGGCGGTCCGTGGCGCCAGGGTCATCTGGGATTAGCTATGTCTGTGTCCCAGCTCAGAGGGGTTACGGCCTACCCGCGCAAGCGTTGGGTCTCCGATGTCATGCAGTACACTGGCCAAGCTGCGTATGCCCGCCGGATCACTCCGCGACTGGCCGGCGGTGGGGCGGTGAAGTTTGTCCTGCGCGAGGGGCCAGGTCAGAACAGCCAGGGGATCAATCTCGACCTGGGAGCGCGTTACGACCTTCCCAAGGGAATGGTTGCAGGCGCTTCCTGGAATGACCTGGCTCTTCAGAAAATCAAGCGGGCGGCTAGTGACGAATCGTTGCCTCATGTTTTTCGTTTCGGCGCCGCTATCGAAGAGGTCAAGATCGGCACCGAGTTCAGCGTCAATAGTGCCGTCGATCTGCTTTTTATTCAAGATGCCCAGGCTCAGCTACGCTTCGGGACGGAACTGGTGATCCCGTCTGATACCGAGTTTGACTTGAAACTGCGGGCCGGATACAACGGCCACGGGTTGTCGGTCGGAGGTGGTATTGCCGGTCGCTACGTGAGGATTGACTACGCCTTCAGTCGCCAGGCGGACCGGGACTTCCTTGATGATTACAGCCACGAGATATCAATCTCGGTTGTTCCCGACCAGATCTACGGCTTGCTTACCAGGGGTTCTCAATGCGCGGTGGAAGACTACCGAAGGGAGCGCTACCAGTATCATTTGGTCCGGGCCGAAGAGGCCCTGGCTGAATCGCAACTTGAGGTTGCTCGCGATGAGTACGTTCAGGCTGACGCCTTCGCGACCAGTCGGGCGCAGGCCGATTCGGCAAAAACCGCCACGAGGATGGCTCAGGAGGCTATTGATCGTCAGCAGGCTATGGCCGATCGAACCTCGCTGCGCATGTACGACGACAGTGTCACATTTTTCCGCGAGCTCCTGGCTGACAGTGTGAGAGCGCTCAATGCCGCCTTCGAGCAGCGCTTGGCCGATGAGCGCAAGATGCTGTTGGGGCAGCAACGGTCCGATTTGGTCGCCCAGGCGCGCATACATCTTGACAACGGAGAATATTATAGCGCCCTGGGCAAGATATCCCTGGTGCTCGACAACGACCCATCCGATACCGCCGCGGCAGCACTGCGGGAGGAAGTGAAGTCCAAGCTCCAGAGGGCGCTGTTGTCCGATGTGCGACCCACCGACCCGGGCGCGCTTTTGAGAGAGCTGGACAGCATGTTTGTGCATATGATTGGAGTCGACCGCCTGGTCTCGGATTCCGCCGTGGCCGAGTGGTATCGTCAGGGAATTGGTTACTCGCGCCAGGAGGAGTATCAACAGGCCATCGATATATGGCAGCGAGTATATCGCGCCCGCCCGGATCATCCCACGGTGCTGGACGATATTCGTGCTGCGCAACGGCGACTGGAAGCTAAGGAACAGGAATAGAGCTGCGCACGGAAGCGGATTTCTGATGCGTCTTCTCCAAGGAATGTACAAACTCAGAGGGTCGACTTGGGACGTTGCTTTGATTGTCGGTATTGTCCGAGGGGCAATCGGTCATATAATGATCCTCACCATGACCGGCGGGACTCCGTCGAAAGAAACCTCATACGTACCCATGGGCCCTGCGGTTGGTGAGTGAGCGTTATGCTGCGACGACCGATCAAAGAAATCAGCGCCGAATTCTCCGCCGAGGAAAAATATCTCGATAGTATTCAGCGCACCGTTCGCGAGGCGTGCGTCGCTGCCGGTATCGGGCGCAAAGATGTCTCGGCCGTCCTATTGGCCACCGAAGAAGGCGCCACCAACATCATCAGACACGCCTATCTCTACGAAAAAGGCCTTCTGCGCCTGCGGATCGTGATTTACCCCAAGATGGTCGTGTTTTCTCTTATCGATTTCGGTCGTTCCTTCCAGCCTGATCAAGTCGGCAACGTTGACCTGGAACACCTTGTGGCCAGCGGCCGCAAAGGTGGTCTGGGATTTTACATGATCAGGAAGATCATGGACTCGGTCCAGTATATTTCGTCGGCTGATCGCAACGAACTTCGTATGATCAAGCGCATCGGGAAGAAGCGCTCCGGCGGCCCGATGCTGAATCGGATGTTGTCGCTGCGGGTCAAGTTTTCGTTTTGGACGTTCTTTATCGTCTTTTTTATCGTAGCCGGTGCCTTCTATTACATGGACCGCCAAACGACACGCCAGCTATATGATCGCCTCGACCGAACGGTGTCGGCCCTGATGAAGACGATCGCCGATCAAACGCAGGGATATCTCTCGTACTCTCGCTCGGCGGTTGAGTTCGACGAGCTGGTCGTGAGCTACATGAGAGCCAATCCTGAATTCCGAACGTTGGTTCTGGTAGACGGCCAGGGATCGATTCTGGCTCACTCCGAGGATGCGCGGAGGATGGGGATGAGCTACCAGGTCCCCGACCAGATAGACGGTTCGCTGGTAGGCGTGCCGCAGCATTATGCGGTGGCGTCGGAAAACCTGAACTATCTCATCGTGCCGATTGTCTCGGGTCGACGCCAGTTGGGCCAGGTTCATGTGGTCTATTCCTCAAAAACGATTTCGACTCCCCTGGCTGATGCGCGGCGTCGGATAGTAGTCCTGACATCACTTCTGTTTGTTTTCGGCATCGTCGGCATTTACATGCTGTCCAATTATTTTGTTCGACCGATTGCGAATATCACTCGCCGCGTGCGTCGCTTTGCCTCGGGCGATCTTGAGTCGGAACTACCGCTTGAAGGGGCCGAGGAGTTCTTTGAGATTTCGAAAGCGTTCAACGAAATCATGACCCGTTTGAGTCAGGACCGCAAGAACATTGCGGCGCGTGAGAAGATGGCCCGCGAAATCGAGGTGGCCTCGCAAATTCAACGCACGCTCCTGCCGACCAAGCTGCCCGATCTTCCCGGATTGGAGCTTGATGCCTTCTATCGCGCCGCCTCAGTCGTGGGCGGTGATCTCTACGATGTTTTCAGGATCGGCCCCGATCGTTATTGTCTCACTGTCGCCGATGTCAGCGGTAAGGGCGTGCCGGCCTCGCTTCTGATGTCGATGTTGCGCACCGTGATCAGGATCAGTGCCCAGGAGGCTACGTCGGCCAGAGATGTGCTCTTGAAAGTTAATGACTTCCTGAGCCGGAACATGCCGTCCGGCATGTTTATTACCATCATGCTGGTGGTTTACGAAACGAAGGTACGGCGGTTGAATCTGGTCTCGGCGGGGCACAATGCCTTGCTTTTGTATCGGGCGCAGACAGGCCGGACCGAGCAAATCAACCCGGCCGGGATGCCTCTCGGTATGCCGGACACACTGGATAGAGGGTTTGCGGAGAGCCTGACGGAGACCACGGTACAGCTAAACGACTCGGATCACTTCCTGATCTTCACCGACGGTTTGTCCGAAGCCGTTGATCGGGAGGGACGACAATTCGGGTTGGATCGCCTGCAAGGTCTTTTTGGCACTTCCGCCGCCGGTCACCGCAGCCAAGATATCTCGCGCCTGGCCCAGGTGCTGATTGCCGAATTGGACGATTTTGCCGGGTTTACCAAAGCCAACGACGACATCACCTTCTTGGTGGCGCGAGCCACCGATGCCCACGATGAATTGCCGCCTGACAAGCCGGAGGCCGCATCAGTACTCACTATTGAAGATACTGATCCCGGCCCACAGGCCGAATCCGGTGACTCCTGATGTTTATGCTTGCCAGCTCTCGCCTTCAGAGACTATCTTAGACACCGTGCGGCGCAGATTTTGAAGCCATAATTATGAGTACCTCAAACAACATTTCGATTTCCCTCTCCGAAGGCTCTCAAGGGTCTGTCTCTGAAGTGCGCGTTGATGGTGTGATCGATACCATCACGGCGGGCCAGCTCGAGGAGGTGTTTGAGGCTCTCATCAGGCGCGGCCGTTACCGAATTGTCGTCGACTTGGCCGGAGTGGACTACATATCCTCCGCCGGGTGGGGCATCTTCATTTCCAATATTCGCGACGTTCGCAACAACGACGGTGACATCAAACTGGCCAACATGGCCTCAAATGTATACGAGATTTATGATCTGCTGGAGTTTGATAACGTTCTGCGTACCTATCAGACCCTGGAAGCAGCTCGGGCCAGTTTTGTACCGGTCGACGATCAAAAAAAAAAGCCGACGGACCAGTCCGGCTGACGCTGGTAGATAAGTTTCCAAGCTCATCATCAACCGATATGGCGGCCGATACACCGGCGACGGTGGACCGCGGCGATTCCGATATTGAATCGCTGATCCTGAAGATCGTAAAGGACGATCCCTTTGCCTCCATCGGTCAGATCTCGCAGCAGGTCGTCCGCCTGCCCGGCGGTCGCCGAGGCGGCTGGTGGCGGGTCTTTGGTGTCCTGCGTCGTCGTCACCTTCTCAGGCGTCGTTCTCGATTTGCTTTTGTACGCCAGAGGAAGTAATCACTCGAAAGACTTGTTGACACTTATGCGGCTTGCTCTATATTGCGGTTAAGAGGAGTATTGACATATGGTTAGCCAGAGTGGCCTGATTATTCTGCTCGTGGCGCTGGTGGTCATCCTCATCACTCTGCTTGTCCACCGCATCAGAAGAGAACGCCGCCATAGCGCCGCCCTGGATGGATTGCGGCCGGAAGAGCTGGATACCTTACTCAGTTCGAATGCCGGTCAGGGATCGGTGGCTGCCGTTGCTCGCAGAGTCTCCGACATATTGATCGGACCGGGTCAATGTCAGATCATATTGTTTGTTAGAAAAAAACGCGGCAATCTCGTCTGTAATTACACTCACGGTCTGACCGACGAAGTTCGCGCAGGACTGCGCTTGCCGCACAGTAAAGCTCTTCTGGATCACTTGCAGGAGTGCTTTCTACCCAGAGATCTAACTTGTATTCGTCCGTTTTTGCCTGAACCGTTTTCATCTCGATTGAGCGGAGTTGGCGTTGATGTGTACTTTCCTGTTTTTTGGAGAGACAACCTTTACGGCATTTACTTCGTCAAAAGCAACCTTGAGACTTCGCATGCTTTCAAGCTGCTGGTAGCATCCTTGGCCCAGACATTGTCGGCAACTTATCACATCAAGTGGCAGGAGACCAGAAATGAGACTTTGGCCAAAGAGTTGGCGGAGTCCAATCGGAAGTCGGCCGAGGTCCGCCCTCAGGTGACAGCCCCGTCTTCGATGGCGGCCCTGGTCAAACACCGCAATTCGGAAAGCCTGATCCCGCGCCTTGTCAACTCCGTCAAGGAAGACCTGGGGCTCCAGCGGGCGGCCTTGGTATACGATGGTCCCGGACGACAGGGGATGATTAAAGTCACAGGAGAAGGGGGCGACAGGAATCTGAGCACACCAGCATCGAAGGCTTTCGAGCAGCTTCTGGGGCGGCTCGACGAGAATTCGACGCTCAGCCTCAAGGAGATATCGGTCGACATTCCACCCCTTTGCGAGTGGAGCCGGGAATTGCAGCGCAGTGGTATGCAGTATGTGGCTCCCTTCACTCTTTCCGGGCGCCGTAGATGTGTCTTGGCCTTTGCCTGCCAAGGGGAGGTAGGCACTATCGGCAGCCGACTGAAGCTGTTACGATCGCACGCCGTCGATCTGGTGGCCAACGCCGAAGAATACGAAGAGATCGAAGCCCTTTCGTACACCGACAATCTGACCCAGTTGGCCAACCGTCGCTATCTTACCAAGCGGTTGGGCGAAGAAATCGCCAGAGCCGGTCGCTATCAGCGCCAGTTGGTATTGATAATCTTCGATTTGGATCAGCTCAAGACAGTCAACGATCAGTACGGCCATCATGCCGGCGACACCGTCTTGATGCAGTTGAGTCATGTCCTGCGCCGCTCTATTCGTTCGATTGATATTGTGGCTCGTTACGGTGGGGATGAGTTCTGTGTTGTAATGCCTGAGGCCGACGCCACCAGTTGCCGACATTTTATGTCTCGCCTACAAGCCAAGGTAGCTCGGACGCCGGTCTGCATCGATGAGAGCGGCCAGTCGGTCAGCTTCACTATTTCGCTGGGCGGGGCGGTTTTTCCGGATCACGGAACCGACGCCGACAGTCTCCTGAGGGCTGCCGACGCGGCCCTGTTGCGGGCTAAGGGTCGCGGTCGCGATTGTGCGCTGATGTATGACGAGGCCGATATCGCCGTCGAATAGACAGTGGGCAATCGCCGGCGCAGAAACAAGTTGTTGACGTCGACCCGACCTTCGCTATTTCTTGTCAATGATTAGGCCCGGAATGCCGACCTAGTGTATAAGTTGTTCTATGGATGATACTTATAAGGGATTGGATCATATATGCGAAGGATCGTGCCGGTATTATTGGTGCTATTAGCGCTCAGTATTCAAGGACAAGTACAATCGGGAGAATATGTCGTCGGGGCCGGGGACTTGCTGCAGCTTAGTTTCTGGCAGGATCCTCTCTTGAACAGCAGCGTCAAGGTTCGCCAGGACGGCTACATCACAGTGGACATAGTTGGCGAAATGATGGCGGCTGGAAAGACCACGGTGCAATTGCAAGATGATATTGTGCGCCAGATGTCGCGGCTTAACAAGCGGATATCGCAGGTCACCGTGAGGGTCACCGAGTATCACTTCCAATATGTATTTGTGACCGGTCAGGTCAACGCGCCCGGCAAGCTGACCTTTGAGCAGATCCCGGACCTGGTGACGGTACTCAACGAAGCCGGTTGGATTACGGATCATGGCGATCTTTCGCGCGTGACCATCATCCGCGGCGGCGAGCTGGCCGGACAGGTGCAGGTCGTTGATGTCGCCTCAGCGATCGCCGCCGGCAACGCTAGCGGACTGCCCGGCGTTTTTCGTCAGGATGCTATCGAGGTCCCGCTCACACCGGCCGGAATACGCTCGGCGGATATAGGGGTTCAGGCGACCCGCAAGAATGTGATATATGTCACCGGAGCCGTGAATACGCCCGGAGCCATCCGGTTTGAAACCAATATCGACGTATATGAGGCCATCGCACTGGCCGGCGGCCCGACCGACGCCGCCAAACTTGAGGAGGTCAAAGTCATTTCCAAGGATGGTGCCTACGCTCAGGCTTACCAGATTGACCTCAAAAAGTATTCGACTACCGGTACTCCGGCGCGGTATATACTGAGTAAGGAAGATCAGGTGGTGGTGCCGGTTCGACGAAACGGCTTTTGGGGCGGAACGGTCGGAACCGCTGCTACGGTCATTGGTGTTGTAACGTCAGCAGTGCTTCTGTATCAGAATCTGAAACCGCAGGATCAACAAGCGAACTAAAGCAGCGATGCCTTCTACAAATTCAGATAGCGAAAAGCGTATAGACGTCAAGTTGATTTTGGCCATAGCGTTGAAGCGCAAATGGCTTCTGGCGTTACCGTTGGTCTTTGTGACGGCCATTGCCTATGGCTCCTCATATTTCCTGACGCCCATATACGAATCGTTCTCCATAATCTGGATAGACAAACCTCACAATGTGTCCAGTGAACTGATCAGCATTATTGGCCGTGAGGGCGGTCAGAGATTATCAAGCGATGATCGGCAGCGGGAACTGCAAGCGCTACAAAATGAGATTACGTCACAGACTTACCTGCAGGCACTGATCCAGGATCTGGGTTTGGACAACAATCCGGACTTGATCCGTCAGGCGGCTCAGATGCGCGAGGAGAATCCGGACCGGAGTCTGCAGGAGCTGAAGTTGCATCTCCTGATGGAACAACTCCGCAGGCGGATCGCGGTGGCTTATGTCGGCCAGGATCAGATCAAAATAACGGTCGAGTCCGGCGAGCCGACCCTCGCTCGCGACATGGTCACCCGTCTGACCGAGATTCTGGAACGAGAGAAGACCGCTTACGAACTGGAGAAAATCCTCGATAATCAGACTTTTGCCGATCTTCAGTTGCAACGGACCGAACTGGAATACCAGGCCATGCTGGACTCACTGACCGGGGCGCGGGCGCAGCTGTCCAAATTGCAGGTACCCCAGAGTATTGCCTCGCAGGAGAATCGACGGGAGATCCTGGCCGATATTGAAAATGCCACGCAGGAAAGCACCGGTCTTGAGCATGATCGCGATGCCATCATGAATGACCTGCGCCGTTTCGGCCTGGACAACTTGCGCTTGCATTATACCGACACGCTCGTGGAATTGCGTACCGAGATCGACGAACAGGTCGGGTCCTATGCGGCCATGATGGAGCAGTACGCCTGGAGTTCGCAGAACGTCATCAACGTCAATATTCGCCTGAATGACAACGTGCGTCTGTTGGAGCGGGAAACGGAAAGGGCCGTCCAGAGCCAGTATTCGTCCTATCCTGAGAATCAGCGTCAACTCCTGCGGCGTTATTTTACGGTCAATGAAAACCTTGATGTTGTGAGTTCCAAAGTCAGTCAGTTGCGTTCGTCGCTGGATAAGATCGAGCGACGCCTGGACCGACTGCCCGCCCTCCAGGCGGAGATCGATGAATTGGATCGCCGCCTGACCGAGGCACGGCGCTACCGGGACGCCTTCCGTAGCGAGGAGTCGACCGTCGAGATACTGTCTGAGAGAGCCAAGGATAGAACCAAATACAAGATTATTGAACCGGCCCGAGTGCCCTTGGTGCCGGTCTGGCCCGATCACAACCGGATAATCATTATGGGTATGCTGTTGGGACTGGTGATCGGCGGTGGCGCAGTATTTCTGGCCGAAATGCTGGACAAGTCGTTCAAGGATGTGGGCGACATTGAAGAGGCTCTCCAACTGCCGGTTCTGGCCACAATACCAAGAATAGAGAAATTGCGCTTCAATCGGTGAGAGATATGGAAACCTATCGTTTGAAAAGCAGACTCGTCGGACGGGACAAGGAATACATCATCCAGACCTCCAACGATGCCGACCAGTCCGCCGTGTCGAGTGTTCTAATTGTGGATGGCGTACCGACTGAGACGGCGCGCTTTGACCATCCCGGCGATATCGGATCTGAAGAAGTCCTGCAGTTGGTACGCTCAAAACACGACCGTACCAAGCAAGAGGTCGAGAGCCTCCTGAACGCCTGCCGTGAGGCCCTTGATCGCCGGGAACCCGAGCATATGACTAATCTGGGGCTGGCCTGTTTTTACAAAGGATTCTATCTGGAAGCGCAGGAACTTATGCGCACGGCCATCGCTGTCGATGGAGCGGGCCATCGGGCGCTTCACTACCTTAGCCAGGTGGAGTCGGCCCTGGAACGGCCCGCCGCCGCCGTCCAGGCAGCTGAGCAAGCGGTGCAATTGCGGCCCCGATTCGCCGACTATAGGAACAACCTGGGGGTTGCTTTGGCCGGCGCCGGCAGATACCGCCACGCTATCGGCGAGTTCACCGAAGCTATCCAAATCAATCTCTATTATGCCGAGGCCTATTTTAATCTTGGACTGGCCCTGGTGCACAACGCCCTGACACGGGATGATCCGTCATTGTTTGAGGGAGTGCTGTCCCGGTCGGAGGAGCAGTTCAATCGGGCCTTGATGATCAATTCCGATTACGATACGCCGCTGTTTCATCGTGGTATTCAGTCGCTCCGCGAGACTGACTTACCGGGGGCCTACGCCTGCTTCAGCCGCCTGCGTGAGGAACGCTGGGAACGCCACCGTAGAGAATATGCGAGCTTCTATATGCAGTCGATTCTGTATCCCGACTGGTCCAACGAAGATGCGTTGGACGATCGGATCAGCTTTCTGCAAAAGGAAATCGAACGGAATCCAACCTACGTGGATCTGGTGGCACAGTTGGGTCACTGCCACCTGCACCGGGCCCGGCTGGCCTGGTCTTGCGGCCTGGAGCAATATCGCTCGGCTCTGCAGACCAACGCCTCGCTGAAGGAACTCCGAGACATTTTGGATCGCGGCGAAGAGTGTCTGGCCGGGTTGGATAAGGTCTTGTCAGAGATTCCGAAGAAAGGGTGAGCCCAATGACGCGTTCCCGAGGGATATCTGTCATCGATTCTTTCGCTCTTGAGACTCCGTACGCCACCGAATTCAGGCGGCTACTTCACAAGATAGAGCAAACCTCGCCCGGACATAATTCGCGCAGTATACTGGTCAGTTCGGCCATGCTGTCGGAAGGCAAATCCACGATCTGCGCTTTTCTGGCGATCACGGCCGCCCTGCACCGCGGATTGAAAACGCTGGTCATGGATTGCGATCTTCGCCGCCCGTCTATTCACAAGCTCTTCGCCTGTAGCCGTGAGCGCGGTCTGGCTGAAGTTCTGAAGGACGGGTTTAGACTCGGTGACGCTATCAAGAAGACTTCGATCGACAAACTCGATCTGATTACCTGCGGTGCCCATCACAACGCGCCCAGCAAGCTTTTTGATGTCGAGGTGATCGGCGGTTTGGTGGAGCAGATGAAGTTTGCGTATGATCTGGTGCTGGTCGATGCCGCTCCCATTCTACCGGTGTCGGATCCGATGCTGCTGGCGCCCAAGATCGACGACATTATCCTGGTGGTCAAGGCAGGTTCGACACAAAAGGACGTGGTCGCTCGGGCTGTTGAGATCCTCGGTCACAGCAGGAATCAGATCCTGGGGGTAGTTCTCAACAACATGAACAATGCCCTGCCGTTCCAGTATGACTATCGCTACTATGGTTACGAATACAAAAACAGGCCGACTCAACGCGATCAGGTGCGCGTCCGATCGCCCAAGGCACCTACGTCGCAGCGCAGTCCCAATAAGCCGGGGCCCTCAGCCAAAGACTTAGCCAAACCTCATTGATGAGGGATATAGCCGTGGCCCAGAGCGCCCGTCGTCATCTCAATCTATTGACCGTCGATTTAGAAGAGTGGTTCGTCGTTCAGGCTCTCCGTGGCCACTATACGAGCGACGATTGGACTCGTCTGCCGTCGACGATCGGGAAAAACACGCAACGCCTTCTGGGTTTGTTCCGGCATTATGATGTGCAAGCCACCTGGTTCGTATTGGGCTGGTGCGCCGACAACTATCCGGATCTGATCAGACAGATCGCCAACGATGGTCACGAGATAGCTTGCCACAGCTACCGCCACGATCGAGTTGATCAGTTGACCCCCGATGAATTCCGACGCGACACCTCCAGGGCGATAGAGGCCATTACCAAGGCCACCGGCGTGAGACCAGTCGGCTATCGGGCCCCTAGTTGGTCCATTAACGGCGACATCCCGTGGGCCTTCGAGATCCTGGCCGAGCTCGGATTTGAGTATGACAGCTCGATTTTTCCGATCAAGCATGACATCTACGGTATGCCTGAGGGGCCGCGACAAATGTTTAGGATGAAATGCAGCCAGGGCCGATTTTTGTATGAAATACCGGCCTCGACCTGGCGCTTGTTCGGCAAGAACATGCCCATTGCCGGCGGCGGTTACCTGCGCCACACGCCGTACTGGTACAATCGCTGGATGGTGCGGCGTCTCAATCGCCGGGGTCAACCGGCCAATGTCTATCTTCACCCCTGGGAACTCGATCCGGATCCTCCCCAAATAGGCAAGCTGTCAATGAGTCAGAGGTTACGAAGCTACGGCTCGACGAACATCTTCGCCTTGAAACTGCAGAGACTCCTGTCCGATTTTAGTTTCACCACCATTGCCCAGTATCTGAAGCGTCAGCGTCAGCAGCCCATCGGTTTTCGCTAGCGCCTGTTCAAGCCGATGCATTATTGTGTCTTTATTCCTTGACTAAGATTGTCTAAGAGTAGAGGTTAGGGGTGGTGTAAGGGTTAGTGTTATTGTAAGGAGAAACTGATGAAGCGACTACTACTGTTTTTCTTGGTGGTGATGGTTTGTGTGCCCCAGCTGAGTGCCAGGCGGAAAAAGCCCAAGGCCGGGGAAGTGGATCACGGTACTTATTCAGATGCCTCTTACGGGTTCCACTTCAATGTTAGTGATGGGTGGGACTACAAGGTCCAGGACGATGATAAGCATTACCGACTGGTTCTGACGCAAGTCAATTGGCAAGTTCCTCCGGACTATCTGGATTCCCCGGATTACACGCACATTCCCAAGATCGTTGTATGGGTGGACACTACCAGCCTGGGTCTTTTTCCGTTTATCGACTCGCTTCTGAGTGAGTCGTTCAAGTCCGACCAAAAGAGTGAGTTATTCAAGGAATTTGAGATTCTGGTTGATGATACCGAGCGCGATGAAATGCAACAACGCGGTCGGAGGACCAAAGAGATCGCCGGGGAAAAGGGCATCCACTGGACCGGTTATGCTCAATACACCAAAGACGTTCAACTGTCGGCCTCGTCGGTCGGCGGCAAGCGGGTCAAGGGTGCATACGGCGGTTCCATCATCGGAGTCAAGCATGGCAATCAGATAATTCTCTTCCATATGATGAGTGAGTGGTTGTATCATCCTCAGATTGATGCTGAGCTGGTAGGCATGGTCAATACCTTGCAATTCGGCGGCTCGGAAGAGAGCCGGCCCGAAAAGAAATAGCGCTCCATGGGGATCGGCGTAGCAGCAGACTATGACGGACCTCGGTAGGTTGCTGATAGTAAATGCGCAGGCTCCCTGAGGAGCCGTACATTGGAGGTACTATGTGGGCCCTGAGGGCAATTCTAATAGCATTGGTCCTTGTCTGCGTTGTGCTTTTCGGCCTGTTTAATTCCGGTCCGGATCAGACGGTTGATGTTCACCTGATTGGTTTTTCGCTGGCCAAAATGACCCGTCTTGATGTCCCGCTGATAACGGTTGTGGCGTACTCCGTTGCGGCTGGAGTGTTTGTCTCCTTGATGCTCTTTATCTCGGTTTGGCTGAAGCAGTCGATGCAGTTGCGAGCCACGCGGCGGCGAATTCGTGCCCTGGAGGGAGAAGTGACCGTATTGCGCAACCGGCCCATAGAGGAATCGGCTGACATGCTGAAGCCCCCCGAAGGAAAGTATGCCAAGGGCAGTCCGTCGGTATTAAGCGACGTCGACATTGAGTAAGGTGGGGTTATGGTGCAGTACTTAGTAGTGTTTTTTGGCCTGATGTTTGCAGCCGTCGGGCTCTACATGATCTATGATCGATACTTGAGACGTGATCACCGCGGTGATTCTTCGCTCTATGTCGAGGCCCTTCGCGATCTGCTTGACGGGCGAGCGGAGACAGCCTTTACCAAACTGCGTCAGGTGGTTGCCGACGATTCGGAGAATATTGATGCCTACCTCAGACTGGCCCAAATCCTCCGCGATCATAATCGCCCCGACCGGGCCCTGCAGGTCCACAAGGACCTGACTTTGCGCAAAGGACTCTCAAAGGAACAAAAAGCAGCGGTCCTTCGTCAACTGGCCGCCGATTACGTCGCTGTTAATGAACTGGAAACCGCCCAGGCGGCACTGAAGGAATTGACATCGCTGGTTCCGGACGACCGCCGTGCCTATGCCGAACTACTCAAAACGCAGAAGCAGCTTCAGCAGTGGGATGATGCCTATGACACTGCTGCCCAGATTCTGAAGCTCGAAGCCAACAAGTCCAAAAAGCCGCTGGCCGTGTTTCGGTATCAGATGGGTCTGCAGCTCAAGAAGACCGGCGAGCACCGCAAAGCGCGGGTCTTGTTTAAGGAATCTCTGGGGCTTGATCCACAGTTTGCGCCGGCCTACCTGGCCATCGGGGATTCGTACCATGCCGAGCAGCGTTTCGAGGACGCCGTCAATTTCTGGAACAAACTCATCAAAGCGGTTCCGGATCAGGGCAGCCGGGTGCTGGATCGTCTAAACAAAGCGTTGTTTGATTTGGGGCGCTATGGCGATATCGCCGGCGCCTGCGAGCGGATTCTGGCTCACTCTCCCAAGGACAGCAAGGTCCTCATGACGCTCGGCGAATTTTACGCCAAGAAGGGCGAATCCGATCTTGCCGAAGAGACTCTCAATAGAGTGCTGAGTAACGATCCCAGTCATCTGGGAGCCATCACCGCGTTGGTGCGACTCTATATAGAGAAAAAGGATATCGGTCAGATCGAGCGGTTGCTTGGTCGGCTTGAACGAAAGCATCAGGAGCGCGGCAAGTCGAGCAGTGATGGAATAGTGGATACGACCTTGATCGGGATCAATTGAAGTCCCCACCGCCATAGGCAATTATGAGAATGTGGCTCCTGATATGTGTCGGCATCAGTGTCGCCGCCGCCGCTTGCAGCGCCGAGGATATCTACGATTTGATCTCGCAGGGCAGGCTGGAGCAGGCCGGCGATTCTCTGGCCGAGCTGTCGTCGTCGCCGATGCGTGATGGCAACATGTTGTACTACGCCGGTCTCATTGAAAGCGATGGCGACCGGGCGGCCGGACTGCTTGAAGCGGCTCTGAGTTCCTCGGTAGGGGCGATCCATCGCGAGGAAGTTTACTTTCTGTTGGCCCAGTACTACCTCTTGAAAGAAGACTATTCACGTCTCTCCGATATCGTCACCGGTTACTTATCGACCAATGAGACCGGACGACACTACGGTGATATGCAACGGCTGGCGGTTGTGGCCTTGGAGTCCGCTGGAGACAGTGCCGCAGCCATGAGCCAGATCAAGCGTTATCTGCGCCTCAACACCAAGGGTGACCAAGCGCAATGGGGTGAGATTGACCGGGTCCGGTTGCTGTGGCGGGCCAATCAGGTCTCCGAGGCCCGCTCGGAGCTGCGCCGGCTCAGCCGTGAAAAAACCGGGGTCGCAATTGGGGCCGCTTTGTATCAACTGACCCTGGACGCACTCCACCGGAATCGCGTTGAAGATGCCCTTCACTACTACGATCTCCTGCGTGAGGGGTACCCGGCGGCGGTCGGACTCGGTGCGGTTCAGGAGAAGCTGGTCAGCTTGCCGGAGCCCAAGGCAAACGACGATATGGCCGCGGACAAACTGACGCAAACCTACTACTCGGTCAAAGTGGGTGTGTTTTCGGTTCAGAAGAACGCCCTCAGTTGGGCCGACGAGTTTTCCAAGTACGGATATCCGGTCGATGTGGTGCCCAAGAAGCTCTCGGGAGCCGATTACCATTTGGTGATGGTCGGCCGGTTTGCCGGCTACGAACAGGCCAGCGCATTCAAGCGTCGGGCCGAGGAAGACTACGGCGAGAATTTTCAGGTCGTGGCTCGATGAGTGGACCGGATGTTAAAGGCGCGCGCGTCACGCCCCTCATGCAACAATTCCATGCCATCAAGGAGAAGCACCCGGACAAAGTGCTGTTCTTTCGCATGGGGGATTTCTACGAGATGTTTGGGGACGATGCCGTCAAGGCGGCGCCGATACTGGGCATCGCCCTGACCTCTCGAGGGCACGGTGCCGACGGAGAACGTATTCCGCTGGCCGGCGTACCATACCATGCCGCAGACAAGTATCTGGCCAAGCTTATCGAGGCCGGACACAAAGTAGTGGTCGTTGAGCAGATCGAGGATCCCAAGACGGCAACGGGCATCGTGAAACGGGATATCGTCGAGATTATCACGCCCGGCACGGCCTTGATCGACGATACCGATCGGATCGGTTCCTCACCCTCTTTGGCCGCCCTGGTGCCCGGCGCCAGGCACATCCTGGGCTTGGCCGTACTGAACCTGGCTACCGGTTCCTTTGCGGTCGACGAAGGTCCGCAAAATGCCATTGTGGAGAGATTGCGGGTGGCGGAGGTCAGCGAGGTTGTCATTCCCGATGATTCCGATTTGGCCGAACTGATTCGCCAGATGCCCCAGTCGGTTGTCCCGGCCCAAGTGAGTGCCTTCGGCCGATGGAACTTTGATGGCGACACTGCCGCTCGGGAACTCAACGATCACTTCGGTACCTCGACACTGGAGGGCTTTGGAATTCGCAGCTGCCGACTGGGTCTGGCGGCTGCGGGAGCCATACTTCGATACCTGCGTGAGAACCATCGCGAGCAGCTGCTTCATATCGACCGCTTGACTCGCTTTGATAACGAACTAACGATGGTTCTCGATTATGGCACGGTGCGCAACCTGGAACTGGTTCGTTCCATTCAAACGGGTACCGAAGAGTACTCGCTCTTCAGCGTGATTAACAAAACTCAGACTGCGGCCGGTGGTCGCCGCCTGCGGGATAGTCTCTTGCGACCGTTTCGAATCAGGGCTCCCATAGAAAAGCGCCTGGCGGGCGTGGCCGAATTGGTACGCTATCGCGATATGGCCGGCGATTTGACGGAGCAGCTTAGGGGACTGGCTGATCTCGAACGTCTGTGTGGAAGATTGGGAGTGGGTAAGCTCAACCCTCGCCAGGCAGCCGCGATCGGAGCGGTTCTCAAGACCTCACGTCGCATTCGTGAGATTGTCAAGGAGGCTACCAGCCCGCTTCTTGCGCAACTCAGTCAGGCCTTGCCGGATTGTGATGATATTGTTCAAAGGCTGGAAGAGGCGCTGGTCGACGAGCCGCCATTGTCGGTTAACAAAGGGGACATCATACGGCCAGGGCATTCCTGCGAGCTGGATGGACTCAATGACTCTATCCGCGACGCCCGAGCCTACATCGCATCGCTGCAACAACAGGAACGTCAGCGCACGGGCATTCCCAGCCTGAAGGTTGGTTTCAACAAGGTATTCGGTTATTATCTGGAGGTCACCAAGACCCACTCTGAGGCGGTGCCGCCTGACTACATCAGAAAGCAGACGCTGGTTAACGCCGAGCGATACATCACGGAAGACCTAAAGAAATCCGAAGACCTGATCCTGTCGGCTGAGGAGAAGATTTTTGAGCTTGAGGAAAAGCTATACCGAGAGCTGGTCGATTTTTTGGAAAGCCGCCTGGCCGACCTGATTTCCACGGCCCACATACTGGCGGAGTTGGATCTTGTCAACGGACTGGCCACGCTGGCCGTGGTCCATGGTTATTGTCGACCCGAGTTGTACGAGGATGGTCGTCTCAAAATAGTTGGTGGTCGTCACCCGGTGGTTGAATCGGTCTTGCCGTCCGGTTCCTTCGTGGCCAACGATGTCGACATCAACACTGCCGACGAAGCTATGGTGATCCTGACCGGCCCCAACATGTCGGGCAAGTCGACTTACCTGCGTCAGTTGGGTTTGATTGTCATCATGGCGCAGATCGGCTCCTTCATTCCGGCCGACAGCGCCGAGATCGGTTTGGTCGATCGAGTATTCACGCGCGTCGGAGCGCTGGACAATCTGGCCCGCGGTCAGTCGACATTCCTGGTCGAGATGGTCGAGGCGGCCAACATTCTCAACAACGGCACCGATCAATCGCTGGTTTTACTTGACGAAATAGGCCGTGGAACCTCAACTTTTGACGGCCTGTCGATTGCCTGGGCGGTGGTGGAGTATATCAATGAGCGAATCGGGGCGCGTACCTTGTTCGCCACCCACTACCACGAGTTGACTTCAATGGCCGAGATCTACCAGCGCATTCGCAACTATCAGGTAGCCGTCAAGCGCTGGGAGGACAAAGTGGTCTTTCTGCATCAAATCATCCCCGGCGGCTGTGATGACTCCTACGGCATCGAGGTGGGGCGGTTGGCCGGGCTACCTCGCACGACCATCTCGCGGGCCAAGCAGATCCTGCGGCTTTTGGAGTCGGGGAGATTCAATCAGAGTGAATTGGGACGGGGCATATATCAAGAGCGGTTGCAACCGAGCCTGTTCGACCCGCAGCCTTCAGTCATAGAACAGAAACTTCGGGAAGTTGATTTGGATAATATGACACCGGTTCAGGCCCTGCAGTTTCTGGAAGATCTAAAAGGCAAACTGCCGTGAGCGAAAGATCATCGGCCTCGACCAAACGGTGGATCAGACCGTTGCCGGAAAACGTGGTCAATAAGATTGCCGCCGGCGAGGTCATCGAGCGGCCGGCCGCGGTTATCAAAGAGCTGGTCGAGAACTCCCTTGATTCCGGAGCGACACGGATCGAGGTTGAGTCGGATAAGGCCGGCATCAAGCTACTCCGTGTGGTTGACAATGGCTGTGGCATCCCCGCCGAGCAGGTGGAGGTTGCCTTCGGCCGTCACGCAACCTCCAAGATCTCCAGCTTTCAGGATCTGGACGTATTGGTCTCCTATGGCTTTCGCGGGGAAGCGTTGCCGTCAATTGCGTCGGTTTCGCGCCTGCGAATGCTGACCCGAACGGCCGATGAGACGGCCGGCACCGAGCTGATCATCGAGGGGGGGGTGGTGCAGTCACGGAAACCGGCGGCGGCGCCGGTCGGGACAACGGTGGAGACCGCTGACTTGTTCTATAATACCCCCGCGCGTCGGAAATTCCTCCGGGCTGAAGCCACGGAAATGCGTTTTCTTTCGCGAACCATGACCGCTCTGGCGATTAGCCACCCGGGTGTGGCGATGTCATACCGGGCCGGGGGACGGCAAGTGTTTGCGGTGCCAGAAAATCAGAAACTGGTGGCCAGGGTGGAGGCTCTGCTTTCCCTTAAGGGTCGATCATTTGCTCTGCAGGGCGCGCTGGACGGCCTGGAGATCGCCGGCTGCCTCGGGACCCCCGATGCGGCTCGCAATAATCGCTACGGACTGTACCTGTTTGTCAACGGCCGCTACATTTTCTCTACGGTGCTGGCGCATGCCGTGCGCGCCGGTTTTGGCGAGCTCATAGCCGGCGGCAGCTATCCTGTCGGCGCGCTCCTGCTGACGGTAGATCCAACCAAGCTGGATGTCAACGTGCACCCGTCGAAAACCGAGGTACGGCTCTCTCACGAGCGTGAGATTCATGACTCCGTGCGACGCTTCATCCGTGATACTCTGCGACAGGACAATGTCATCCCGGTGTTTCAGCCGGGTCGGTCGGCACTGGACAGCCCTGCTTATCATGGGGCGACCGACTGTTCTTCGTCGGCTCATTCATCGGCACCGATCCCCGGAATTATGTCAAGGCAACCGGTGCAGCAGGATCTGTCGAGTGCCTTTGGAAAAGCAGCGGGGCCGGGCGAGCTGTCGAGCGAGTCGGCCGTGGCCAAGGTTGACACGCGCACCGGTGAGATCATAGGCGAATATCCCGATTCGAACGCGACGGCTTCGGACGGTACGGGACCCTCGGCCGGATTTCGATTGATCGGCCGCTTTAGTAATCTCTACCTGCTGGTGCAGGCCGGCGATGATCTTTACATAGTTGATCAGCACACCGCTCACGAACGGGTACTCTATGAAGATATGTTGCGTCGCATTGCGAGCGCCAGGATGGACGGTCAAAATCTGCTCTTCCCGGCTCAGGTCGAGTTATCGCCGGAACAGATGGCGGTGTTTGAGCAGTCGGGCGACCTGCTGATCAAGGCCGGTTTTGCCGTCTCTTACTTTGGCGGCCGGACGATCAATATCGAAGCCTTGCCGGGAGCGTTGGCCAAAAAATCTCCCGAGAAGATAGTCGTGGGGGTGCTTGACGACATAGCCGAGAGGCGTCGGACCGGTGGCGATATTGTCAAGGGCATGGCCCAGTCCCTGGCCTGCCGGGCCGCTGTCATGGCCGGCGATCGTCTTTCCGACACCGAGGCTATCCACCTGCTGGAACAACTGCTGGCCTGTGACAATGCCTACTCCTGCCCGCACGGACGGCCGACCTTCGTCAAGATAAGCCGTCAGGATTTGGATCGCCAGTTTGGACGCCAGTAGACCGGCCATAGCCGTGATCTGTGGCCCGACCGCATCGGGCAAGACCGGCATTGCCGTCGATCTCTCCAAGAATTTCCCAATCGAAATCGTCTCCGCCGACTCGCGGCAGGTTATCAGACATCTCGATATCGGGACCGCCAAGCCGACTGCGCAGGAGTTGCGGCAAGTACCGTTCCATCTTGTGGACATTGTTGATCCGGGCCGGCGCTATTCCGCTTTTCAGTTTATGGATGATGCCAACGAGGCCATCAGGGGTATTTTGCAGCGCAAGCACATCCCGGTCGTGGTCGGCGGTACCGGATTGTATCTGCGGGCTTTGAGTGAAGGTGTCGTCGAGATCGAATCTTCCGACATGGCCATCAGGGAAAAGCTCGAAGGGGAGATGGCTGAATTGGGGCCGCAGGCCATGTTTGAGCGGCTGGAGAAGATCGATCCTCTGGAGGCTGCCTCGCTTCATCCGCACCACAAGCGCCGCGTCATACGAGCTCTTGAGATTCATGCTCTGACAGGAAAGTGCAAGTCGGAGTTGGTAGCCACCGGGGCATACCGTCGGGCAGAGTTTCCGTTTGAGTTTTTTCGCCTGATGCCGGAACGCGCCCAACTGTACCAACGTATCAACCAGAGAGTCGATCAGATGTTGGCGGCCGGTTGGCTTGATGAAATCCGGGGATTGGTCGAGCGGGGAATGGGCGACGATATCAGACGGTCCCAGGTCATGGGATATGATGAACTGTTGGATTACCTTGAGGGTCATCTTCCCTGGGAAGAGGCGGTCAGCCAGATAAAACAGAATACGCGGCGTTACGCTAAACGGCAATACACCTGGTTTCGTCATCAAGCAGCGGGCGAGTTCTTTGACGATGTAAACACGGCCGGGCAAGCACTCCGGAGGAATCTTTCGCAATGGGTGTAGAAAAAGCTTGCTATCGCACAGGTTAATGCATAGTAGTCAATAAGTTAAGGCCGGTCATTCAGGGACCGAAGTGATATTCCGACATATAAGGAAAGACAACAAAGCACATTGAAAGGCCTTTGAAGTGACTCGTATACACTCCAGCTTACCGTTTATTCTGGCAGCACTAATCACCTTGCTTCTTGCTATCCTGGCTGGTTGTTCCGGCAAACAGGGGATGGCTTCACCACAGGTTTACGGCCGGCCCGTTGTTGAGACGCCGCCTGAAACAACTGAGTCCGAACCACAAGACTCGCCGCGGGAGTCATCAGGCAGCGGTTCGCGTGATGCCAGTGCTTTGTCGCAGCACCGTGCCGAGCAGGAAGATCCCAACCTGGTGCCGTCACCCGGCACACCGGAGGATTTATCCGCCCCGGGAAGTCCAGCCTCGCAGCCGGCTATAGTCTCTTACGGTGGAGCCGATATTAGTGACTCCGCGGCGGCCGTTGATGATGAAGTCTGGCGCCAATTCGACCTGGCCGAAGAGTACTACCTTATGGGCGTGATGGCCAATCGAGAGGCGTCATGGGAAGAAGCCCAGTACTATTTCGAGAGAGGTCTGCATCTGTTGGCCAAGCTCGATATCGAGGACGATTCGGTGATGACGCCCGAGGCAGTACGTTATGATCGTATGCTGGCCAATTTTGTGGCGGATTACCGGACTACGCTCAGGTCATTGGGGAGCCTGGAGGCCGATGTTTCGACTTCGGTCTTGGTCGAGCGGTTCGGCAATATCGCCGACAATCTCGCCGGGGATACTATCAAGGTCTATGATGGCGAGCGTACCGGTGAGATTACTTATGACCTGCCGGTTGTTCAGAACGAGCGTGTCAAGAAGTCGGTGATCTACTTCCAGACGGTTGCACACGACGCCTTCAGCAAGTACCTCAGCCGCATCAACAAATATACCCCCATGATGCGACGCATTATCGCTGAATACGGTCTTCCCCAGGATTTGATTTACTTATCGCTGGTCGAGTCGGGTTACAATCCAAATGCCTACTCCTGGGCGCGGGCGATGGGGTTGTGGCAGTTTATTTCATCAACCGGCCGGCTTTACAACCTGGACAGGAATTGGTGGATCGACGAGCGCAAGGATCCCATCAAGGCCACTCATGCCGCATGCCGGTTCCTCAAGGATCTGTACGAGGAATTCGGGGATTGGGAACTGGCTATGGCCGCCTACAATGGCGGGCCGGGTCGCGTCAGACGCACAATCAAAAGCCAGAAGACCAACGACTTCTGGAAGCTGCGTCTCAAGCGACAGACAATGGATTACGTGCCGCTGATTTACGCGGCTGCTATTATTGCCAAAGACCCCGAGAAGTACGGCTTCGTTGATATTGAGAAAGAACCCGAGGTAGTCTGGGACGAGGTTACCATAAACCGCTGCCTTGAACTCAAGGTGGTAGCCGAGGAGCTGGGCTGTCCGGTCGAAGAGCTGCAGGAGCTCAATCCGGAATTACTGCGCAAGTTCACTCCGCCAAATGACAAGCAATATGTTCTCAAGGTGCCCCAGGGCACGAAGTCGAAGTTCTTGGCCGCCTACGATGGGATGCCATCACCCAAGGAAACATCCTGGGTTCGGCACAACATTCAGCGCGGAGAATCGGTCAGCCAAATAGCAGCCAAGTACGGCGTCTCTCAATACGCCATTATGGATGCCAACAATCTCAGTCGCCGGTCGCGGATTTACGCCGGTAAGGAGCTGATTGTGCCGGTCCCGCTGGATCGTGAGTACAATAGCAGCCCTCGCAGCCGACCCAGCGGTGACTATAAGTCGGAGGACGGCATCTATGTCGTCCGGTCCGGCGACACTATGTGGGACATTGCCCGCGAGTTTGGTACCAGCGTCAACGCCCTGCGAGGCAACAACTCGATTGAACGCGGCTCGCGTATCTACGTAGGTCAAAAGATCAAAATCCCGTCCTCCGCGACTAAAATCGAATCAAAGAACCGGCCCTCCGGCAGGAAAACGGCCGAGTTGGCGCAAAGCAGCCGTGGGGCTGATAAGAGTTCGACCAAACATAAGGTGCGGTCAGGCGACACCCTATGGGATATCGCTCGCAAGTATGGGACGACGACCGGTACGATTCGTAGCCTGAACGGGTTGGGTCGATCCAGCCAGATCTACCCCGGACAGGTTTTGGTGGTCAACGGAGCTGGCGCCAAGGACTATCTGGTTCACCATGTTCGTCAGGGGGATACGCTTAGCCGCCTGGCACAGAAATACCGTACCTCTATTGCCCGCATCATCGCCAATAATGACCTGGCTGACCCTGATGAACTCATCGTCGGCATGACGCTACGCATATACACAAAATAGGATGGTTGTTGTATGGCACGGAAGCGCGACGTAGTCATCGCCGTAATCATAGCGGTTTCATTCTTTGTTGCCATGGGCTTTGTGGCGCTGGTTTTTATTGGCGTTCTCTCGGGTGAATCCGATCTGGGTTTCGCCTCAATGGGAGGCGATGTCGGCGTCATAGAGCTTTTTGGCGTGATCGATGAGGCCTCGGGCCGTGAAGCAATCGAGCAGATCGACCGCTGGGCCGACCACGATGCCATCAAGGCCCTGGTGATTCACATCAACTCGCCCGGGGGAGGTGTAGCCATTACTCAGGAGATTTACGACGCTGTCCTTCGTGCCCGCGAGCAGAAACCGGTGGTGGGGGCCATGGCCTCGATCGCAGCCTCGGGTGGATATTATGTTGCCTGCGCCTGCGATCTGATCGTGGCCAATCCGGGCACGCTGACCGGATCGATTGGGGTGATTTTCCAATACTACACCGCTGAGGATCTCATGAAGAGAATCGGCGTTCGCCAGGAGACCGTCAAGGCGGGACAAGTGAAAGACGTCGGCTCCTGGTCTCACGATATGAACGAATCCGAGGAATCTATGCTTCAGGCGGCCGTCAACGACACCTATGCCCAATTCGTTGAGGTCGTGGCCGAAGCGCGCAATATGGACCAGGATCTTGTTCGAACCTACGCCGACGGTTCGATTTATACCGGCTCACAGGCTCATATGTCAGGGCTGATAGATACACTCGGAGGGCTGAATGAGGCTGTCAGAATTGCAGCTGACATGGCCGGCCTGGAAGGGGACCCCGAGATAGTCCGCCCCTTTGAGCGTAAGCGCGTGTCTGTCTGGGACTTGCTCGGAAACGTCCTCGGTGGCATAGATCAGCGCATACAAGGTGGTCTGGACGGCCCCAAACTCATGTATTTGTATCGCTAAGTTACTCACATTTTTTCACTTGCCTGCAAAAAATCTGTGGACAAAGCCCGATTTTTTACTTTCCTTAGCGGCGGTTGGGACGTATCTATACCTGTCGCATAGGGTTATCCGGTAACATGGGGATGCCGGCGCCAGGGGTGTTTGATGTGAGTAATAGTAGTAGAATACATATTGACTCTTCTCGAGAGGGAGGATGTTGTGACTAAAGCGGATTTGGTCGAAAAGGTAGCCGAAAGAACAGGTCTGACGCGCACGGACGTTGCGGTTGTCGTGGACTCGTTTCTCGACACCATCAAGAAGTCGCTGGAGAGCGGACACAACATCGAAATCAGAGGCTTTGGCACCTTCAAAGTGAAGTTGCGCAAGGCCAGGAAGGCTCGCAATCCTCGGACGGGTGAGGTTGTGCCGGTGCCGGATCGCAAGGTCCCGGTGTTTAAGCCTTCTAACGAATTCAAAAACATGATTACTCGTCAGCCAATCTAAGTATCCAATGGAGGATTGATGCCCAGCGGAAAGAAACGGAAACGCCTTAAGATCAAGACACATAAGCGGAAAAAGCGCAGACGCGCCAACCGTCATAAAAAGAAGAAGGTCTGATCGGGTCTCTTGACCCGCTTGGCTGTTTCTGCCCGGAGGGCTGACCCCTCCACAGATGAATCTTCCCGCGGCCTCTGTTGTTAGATATTGGGCTGGGCGGGGGGGTACGCCAAACGAATAAGTAAACCCGCCCCTTTTGGGGCGGGTTTTTCAGTGGGGGCGGGTTTTGGAGTGCTTCGAGAGCGTCACCCATCGTCGATCCTAATGGGCGTCCACGAAAAAACCACAGGCGCAAACGTAACCTTCTGTGCCCGATCCTCGTACATCGTTACTAAGAAAGATGATGATAGCAAACGGAGGTGTCACAACCATGAACAGGATAGCTCTAATCACAGCCGTTGTATTGGTGCTGGTCGCCGGGGCCGTGTGGGCCGACAGCAGCGGCCGAATCTACGGCAAGATCACCACCATCGACGGCGACACATTCGAGGGACTGATCCGATGGGACAAGAATGAAGCCAACTGGTGCGACATTTTGGACGGCACCAAGGAAATGAGCAAACACAAGAAGTCCAAGTCCCGCAAGAGGTACAAAGAGCGCGAAGGTACGATTGAGCTATTCGGCATCGAATTGGGAAGCAACACCACCATTTCCTGGTCCAATTCGGCCCAGTCCGGAATTCGGGTAGGCCACATCAAGACGCTGGAAGTCACCGACGACCAGAGTGCTTTGTTGATTCTCAAATCCGGCCAGGAAGTCGAGCTGGCACACGGATCCACCGACATTGGGGATGACATCCGCGAAATCATAATCGAAGATGACGACGAAGGCGAGATCGAGCTGGTCTGGGATGATATCGAGCGCATCGATTTTGCCGACGCCGGGGGCAACCGGACTTCCAATTTTGGAGAGCGCCTTTACGGCACCCTGACCACTCGTCGCGGCGAAGAATTCACCGGCTGGGTTTGTTGGGATGTTGACGAAGTGTTTGAGTCAGATATTCTCGACGGCGAATATGACAACCGTACCCGCAAAATCAAATTCGGCAAAATCAAAGCAATAGAACGCTACTCCTCAAACGGTGCCAACGTTACCCTCACCAACGGTGACGAGATGGTGCTGCGCGAAACCAATGATGTCAACGACGGCAACCGCGGCATTATCATCGCCGATCCGGCTTTTGGCCAGATCGTGGTCAAATGGGATGAGTTCGACCGCCTGGAGTTCAGCCCCGCGCCCAAGGGGCTGCGCTACGGAGATTTTGACGGCGGGCGACCCCTCAAGGGAACGGTCTACACCGAAGACGGCGACAGCTACAAGGGGACGATCCGTTGGGATGACGACGAGGAATACACCTGGGAAATTCTCGACGGCAACAATCGGGATATCGAATTTGATATCGAGTTTGGACTGATCAAAGAGATCAAGAAGCGCTCTTATCGTTCATCGGTGGTGATCGTCAGCGACGGGCGGGAATTCCGTCTGCGCGACTCCAACGATGTTGATGAGGACAACAAAGGGATTTTCATTACACTCGACGACGGGGAAGAGGTCGAAGTCGAATGGGCGGAGTTTGACCGCGTCGAGTTTGATCGCTAAGAGGGCCTAGGATAGGTTAGCCGAGCGCAATACGACCCTAATCGTCCAGCACTTGGTTTGTCTCGGGAGCATTTTAATCGGGCTGTCACTTCCGGCAGCCCGGTCTTTTGTGTGGGTGGGGGAGCATATGACTGATAAGGAAGAGTAGGACGTTGCGGCGTGAGAATCACCCACGCCGTAGAAATGCGAAGGGTCTTTTGTTGTTGACGGGCGTCAAAGCCAGTTTCTACCATAGATATTGATTTCTGCCTCAGGCAAACAAAGGAGGGATCTGTGAGTCCCGGCTTCGTGAAAAAGGGCTATCTGCTCAGAGAGGATTCTCGAGTCGAGGATCTGCTGGACATTTCAAAGAGTGTAGACAAGTATGAATCGCTGATTGGCGGTCTGCGCAATTCATCGATTATCGGAATCGTTGGGCCGTTCGGCAGCGGAAAGAGCACGATGCTGTACCAGGTGGAGAAAAGGCTCTGTGAGGGTCTTGAGTGGGTGAATTTCGACGCCTGGAAATATCCCGACAGAAAGGACATGTGGGAGGGCTTCTTGCTGGACTTCGCAGATCAGATTGGCCGTGGACAGAAGGTGAAGAACCAAGTGGACGGGAAAACCGTCAAAACCGCCGTGGCGACAATTCTGTCGCCCATAGTTGCCTCTTTTGCAGCCCTTCCCGGCTTGGACAAGATTGCAGAGCGGTTCGGTAAGCTCTTTGCTGATTCACGGGCATCGAGAGTGTTTGAGCTTCACGAGATCTTCCGTGACATGTTGCAAGAATTAAGAAGGACCATCGTGGTAGTGGAGGACATCGACAGATCTGGTGACCACGGAGTGTATTTTCTGGAAACACTCAAGCAGTTCATGGGTACATTGCCAAGGCAATCGACCTTGGTTGCTGTGGTTCCAATTGGCGACGAAAAATACCAGTCTAACTCGGATAGCTACTTCAAGTGCCTCGATATAGTTGAGCGTTTTAGACCAGATGTTCCTGGACTTAGCAAGTTTGTAGATGCGGTGTTCGATTCAGAGCTGTTTGAGGGCGAGCACAAATATACAAATGGAAAGGTCGCCTGGAAGGGCATTGACAGGCGAGGACAGGTCATCAGTTTTCTTGAACAGCTACTCACCTTCGATCAAATTACGATAAGAACGCTGAAGCTTATACTTCGCAACGCCCAGCAAGTATACTGTCAGCAGGAGAAGGACAGTCATGAACCTGATTTCAGAGTGACAATAGGCTTCGAGGCCAGCAAGTTTCTAATACATACAAATGAGAGATTCAAGAATTGGTTTGAGTACTTTAGACATGAAAAACGAGTTCCGAGCAATTGCTTGATGGCCTCGTTTCTTCAGTCAATGGCGGCTCAATATTCAACTATCACTGTGTCTCATTCTGATGGTACGAGTAGTCTTGTGGAGTCTATGCTGGAGTGGAAAATCATACCAAGGAAAGGGCCGAACGGCCCCAGGGAATACCCGTCGTGGCCGTGGGTGAGTGAGCCGCGCTTCCGGGTCGAAGGGGAGCCACAAGGCTGTTTGCCGGATTTCTACCTTTCGTATTGATGACGACTGTGCCCGGCAGCGCCGGTGCCCCCCCTTTGGGGGGGAGGAAACCGATAGAAAAATGGGCCACCCGCCGAGATGTAGAAAGTACAGTTGTCAACAGACTCCCCCATTCACAACAAAGCCCCGGCAGGGGCCGGGGCTTTGAGAATGTCTATGATATAGACGGCGCTATTGCAGGGAGGCTTTTTCAACGGCTTCCTTGAGTTCTTTGATGTGCTGTTCGGCCTGAGCGATTTTGTCTTTTGCCTTGGGGTTCTTTTTGTGCTTGGCGACAAAATCCGACCAGACCTGGATACTCTGATCAAAGTTCTCCGGATCTCCGGTTTCAACCGCGATGGCATAGTTGTAGGCGGCCAGATATTTGCCACTGCCGGCTTTCATGGCTGCCTTGAAGGCACTAGCGGCGCTTTTGTATTGCTCCTGTCCAAGGTAGACCTGACCGAGACTGCTGTGAGCGTTGTAATAATCGGGCTTAAGCTCAACCGACTTCTTGTAGGCGCCGATAGCGTCGCTATCCTTGCCTGATTTTTGATACGCTTTGCCTAGCATGAAATAGGTCTCATGATCGCCCGAACCGAGCTCATGAGCTTTGGACAGAGTGGTGATCAAGTCAGGATAGGCGTTGGCGTAGTAATAAGTCTTGCCGAGTTCTTTGTACAGGCTGCCATCAGTGGCGTCGACGGCGATAGCTTTCTGAAACGATGCCTGCGCTTCAGGGTACCGCTTGAGTGCGTATTGAACACGACCGAGGTTGGCCCAGGCGGCCGCATTGTCGGGAGCTTTCTCGGTCGCCGTCGCAAAGGTACTCAGAGCCTGATCATATTCTTTGCGCTCGAAGTGAATAGCGCCTTTGTTGATGTAGGCGTCGATGTAGTTGGCATCTTCAGCAATGGCGGCCAAGTATTGTATCAGGGCGGCCTCGATGTCACCTTCCTGCTGAGCCTTCAGGCCGGCGTTGTAGTTTTCTTTGGCCTTCTCCGCATCGGCCACGGCAGCCCCGGCTATAGCCAGGACGAACAGCAGGGTAACGGACAACGTAATCAGGTTGCGGCGAATAAACATGGCTGTTCCTATCTTCACATTAGCATGTTGTTTATCGATCGTTGTACACATCAATAGACGTACTGATCCACCAAATCCTACAATGATTTTCGATGTTTCTCGAGGGCCGCGGCGACGTCGGCGTATTTTATGGCAAGAATTCGGGCAGCCATAATGGCGGCGTTTTTCGCTCCCGGCGAGCCAATGGCCATAGTTGCAACGGGAATACCGGGCGGCATTTGCGCTATCGCCAGCAGCGCATCCATGCCATCGAGAGCCGCCGGAAGGGGTACCCCGATCACCGGTAAATTCGAGTGAGCTGCGACCGCTCCCGGCAAGGCGGCGGCCAGACCCGCCATGGCAATAATCACTTCGAAACCGTTGCCGGCCGCCTCGGCTGCCAGGCGGGCGGTTCTGTCGGGATGACGGTGAGCCGAGCTGATCTCCAACTGGTATTCCAGCCCCAGGCTCTGCAATTGGTCCTGGCACTTTTGAGCGTAATCAGCGTCTGACTTGGATCCTATGATGATCAGGACTTTTGGCATAGGGCTTCACTTGGCTATAGGTTTCGTGGCGCGGAAGCCGATATCGCGGCGGAACGAGGCGCCTTCGAATTTAATCTTGTTGATTGCTCGATACACACGACCGAGGGCCAGCTGGAGACTCATGTCTCGGGCGACCACGCCCAAAACGCGGCCACCGGCCGTGACCAACTTGCCGTTTTTCTCTTCTGTCCCGGCATGGAAGATCTCAGTATTGGCGTCGAACTTACCGTCCAGTCCCTGGATCAGGGCACCCTTGGAGTATTTTCCGGGGTAGCCCTTGGAGGCCATAATGACGCAGGCAGCGGCACCGGAGTGCCAGGAGAGTTTGCCGAAGGAGCTGAGCTTTTCATTGGCTACGGCTTGCATCAGCTCGGCCAGATCAGAGCGGAGCAGCGGCAGGACCGCCTGCGTTTCAGGATCGCCGAAGCGACAGTTGAATTCAAGGACCTTGGGCCCCTGGTCAGTCAGCATCAGTCCGGCGTACAGGATGCCCTTGTACTAGACCCCCTCCGATCTGAAGCCAGCCATAGCTCGCTGCAGAATGTGTTCGTCGATCTGTGCCATAGCTTCATCATCGGTGAACGTCGTCGGGCTGTAGGCGCCCATGCCGCCGGTGTTGGGGCCGCGGTCACCATCGAAGGCCTGCTTGTGGTCCTGGCTGGAGAGCAACGGCACGATATGTTTGCCGTCGGTTATAGCCATGACCGAGACCTCCTGGCCGCGCAGGAAAGATTCGACCACGATCTGCTGACCGGCCTTGCCGAAAATCTTGTCGACCATGATCTCGCCAATGACCGTTTGGGCCTGTTTGTAATCCTTGACGACGATGACGCCTTTTCCCGCAGCCAGGCCGTCGGCCTTGATCACGGCCGGATATTCCAGCGATTTGCAAAACCCAATCGCTTCTCCCGGTTCATCAAAGACCTTGAACGGCGCCGTCGGAATATGGTAGGTGCGCATGAATTCCTTGGCGTAGACTTTGCTGGATTCGATGAGCGCGGCCTTCTTTTCGGGGCCGAATATCTTGAGCTTGCGCCGTTTGAATTCGTCAGCTATGCCGCGTGCCAGCGGGACTTCCGGTCCGACCACGGTCAGGTGGATCTTGTTGCGGGCCGCAAAATCGGCCAGGGCTCGCGTGCTTTCCGGCTTGATATTGACACACGTGGCCATGCGTCCGATACCTGGGTTACCCGGCGCACAGAATATCTTGTCGACCTTTTTGGATTGCTTCAACTTCCAGACGAGGGCGTGCTCCCGGCCGCCTGAACCTACTACCAAAACTTTCATCTGCTATCGCCTATCATGCTTGCTTTCTCAGAAGCCAAAATTATACCACCACCGGAGCAAATCACAAGGCTTTTTTTGGAAAGCTGGACTGAGCCGCCTGAGATAGTCATGTGCCCACACCACAGCCAGGTGGGCGCAGGCCGGGGCTTTTGACGCCAACCCGGGCGAGCGAAAGCCCATGTCGATGACACTCGCCTTCTAATTCGCATTGGACATAATCTGTTGACAAACCGTCACTAGGCGTGTTTATTTAGCGACTAATTCGCCCGCGCAGGTCTTTGCATGGCCTGAGTTTAGCCGCCCCGGAGGCATGCTCAAGGGCGAATGGACAGCCGGTATTGAAGATAATTGGTTAGTAATTTTGAGGATACGATGATGAAGAGATTGTCGGCGTTGGCGATGGCCCTATTGGTGCTGGCCCTGCATGTGACCGCCCTGGCTCAGGATGAGGAAGAGGAGCGGGACCTTCTGGAAGTATGTTTCTACGGCGGGTTGGGAATGCCGACCGGGGGCATCTCTGATTTTCACGATTCATTGGGAGCCAAGACCGGTTGGAGTTTTGGGGTCGACATGGGTTATTTCGTGAAATATAATCTGGTCGTAGGAGTCAACTTTGTTTTTACCCAGTTTGGAGTTGATGCCGTAAATGCCGCCAATGAGCCGACCGAAGCCGACGGGACTCATCATCGCTTGTACAATCCGAATTTGTATGCCAAATACTACTTTGTTGGTGAGAGTAACTTTGAACCGTATGTGAAGGCTCATGTCGGCATTGAAAATGCCAAATTCATGACCGGCCGCGTGATGCCCACGCCGCACTACTGGGCCACTTCCTACGATCCGGTGTTGGCCTACGGAGTTGGAGCCGGGGTGTTCCTGTATAGTTCGGATTACAGCGGTCTGTTTGTGGAGGCCAATTACCATATGGCCCGGTCCAAAGATGCCGAGCGCGAGTATGCCGACGAGACTCTGGTGTTTGGCGAGAACTTGGCTGTGCTGGATATTCATGCCGGCATACGAATCTTGATTGGTTCCGGCGACTAAACTCGATCCAGGCAGATTTGCCCCGTCGGACTCGGCGGGGCTTTTTTTTCGGAAGGCAATTTCTTGGCTACATCGCAGGCAAAACCACGATTGCTGCTGGTTGACGATGAGGCTTCGCAGCGAGAGTTACTGGGCGACTTCCTCCGCAAAAAGGGATTCCAGGTGTCCTCTTTCGCATCCGCGAGCGACGCCCTGGCTGAGTACCACCAGATCTTTGCGCCCGTGGCTATCCTCGACATGAAGATGCCCGGTATGGATGGGCTGCAGCTTCTGCAGCGGCTGCGAGAAATCAACCCCTTCCTTCAAGCTATCGTTCTGACTGCTTTTGGGTCGGTGGAGACAGCTGTGGCGGCGATGAAGGCCGGCGCTTTTGACTATCTGACCAAACCGGTCGAGGATCTTGATGAACTGCTGTTGAAACTCCAGCGAGCGGCCGACCAGAATCGCCTAGTGGTTGACCACCGGGTGATGAGTGAGCGGTTGGCCGAAGTATTCGATTCGCCGGACATAGTTGGTAATGCACCCTCGATTCAGAAAATCAAGGAGCTCATTGGGCTGGTCGCCTCCAAGGACGCCACCGTCCTGATCACGGGACCGTCGGGCACCGGCAAGGAATTGGTCGCCCGGGCGCTCCATGCCATGTCGCCCCGATCGGCACGAAGCATGGTGGCTATCAACTGCGCCGCTTTTCCTGAGACGCTCCTGGAATCCGAGCTGTTCGGCTACGAGAAGGGGGCCTTTACCGGGGCCGACCGTTCCAAGCAGGGGCGTTTTGAGCTGGCCGAAGGGGGCACCCTCTTCCTTGACGAGATCGGCGAGATGGCCCCGAGTATGCAGGTCAAGCTGTTGCGTGTCATAGAAGAACGCAGGGTGCAAAGACTGGGATCGGTCAATGAGATTCCGCTGGACATCAGGATCATTGCCGCCACCAATCGGGACCTGCCGGAACAAATCAAAGCCGGCAAAATGCGCGAGGATCTCTTTTACCGCCTCAACGTGATCAACATCGCGCTCCCGCCCCTGTCCGAGAGGCGGGGAGATATTCTGCTGCTGGCCGAACTCTTTATGAATCGATTTGCCCGTAAACTCGGCAAACAAATTGTCGGGATTGAACCTGAGGCTGCCGAGCAACTCGTAAACTACTCCTGGCCTGGAAACGTGCGTGAGCTGCAGAACATTTTGGAGCGAGCGGTTGTCCTTTGCCGTTCGGATCGGATTGGAGCCCAGGATATCAGCGGGCTCTCGGCCGGATCAGCGGTGGTTTCCCAACCGCCTGGAATCGAGCCTTTGTGCGACATAGAGAGACGGCATATTGAGTTCTGTTTGGACAAATTGGGCTGGAATCTAACTCTCTGCGCCGAACGTCTCGGCATTCACCGCAATACTCTACGCGCCAAGATCAAGGAATACGCCCTGGACCGCGAGTGAGTTTATTGTGCGGTTCTGCGCGGCGACGCACAAAATCAGTGCACTTGTGATTTGACCGGTGTCGCCTGATATTCCTAATTCCCTGTCACACGGCAGCTTAGCCGATTCGGTACGCTCCTTGCTAATAACAGCGTTAGTGTTGGTTTAGTTAACAAGGAGAATCGATATGGTACGTACAATATTTACATTCATGATGGCCGGCTTGCTGGTTCTCATGATTGGGTGTTCTGACGAAAACGAGACTACTACCGTCAACGACCCGGCCCCCCAGCCGCCACAAGGAGTCTACACTGTCACTGGTGACGATTCCGTGTTCGTTTATTGGAACGGGCCCTATGAGCGAGACATCAAGGAGTTCATTGTTTGGCGGTCGTTTGAGGAGTTTGACAATTACCTGGAAATCGGCCGAAGGACTGCCAAGAACAACCCCAACCTCGATCTGATCTACTACGAGCCGGGCTTTATCGACACTCAGGTTGACAACGGGACCACATACTTCTACGCCGTTTCCTCGGTCGACAAGCGGGGTCAGGTTTCGGAGCTCTCGGCCGAGACGGTCTTTGATACCCCCCGCCCGGATGGAACAGCCACACTTTATGACGTGGCTGTGAACCAGAGTCTATCCGCTTTCGATTTCTCCGAGCATCAGGTTCTCGACGCCGGAGAATCGATTGCCGACGTTTTTGTCGACCGTGTTGAGGGTGTGTTTTACATCAACATCGCCAATGACTTTGTTGATCTGCAGTCGATGGGATTCCACGATTGGTTCGAGGATATTGGCTGGGCACCGGTAGAAGGCTGGAGTAACAACGGCTGGGCGGAAGTGGTGCTCGGCCACATCTATGTAGTGCGTATTACCGACGCCGCCGATCATGTGAACTACGCCAAACTGCAAGTCACGTCGATCAACAGCTCGGTCGGTACCGTGACTTTCCGGTGGGCGTATCAGGAAGCTGACGATAATCGAGAATTAGTACCGGAGAACGGTGACGATACCATGATTCAGTTGGAAACGAAGGCGGGCTTATAGCTGCCGTGTGCGATAGATATGAAAGGATGGCTAGTAATATGAAACATCAAAAATACCTTTGGTTGCCGGTGCTACTGCTGCTGCTTGGTGGGGCAGCGGTCGCGCAGCAGGATCCGGATCGAGATTATCCGGATGAAGTGTACGTCGATCGGATCAAGGTCGATCGATATCTTGACGCTGAAATCTGGGTCGATCATCTGGACGGGGACTATTACGTTGGTGAGACGGTGGATCTTAGCTACCGGGTCAATCGTGATGCCTTCGTCGCTATCTATGCCATCGATTCTCGAGGGCGCGTCGACCTGTTGTTCCCGACCTATGCCGGTGAAGACAATTTCGTATATGGTGGCGTGACCTATGATTTTCCATCGGAAGAGCACGACTTTGATCTGGTTGTGTCCGGACCGGAAGGTGTCGAGAATATCCAGATTGTAGCCTCGCGCGAGAGATTCACGATCCCGGATTGGTTCGACGTGTCGGGCTTGGTGTGCGATTGGGATGATCGGTTTGATTTTATGGATTATGTTAACGCGCATTATTTCGTTCGCTATGACGGCCAGCGCTTTGCCTTCGATCGGACGGCGATGTATGTCAACGAGTGGGAGCCGACTTACTTCCAGCCGGTCTATCGTCCGTACTATCCGTCATGGACGGTCTGCGGCAACGTTTACATCGACTACCCCTGGGGTGCATCCATATATATCGACGGTGTTTATTGGGGATGCACGCCGCTCTATATCCCCCGGGTTTATGTCGGTTGGCACACCTTCACAGTGTACGACCGCCACCACCATTGCTGGGAATCGGACCTCCATGTCACCAGGTATCACACGGTGGTTCTGGATCATCAGGTGGTCAAACCGGCACCGCAAGTGATGTCGAAATACAAGGAAGTCAGATCGGTCGGGTTTCGCGATCCGGTGTCCAATGGATACCCGAATTTCAAAGAACGGCAACTGATGGCTACGACTTCCTCGGAAACCTCCATAGGCAAGAGGCACTCCACGGTGGGAACCGGCCCGGCCTCGAAGATCGAAACCGTCGCCGTCAGCAAGAAGTACGTTCGTGGTTCGAGTGACCTTATCAAAACCGGTCGCGGCTATGAGACGGCTGGCGTCGTCACGGGAGTCAGCAAGCGTGGCTCGGAGTCATCCGGTGGGGCATCGGTCAACAGCCGAGAGCGTTTGACTTCGCGAAAAAAGAGCAGCTCGGGATCTGATGACAGTGGCGCCAAGCGAATCACGACCGGAACGTCGCGGTCCGGTTCGGGCGGCTCCACAGGCAAACGCATCCAGTCGACCGAGGGCACCCGGCCGAATTCGACTTCGACGACTAAGTCGACCGGCCAGTACAAAAAGAAATCAGGCAGCGCTACCCCGTCCAAGGGTGACAGTGGCGGCAAGGCAAAGCAGGGCAGCGTGATAAAGACCACCAAGGTGGAGTCGAAGGGATCGGCGGGCGCGGTCAAGACCACCCAGCCCAAGCAGGGTAACTCCGACGCCGGGAGCAAAGCCAAGAGCGACGGTTCTTCTGGTGGCAAAAAATCCGGCGGCAAGACAAAGGGCAAGTGATCGACCGGGATTTGTTGGATAAGCCGATAGAATGGTCACGACTTCGGAGTGTGCGATATGAAAAAATATCTGGTTGTAATCGCCAGCCTGTTTTGGTTCGCCCTGGTGGTCGGCTCTCCGGCCGCGGTTGATAAGAAGGACAAGAAATCGCCGGCCAAGGTTGAGAATAAAGTGGTTGCCAAAAAGGGCGCTGTGGCTGCGAAAAAGATCCCGGCAAAAAAGCCCAACGTGTCACCATCAAAAGTGAGTAAGCTGTCCGGCAAGAAAGTCGACAGCTTCATCGATAAAAACAAAAACGGTATCGACGATCGCAAGGAACAGTTGGTCGACAAGGCAGACACCACAAAAGCAGCATCATCTAAAGCCAAAAAGACTGAGCAAAAGAAGAAGTGATGCGATAGCCTTATAGCAAAACCACAAGAGTCAATTGTACGCCCGCCGGCATCTGTCCGGCGGGCGTTCCGTTTGGCATGGTCAGCTTGTGAAAGTGAGTGGTATCACGGCTGCCGGTGGTTGCTATTTACTGCAATTATGCATCTTTTCTACTTGACTGGCGTTCAATTACAGTAGATTATTAGCAGTCTGACATCGTGGCTGCCAATATGGCAGTTGTGAGTATTTTGTCGAGGATAATGTCGTGGCATTTGAAAACCTAAGCGAACGCGAAAAACAGATCCTGTTGAACCTGATCACGCACTACGTGAAATCGGCTGATCCCGTTGGGTCGAGGGTGATTGCCAGGGAGTTCAAGATGGGGATCTCTTCGGCGACAGTTCGCAATACCCTGGCGGATCTCGAAGAGCTGGGTTTGGTAGAGCAGCCGCACACCTCGGCCGGTCGCATTCCGACCGATTTGGGCTATCGTGTCTACGTCGACTATTTCTTGAAGCCAACCGCCCTGACCCAGCAGGAGAAGGATTTCATCAAACAGAGTCTGCTCAAGGAGGGGCGTGGTATCAAGGAGATCTTAGGGCAGACCTGTAGAGTCCTCGGTGAAATAACCAACCAATTGGGCATTTCCATGTCGCCCCGATTCGAGGCTGGACGGCTGAAGCGGCTGGAACTTATCCCGGTTTCAGAGGGTCGCATCATGGCGGTTGTGGTAGTAGCCTCCGGTCTGGCCAGTAGTGTGATCCTCGAGTTGGAAGTGGCCGTCTCCGACGCAGAGCTGCAGAAGGTCGAACAGGTTCTTAACGAGCGCCTGGTCGGTTTGTCTCTGGGGGAAATCAGAACCAGCGTCTCTGACAGACTGGCGGACCTTTCCGGGCAGGGACGCCTGGTGAAGTTGCTGATGGACTCCAAGGACCGAATCTGGACCGATCATTCGGCTGACGGCATCAGGGTGGCAGGACTGGCCAGCCTTTTGGGGCAACCGGAGTTTGCTGATGTTGACAAAGTGTCGTCGCTGGTGCGAATGCTCGAGGAAGGTTCCGTTTTGTCGCAGTTCCTGGCCGATGCCGAGCAGGCCGGCCTGGTGATTACCATCGGACGTGAGAATAAGTTTGCTGAGATAATGAATTGCTCCCTGGTTACATCGTCATACAAGGTTGGAAATATCTCCGGGACAATCGGTGTGGTAGGGCCGACGCGCATGCCCTACAATCGTCTGGCTTCAGTGGTTCAGTATACGGCGCGAACGATTACCGATGTCCTGTCGCAGATGGAGGGCAGGAAGGACGAATAAGCAATGGCCGCCAAGAAGGAAATCAAGATAAACGTCGAGCGCGACGAAGCCGAGGATCAGGATACCGCCCGGATTGAACCGCGTACGGACGAATCAGATTCGGCTGAGGATATTCAGGATGTTGGCGATGGAACGAAGGCCGACGGACTCGAAAAATCCAATGACAATGTCGAGGGTAGGCCGGTATCATCGGATCCCGATGAGCGGATAGCCGAACTCGAGGATCGCCTGCTCAGGGCTCATGCGGAGTTTGAAAACTATAAGAAGCGAACCGCCCGGCAATATGAGGATATGGTCAGGGCGGCCGGCAGTCGCCTGCTGATGGAACTGCTGGAGATTGTTGACAGCTTTGAACGTGCTTTTGAGCATATTGGCAACGAGGCCTCGACCGAATCCTTGCTGGCAGGAATGGAATTGATCCACGGTCAGCTCAAGGGCCTGCTCGACAAAAACCAAGTCACCGCAATCGAGGCGGTGGGTCAGCCGTTTGATCCCGGACTGCATGAGGCCATTATGCAAATAGATAGTGAGGATCATGCCGAGGGTATAGTGGCTCTTGAGATGACTAAGGGTTATCGCCTGGGAGACAAAGTATTACGATTTGCTCAGGTGGCGGTCAGCAAAGGTGCTGCGCGACCTGAAGATAATGGGCCGGAATCCGAAGACCAGGTCGACTGAGTCCGTGACAAGGCTTCAAAGATAGAGAATAGTGGATTCGTTACAATAAGGAGTGGATCACCATGGGCAAGATCATCGGTATTGATCTGGGCACCACCAACTCGTGCGTGGCTGTATTGGAAGGACAAGATGCGGTCGTCATCCCCAATCAGGAAGGGGCTCGGACGACACCATCGATAGTGGCCTTTGCCAAGGACGGCGAGCGCCTGGTTGGCGCCGCTGCCAAACGTCAGGCAGTAACCAACCCTGAGAACACGGTCTTCTCGATCAAGCGCTTTATGGGTCGTCGCCACGACGAGGTCGGCAGTGAAGAAAAGATGGTGTCGTACAAAGTTCTGGCCAACGACAAGGGTAATGTTGAAGTCGAGGCCGGCGGCAAGCGGCATTCACCGCCCGAGATATCGGCCATGGTCCTGAACTATCTCAAGCAGGCGGCCGAGAACTACCTCGGGCAGAGTGTGACTCAGGCAGTCATTACCGTGCCGGCTTACTTCAATGATGCTCAGCGCCAGGCCACCAAGGATGCCGGCAAGATCGCCGGACTGGAAGTCCTGCGCATAATCAACGAGCCGACCGCCGCTTCATTGGCATACGGTCTGCAGAAGAAAGCCAATGAGAAGATTGCGGTTTACGATCTGGGTGGCGGCACTTTCGATATTTCCATCCTGGAGATCGGCGACGGTGTTTTTGAGGTTCTGTCGACCAACGGGGATACTCATCTCGGCGGCGACGATTTTGATCAGGCGATCATCGACTGGATGGCTGATGAATTCAAGAAATCCAACGGCATTGATCTGCGCCAGGATCGCATGGCCCTTCAGCGACTGAAAGAAGCTGCCGAGAAAGCCAAGATTGAACTCTCATCGACCATGCAGACTAATGTCAACCTGCCGTTTGTCACCGCCGACCAGTCGGGGCCTCGTCATCTGGATCTGACCCTGTCGCGAGCCAAGTACGAGCAACTCACCGACGATCTGATTCAGCGGACGGTGCAGCCGTGCAAGGCGGCCCTGGCCGATGCCAAGCTCTCGACATCGGACATCGATGAAGTTGTTATGGTGGGTGGTATGACCCGGATGCCAAGGGTCAACGAGATGGTCAAGGAGTTGTTCGGTCGGGAGCCACACAAGGGCGTCAACCCGGATGAAGTCGTTGCTATCGGTGCCGCCATCCAGGCCGGTGTTCTGTCCGGCGACATGAAGGATGTGGTGCTGTTGGATGTGACGCCGCTATCGCTGGGCATCGAGACGCTGGGCGGCGTTTTGACCAAGCTCATCGAGCGCAATACTACCATTCCCACCAAGAAGGCGCAGATTTTCTCAACTGCCGAAGATAACCAACCGGCCGTGTCGATTCATGTTCTTCAGGGTGAGCGACCGATGGCGATCGACAATCGTACTCTGGGCAAGTTTGACTTGGTCGGAATTCCGCCGGCGCCGAGAGGTATGCCTCAGATCGAAGTGGCCTTTGATATCGATGCCAACGGTATTGTTCATGTCAGCGCCAAGGACAAGGCCACCGGTAAGGAGCAATCGATCAAGATAGAAGTGTCTTCGGGGCTCTCCGACGAAGAAGTCGAAAAAATGGTCAAAGACGCCGAAAAGCACGCCGACGAGGACAAGGCGAAGGAAGAATTGATCAAGGCCCGCAACGAGGCGGATCAGTTCATATATGCCAGCGAGAAGAGCCTCAAGGAACATGGCGACAAAGTAACCGAGGATGTAAAGAAAGACATTCAGGAGAAGATAGATCGGCTGAAGGAAGTCGTCAAGGGCAGCTCGGCCGAGGAAATCGGCAAGGCCAAAGAGGAACTGACGACCGCCTCGCACAAACTGGCCGAAGAGATGTACAAACAAGCCCAGGCCGAAGCGGCCACTGACCAAGCCCAGACGGCCGGTGGCAGCCCCGGTGAGGAGTCGGCCGCTGAGCCGTCTGGCGACAGCGGTGCCGTCGATGCCGACTTTGAAGTGGTCGACGACGACAAGAAGTAAGCCCTGATGTCTAAGCGAGACTATTACGAAATACTCGGCGCAGCGCGAACGGCCGGCGATGATGAGATCAAGTCGGCCTATCGCAAGCTGGCTCTCAAGTATCATCCCGATCGCAATCCGGATGACAAGAGCGCCGAAGACAAGTTCAAAGAGGCCACCGAGGCTTATGAGGTTCTCAAGGATCCGCAGAAGAGGCGGCAGTACGATCAATTCGGACATGCCGGCATGGGCCAGGGGGGGGGCGGTTTCGGTTTTGGCGCCTTCGACCTGGGTGATGCCATGCGGGCTTTCATGCGCGACTTTGGTGGTGGCGGGTCTATTTTTGACGAGATGTTTGGGGCCATGGGCGGCGGCGGTCGTGGCGGCCGGAGACGAAACCGCGGCGAGGATCTGCGCCTTCGCGTGAAGCTGACGCTGGAAGAGATTGCCGAAGGGGTTAAAAAAAAGATAAAAGTCAAGCGTCTCGTCTCCTGCGAGGACTGCGGCGGCTCGGGTCTGGCGGTGGGGGCCTCGCGACAGACCTGTCATCAGTGTCGCGGTGCCGGTCAGGTGCGCACCATGACTCGTACTTTCCTGGGAACCGTCCAGCAGGTGACGACCTGTAATGTCTGTCGGGGAGCCGGTGAGATGATTTCCGAGCCGTGTCCCGCCTGCCGTGGTGAGGGCCGCGTGCAGGGTACGACCACTGTTAGTCTGACGGTGCCGCCGGGGGTATCGAGCGGCAACTATATGAGTGTCGACGGCATGGGCAATGCCGCTCCCAATAGCGGCCAACCCGGAGATCTGATCGCCGTCTTTGAAGAGGCACCCCACGATGTTTTCACTCGGCACGGTGAAAACATCATATGCGATTTGCCGATTTCATTCACGACAGCAGTGCTGGGCGGGGATGCCTTGGTACCGACCTTGGCGGGCGAAGAGACTCTAAGGATACCGCCCGGCACTCAGCCGGGCAAAGTCCTGAAATTGCGCGGCAAGGGAATCCCTCGTTTGCATCACAACGGCCGCGGTGATCAACTGGTCAGGATCATTGTTTGGGTTCCGACCAAGCTCAGCGCCGAGGACAAACGGCTGCTTCAGAGCCTAGCGAGTTCCGAATCATTTGCACATCCAAAGCCGAGCAAGTCGTTTTTCGATAAACTGCGGGAAACACTCGGAGTATAGCCCACCATGAGTCCGCAGACGGCCCGATACATCGAGTTCCGGCTGGAAGTTCCGAAGGCGGTTGTTGACGCGATCTGCGATTTCATAATCGGCAACATCTGCTCCGGATTGGTTCTTGAGGATGAAGACGATAGCCCTGGTACGGTCATATGCTTCTACCTGGCCGAGGGCGAGGCTAGCCAGGTTGATCAGCAGATAAGCAGCTATCTGGCCGCCCTGCCCGAGGATCTGATGCCGGGCGTTCCCGAATTGACAAGTCGACCCATTGCCCAGGCGGAGTGGGAGGAGCAGTATCGTGATTCCGTCAAGCCGATACGGCCGGCCGACGATCTTTTCGTACGCCCTCCCTGGTTCGATCCCGATCCCCGAGCCAAATACGATATTGTGATCGAACCACGCATGGCCTTCGGCACCGGTCATCACGAAACGACGCGCTCTTGCCTGCAAGTCGTTCGCGAGCATTTTGCGACCGGTACACGTTTTCTGGATCTCGGCTGCGGTTCCGGGATCTTGTCGATCCTGGCGGCCAAGATGGGCGCCGCCATTGTCAAGGCCGTCGATTACGATCTTGTTGCGATAGCCAACTGCCGCGAGAATTTTGCTGTGAACGGGATTCAGACACCGGCGGATATTTGCCTGGGCTCGGTCGAGCAGTGTGACGGCGATCTCCCGTACGACTTCGTATGTGCTAATATCATCACGGAGACGATTGTAAGCATGCTGCCGCGGCTCAAGGGTCTGACGACGGACGGAGGGATTTTGGTTTTGTCCGGAATACTGGATCGGTACCAGGCGCAACTGGAGGCGGCCCTGGCAAGCTGCGACCTGGCCAATTACGCTGTTCTCTCCGACAACGAGTGGCGGACGTTTACGATCTTCAAGAGGTGACCCGATGGAACCAGTGTTGTATGCCCCGCCGGAGCTTTGGCAAGAGGATCAGGTTACCCTGGCGGCGGACGAGAGTCATCATCTGGTTACCGTTCTGCGTGGACGCATAGGAGAGTTGGTCATTGTCGCCGACGGTGAGGGTGGCGCCGGCCGCGGCGAAATTGTTTCGCTCCGTCGCTCCGGATGCATCATCCGTCTGATACAACCTTTGCGCAACTTCGGCGAGCCAACGGTTCGACTTACCCTGGCAGCCGGACTATCGACCGGTTACAAGTTCGACAGCACGGTCGACAAGGGGACGCAACTTGGTGTCACGCGCTTTGTGCCTCTCATCACGGCCAAGGCGACGGTCAGATTACCTGACAGCAAACGAGCCCGAACGAGGCAGCGGCGGTTGGAGAAGGTAGCCCTGGCCGCCATGAAGCAGTCGCGCCGCTCGGTCCTGCCCCAGATAAGCGCCATCATCTCGCTCGAACGCTTTCTCACCGAAGTCGATAGCGACGACGTCAAACTGATCTTTGACGCCGGAGCCTCGCTGCCCGGCATTGACGCGGTGGCTTGGCCCGAAGCGTCGAAACGGTTTACGGTGCTGGTTGGTCCTGAATCCGGATTTTCATCGGCGGAGGTGGCGGCAGCCCGTGAGGTTGGGTTTGTGGCTGTTTCGCTCGGACGCCGGATTCTGCGCGCTGAAACGGCCGGCCCGGTTATCTGTGCCCTCTTAATGAACCGTCTGGGCGAGTTGAGTTAGAGGGCTCAGCCGCCGATATATTCTACATGAATACGATCTACCTTGTTTTTGCCATCGTTTTGGGCCTGGCCGTAGGCTCGTTTCTAAATGTGGTCATTTTTCGCCTGCCACGCGGGACGATGTTCCGATTTCGGCGTTCGATTTGTCCGCAGTGTGAAAAGCAGTTAGCCTGGTATCACAACCTGCCGTTGGTTTCATATTTGGTTCTGGGCGGCAAGTGCGCCTTCTGCAAAAAAACCATATCCTGGCGGTATCCTCTGGTCGAGTTACTGAACGCCGGATTTTATGCCCTGGCGCTTGTCTACTTTGGTTTGGGCTGGACGGCTTTGGCCTACGCCGCCTTGGGCTCGGCTCTCCTGGCGATATTCTTCATCGACCTAGATCACCAGATTATCCCCGATTCGATTACGCTGCCGGGCATTGTGGCCGGCTTGGGGGTATCGTTCCTGCCGGACGGCATTGGGATTGTTCAGGCTGGAATCGGCATGTTGGTCGGCGGTGGCTCGCTTTTGTTGATCGCCCTGCTGGGGGACTGGCTGTTCAAGAAAGAATCCATGGGTGGCGGCGATATCAAGATGGCGGCCATGCTGGGTGCTTTCTTGGGTTGGCAGAAAGTCCTCTTGGTCTTTATCTGTTCGGCCGCCATTGGTCTTGTTATCTCGGTCGCGATAATGGTCTTTTCTGAAGAGCTCCGCCGGACGCGCCAGATCCCCTTCGGTCCCTTCTTGGTGCTGGCGGCGGTATTGGCTATCGTCTGCGGCGATCAGATAATCGGATTCTACCAGGTCACCATCCTGGGCCTTCCATAGAACTCCCGCAAAAGTATTCGGGCGAGATTCCGAAGTACCGTATAGGTATGTCTCGTCAACTACACAAGTTTGAATCGCGGCTCCACCTGGGGCTGTTGGCAATCATCCTGGTGCTATTGGGCCTGGATGTTGGTGCCAACTATGTAATCCACAAGTCGCGTCAGCTACTAACGGCGGAAATCACTTCCGATCTGCAACTGGCTTGTCTTATGGCGGCCAGAGAGAGCCGCGAGACCGGTCTGAGCGGATTGTCCGCTGAGCGGCGACGTCATCTGAAACAAACGTACCATCTGTCGAAACTGGGCTTCCTGCCGACCTGGCCTGCCGACACCGAGGATGCCGACTGGACACGCTGGCAAGCATCTTTCAGCGGAGGTGACAATGCCCACCGGGCCGGAATTGCCCGGGCGGTAGCCGGCATGTCCGCCGGCGACCTGACCAGGGGAGAAGGCACCGGCTACTTCTATGTCCACCTGGTCCGGATCGGATCCGGCACCGGAGCGGTAGTCGCCGCTCGCGAATCGCCGGCTCTGGCCTTTCTGGACGGATTGGGACGCAACATCATCCGCTTTAGTCCCTACGGAGTGGCCCTAATCGGGCTTCTCTATGTACTGCTGGTTCGGTTCATTCAGAGGCCCTTTCGAGGCATCATTCAACAGGCCGAATTGGCCGGCCAACCGATAGAAGGCGGCGGTGATGTTGAGGCTGTGGTAGCCCACTATCGCCAGATCATTGATCAATTGCGCGGTAAGGAGACCGAGCTGATAGAACTGAACAGGATTATCAGCGATCGGGTGGATTCGCTCCAGAATTACAATCAATACCTGCTCAGTTCGGTAAATTCCGGCGTAGTGACAATTGACCGCGGCGGCAAGATCAGATCGGCCAATCCCGCGGCTGAGAAGATCTTTGGGACGAGCGAAAGTGATCTGCTGGGTCAACACTTCTTTGAGCTGCTGCAAAACAGTATTGATATCGTGAATGCCATCAGCCGGGCATTGGACTGCCACAAGGGTTCCCCCTACTTCGAAGTGTCGTTGGCGTCACCGACGGGGGAGGAGCGCTACCTGGGAGTTAGTGTTTCCGTGATCGCCGACATCCACCGGCAGACAATCGGTGCCTCGGTGCTGGTCAATGATCTTACCGATCGAACTCGTTTGCGCAAGGAGCTGGAGTCCCGCAATCGCCTGGCCGCGTTGGGTGAGATGGCCGGAGGTCTGGCCCACCAATTGCGCAACTCGCTGGGTGCGATTGTCGGTTATGCTACCTTGATAACGAGGAAACTCCGACGTCAGAATATGGATGCCTCGTCGGCCGAGGCCCTGGTTCAGGAGAGCAAGGAAGCGGAGGCACTCATCAAGCGCTTTCTCCATTTTGCGCGGCCGTTTGACTATCAGCCGCAGCCCGTCGATCTTGCCGAACTGGTGGCCGATCTCATCAAGAGTCTTGAAGTTCGGGAGGACTTCAAGGACATATCCATCCAGAGCGATATTCGTTTGGACTGTCCAGTGACGGCCGATTCGCTGCTTCTGAAGCAGGCCCTTCTGAACCTGATCGAGAACGCCGCCAAGGCGTACGAAGGGTGTCCCGGTGTTGTCATGGTGAGCGCCGTCCGGGAGAAGAATCAGGCCGTTATTCGGATCAAGGACCAGGGCTGTGGGATTGCACCTGAGGATTTAGAGAAAGTCTACACGCCGTTTTATTCATCGCGGCCGTCGGGCAGCGGTCTGGGGCTGCCTTTGGTGGCCAAGATAGTCGAATTGCACGAGGGTCACCTTGACGTCCGCTCTGAGCTCGGCCAAGGGACTGTTTTTTGCCTCAGTCTACTTGTCGCCGACGAACAAGAAATAGTCCCTACGCACTAAGGGCATCTAAGGCGTCCAAGACCCGAGTAGTATGCTTCCACGATGCCGCACTGTCCGGGACTCGAAAAGCCCACAGAAAACGCTTGGGTAGCGCTCTGTTTCTTGTATATTTGGAGCCGATTTATACAGGAGGCGACATGTTTACACCGTCCGATTTTAGAAAAGGCCTGCGCATTCTGGTCGATGACCAGCCCTACTATGTGGTCGAGTACCAGCACTTTAAGATGGGCCGTGGCAAGGCCAATATTCGCACCAAGCTGAAGCACATCAAGACCGGCTCGGTGGTCGAGAAGGTCTTCTCATCCAACGACAGTTTTAAGCCTCCCGATATGGAAGAGCGGCGGATGCAATTCCTATACGAGAATACCGGCGAATTCGCTTTTATGGACTCGGAGACCTTTGACCAGGTGGCTGTTCCCGCGGACAACCTGGGTGATGCCCGCTGGTATCTGTTGGAGGACCAGGAATACAAGGTACTCTTCCTGGATGGCGAAGCCTTGTCGGTCGACCTGCCGGCGGCGGTTATTCTGGAAGTGATTACCACTGAACCCTCGGCTCGGGGCGACACCGTTTCCAACGTAACCAAGCCGGCCACCCTGCAGACCGGTCTGGTCGTCAAGGTCCCGCCGTTTGTCAAAGAAGGTGATAAGGTCAAGGTCGATACTCGCACCGGTGATTACCTGGAGCGGGCCAACTAGTCCATGACCGGTCGCAATATTCTGGGCGTAGACGAATCCGGTAAAGGTGACTTCTTTGGGCCACTGGTAGTGGCCGCCTGTGCCTGCCCTGAGAGCAGCCAACAGGCTATGATTGAGGCCGGGGTGAGAGACGGCAAGCTTCTGACTGAAAAACGGGTGCTGGCCCTCGACACCTGGCTGCGTTCGGAGTTTCCCTATGCGGTAGTGGTCGTTTCCCCCTCGGAGTACAATCAGCGTTACCATAAAATCAAGAACCTCAATCTCCTGCTGGCCGAGTGTCATGCTCAGGCCATAAACGAACTGGCCGCTCAGAGTGACATCGATCTTGCGGTCAGCGACAAGTTTGGAAAGGCGGAGCTGGTTGAGAGTGCCCTGCGCAAGGTTGGTTGCATAACGCCGTTGAAGCAGATTGTTCGGGGCGAGCGCGTGACGCAAGTTGCGGCAGCATCGATCCTGGCTCGGGCTGAGTTTATCACTCAGATGCGGTCGATGGAATCAGAATATGGTGTGGCGATTCCGAGGGGAGCATCGGCTCAAGTTGACGCCGCCGGCAGGGAGATCGTACGACAATTGGGTGCCGACATTCTGCCGCAACTGGCTAAAATGCATTTCAAAAACCTGGGGCGCGTCACGACTCGGAGCCTGTTTAGCTGAAGCGGGCCGAAATCGAATGGCTACGAATTGTTTTCTCAGCCGGCTCCGAGTAGTCCAGGTTGTCACCCTTCTCCCAATTCACAATCTCTCGCGTCAGTGAATTCGCAGGGCTTCTTTCACAACTGAGCAGCAGGCGGGACGTCGACTGCGTTGCTGGTGCAACCTGCAGTTAAGCATAGACTTGGACCGATAGAATAATCGCGGTCGGTCTGTCGGATAGCCCAGAGGTATGGTGCGCGGCCCATAGCAGTAGTGCCTTTGTATCCGTAAGGGCTGAATAGATGCTCTCCATTTGCCGATAACCAAAAAGATAGTATTGAGTTAGGCCAAAGGAGGGCTCTTGTGATTGGTGGCGATGTAAATCTGATTCTTTCCATGGTGACGTTGGCCGGTTTGGTTGCCATGGCTGAACTACAACGGCACATGCCGCAGCATCGTTCGCGCGAGTTTGCGATGATCGCAGCCGGCTTGGGCATCTTGGCTTTAGTGACGTCGGCGCGGGCCGTTGCCAGCACCGGTATTCTGGCGGCCCTTCCGGTGCCGGCCAACAGCTTGGCTTTCGATACCGTGTGTTGGTCGGCCACACTCCTGGCTCTGGTCCTGATCGTCAGTGGGGTCTCCCAATGGTTGCCGATCGTGCGTGATTTTCGTCGGCTTCGGTCTCAACGTCTAAATCAACTGGAGCTTATAAAAAGGGCTCATCAGCTCAGTTCACTCGAGTCGCGTCCGCACCGCTTGTTACCCGGTTTCATTGAGCAGTTGACCTCTTCGCTGGGAGCGGCCGGGGTCGCTCTTCTGCGCAGTGTCGGCGACGAGTGCCAGTTGATCGCGGCCCGAGGGAGCGCCTCCGGCATGGCCCGAGTTCTGGTGCGAACCAGTCTCGACGGAAAGATCTGGCGCGGCGGTCTGATGTCTGATCTTTGGCGCCCGAGATCGGCCGAACCGGGCCGGGCGACGGCTTCCGTTCTGGGAGTGCCGATGAGAGGGCCGCACGACGACAAGTACCTGCTGTTGCTGTGGCCGGGTAAGGAGGCATTTGACAATGACCTGTGCCAGAATGTGAAGATTGCCGCCGAGATAATCAGCCGAGGGCTCCAAGCGGCGCCGGTCAGTTCACCAACTGGCCCCACGGCCAATGATCTCACCTCGGCTGCCTTTCAGAAGTTGCTCGCCGCGACCGGCGACGTCCGCGATCTCACTCGCGAATTGGGCGGGCTGTACATGGGCCGGGGTGGTGTCAGCTACCTGTCGATGGAAATCGTCCTGGGAGACAGGGTCAAGCGCTATTCCCTCGGCAAGGGAGGTAAGGTACTACAGGAATTAGGTCTACGACCTGATGGACTATTGCCGCATACCAAGACAGTCCTTGAGTCTACGGTGGCCGCCGAATTTTCTGTTTTGGGTCCCGGTCGTCCGCGATCGGCATTGGAGCGGTCCCTGGGCTCGGCAGAAAACGGCACCGTTTTGTGCATTCCGTCGACTCCAGGTCAAGCGTCGGCGGTATTGACACTAGCCTCCGATAGATCTCACGCCTTTGGGTCCATAGGTGCCTCCGAGAGAGACATGCTATCGGTCGTTCTCACGATGGCGATGGCGCGTTACACTCAGCAGCAAGCCACTGCACAGGAATCCGCTCGTCTGTCTTCAATCGCGAGCTTGGTGGAGTCGCTGGCTTCGGTTACCAGCCTCTCGGAGTCCTTTGCAATCGCCGCCGAATCGCTGCGGCAATTGATCGGACCATCTGTCATACGTATTGCTACCTTCAGTCGCGAGCGCTCGTTTCTGACTTCCAGGGCACTACTGGCCCAGGACGAGGCCTCACCGGCGACACCCGCCGGCGGCCATATGATCCTTTCGCTGATGCCATACCACTGCCTGGTTCGGGATCACGGCCGTTTGATGTTGGTCAACCAGGACGACACCGACAAGCCGATCAGCGAGGCCGAAGCGTTACAAGCCTGGTGCTCCGATCTGAAGTCGGCTTTGATAGTCCCGGTCACCGTCAACGGTCAGGTCATAGCTGTTCTCAGTCTGGCCGATCGACGCCCCTGGGAGGAATTCCGATTTGATCACGCCGATATCGCCGCAGCTCGTATGGTGGCCTCATTGCTCTCCATTTCAATACGAGCCAGCGCCATGACCCGTCGCCCCGGTCGCGTGAGGCCTCAGATCGAATCGATGCCACTGACGGCAGTCGCCCAATCGCCAGGCCACTCTGAACGGCGGGCGCAAACGTTTCTAACCGAGGCTCCGTGAAGAGTAAGAAGTGGCGCAAGCAGATTCAATCCTCATCATAGCCCGGCTGGTTCGGGCGTTACATCAACGCCTGCCTGTCGGCCTGGTTCTGCAGGAATTGTTCGACGCTCTAGCCGAGCGTCTGCCGTTGAGTCGTCTGGTTTTGACCCCCAGGCGCGGTCCGGCCCAGGTAGCGACAAGCGGTCTTGATGGCAGGCGTTCCGCACGAGTCGAGCGGCAATCGCCACTGTCGGACGATTTGTTTGATCGCGCCGTGACCGAGGGGACAGTTTTGGTGTCCAATGTTGATGTCCAGTCTCTCGAAGAACAACAGCGGTCGCTCTATAAGCGGGACCGGGTCGCGGCGGAGATCCTGCTGGTTGTCCCCAAGTCCGGCAGCAGACAGAAGCTGCTGGCCGTCGGCTTGTTCAATCAGGACATTGACTATGCCGACCACAAGGAGCTGTTGGAGGCGGCCGCGGGATTATTGGCACTCTTACCACTGGTGGAGCAAGTTCAGACCATGCCGCCTGACCTGATTCCAGGCGTTGGGGGTGTGACTGAGAGGATGGCCGGTGATCGTATCGACATCATTCGAAAACTGGCCGACGGCTTTTTCCACGAGATCACCAGCCGGTTGTCCACGATATCGGGTCAGGCTGACCTGATTCACATGCAGCTGGGACACCTGCCCAAGACATCCCTGTTGGAGCCGCTGGAACGCGGCCTGGACAAGCTGGCGGCGGCGACCGACAATGCCGCGGCAGTGTTGGCCAGTCTAAGATCTATCTGTACTCTGGGGCAGGATGGTATGCGGCGTCAGGTTGCGGCCACGGATATCGTCCGCAGTTTGCCCGAATTGCTGGGCGGTTTCGCGCGCTTCGTCCGCGACAACAAGAGCGTCACTCTGGAAATCGAGGCCGACCACCAAACCGACAGTGACTTTCAACTCACTCACGGACAGGCCTTCGACACTGTTTACAATCTCATCTTGTCCCTTATGAATGAAGCCATCTGCAGTGGCAAACTCACTGTCAGCTTAACCTCGGGCGGGCCGAGCGCAATTCGTATCTGTTTCCCGCGGGCTGTGATCGGACATCTGCGTTTGGGAGACATGCTCCAATCAGCGCTACCGTATTACGCCCATCGCCGCTTCGGATCGGATGCCGGCACCGTTCAGCACGCGGGCATGCTGATGACATATGAAGTGACCGAGGGTGATGCGTGCCGGGTCTTGATAAGCCTCATTGAGGCCAATGGACAGGAGACAGAGGATACCTTGGTCGACGCCGCGTATCCTTCCAACAATGGAGCTATTGTTGATGGTTAATCACTTTCAGCAATTCTACCGGAACTCGGCCGGCAGCCAGCTGGGGCTGGTTCTGAGGCAAGTCGATCATCTGAGTAATCTGGTGAGTCAGTGTCTCGAGTGTGATGTCGTTGGTGTTTTCTATCGTCCCAGTGCATCCGGTGATCTGGTCGGTCTGGGGTTTAGTCAACGCTCGTCCGGAGCTCAACACGATCTGGCCAAACTGGAGGCTCTAATCGGAATCTGGCCGGAGGAAGCCGGGGACGATTGGTTTGACATTACTTCCGGGCATCCCCAACTTGATCAGTTTGCCGGGACAAGTCTCCTGAGCAAAGGTCTGCATCGAGTGTGGACCTCAGAGGAGGCCGGACAAATGCACTTATTGGCCTTTGCGTCCGACTCATCGGTGGCTCTCTCAGGGATGGCGAGTAAGCAATTGAATTTGGTGGCCGGCGCTATCCTTGAATCTCTGAACTTGGCCAGACAAATCCAAAGCATGGGGGACTTCTCTCGTCGTCTGGGGCAGCTGCTGAAGATGTACGATACCCATCTGGTGGATACTCGCTTCGAAACCACCTTGACGATGATGCTTAAGCAATTGCAGGCGGCAGTGCCGTCATCAGGTGCCGCCATAGTAGGTTATGATAGGCATACCCGCGATTACGGTGTGTTGCAGCATGAGGGCCGCCTGCCGTCCGACAAGTTCCCCACGTGTTTGGCAGGCAGCGTTGGTCGAATTATGGCGGCAGCGGATCAGCAGGCGGCGCCGTCGATGCCGGAAGCGTGTGGTCGGCAGGAGTCCATTGACGAGACGCTCGTACTGATCGAGGCGCTGCCGGCGGACGAAGGTCAGTCGATTGCATTCGCTGTTTGGCGGGATGAGGATGATGTTTTTTCGAGTGATGATACGGAGCTCGTACACCTGTTCTCGGTAATGGCGGCGCCTCTTCTGTGCAACGCCGGCAGCGTTCGCCACCTGGTCGTTTCACATCGCAAGATGCAGGAATCATCAAGTCGTCTGGCTGAGGCAGAGGCTCTGGCGGCCCTGACCGATATGACCTCCGGAGTGGGCTCATGATCTGAACAATGTCATGGGTGGGATAATCGGCCGTCTGCAACTGATGCGTGTCCGTTGCCAAGACTCCAAACTGAACCAGGACTTGGAACGCCTGGAAAAGATGGCCCTCGAAGGAGCGCAGACGATTGCCTCGATACAGGAATTCTCGTCGTCGGCAGCATATATGCAGCCGGAGCCGGTTGACCTTCGCCTCGTTGTCGACCAATGTCTGAACGCTCCGAATTCCGATTGGAAAGCCAAGGCCGAAGGTCGAGCCGTCTCGGTAAGACTGCAGACGGACGTAGAAAGCGCCGTGGTCG